>CAJGBY010000011.1 GCA_904501735.1 uncultured Muribaculaceae bacterium
ACTTGTAGCTTACGATGCTCTTAACCGTAACGAAAGTTGTGGTGGTCACTTCCGTGAAGAATATCAAACTGAGGAAGGTGAAGCTAAGCGCGACGACGAAAACTACTTCTATGTAGCTTGTTGGGATTACGCTGGCGACGACAACGCAGCTCCTACTCTAATCAAGGAACCTCTTGAATACGAAGCTATCAAGGTTCAAACTCGTAATTATAAAGCATAATAATTAAGGAAAGGATTAAAAATGGCAAAATATATATTGAAAGTTTGGCGTCAAGCCAATCCTAAAGCGCAAGGATGTTTCGTGACTTATGAAGTGGAGTCAACTCCTGATACTTCTTTCCTTGAAACATTGGACATTCTTAACGAAACGCTTGTAGAAAAGGGTGAAGAACCAGTAGCGTTCGACCACGACTGTCGTGAAGGTATCTGTGGTATGTGTTCACTTTATGTAAACGGACACCCACACGGTCCTGCAACAGGTGCTACTACTTGTCAGCTTTATATGCGTCGTTTCGTTCCAGGTGAAACTATCACTGTAGAACCTTGGCGTTCGGCTGCATTCCCTGTAATCAAGGACTTGATTGTTGACCGTAATGCATTCGATAAGATCCAACAAGCTGGTGGTTATGTATCATTCAACTGTGGTGGTGCTCAAGATGCTAACGCACTTCCTATCTCTAAGGTAGCTGCTGACGAAGCTATGGACTCAGCTTCTTGTATCGGTTGTGGTGCTTGTGTTGCTGCATGTAAGAACGGTTCAGCTATGTTGTTCGTATCGGCTAAGGTGAGCCAATTCGCTCTTCTTCCTCAAGGTCAAGTTGAAGCTAAGGCTCGCGTTAAGGCTATGGTGGCTAAGATGGACGAACTTGGTTTCGGTAACTGTACAAACACTGGTGCTTGTGCTGCTGAATGTCCTAAGAACATCAAGCTAAGCAACATCGCTCGTTTGAACCGCGAATTCCTTTGTGCAAAGGTTTCTGACTAATCTCAGAACATTAGCATAAAATTAGGTCCTGCAAGGTTTATCTTTGCAGGACTTTTTCTTTGTTGAAAAGTGAAAAATGTGTATATTTGTGATATCGGAAAACTTAAATAATAACCTTTTAACAACAAAAATGTATGGAAAAGAAAATTAGTTTGGCATCAGATTTTGTCCTTTTTGGATATGTGTTGGAGGGGCTCACACGATTGATGGCGTGGCCAGTGGCGTTGACTTGGATTGCATTGGTATTTGGGTTGATAGCCGTGGGTTTGAGTGTCAAGGGCGTGCTACTCGCTAAAAATGAAGAGGATAGTAAGAAGAAATTGCGCCGTGCGATGTATTATGTGTGTCTATCTGTTCTGCTTGTGGCGATATGTGCAGTTAGCGCATTGAAATAGGCATGAATTGATGATAAATATTGCTCGATTGCTAAATGTTATCGAGCTTTTTTTTGTTTTCAACCGATAGTTTGTTAATTTTGTTGTATAAATAACGAGATTAGACTATTCGATATGAGAGAATTGATATTTGGACTTGGATTGCCAGTGCTTGGCACAGCGATAGGAGCAGCGTTTGTGTTCTTCATCAAGGACAAGATACCCACTTATGTGGAGAAAGCATTGCTCGGTTTTGCGTCGGGCGTGATGATAGCTGCGTCGGTGTGGTCGTTGATAATTCCGAGTATGGATATGACTGGCGACGACGGCTTGATGCGCGTGGTGCCGGCTGCAGTGGGCTTCTTGCTCGGTATAGGCTTTTTGCTTGTGCTTGATATGGTAACTCCACACTTGCATTTTGGAAGTAAGTCGCCCGAAGGACCGAGATTTAAGTTGTCGCGCACAGCGATGCTCACCTTTGCCGTTGCGTTGCACAATCTGCCCGAAGGAATGGCAGTGGGTGTGGTGTATGCTGGTACACTTGCGTCGGGAGGCGAAGTTACGCTGAGTGCAGCGCTTGCTTTATCGCTCGGTATCGCTATTCAGAATATACCTGAAGGAGCTATCGTGTCGATGCCTCTATACGCCGAGAATCGCAATAAATGGAAATCGTTTGGCATAGGTGCGCTCACAGGTCTTGTTGAGCCAGTTGGGGCAGTGATAGTGATACTGCTTGCGTCGATGGTGAGTTGGGTGCTACCTTATCTGCTCGCATTTGCCGCTGGAGCCATGATATATGTGGTGATCGAGGAATTGATACCCGAAGCATCGCAAGGCGAACACACCAACATTAGCACCATCGGTTTCGCCCTCGGCTTCACCCTTATGATGGTCCTTGATGTAGTGCTGGGATAAGAAAGCCGTTAAGGACTTTAGAGACCGTAAGGATATAAAAAAACGGAATGAACATTTACTGCTCATTCCGTTTCGTTTTTATAGAATTTGTTTTATTCTACTGCGATTGAGTTTGCAAGTGTGACTGCTTCGGTGATGTTGTCGCAGATGTGATCTTCGCCGATTAGGCGGTCGATGTGTGCGTGCAACAATACATCCTTCACGCTTGGAACGACACCCGATAGAACCACATGGATACCGTCGTTCTTAGATGCGTTGATAAGCGTTTCGAGGTTGTGGATACCAGTTGAGTCGATAAATGGTACGCGACGCATGCGAATGATTCTCACTTGTGGCTTTTCGCCCATAGCACGCATCAAGTCCTCAAACTTATTAGCAACACCGAAGAAGAAAGGACCATCGATTTCGTAGATTTCTACGCCATGGTTCACATGCAAGATTTCGTGAGTAGTGTTTTCGGTACCTTCGGCAAGGTCGATTTGGTCGCTGAACACCTTGATTTGAGTGTTTTCCATCACACGGCGAAGGAATAGCAACAAAGCAAGAAGAAGACCGATTTCGATAGCGATTGTAAGGTCGAAAACAACAGTCAAGATGAATGTTACGATAAGTACGGCGATGTCTGACTTAGGATTTTGGAAAATACCTACGACTGTGCGCCATCCACTCATATTGTAAGCCACCATAACAAGTACACCAGCAAGACATGCCATAGGTACATAGTTGATAAGAGGCATAAGGAACAAGAAGATAAGCAATAGCACCACTGCATGAACGATACCAGCCACTGGAGTGCGTCCACCGTTGGTGATGTTGGTCATTGTGCGGGCAATGGCACCAGTAACAGGAATACCACCGAAGAATGGCACAACAACATTAGCCACACCTTGACCTATAAGTTCGGTGTTGTTGCGTGTGCGATTGCCTGTAGCACCGTCGGCAACTGTAGCCGATAGAAGCGATTCGATAGCACCAAGAATAGCGATAGTGAATGCCGATGGCAATAGCACATTGATTGTAGTCATGTTGATGCCGAGCCAGTGAGGAGTAGGGATTTCGGCTGGTAGATTACCGAAGCGATCGCCGATAGTTTCGATACCTGTTAGACCGAAGAATGTCTTAGCTAAATACACTGCCACTGTCATCACGATGATAGCGATAAGTGCTCCTGGAAGTTTCTTTGATACATAAGGAGTGACTGCGATGATAAGGATTGTTAGAAGTCCCACAATGAGTGTTGGGAAGCTAACTGTATCGAAATGTTGGAAATATACAGCCCATTTGCCTATGAAGTCGCCTGGCACTTTGTCAATTTCAAGACCGAATAGGTCAACAATCTGAGTAGAAAAGATTGTAAGCGCAATACCGCTTGTGAAACCTACTACGATAGGGTAAGGTATGAACTTGATGATAGTACCTAACTTAAACACACCCAATAGGATAAGGATAAGCCCTGCCAAGAATGTGGCAATAGCAAGTCCTTGTAGGCCATAGAGCTGAATAATGTTGTAAACGATAACGATGAATGCGCCAGTAGGGCCACCAATCTGTACGCTATTACCTCCGAGCGCCGATACAAGGAAACCACCAATGATGGCTGTGATAAGACCTACTGATGGAGTAACACCACTTGCGATACCGAAAGCAATTGCTAATGGTAGGGCAACAATACCTACTACAATTCCGGCGATGAGGTCGCCGCGAAATTTAGCCCATGAATAATTCTTTAATTCGCTGAACGCTTTGGGCTTAAATTCAACTTTTCCGCTGAAATTCATATACTTAAAATATTAAACCTTTGAATACAATCTTTTTTACCTTGAATGAAGGTCTTGAACGATTATTATTACTAAGTAATAATTGCGATGCAAAGTTAAGGATTGTTTACAAATTTTCCAACATTTTTACGACTTTATAGCGGTGAGTGGTTTGGTGTAATGGGGAATTGTAACAAAAAAACTCGGTGAGATGAGTCACCGAGTTTTAATTGAATTTATTTCTTGCGCTTTGATTTAGACTTAGCTTTTTCTTTCTTGCTTGATTTCTTGTCTTTGCGCTTGCCACCTCGTTTGCTGTCGCGTTTTTCGCTTCGTTCACGACGGCGGTCGGCTCTTTCGCGTGCTTTACCGCGAGCCGATTGGCTCTTGTCTTGTTTTTGGAGCAATTTTGAGCGTGATTCGGTGATAGGTGCTTTGTCAATCTTGTGAGTGCCAGCAGGATTGTCTTCGTCGACAAGTACGAAGTCGAGCTGTTTCTTGGTGAGATCGGCACGAGCAATTTGGATAGTTACTTTGTCGCCAAGTTGGTAGCGCTTGTTGGTGTGACGGCCTATCAAACAATAGTTCTTTTCGTCGAGTTCGTAGTAGTCGCCTTCGAGGTCGCGGATAGGAACAAGTCCTTCGCACTTATTTTCGTCAAGTTCTACATAGAATCCCCATTCGGTTACGCCCGAAATAACACCGTCGTACACTTTTCCAAGTCGTTCGCCAAGATATTCCACTTGTTTGTACTTGATTGAAGCTCGTTCGGCATTCGAAGCAAGTTGTTCCATGCTGCTTGAGTGTTCGCATTCGTCTTCGAGCTTAGCCTCGTTGGCAGCGCGTCCACCAGCGATGTAACGGTCGAGCAATCGGTGTACCATCATGTCGGGATAACGACGGATAGGCGATGTGAAGTGAGTGTAGTAGTCGAACGCAAGACCATAGTGTCCGATGTTGGTAGTAGTGTACACAGCCTTAGCCATCGAACGAATAGCAAGAGTTGAAAGTAGATTTTCTTCGGGGCGATTCTTCACCTCCTTGAGCATCTTGTTGAGCGATTGGTTCGACTCGTTAGAATTGTTATTCATTTTCAACTTATAACCAAATCGGTGAGCTATTTCCATAAGGTTGCCCATCTTATTTTGGTCAGGCGTGTCGTGAATGCGGTACACGAATGGTTTAGGTTTCTTCTTGCCCACAGGTTTGCCCACAAATTCAGCCACTTTCTTGTTGGCAAGTAGCATGAATTCTTCGATAAGCTTGTTGGCATCTTGTGAACGCTTGAAATATACGCTCACTGGACGACCAGTTTCGTCGATATCGAAGCGCACTTCGGTGCGATCGAAGTCAACCGAGCCATTTTCGTAGCGAGCTTTGCGAAGAGCCTTCGCCAAGCGGTCGAGTGTGAGAATTTCGTCTTTATATTCGCCTTCGCCAGTCTCGATAATGGTTTGAGCCTCTTCGTAGGTGAAACGGCGGTCGCTATTGATCACAGTGTGGCAAATGTCGTAGTTGAGCACATTGGCATTGTCGTCCATTTCGAGAATACATGCATAGGCAAGTTTTTCTTCGTGAGGACGAAGCGAGCATATTTGGTTACACAAGCGCTCGGGCAACATAGGGATAGTGCGGTCGACAAGGTAGATTGAAGTAGCACGATTTTGAGCTTCCTTGTCGATGATAGAACCAGGTGTAACATAGTGAGTTACATCGGCAATGTGCACGCCCAATTCCCAGTGTCCGTTGTCGAGGCGGCGTATTGATAGCGCGTCGTCAAAGTCCTTTGCGTCTTTAGGGTCGATGGTGAAGGTGGTGATGTTGCGGAAGTCCTTGCGTTGTGCAATGATTTCGGGAGTGATGCGGTCGTCGATTTCGTCGGCAGCCTTTTCTACTTCTTCTGGGTAGCGATAAGGCAAACCATATTCAGCCAAAATAGCATGTATTTCGGCGTTGTTGTCGCCAGTTTGTCCCAATACATCAACTATTTCGCCGATAGGAGTGTTGGTGTCCTCGTGCCATTCCACGATGCGAGCAGTAACCTTGTCGCCAGCCTTAGCATCGCCTACCATGTCGAGTGGAATTACGATGTCGGTGGCAAGGAACTTGCTATCGGTGATGAGGTGTGCAAAATAGCGGTCGATTTTCAGCGTACCTACAAACACTTGTTCCTTGTGTTCGATTATGCGTGTAACGATAGCTTCGGGTTCGTGGTCGCCGCGTCGTGCGCTGACATGTACTTCCACCTTATCGCCATTGAGTGCATGCATAGAGTTGCGTTCGGCAACAAAGATACCTTCTCGATCGGTGTCGTCGTCGAGGATAACAGAATTTTTTCCGTTACTACGGCGGCAGAATGTACCAATTGAATAATTGAGTTGTTTCTTTTGCTTCTTGGCTTTGAATTTGCCAGGAGTAGTTTCGGTGAGCACATTGGCAAGCGCCAATTCTTCAAGAATCTCTACAGTAAGCGCAAAATCGCGAGGTGTGAACACTCCGATTGATGCCGATACTTGCTTGTAGTTATAGGGTATAATTTCCTCAGTCTCAAAGAAATTGAGTATCTTCTTTTCTAAAACCTCTTTGGTGAGGACTGTGTTTTGATCCTTTTTTGCCATACTCTTTTTCGGTATTAAATATTTGTTTTTACAAATATAACATTAAAAAATAAGATATTAGAAGATAATTGAAAAAAAATGAATCCAGCTACACATCACGCGCGACTGGATTCCTAACCTATGATTCACTTATTTGTTGTTGCTTTTTATCTTAAATGTTGGTAAATATGAATTGTGATAAATGAGTCTGTTGTTAGTTTTTTGCAAAGTTACACAATATTTTGGAAAACTGCAATTTATGGTGTAGTTTTATTAATATTATAACGCGAGGCGCTATTTTTTTGTAAATGAGATATGTTATTAGTCGCCAATAATGGTGGCAACGATGTGTCTTGCGCCACCGTGGTTGCGAAATTCGCACAGATACACCCCTTGCCAAGTGCCAAGGTTGAGACGGCCACGACTTATCGGGATAGTGAGTGAATTGCCTGTGAGAGCACTTTTGGCGTGGGCAGGCATATCATCGTCGCCCTCGAAAGTGTGACGGAAATAAGGTTGTCGTTCGGGGACGATGTGGTCGAGAATGTGAGCAAGGTCGGTTTGCACATCGGGGTCGGCATTTTCGTTGATGCAAAGTCCCGCCGAAGTGTGCTTGATGAATATGTTGAGCAATCCAGTCTGAGGAAGAGCAGGAAGTTGGCTCAATATTTCGTGAGTAATGAGGTGGCAGCCTCTTGGTTGAGGTTTTAGCTTGAATTCTACTTGTTTTACCATAAAGATGATGAGGTTTGTGTGTGCAAAGTTAGGTTATATCTTGCTAAATACAAAAAAGGGGGGAGAAAGAGTCATGAAGAACAAAATAATTTCGTACTTTTGTAGAAATAATAAGAAAACAACCTATGATGAGACTATTTTCGTTAGTAATGTGCGCGTTGATGACACTTTGTGCCAGCGCAATGGTGATACCTAAGGGTACATTCTATTTTGACAACTCCAAGACCAAATATGCCAATGTAAAGTTTGTGTATGGCAGTGATAACCGTAAGGAAACTTATGTGGTGAGTATGACTCACGATACAGGCGACCGTTGGAAGATAACCTTCGATAAAGAAGTGCCCGATATGTACCGTTACACATTTGCAGCGACAAGCCTACAAGATGGAAAAATAGAGGACACTTTCCCTAATGTAAAAGAGGCTATCAGTAAGACTTACAATGAGTTGCGCACGGCTACAACAAGCGCGACAATCCTTGTGGGTGGCATCTTTGTGCCTACTTCGGGCGATAATTGGGCGCAAGGCGAATGGCAATCACTCAACGGAAGTGCCTCATACTCAGGAAGTTTGCCTACGCTATTTATAAACACAGAGAATGGCGCAAGCATCGTCTCAAAAGAGACTTATGTGAATGCAACCTACTATCTCGACAATATGGGCGACGAAAGTGTGGCGTCGGTGGGTAGTGAAACAGAGCAATTACCTATGGAAATCAGAGGACGAGGTAATTACACATGGACAGGATTTGACAAGAAACCTTATCGCATAAAACTCGGTTCAAAAACTCCTCTATTGGGAATGAAAAAGAGTAAGCTCTTTGCGTTGTTGGCACATGCCGACGACCAATTGGGCTTTTTGCGCAATGAGGTGGGGTTTGAATTGAGCCGCAGAATGGGACTTGACTGGACTCCATCGACTCACCCAGTGGAAGTGGTGCTGAACGGTAGCTATATAGGGTTGTATTTCCTTACCGAAACAGTGAGAGTGGACTCGGATAGAGTGAATATTGTGGAACAAGAAGACCAAGAAACCGATGCCGAAGCTATTACAGGTGGTTGGCTTGTGGAAATTGATAATTATGACGAAGATCTGCAAGTGCGTATAACCGAAGGCAATGGAGAACGCATACGATTTACCTATAAGACGCCAGAGCTGTTGTCGTCGGCGCAAGAAAACTATCTGCGCAATCAGATGAATGCACTTGATGATGCAATCTATGTTACCAACAAGAATTCTACCGAGTGGGAAGACTATGTTGACTTGGAAACATTGGCACGATTCTATGTGGTGCAAGAAATAATGGATAATACCGAGTCGTTCCATGGTAGCTGTTATATGCACAAGGACAAGGGTGCCGATACTAAGTGGAAATTTGGTCCGGTGTGGGATTTTGGTTGCACCTACTACACAAGTAGCCAAAATTTCATATATGTGAATCCTCCTTACGGACAAACTTGGATAGGCGAAATAGCTAAGTTTCCTCGTTTCCAAGCAAAGGTGAAAGATATATGGAAATGGTTCAAGGGCAATAAATATGAAGGCGTGGAAGAATATATCGATGACTTTATCGATAAGATAGGTGTGGCTTCACAGTATAACTATAGAAAGTGGAGTAAATATGGCAACGGAAATATCTCGGACGCTAAGAAGAATTTCAAGAACAAACTTACATCACGCATCTCATGGCTTGTGAAGCAATGGGGTGAAGGCGTGGTAGGACTTGAAGATGCTATTGCAAATAATGTTGCGGTGAGCGTGACTGCTTGTCACGGTGGTGTGCGTGTGATGGGCACAGAAGCATTGAAGGTGGTGAACATCTACGATATGAGCGGACGAGTGGTGGCAACTGCCAATCCAAACAGCGAAGATGTTACTGTGATATGTAACAATGGCTTGTATGTAGTAGAAGTGATAACCGATAGCGATATTTATCGCCACAAAGTGGTGGTGCGCTAATAGGAAAGCGATAATACAAAAAAATAACTGCGGTGGGTGAACCATCGCAGTTATTTTTATAAGTGAATGGGTGATTGATGAGAATTAGTTCATCATCGCCTTTTCGTATTTATATCCCATAGAATAAAGGGCAAGCGAAACGCCGAGCAAGAAGAATTGTCGAGCCACCTTGGCAAAGATGAGGTAGGCTTGCTTTGTGCCAGGTTCGATGCCTTGGTGAGTTACAGCATTGAGTGCATATTCGGCACATTGTTGGATAGTAGAAATCCACTTTTTAGCTTCGGCAGCTTCTTTTTCCTTTGGCGATTCTTGGTTGAGTCCCATCATGTTTTCGAGTACATAGTCGTCCATATAATCAAAACCACGCTTGTCGCGAATTTCGACATAAAGGTCAGGGCTGTCTTTAACCTTGTCCCAACAAGCATCCCAATACACAGCAGCACCTATTCCGTAGTAGCAAGCCCATGCAATAGCTACCATAGGGTAGCGCGCAAATTCAGGAACTACATCGGCCATATATTGAGGTGCGCTTTGATGCCACTTCTCCATTAGCTCTTCGATGTCGTAGAGCTGTTTGTTAAGGAGTTGGTGGTCAGTGCATATTTTTACTAATGTTTTTTGCAAATTTGAGATAAATAGTTCATCTCCAAAATTGTTGTCAAGCATATAAAAACGGTTCTTTGAAAATTATTGGTTGCAAAGTTACTTAATAATCGCATAAAGAGCAAAAATTAAGGCTAAATGTGTTTTGTTGGCTGATGTTGAGGTGTAAGAATTGAGAAAAAATGTCGTTATCTCGAAAAATATAGGTAACTTTGCAAAGATAAAAGGAAACAGATATGGAACAAAAGAATCTAAACGATATAAAGTTGAGCTATGCGGGTGGTGAATTCGCTAAAAAGCTGTTTATTGAAACTTATGGTTGCCAAATGAATGTGGCCGATAGCGAAGTGGTGGCATCGGTGATGAAACTTGCTGGCTACGGGGTAACCGAAAATATCGACGAATGCGATGCGATATTGATAAACACTTGCTCAATTCGTGATAATGCCGAACAAAAGATATTCTCTCGTCTACAACAACTTGCTGCCTTGAGAAAGAAGAAAGGCGGACGGATGATTGTGGGTATCATAGGCTGTATGGCTGAGCGAATGAAGGATGAGCTTATCAAGAATCACGGAGTGGATCTTGTGGCTGGTCCTGATGCATATCTTGACCTACCAAACCTTATTGCTGCCGTTGAAAATGGCGAAAGTGCAATTAATATCGAACTATCTACAACCGAAACTTATCGTGATGTGATTCCATCGCGTATTGGTGGCAATAAGATTAGCGGCTACATTAGCATTATGCGTGGTTGCAACAATTTCTGCTCTTATTGTATAGTTCCTTATACTCGTGGTCGTGAGCGTAGCCGTGAACCAGGAAGTATCCTTAATGAATTGCGCGACTTGCAAGCAAAGGGCTTCAAGGAAGTGATTCTATTGGGACAAAATGTAAATTCTTACCATTATGAAGCAGCTGATGGCTCGGTGGTGGATTTTGCAAAACTTATTGAAATAGTGGCCGATGCAGCTCCTGAGATGCGTGTGCGTTTCACTACATCACACCCTAAGGATATGAGCGACGAAATCATCGCCATGATGGCAAATAAGAAAAATGTGTGCAAGCATATTCACTTGCCAGTGCAGAGTGGTAGCAACTCGGTGCTAAAGGCAATGAATCGCAAATATACTCGTGAGTGGTATCTAGATCGTATTGCTGCTATCCGTAAGGCTATGCCTGACTGTGGTATTTCGACCGATATGTTCACCGGTTTCCACAACGAAAGTGAGGAAGATTTCCAAGAAACACTCACATTGATGCGTGAGGTAGGCTTCGATTCAGCATTTATGTTTAAGTATTCGGAACGCCCTGGCACTTTTGCTTCGAAGAATTTGCCTGATAATGTGAGCGAAGAAGTGAAAATTGACCGTTTGAACCGAATGATTGCTTTGCAAAATGAACTTTCGCACGAAAGTAATCTTCGCGATGTGGGTAAGACATTTGAAGTGCTTGTGGAAGGATATTCAAAGCGTTCGCGCGATGATATGTTCGGACGCAGCGAACAAAACAAGGTGGTTGTGTTCCCAGCCAAGGATACTTGCGTGGGTGATGTTGTGAAGGTGAAAGTAAATAGTGCCACATCGGCAACACTCATAGGAGAATTGGTGTAAAAAACAAACGAATTGAAAATCTAAAAATTTTCAATTATGGAAAGGCTTTGGAATAGCAATTTTGTAAAGGCAATGTTGGGTAATTTCTTACTCTTCTTTGCCTTTTATCTTACAATGCCTCTATTGCCATTGTATCTTAAAGATGCATTCGACGCTAATAAGGACACAATAGGGGTGGTATTGAGTGGGTTTGTCGTAGCTGCTTTGCTCGTGCGCCCATTCAGTGGATTTATTGTGGATAATTTCCCTCGCAAAAAGGTGTTGATGCTATGCTATTTTATGTTTGTCATCTTTTTCGGTGGCTACATAGTGGCAGGTACGCTGTTGATGTTCTTTATAGTGCGCACAGCACATGGTTTCGCGCTTGGCTCGGCAACGGTTGCCAATAGTACAATAGCTATCGATGTGTTGCACCCCGAGCGAAGAGCCGAAGGTATAGGCTTTTATGGCTTGAGTAATAACTTGGCAATGGCGTTAGGTCCAAGTGTGGCGTTGTGGGCTTATCACATCTATCCCGATTTTAAATTCTTATTTGTATTGTCGTTGATATCGGCGGGAATAGGATTTATCGTGATATCTACAATAAAGAACCGACAACCTGTAATTGCTCGACGCAATGAGCCTTTGAGCCTCGATCGCTTCTTTTTATTGAAGGGTTGGCGCGCCGGTTTGTCTATAGCGTGCTTTGCTTTTGCATACGGTATATTATCGACATATTTGGCGATATATGGCAAGGAAACCCTTGGAATTACAGGAGGCACAGGTGCCTACTTTATGCTGCTTGCCATTGGGCTTATGTCGTCGCGCTTGATAGGTAGTCGCACATTGCGAAAGGGTAAGATTACTTATAACGCTACTATTGGTGTGGTAGTGTCGCTCATTGGGTACACTCTATTTGCTGGCGTGAATGAGATGTGGGCATACTATACTTCGGCATTGGTGATAGGGCTTGGAAATGGGCATTTCTTCCCAGCATATCAAACAATGTTTATCAACCTTGCACCTCATACACAACGAGGAACAGCCAACTCTACACTGCTTATTTCGTGGGATTTAGGTATAGGTATCGGTGTGTTATTGGGAGGTCTTGTAGCCGAAACTTATGGCTATCAACCAGCCTTCTGGGTGTCGGTGTGTGGTGAATTGGCAGGTGTGATAGTGTTCTTTACTCTTGTGCACGACCATTTCCTACGCAATAAAGTGAGATAAAAGAGAATAGGTGAAATGAAATAAGAAACGGAAAATCAAGCAAGGGCTTGGTTTTCCGTTTTTGTGTTGTAAAAGTCGAATGAGACTTAATATTTTTTGATACCTCGGTGGTTAAGCTCGCGTTGGTAGCGACGGGCGTTGTTTTTGTGTTCTTCCCAACTTGCTGTGAAATTGTGGTAGCCCGAGAAGTCTTCCTTGGCACACATGTAGATATAAGGGTGGGAAGGAGCGTCAAGCACGGCATCGATGGTGCGCTTTTCTACGAAGCGTATTGGACCAGGAGGCAAACCTTTGTAGACATAAGTGTTATAAGGCGAGTCGGTCTTAAGCATATAGCCCCAAATGCGGCGTAGCTTGAAGTCGCCAAGCGCAAATTTCACTGTTGGGTCGGCTTGAAGGAGCATACCTTTGCGAACACGATTGATATATAGTCGAGCCACTTTGCCAGCTTCATCTCGTTTTGCTATTTCTTCTTCCACAATCGAACCGATAGTAACCACTTCGTCTGGAGTGAATCCTAAAGTTTTTGCCTTAGCCAATCGTTCATCGTTCCAGAAATTGTTGTAGTAGCGGAACATTTTATCGACAAAATCTTGTGGCGTTACAGTCCAGAAGAAATCGTAGGTGTCTGGTTGGAAGATCGACACTATAGTTTCGGGTTTCTTGTCATATTTTTTGCAGAACTCGGCATCGGTGAGTAGCGACAACAAGTCTTCTTTGCTCATGAGAAGTCGTTGGCTCACGCGTTCAGCAAATTGTTCCACCGTGCGTACATGGTTGAACGAGAAGCGAATACTGGTTTGCGCACCGCGTTGTAGAAGGCGTGCTGCTTTATATGGTGAAGTCCCTTCGGCAATCTTATATGCACCCACGCGCTTTGTAATATCTACATCAAGAAGATCCAAAACTGTGATGGTATTTTGGGAGAACTCATCGCCAAAGCGTGTTTTTAGGGAGTCGGCAAGAACTAAGTTGTTCATTTCGGGATAGATATATACCATAGAACTCTTGTCGCACTTACTGAAGGCAAGTGGGTAGGCATATATTCCAACTGCGATGATTGCGATGGCTATAATAGCAACAATAGAAAGGATTATTTTTTTCATAAAAATGGAATTGTGTGTAATTATATGGCAAAGATAAGGAATATTGGGGTAATAAAAAACTCCCTTTTGGAGTGAAAGAGAGTTTTTAGTTAATTATTTTGTGAAATTACTTTTCGCAATTATCCTCGCAGTAACAATCATCAATAATGACCCATACAAAAGTTGCAAGACCACCACCCAAGTATGTGCCTAAGGTGAAAAAAACTAATTGATTATAGACGCCTTGGAATAGAGTAGTACCTATTGAAAGAGCTGGGTTAACAGAAGTACCTATGTAGTCGAGGCCTAACAAGCATAATATACCCCACCCAAAACCGATAATAAAACCATATAACTTGCCAACATAGGTAGAAGCAAGAATGCCAGGTATAAATGCGAATGTGATGATGATTTCTGCAATTAGAATACCTATCACGCTCACGCCTTCTTGATAAGTGTTTAAGCCAGCAGTGTTGTAGATAGCTAACCATAGTAGAGCCAAGCCAACGATAGTACCAAGAACTTGTGCAATCATATACATAATAGCGTCCTTGCGTGTGATGCGTTTAGTAATCCAAGCGCCAAGAGTGATGGCAGGGTTGATGTGACAACCAGATACGCCACCAATAGTGTAAACCATAGTCACAACAGCAAGACCAAAAGCAATGGCAGAACCAAATACCGATGCAATGTTAACATCATAGTAATGATATACTGCAGCACAGCAGCCCATAAGAATAAAAATCATTGTTCCGAAAAATTCGGCGATGTATTTTTTCATAATTAAATTGAGTATGTGTTTTTCGTATAAGCGAGCTTATTAATACTTAATTATTTCATTAGCAAATATAAAGATTATTTATGGAAAAGCAAAGAAAAAAATAAAGTATAGTAAAATTGTAGCTTTTTTTGTTGTTATGGTAAAATATTTGCGATAAAGTTTTGTAAATTCAATAAAAGTGTCTATCTTTGCACTCGCTAAACGAAAATTTCGGCAATCGCTTGGAAAGGTGGGTGAGTGGCTGAAACCAACAGTTTGCTAAACTGTCGTAGGAGTAATCCTACCACGAGTTCGAATCTCGTCCTTTCCGCATCAAGAGCTTGGAGATATCTTCAAGCTCTTTTTGTATCTATACGGTTGCTATCGTAAGCGGGTGGAAATGAAAAAGATAAGGAGCTATGTCAGGTGAAACTGATATAGCTCCTTGTTTTGTGTTATTGCTTGATTATAAGCACATTTCGAAGATTTTTTCGATGTCTTCTTGGGTGAGAGGTTTGAATCCTCGTAACACCTTACCGCCGCAAGCCTTGCGTGCCATTACAGGGAAATGTTCGCGAGTGATACCCACTTGAGTGAAAGTGCTTTGTAGTCCGAGAGTGTCGAAAAGGAATTCTTCCAACTTCTTGATACCTTGTTGAGCAATCTCCATTGGTTCTTGTGAAGCATCGATGCCAAATACATTCACAGCCCATTGGACATATTTTGATACAGTGGTTTCGTCGAGGCAATATTTCAACCAACGAGGAGTAACAATGGCAAGTCCCAATCCGTGAGTAATGTCGTAGATAGCCGACAATTCGTGTTCGATAGGGTGGCAACTCCAAGCCAATCGTTTACCACCGTTGATAAATCCGTTGATAGCCCACGACGATGTCCACATCAAGTTGGCACGAGCTTCGTAGTTGGTAGGTTCTGCGATAGCGACAGGAGTGTATTTGATGATGGTTTTCATCATGCCTTCCATGAAGCAGTCGAGCATATACAAATCTTGCTCCATGTTGAAATACACCTCAAATATGTGCGAAAGCATATCGGCTGAGCCACAGGCAGTTTGGTAGGCGCTGACCGAGTAGGTAAGAGTAGGATCGAGGAACGACGCTTTAGGCAGAAGAGGTTGCGCCAATCGACCTATTTTGTCCTGAGTGTCGGGGTTGCTTATCACACCTGCAGTGTCCATTTCGGAACCAGTAGCCGAAAGAGTGAGAATGGTAACGATAGGGAGCGCTTTTTCGATAGGAGCCCATTTTTCGTTGAAGAAATCCCACACATCATGGTCGACGCATGCACCCGCTGCCATGAACTTGGTAGCATCGAGAGTAGAGCCACCACCTACGGCAAGAAGCACATCGATGTTGTGATCTTTACACATTTGTGCACCCTTGCGCACCGATTGAACGCGAGGGTTAGGTTCGATGCCCGAAAGCTCAAACACCTCAAGTCCAGCTTTAGTGATTTCGTTGATTACGGCGTCATATAGTCCTATTCGCTTGATAGAACCCCCACCATAAGTGAGCAACACACGAGTTCCATATTTTTTCAATTCTTCGCCAAGATGACAAAGCTGATTTTCGCCAAAATAGACTTTTACTGGAATGTCATAAATAAAATTATTCATAAAGAAAAGCTGTTAAAGGGTTATAGTATCACAAATTTAGCTATAAAATCGAATTATGGCAATTTTTCTTGCTCTTATTGTGCTGATAAAATGGGATATATAGCTGAAAAATCGTAACTTTGCATTATAAATAAAAATATAACAAATTAATATGGAAAGAAAAGTTAGAGTTCGTTTTGCTCCATCACCAACAGGAGCTTTGCATATAGGCGGTGTGCGCACTGCATTGTATAATTATCTATTCGCTCGTCAAAATGGTGGTGATATGATTTTGCGTATCGAAGATACCGATTCAACTCGTTTTGTACCAGGTGCCGAAGAATATATCAATGAAGCACTTGCATGGCTTGGTATCGGTATCGACGAAGGTGTGAATGAAGGTGGTAACTATGGTCCTTATAAGCAAAGTGAGCGTCGCGACATCTATCGCGCTCATGTGAAGCAACTTCTTGATGCCGACAAGGCTTATATCGCATTCGATACACCAGAAGAACTTGATGCAAAGCGTGCTGAAGTGCAAAACTTCCAATATGACGCATCTACTCGCATGGGCATGCGCAACTCATTGTCGCTATCGGCCGACGAAGTGAAGGCACTTATCGATGCAGGCGAAAAATATGTGGTGCGTTTCAAGATTGAACCAAATATTGATGTAGAAGTGAACGACTTGCTTCGCGGCAAGGTGGTTATCAACTCATCAATCCTTGACGATAAAGTGTTGTATAAGAGTGCTGACGATCTACCAACATATCACTTGGCAAACATTGTTGACGACCACTTGATGGAAGTGTCGCATGTGATTCGTGGTGAAGAATGGTTGCCATCTGCTCCTCTGCATGTTCTTCTTTACGAAGCATTCGGTTGGAAAGAATCAATGCCAGATTTCGTACACCTACCATTGCTACTTAAGCCAACAGGAAAGGGTAAGTTGAGCAAGCGTGACGGTAAGAAGCTTGGTTTCCCAGTGTTCCCAATGGAATGGAAGGACAACGAAGACACTTGGGCTGGATTCCGTGAAGAAGGTTTCTTGCCTGAAGCAGTAGTGAACTTTGTAGGTTTGCTTGGATGGAATCCTGGTGACGACCGTGAAATGTTGTCGATGGACGATATGATTAAGGAATTCTCATTCGATCACTGTTCACGCAGTGGTGCTCGCTTCAACTTTGAAAAGGCTGCATGGTTCAACCATGAATATCTAATCAATATGCCTGATGAAAAACTTGCTGAATTGTTCAAGCCAGTACTTGCAAGCAAGGGCGTAGATGTAGCTGCTTATAGCGATGCATTCTTGACTAAGGTTGTTTCGCTTGTAAAGGGTAGAATCTCGTTTGTGAAAGATTTGTGGGATCAATCGGCATTCTTCTTCGTAGCACCAACTGAATTTGCTGAAAAAGATGTGAAGAAGCGTTGGAAAGAAGACACAGCTGCATTGCTTACTGAACTAATCGGTGTGCTTGAAGGAATCGAAGACTTCACAAGCAAACCAGCCGAAGAAGTTGTGATAGGTTGGATAACAGAAAAGGGCTACCACATGGGTAATGTGATGAATGCATTCCGTTTGACAGTAGTGGGTGAATGTAAGGGTCCTCACATGTTTGATATTACCGAACTAATCGGAAAAGAAGAAACAATAGCTCGCGTAAAAGCAGGTATTGACAAGATAGGAACAAATGCGTAAACGCGTTTACATATTATTAGCACTTCTTGCATGTGTGTCGTCGTTGGTGGCACAAGGTGTAACTTGGAGCGTTGACTTGAATACGATATTCGACAATCGCGAAGGGGATAAGTATTATTCGGGCAATGGAACGATATTCCTTGCTCGAATATCGCCTGAAGTGGGGTTGTCGTTGCTCGATAGTCACAAGATAGCGGCTGGAGTGTCGTGGATTCAACCATGTGGCGACGACTGGAAACGCCATAAGTTGAAACCTACGCTATACTATCGCTATGATGGTGGCGAATGGCGTACAAGTGTGGGCGTGTTTCCTCGCTCACAGTTTATCAGTGAGTTGCCAACATTCCTTTGGAACGACTCGATAGCTTATAATGAGCCAAATGTGCGAGGATTGCTAATTCAATATGTAAAACCACGCGGACATGCTGAGTTGTCGCTCGATTGGCGCAGTCAGCAAAGCGAAACAAAGCGCGAAGCCTTCAATATCAATTTCAATACCGAGTGGAATTCACGAGGAGTGTTGATAGTGGGAGGTTACGCACAGCTAAATCACTTGGCTAAACGCAAAAATGCTCCCGTGGGCGAGGGTGTGAACGACGATATAATGGTAAATCCTTATATTGGCGTGAACTTGAGTAAGAAAACAGCTCTCGACACATTGGCAGTGAAAGCCGGAGCATTGGTGTCGCTACAACGCGACCGTATGGTGGGCAAGTGGGAAAATCGAGCAGGATTGCTTGTGAATGCAGTAGTGGGCAAGAAGTGGGTGAGTGTGGAAGAGACATTCTTTGCCGGAAAGGGTGTGATGCCGTTGTATCAATCGTATGGCACGCTGCTCAATATGGGCGACCCTTATTTCCAAGCACCACTTTATAGCCGTACTGATGTGAATTTCCACTTTATCCACAATAGATTTGTGAATCTTGAGGCATCGCTTGTGTTTCACTATACCAAAGAAGCCTTCGGATTTTGGCAACAATTGAAGTTGAGAGTGTTTGTAGATGAAAAGTTGTGGAAAACGCGCAACGATAAGACCTCGCGTGCCGAATGGCTTAGAAATAACTATTAATAGCTCAAAAAAGATAACAAATAGTAAATGGATGTTATAATAACATATGTGAATGGTCTTGACCCTGTGTGGCAAGCAGATTATGAGAAATATACCAATATTCCAATCATGGAGAAGCGCTTCCGTGATTGGGGTACACTCAAGTATCTGCTTCGTGGCATAGAGGTGAATATGCCGTTTGTTCGCAATGTGTATCTTGTGGTGTCGCACGAAAGTCAAGTGCCTGAATGGGCCGACAAAGAAAATCTAAAAGTAGTGCTACACAAGGATATAATTCCTGCAGAGTATCTGCCTACATTTAACAGCACAACAATAGAGATGTTTCTTCACAAGATAGAAGGTCTTGACGAAGAATATATCTATTTCAATGACGATATGTATCCAGTGGAAAAATGTGAACCAACCGATTTCTTCCGTGATGGAAAGATCGTGTTGGGCTTTACACGCCATTGGTTGGCTCTGGATATGTATAAGAAGCAATGTCGCAATTCGAGCCAAATGGCTCAGAGGGCATTGGGGCAAAAAGAGACGATGAGTTTCTTGCGTCCACAACACATTTGTTCGCCTATGTTGAAAAGCGAGAGCGAAAAGGTGTTTGACGCAATGAAAGATGAAATATTACCAACTGTGTCGCGTCTGCGCACACCAGATAATCTAAATCAATATCTATTCTTGGATTATCTTTACTACAAAGGACTTGCAGTCGACGAAAAGATATCAAAGAAGCATTTTTCGGTAGCAATAGCCACTACGGAGCAAATAAGAAATTTCTTGCTGTCGCCAACGCGCAAATTTGTGTGCATTAATGATGTGAAGTTGCCCGAGAATAAGTTTAAAGTAATGAATAAGGCTATAAATGACGCCTTTGAGACTCGTTTCCCACAAAAGTCGCGTTTTGAGCTATGAGAAAGATTGATGCAGTGATCACTTGGGTGGATGGAAATGACCCACGACATCAAGCCAAGCGCATAGAATATGGGGGAAATGGGATGGTGTTCAAGTCGGATGATTGTGCTGGCGAGAGCCGTTATGCCAATATCGGTGAGATATTTTGGTGTGTCGCATCGCTTAACCGATTTGCTCCATGGCTCAATAAGATATACATCGTAACCGACGAGCAAGATCCAGGCATGGACTCGTTCCTCAAAGAAAACTTCCCTGGAGGTTACATACCAGTAGAGATTGTTGACCATAAAGCCATCTTCAAAGGTTACGAACAATATTTGCCTACATTCAACTCGATTTCAATCGAATCGATGACATGGCGCATACCAGGGCTGAGCGATTACTACATCGAACTAAACGACGACTTTATATTGATGAATGATGTAACGCCAGAAGATTTTATTACCGAAGATGGTAAGTTGTTGTGTTATTCCACTAAGACTTCGCGTTTGTGGACCAATATAACTCGTTGCCTAAAGAAACGAATCAATGGTCGTAAGCAAGTAACATTTAAGGGTGTAATGCTCAATGCCGCTCGATTGGTGAGCAATAGTTGGTACTTCTTGGAGATAGGCCACACACCACGAATATTGTCGAGAAAGTTCTTTGAAGAATATTATAGCAAGAATGCTGATCTTCTTAAGAGAAATATTAGCCATCGTTTCCGTCATGCTGAGCAATTTACGCCACCAGTGCTGCAATATATGTCGTTGCATAAAGAAGGAAAATGCGAAATGCGACCTATAACAGGTAATTTGTTCTTCCTCCAACCTAAAAATAAGTCGCACTATGTGGATCGGAAGTTGGCACGACTTGAGCGAATGCCTTCGTGCAAATTTGGTTGCTTCAATTCGTTGAACTTGGCGAATGATGAAGATCAAAATAAGATTATCGTGTGGATAAAAACTCGCATCGGGATAAAATGATGCGGGGAACAATAAACTGATTAACAAAAAAATAACATCGATATGAAAAAACTATTATTACCATTAGTGATTGTTGCTGCATTCTTGATGCAAAGTTGTAGCACAGTGGCTGTAACAGGACGCAAACAGCTAAATCTTGTGAGCGATAGCGAAGTGCTTGCAGCAAGTCTTACTCAGTACAGCGATTATATGAAAACTGCTAAGAAGTCGACCAATTCGAAGCAAACTGCTCAAGTGGTGCGTGTGGGAAAGAAGATCGCTGCTGCTACTGAAAAGTATTTGACCGATAATGGTATGTCGAACGAATTGCAAAACTTTAGCTGGGAATTTAGCCTTGTGCAAAGTGATGAGGTGAATGCATTCTGTATGCCAGGTGGTAAGATAGTAGTGTATGAAGGCATTATGGACCTAATATCAAGCGATGATGAGCTTGCAGTGGTGATGGGTCATGAAGTGGCACATGTGGTGGCAAAGCATAGCAATGAACGAATGAGCCAACAAGTGCTTGCTGAATATGGTTCACAAGCATTGAACTTGGTGCTATCGGGCAAGAGCTCAGTAACACAACAAGTTGCAAGCACAGTATACGGACTTGGTGCACAATATGGAGTGATGCTCCCTTATTCACGCAAACACGAAATTGAGGCCGATTATATGGGTCTTGTGTTTATGGAACTATCGGGCTACAAACTTGAATCGGCAACAGCATTCTGGCAAAAGATGTCGGCAGGCGGAAGCTCAACTCCTGAATTCCTAAGCACACACCCAAGTGATGCTAGCCGCATTGAGGCTCTAAATAAGGCAATTCCTGAAGTGAAGCAAAAATATTAAAAAAATGCTTGCTAAAAGGCGAAAGTTAAGTGTTGGTAACGAGTAATTTTCGGCTTTTTGTGATTGGAATATAAAAATATTAATTACCTTTGCGATAAATACTAATTTTAAATCTAAAAACTTAAGATATTATGGCATTTCCAATTATCACAGCTCAAGAAGCTGCGGAATATGTAAAACACGGTGATAATTTAGGTATATCAGGCTTTACAGCTGCTGGTACACCAAAGGTTGTTCCTGCTGCTATTGCAGAAAAGGCAGAACGCGAACACGCTGCTGGCCGCGAATTTAAAGTGAACTTGTTCACAGGTGCGTCAACTAATGATGCTACCGACGGTGCGCTAACTCGCGCTAATGCTATCGACAAGCGTACTCCTTACCAAGGAAGTGGCGACTTGCGCGCAGGAGCAAACAAGCAACAACTTAACTATTTTGACCTTCACTTGAGCGAACTTGCACAAAAGATTCGTCAAGGTACTTATGGTAAGATCGATGTAGCTATCATTGAAGCACAATCGGTAACTGATGAAGGCGAAATCGTGCTTGGTACAGGTGTGGGTAATATCCCAACTCTTGCAGCTCTTGCTGAAAAGGTTATTGTGGAAGTGAACGACCAAATCCCTGCTGAAATTGCTGGTTTGCACGATATTTATGTTCCTCTTGATCCTCCTTATCGTCGCGAAATTCCTATCTACACAGCAAACGATCGCATCGGTACTCCTGTGTTGAAGGTAGACCCTAAGAAAATCGTTGGTGTAGTGAATACAAGTGCATCAATCGGTGGTGGCGCGTTCTCTCCAGTTGACGAAAAGACAATGCGCATCGGTAATTTTGTGTGTGATTTCCTACTTGGCGAAATGAAGGCAGGTCGCATCCCTAAGACATTCCTTCCTCTACAATCGGGTGTAGGTAACATCGCAAATGCAGTGCTTGCAAGTCTTGAAGCTAATCCTGAAGTGCCAGTATTCGAAATGTATACTGAAGTTGTGCAAGATGCAGTAGTTAACTTGTTGTTGAGCGGTAAGTGTAAGTTTGCAAGCTCAAGCTCGATGACATTCTCTAACGAAGCTAATAAGCTATTCTTCGATAATATCGACAAACTTGGTGATCGCTTGATGCTTCGTCCTTGCGAAATCTCTAACCACCCTGAAGTAGTGCGCCGTCTTGGTGTTATCTCAATGAATACAGCTATCGAAGCCGATATCTTCGGTAATGTTAACTCTACACATGTATCGGGGGTTAAGATGATGAACGGTATTGGTGGTTCGGGCGACTTCACTCGCAACGCTTATATCTCAATCTTCAGCTGTCCATCTGAATCAAAGGCTGGTGCTATCAGTAACATCGTGCCAATGGTGAGCCACGTTGACCATAGCGAACACTCAGTGGATATCGTGATTACTGACCAAGGTATTGCTGACCTTCGTGGTAAGTCACCAATCCAACGCGCTAAGGAAGTGATTGAAAACTGTGCACACCCTGACTATCGTCCATTGCTTCGTGAATACTTGGCTCTTGCTAAGGGTGGTCACACTCCTCACACACTTCAATCAGCATTCGCATTCCACACAGCTCTTGCAACTGATGGTACAATGAAGGCTGCTAAGTTCTAATGTGAAGATTGTTTGAACTTATAACATAAACTATGTTGGCTAATCCTCATGAGGGTTAGCCAATTTTTTTGCTTATAAACTAGTGAGGCGCGATATAAACTGATTTGAGTGGTCGATATCGCTGTAACTGAAGTAGATACGGATAGGCACGAAGAGTTTCTTGGTGTATTTCACTTATATTTGCAATCCTTCTTCAACTATGGGAACAAGGATTTGTTGTTTTAATATATGTGTATGAAGATGAAACGAATAAGATTGTTGCTACTATGTTTGTGTGCTATGGCGGCAGTGTCGGTTGATGCTGTATCGCTCGATTCGTGTCGCATGATGGCTCTTGCTAACAATAAGCAACTAAAAATTGCCGATGTGAAGGTGGCGCGCGCCCGCTATCAGCACAAATCTGCTCGAGCTGCCTATTTGCCCGCAATCGATGCTGAGGCGAGTTATGTGTATAATCAAAAAGAACTTGCATTGATAGGGGAAGATGCGAAATTGCCAACGATGAGTTTTAATCCTACCACTGGTGGCTATGACTATAATGTAGTGAAGAAGCCCGATGGAGAGCCGTTGGTGGCGAATGGAGTGCCAGTGCCGAGTGAGGTGGCACTATTGCCTAAGAGTGCGCTTACCTATGATATACATAATGTGTTTGCTGGTGCTGTTTCTATTACGCAACCGTTGTATATGGGAGGAAAGATACATGCCCTTAATAAAATAGCAGGTTATGCAGAGCAAATGGCAGAGTATGAGCGAAAAAGGATTGTTGGCGATGTGGTGTATGATGTAGATGTGGCTTATTGGCTTGTGGTGTCGCTTAAGGCAAAGGAACGATTGGCGCAAAGCTATGTGTCGTTGCTTGATACACTCAATTATAATGTAAAAGCGATGTTGACGCAAGGCGTTGCTACTCAGGCTGATGTATTGAGTGTGAGGGTGAAGCTGAACGAGGCTCGCGTGGATCTTGTAAAGACGCAAAATGGGGTTAGTTTGGCACGCATGCAGTTGTCGCAATTGTGTGGATTGCCCGTAGATACCCAAATGACGCTTGACGATGAGATAGGCGATGTGTTGAATGCTGATTTACCGTTAATATCGACAGAATATGATATAAATGAGGTGTACAACCGTCGAAATGATGTGAATGAGCTTCGGTTGGTTGTGAAAGTGAACGAGCAGAAGGCTGTGGCTGAACGCGCGTCGATGTTGCCACAAATAGCTCTTGTTGGAGTTTATTCGGTAACAAATCCTAATTCTTTCAATGGTTTTAAAAATGAATTTGGTGGAATGTTTAGTGTGGGCGCGATGGTGAAGATACCTTTGTGGCACTGGGGTGGAAATTATAATAAATATAAGGTGGCGAAGAGTGATGCAGTGATAAGTCGTATCACGCTTGATGAAGCCAAAGAGCAAATTGCACTACAAGTGCGCCAAGCGTCATATAAAATGCAAGAGGCGATGAGGGTGTATCGCACGGCAAGGATTAATTGTGATAGTGCTGAGGAGAATTTGCGCACAGCAGAGTTGGGATTCAAGGAAGGATTACTGGCTGTAGATGCCGTGATGGGTGCGCAGACGGCTTGGCTCAAGGCTAATGCCGAAGCAGTAGATGCAATTGTCGATGTGCGATTGGCTAAAGCGATGATGGAAAAATTAGGAGTTTATTAAGAATTGACATTTTAGCGTTTATTAATTATGGATAAAAAGAATAATATAAATGAGGCGGAGCGCGAAGATCGTAGATTGCTTGTAGCTCTTGGTGTGCTTGTACTTGTGTTGGTGTGCTTGTTCTTAGTGGGAATGTTTATTATCAAACCAGCTACGCCCATAGTGCAAGGTGAGATAGATGCAACCTCGGTGCGTGTGTCGGGGAAATTGCCAGGCCGAGTGAAGCAGTTTTATGTGCAAGAAGGTGATAGAGTGAAAGCTGGCGATACACTTGCTCACATATATTCATCGACAGTTGATGCCATGTTGTATCAAGCACAATCGATGGCTGATGCTGCTTCGGCTCAAAATGCGAAGGTGGATGCGGGAACGCGAATGCAAGTAATTAATTCGGCACGCGACTTGTGGATTGAGGCGCAAGCAGCCGAAACTATCGCAAAAAAGACTTATGAACGCCTCGAAAATCTAAATAAACAAGGAGTAGTGAGCGAGCAGAAACGAGATGAGGCACTTGCTGCTTATGAAGCATCTGTGGCGCAAGTATCGGCTGCTAAATCACAGTATGATTTGGCTATAGAAGGGGCGCAGAGGGAAGATAAACTGACTGCTCGTGCCATGAAGAATGCTGCTAAAGGCGGCGTGATGGAGGTAGAGTCAATTCTTGAGGACCAGTATCTTGTAGCTCCTTGCGATGGGGAGATTTCGGAGATATATCCTCGTGTGGGCGAACTTGTGGCTACTGGTGCGCCAGTGATGAGTGTGCTGCAGATAGATGATGCGTGGGTGGTATTTAATGTACGTGAGGATAAGCTATCGACACTCACAATGGGAAAGGAAATAGATGTGATGATACCTGCACTTGACAAAAAAGTGGTTAAGGCGTGCATATTTTTTATTCGTGACATGGGAAATTATGCCGTGTGGAGTGCTACTAAGGCGGCTGGCGAATATGATAGCAAGACTTTCGAGGTGAAGGCGCGCCCCATAGAGAGGATAGATAATCTTCGTCTAGGAATGAGTGGTATATTGGTTGAAAGATAATTGTTTATGAATGTGCTGTGGCAGTCGGTTAAGCGAGGTAGTGTGACACTTATGAGTCGTCCCGTGTTCTATGTGCTGTGTGTTGTGGTTGTTCCGCTCGCAATGACGGCATTCTTTGTGTCGTTGTTGGAAAAAGGCGTGGCTGAACATGTACCGAGTGCAGTGGTAGACCTTGATCATAGCGATATGTCGCGCAATGTAACTCGAAATCTCGGCGCTTTGCAACAAGTAGATATACGATATAAGTTGGATAGCTATGCGCAAGCAATGGATTATGTGAAGCGAGGCGAGATAATGGGCTTTTTTATGATCCCTGAGAACTTTGGCGAAGATGCACTTGCTGGTCGACATCCCGAATTGACCTATTACATCAATTTTGGCTACATTGTGCCCGGCTCATTGCTTGTGGAGGGCTATACAACGATGTCGATGCTTGCCAATGGCGCTGTGGTGCAAGGACTGTTGAGTGCAAAAGGAGTGCCTGAGGTAGAGATAAAGCCTGTGCTTCAGCCGTTTGTCAATCAAGTGCATCTGTTGGGTAATCCGACGATGAATTATGGAGTATATCTTGTGAATTCCTTTGCACCAGGAGTACTTGCACTGATGGTGTTGTTGGTTGTAGCTTATAATATAACTGCCGAAATTAAGAATGGTACGACTCGCGAGTGGCTCGATGCTGCGAGTGGCTCAATTGTGGTGGCACTTGTGGGCAAATTGTTGCCAATAACAATGCTTTTTACGATAGTGGGGTGGACGATGCAACTTGTGTTCTATGGGATAGCACAATATCCGATGAATGGCGAAATGTGGGTGATGATGCTTGCAATGTTCTTGCTTGTGGTGGCTTGTGAATCTCTTGCTGTAATAGTGTGTGCCATAGTACCCAATCCTCGTTATGCCTTGTCGGTGTGCTCATTGATAGGGGTACTTGCGTTTTCGCTTGGAGGATATTCGTTTCCGGTTGAAGATATGTATTCAGGGATTGGTATTTTTAGTCACCTCTTGCCTATGCGTTATTATTTCTTGATTTATGTCGATCAAGCACTTAATGGATTGGAGTTGGCATATTCGCGAGATTATTTTATGGCTTTGTTGGCGTTTCCGCTTGTGGCGCTATTGTTCTTGCGCCGACTCAAGAAATCAATGCAACGACCAGTAGTGTATGTCCCATAACCGATAATTAGATGAGAAACAGGGTTAGTGATATATTAAAGGTGTGGTGCAATGAATTTAAAGTTGTTCGAGCCGATGCAGGAGTGCTGATATTTCTGTTCTTGTTGCCATTTGCCTATCCGATTGTGTACTCGGCAATCTACAATCCCGAAGTGGCTCGTGATGTGCCAATTGTGGTAGTTGATGATAGTAGGAGTGGGTTGACAAGAGAATATGCTCGTCAACTCGATGCTACTCAATGGGTTGAGGCCGTAGGATGTGCTGCAAATATGGAAGAGGCGCGTCGAGCTATGGCCAAAAAAGCATGTTATGCTGTGGTGCGTTTCGAGCGCGACTTTTCACAGAAAGTAGGGCGAGGAGAGGTGGCGACGGTAGAAGTGTATTGCGATATGAGTTTGTTGTTGCGCTACAAGAGCGTACTTGTGGCGGTTACAAGTGTTGCAAGTGAAATGGGGCAATCGATACAAGTGGAACGGATAGCACATTTAGATAATGTTGGCATAGAGCAAGTTGGCGGCGAGCCTATACCATTTACCCTTGTTCCGATAGGTAATGTGTCGCAAGGACTTGCCACGGCTGTGATGCCAGGAGTATTGGTGCTTATCTTGCAACAATGCCTATTGCTTGCGATATGTTTTCTTGGCGCAACATCCCGAGAGCGCGCTCGATTGAATGGCGGAGTAGACCCCATGGAAGTGGCAGGAGTGGGGGCAGTGGCTCGTGTGGTGGGTAAATCGTTGTGCTATTTTGTGTTGATAATACTGCCAGGCATATTTGTTATTCACTATGTGCTGATGATATTTGATTTTCCACTCAATGGGACTGTGCTTGATTTGGTAGTGTTTTTCGCTCCATATTTCTTAGCAGTGATATTCTTTGCAATGGTTGTGCAACGCGCAGTCCCCGATAGAGAAAGCACATTTGTAGTGTTTGTGTTCACATCGGTCGCATTTGTGTTTTTATCGGGAGTGTCTTGGCCTCGCTATGCTATGAATGAGTTGTGGCAATTTGTGGGCGATTGCATACCGTCGACTTGGGGTATAAATGGAGTAGTGGGAATGAATACAGCAGGAGCTACTTTGCAAGAACAATCGGAGCCGTACATTGCTTTGTGGATGCTTGCGATGGTGTATTTCGTGATAGCTTTGGTGCTTGAAAAGAGAAAACCGCATTAAAATCAAATGATTTAATGCGGTTTGTGCTTAGTCGAGATGACAAGATTCGAACTTGCGACCACTCGCCCCCCAGACGAGTACTCTAAACCGGGCTGAGCTACATCTCGAACTGTTTAGTGATGCAAAGATAAGAATTTTTTGACAAAAGATTGAGAAATTTCTACATTTTATGCAACCAAAGGGCGAGTGGTAGCGTCTAATGTGTGTAAAACGATAAATATTGAACTTGATATGAAAAAGACATTTTTAGCGATAGGGATAGGAGTGTGTGCTATGACGACATTGATGTCGTGCGATGTAGTAGAGAAGGTTGCATCAATTTATATTGCCGAAGAGGAAGAGGAACTCCCTCTTGTGTCGAAAATTGTTACTCTTAGTGGCGAGTTTGGCTCGATAGTCAATAATACAGTGGTTGATGTAGATTATGCTCAGGATGCAAATGTGTCGGCAGAATTGTTTTGTCCTGAAGAATTTCATAAATATATGGTGTTAACCATAGAAAAAGGCACATTGATGATGAATCTTGATCCGTCACTCACTGAACAACAAAAACAAGAGGTGTCGCGAAAACTGAACAAGAGCGTGTTAGTGCTTACTACGCCTACATTGACTGATGTTGCGGTGAATGGAAGTAGCTATTTTAAAGTGAATGGTGATTTACGAGTTGATAAGTTTACTGCTATGATAAATGGCTCGGGTGATATAAACCTTGGAGGATTGCAATGTGCTAAAGGTGATTTCAATGCTGTGGTGAACGGTAGTGGAGATGTCGTGGTGAGACGAGAGGTAAAAGCCAAACGAGTTGATGTGGCAGTGAATGGCAGTGGTGATGTGAATTGCGATATAATTACTGCCTTTGATGTAGTGGGGCAAGTGAATGGTAGTGGCGATGTTGTTTTCAATAAATTGGTGTCGGTGAATAATGCCTTTAATGTTAATGGTTCGGGTGATGTGAAAGCTCGAAATATCGTAGGTGATGAAGTAATAGCAGGCGTTACTGGTAGTGGTGATGTGGTGTTAACTGGCGAATGCGAAAAAGCATCGTTGTTAGTTATAGGTAGTGGTGATGTGTCGGCTTCAAATCTTATAGCACAAGATGTGGTGGCTTCGGTTACTAATTCTGGTGATATAGTTTGTAATGCTCAACGCACACTCAAGGCTGAAGTAGGAGGAAATGGTACTTTGAAATATAAAGGTGATGCTAAGATAACAATACAAGGCAAAAAGGATAGTGTGTACAAACTTTAACTCATGTGATTGAATTAACTTATTATATATAATAAGGTGTAATAGCATATAAATGTTACATGTTTGGTTTTGAGTGCGCCGAAGATGTGACATAGTTAAGCAACCGAGGGGTAAATGACTCTCGGTTGCTTGTTTTTTGAGTGAGAATGGATAAAAAACAAGGTTAAATTAGCCAATTTTAAAGAAAAATGACAAAATACATGAAAATGTGATATTGTATAAAAACTAAATACTCATCAACTTACGATTTATTAAAAAATTAAGCAAAAAACTTTCAATTATTAACTTAAGGTAAAAAATAGCTTATAAAATGAAAGTTTGTAATTGTTAATATAATTAACAATTGAGAAAATATTCAGAAATGCAAAAGAGTGCGCTAAAATGCCTAATTACAGTGATATACCTCAATTATGCGAAATTTATAAAATGTTTTCATGTGTAAAAATAGTTAAAAAGGTGTAAATATAAAAGGATGTTAATTGTTGTTTGAGTTAAATAGTGTATCTTTGTGGCTATGTTAAAATCCGAAAATCCCTATTTTGGGGAGTTCTTGGACGAAAACACGCATTAAAAGCGAAAGAGAGTTAAAGTAATATATGTATAATTTTTATGTAAAACTATGAGAAAGCTGTTATTCTTATTAATTGCAGTTTGTACCATCGCTTTCGCGGCAGAAGCACGCACAGTGACTGGTAAAGTCGTTAGCGCAAGCGACAACGAACCTCTTATAGGTGCAACCGTAATGCCAGTAGGCAACGGTCAAGGTGTTGCAACAGACGTTGACGGTGGTTTTGTGCTTAATATCGCAGACGGTGTTAAGCAAATAAAAGTGTCTTATGTTGGTTTCCAAACTAAGACAGTGAATGTATCTAACAACATGCTTGTAGCATTGGAATCAAGCGACCACACTCTTGATGACGTAGTAGTGGTTGGTTATGGTAGCCAAAAGCGCGAAGCAAAGACTGGTTCTATCACAACAGTGAAGGCTGAAGATATTGCAGACGTACCTGCAACATCTATCGACAAGATGCTTTCTGGTAAGATGGCTGGTGTGTCAATCACAACAAGCTCTGGTCAGCCAGGTGCATCAACAAGCATTCGTATTCGTGGTACATCGTCTATCAACTCATCAAACGCTCCTTTGTATGTAGTTGACGGTGTTCCTGTAATGAGTGGTGATTATTCAGATCTTTCTAACACCAACAATGCTATTGCAACTATTAACCCTAACGACATCGACAATGTAACAGTGTTGAAGGACGCTGCTGCTGCTTCAGTTTACGGTTCTCGTGCTGCAAACGGTGTAATCTTGATTACAACTAAGAGCGGTAAGGCTGGTAAGAACACATTCAATGTTCGTGCTCGTTATGGTGTATCTTCACTTGCAAACGACAATGGTTTCGGTGTGATGTCAGGTCAAGAACTTCTTGAATTCCAACGCGACGCTATTATCAACGCAGGTAAGAACCCGGATGACCCAACAGGTGGTGCAATCTACTATCGTCCTTACGAGCTACTTACTCGTGAACAAACTAACTGGATGGACGAATTCACTCGCCTAGGTCAAATGCAAGAATATGAAATCGGTGCATCAGGTGGTTCAGCTAAGACTTCATACTATAGCTCATTGCAATTCCACCAAAACCAAGGTATCTACTATGGTTTCGACTATAAGAAATTCGGTGGTCGTATCAATGTAGATCACGAACTTAGCCAGTACTTGAAGACAGGTGTACGCGTTAACTTGAACTACACTCAATCAAACGACGTTCCTACTCAAGACCTTTACTATGCTAACCCTGCATTTGCTGGTATCCAAATCCTTCCTTGGACTCCATTCCTTGACGAAAACGGTAACTACAACACTGATATCCCAGAAAACAGCAACAGCAACCCTCTTGCAACAGCTGCTTATGATGATCAATCAGAAAGAGTATGGCACATTCAAGGTAATATGTTCTTGGATTGGAAGCCTTTGCGTCAATTGACACTTCGCACTACTAACGCTGTCGAATTGCGTTGGACTGACGGTCGTCGTTACTGGAGCCAAGAAGCACACAACTATGCTACTGGTTACCCAATTCTTCAAACAACAAACACTCACTACCGCACACTTACAACATCTAACACTGCTACATGGCAAGATGCTTATGCAGATGTTCACAACTTGCGCGTATTGGTGGGTCAAGAAGCAACTCACGACTTCGGTAATCAATACTTTATCTATTCACAAGGTTTGAATCCTGATATTCCAAATCACTCAACAGGTACAGCTGGTGCTTACGAAGCTGCTTACAGCGATGTAACATCAACACTTCTTTCATTCCTTGGTATTATTGACTATAGCTACGATTCTCGTTACTATGTACAAGCATCAGCTCGTTACGATGGTAGCTCTAAGTTCGGTAAGAACAACCAATGGGGTTTCTTCTACGCAATTGGTGGTTCTTGGAACCTTCACAACGAAGCATTCGCACAAGACTGGAGAACATGGTTGAACATGGGTAAGGTTCGTGTGAGCTACGGTGTAAACGGTAACGATGGTATCGGTTCTTACAACCAATATGGTAAGTACTCACCAGCAAGCTACAACGGTATCACAGGTATGCTTCTTTCAGCTGCTGCTAACGACAACCTATCTTGGGAAAAGAACAAGACATTCAACGTTGGTATCGACTTCGGTTTCGTAAACCGTGTAACAGGTAGCATCGACTTCTATACTCGTAAGACAACTGACATGTTGTTGAGCAAGAACCAATCATATACTTCAGGTTTCAGCGCAATCCTTGACAACGTAGGTTCAATGCGCAACACTGGTATTGAAGCACAAGTTGATGTTAACATCATCCAAAATAAGGACTGGAGTTGGGATCTTGGTTTCAACTTGGCACACAACAAGACAAAGGTTCTTGACCTTGGTGACGTTGATAAGTTGACAAGTTCTTACTACCACATCGTAGAAGGCAAGAGCCTTTACACATTCTATCTTCGCGACTACTATGGAGTTAACCCACAAAACGGTGAAGCTCTATGGCGCACAGAAGATGGTAAGCTATCTAACAATGTATCAGATGCACGCCGCGTATACTGTGGTTCACCAGAACCTAAGTTGACAGGTGGTATCAACACAACACTTAGCTACAAGGGTATTACTTTGAGCGCTGTAGGTGAATTGAAGTATGGTAACAAGGTGCTTATCGCTGAAAACTCTATCTTCCAAGCTGACGGTGCTGAAATGAATACAAACCAAGCTAACAGCGCACTTAACTACTGGAAGAAGCCAGGTGATACAGGCTGTAATCCTAAGCCAGTCGCTAACAACTCAACAAGCTCTATGACTGCTAACTCAACTCGTTTCTTGGAAGATGGTAGCTACTTCCGTATCAAGGATGTAACTCTTTCTTACACATTGCCAAAGAACGTACTTAAGAAGGCTTCATTAAGCAATGTTCGCGTATACGGTAGTGCACAAAACTTGTATACATTCCACGATGTTAAGTTCTGGGACCCAGAACGTGGTATCGATGGTATGGGTTATGGTGTATATCCTGTAACTAAGACTTTCGCAGTGGGTGTTGAAGTAACATTTTAATTAACTAACTAAAGCAGAATTAAAGATATGAAAAAGATATTATTAGGTTTTGCAGTTCTTGCTTCAATGTCGTTTGCATCTTGCGAAGGATTCCTTGAACAAGAACCAACCGGAAGCCAATCAGACGCTTTGACTTTGTCAAAATACGAAGGATTGAATAGTGCTGCTGCTGGCCTTTGCGGATTCTTGCAAAGTGATAGCTGGATGGATGGTCAATTGACTATGGCATCTGAAATGATGGTGGGTAACGCTCGTAACCCAATCCAAGAACAAGGTTCAGGTCGTTACCGTCTAACAACTTGGAACTATCACAAGTCATCTACTCTTGGCTTGTATGCAAGTGGTTACTATGCAATTGCTTGTTGTAACAATGTACTTAACAACCTTGAAGGCAAGACTTCAAATGTTGTTACAGAACAAATGATTAACAACCTAAAAGCAGAAGCATTGTTTATGCGTGCATACTGCATGCACCAAATGGTGTGCTTGTATGGTCAACCATACTCTTGGTTGTATGACGAAAATGGTAACTTGGAACAAGATTCTACTAACGAACTTGGTATTCCAGTAGTATTGAAGACAGAATTCGGTTTCCCAGCTCGTAACACAGTTAAGGAAGTGTATACTCAAATCGTAAAGGACCTTTTGGATGCTGAAGCAGCTATCGCTGACGATTATGTGCGCGCAAACGTACTTGATAAGGCAGCTACAGTTAGAAAGTCAACTATCCAAGCTCTTCTTTCACGCGTTTACCTACACATGGAAAACTGGCAAGGTGCAGCTGACTATGCAACTAAGGTAATCAACAGCGGTAAGTTCAATCTTGCTGGTCCTGCTGAATACAAGGCTATGTATGGTGCAGCAATCGCTCCTGAAGGTGGTGAAATTATCTTCGAAGTTTATGGTTCAAACCAAAACGCATATTGGGATAACTCTGGTTGGTCACACTTGAGCTATGTAACTAACTTCGGTGAAGATGGTTCGGCTGACGTATGTGCAACACAAGACCTTATCGACTTGTATACTGAAGGTGATGTTCGTCTTGAAATGTATGCAGAAAACAAGGGTGAATACTATACTAAGAAGTATCCTGGTAAGGAAGGTGCAGCAATTCCACGTTACAACAATATCTGCTTGATTCGTCTATCAGAATTGTATTTGACTCGTGCTGAAGCTCTTGCAAATGGTGCAAAGATTGCTGGTATCTCAGCTGATATGGATATGGCAGCTATCGCAGCAGCTCGTGGTGTAGAACCAGTTGCAGCTACTCCAGCTAATATCTTCGACGAACGCCGTCGCGAACTTGCGTTCGAAGGTCATGGTTTCTTCGATTTTCACCGTTCACAAAAGAGTGTAGTTCGTAAGGACTTCCACGAATCAAAGAACCAAAACGTGCCATTCCCAAGCTATCAATGGGCATTGCCAATTCCATTGCACGAAATGGATGTTAATCCAAATATGGTACAAAATCCAGGTTATTAATCAATTAATCGAGATTTAGAAAATGAAAAAGTTTAATTTTATATATGGTGCAGTAGCTGCAGTAGCGTTGATTTTCGCTTCTTGTAGCAACGAACAACCAAAATTTGATGATGCCGATGCTTTTGTAGCATTTACAAAGTCAGCAGTTAGCATTGACGAGTTCGGCGGTTCAGTTGAGGTTCCTGTATTGCTTACTTCTCTTGGCGGTCTTGAAGAAGTAGAAGGTGTATCAGTAGGTACAGTAGGTATCTCTGTAGATCCATCATCTACTGCAGTTAAGGGTGTGCATTACGAAATTGAAGGAACAGGTAACTTGAGCTTCACAAAGGATGCTCCAACTCAAACTATTAAGGTTAAGATCCTTGACAACGATCAATTTACAGGTGACGTTAAGCTTGTGCTTACATTCAACAATGTAATTGGTAAGTTCAATGAAGGTAAGAACAATACTTGTACAATCACAATCGTCGACGACGAACATCCACTTGGATTCTTGTTGGGTTCTTATGCTTGTCAAGGTGAATCTAACTTCGGTGGTATGGTAGAAGATGTGATTACTATCGTTAAGGACGAAAATGATATCAATACTGTATGGATTGGTAACATGGTTCCTGGTGGTACAAGCAAGTATGTTTATGGTATTGTAAACGAAGACAAAACTGAAATTAAGATTCCTGTAGCTCAAACAATTGCTACATCATCATCTTATCCATCAATTCTTCTTAATGGCTTTGCATATCCAGACTACGATGCAATCGAAGCTGGAGGTAATATTACAGCTTACATCGTTGAAGAAGATGGTCAAATCTACATTGTAATCCAAGACTTTTACGGTTCACAAGTATTTGATGCATCTGGTGCTTCATTGGGTTGGTATGAATTGTTGCTTGGTTCAGTATGGACAAAACAGTAATTAACTTTTAATTGGATTTGAATTATGAAGAAGATTTTATATAGCTTAATGGCAATCGCAGGCTTGATGACAACAAGCTGCATCAGCTTCGATGATCCTGTTACTGAGAATTATGGTGTTGGTCCAACAGCAACCATTACAGTAACTGAAACAACTGACTCTACATTCACATTCACTGTGAACCCTGGAGAAAACGCACTTTACTACTCAATCTTGGTAGATCAATCGGCTGATACTGCTGCTGTTGACGCAGAAAGCCTATTGAAGGGTGCTTATGCAAGTGTTTACAACGTGGTAAAGAATACTAAGGATGCTGCTACATTTACTTACAACATGCGTAAGGCAAATGGTGCTCCTCTATGTATGCCAGGTAAAACTTACCAAATCTATGCAGTAGCTGCAACAGATAAGGGTGTTTTTGGTGAAGTAGCAGTTGCAACAGTTTCAACAACTGACCAACTTGCTCCACGCCCAACACAATACGAATATGACGCTGCTGAAAAGACAATGTATGTTCTATTCTCTGAAGCTATCGCTCGTGGCGAAGGTGCAGTGAAGGCAGTATCTTATAAGTACTATGACTTGGTTAACGGTTCATTCGCTGGCGAAGAAGTAGAAGAAGTGGAAGTAGTAGTAGAAGGCGATGTAATCGCAATCACTGCAAATACTAACCCTGGTGCTTATGTAGCATTCAGCTGGGAAGCAGGTGCATTCGTTGATGCAGCTGGTCACGCTTGTACAGCTTTGAACAGTGGTTTCAGCATGCAACAAGGTGATTTCGTTGGTCTTGTAGGTCTAAATGACACTGAAGCATTCGAAATCGGCGAAGTTAACTTGGTATCTCCAGAAGCTGGTTCAATTATCGAAAACTGGCAAGATTTCTTCGGAACATTGATGTTCGATATGAATGTATTCGCAGAAAATCCAGCTGCTGATGCAGTAACTGTAACTTACAAGGGCGAAAACTCTAAGAAGATTATCAATGTACCATTCAATTCACACTGGATTGTATCGGCTAACCAATTCATGTTCGTTCTTCCAGAAGAACCAGAAGCAGGTGCTAAGGTTTCTCTTACAATTGCTGAAGGCGCATTCACTGATGCTTATGGTAATCCAAATGCTGAAGTAGAATTTACTGATGCATGGACAATGAGCATGGGTGTGCCTGTAACTGAAGAAACATTCACTGGTGTATTCTCAGGTGTAGGTGTGAGCGAATATGACGATGCTGATGTAAACCTTGGTCAAAACATCGTAATCACTCGTATCCCTGAATACGATAGCCAAGTTCCTGCTGGTGGTTGCTGCGTAGCACTTCAAAACTTCATCCTTGACGGTTCTATCCTAATTGGATACTATGACCTTGCAACTGCTAAGCTTTATGTAGGTGCATTCTATGAAGTAGGTCCTGTTAAGATGACAGATGGTACTGAATATGGTTCAATCACTTACTCTAAGTCAGGTGCTGACTGGATTGCATTCGATGTCACTAAGGATAACAAGTTGGTTTCAACTGACCTTGCATGGGTAGCAACTGACCTTGCATACACTAAAGCTGAAGGTTTCCTTGACAAGTTCTCAACTACAACTCTTACTAAGACAGGTGCAGCTTCTGCTCCTGCAAATGTAAAGAGCTTCGGTACAAAGAACTTGAACCTAAAGTCTGCAAAGGGTTTGAAGAAGGTTAGCAAGTAATTTGTAATACCAAAATAATTGTGGTGAGCTGTACTCGACGAGTACGGCTCACTTTTTTTGTGCCTTGTTGTTGAATGGTTTTAGTGAAAAGTGTTGAAAAAAGTGATAATTTGTTTGAAAATTGCAACACTTTCTTTAAATTTGTAGTTTGAAATAAAGTTGTAATTGAAAATTGTAAAATATATGAAGAAACTATCACTTTCAATATTGAGTTTAATGGTTGCTTTCGGTGGTTTTGCCAAGGAAGTGAGCCTAAATGATGCTTCGTCGGTTGCTTTGCGCATGATGAACGAAAAAGCAGTGCCAGTGAAGGGTGTGGCATCGGTGTCGCCAGTGAAGTATGAAGGCAAGACAGCTTATTATGCTGTGAATTTTGCTCCACAAGGTTGGGCTTTGATTAGTGCCGACGATGTGGCTACTCCACTTATCGGATATTCTGAAAATGGTGTGTTCCCAGTTGAAAATATGCCAGTCAATATGAAGGGTTGGCTTGATATCAATGCCGAACAAATATTGGAAAGTAGCGAAGTGTCTACAAAGCGCAATGCTGATTGGGATAAGGCTTCGGTAAAGATGGAAACAAAGGGCGTAACAACTAAAGCAACAAATAAAATTGAACCACTTATCACTGTGCAATGGAACCAAAGTAGCCCATATAACAAGTATTGCCCATCTAATGATAAGGATGGTCGCGCAGTAGTGGGTTGTGTGGCTGTGGCTATGGGTCAAGCAATGAGTGTTGTGAAATACCCAGAGCGTCCAGAAGGATCAGTATCGTTTAATTCAGGTAGCTACTATGGCAACCTTAGCATTAATTTTAGCACAGAGCCTGCATATAACTGGTCAAACATCTTGAGTGGTGCAAACAGTAAGGACGATGTGGCACGCTTGTTGTGGCATTGTGGTATGGCAACAAAGATGAGCTATGGTCCTGGTGGTTCAGGTACACAAACATCTTATGTATCAAGTGCGTTGAAGTCATATTTTGGCTATCCAAAGTCGGTAACTTATTTGAAACGCGATAGCTATAACGATAAGGATTGGAATGCGATGATTTTGGCTGAATTGGAAGCTGGTCGTCCAATCGTATATTGCGGTTATCCTGAAGATGGTACTGCAGGTCACTGCTTCAACCTTGATGGATATGATGGCGCATTCTATCATGTGAACTGGGGCTGGGGTGGTGCCGGCGATGCTTACTTCTCATTGGATAAATTGGCTGCACAAGTAGTTATTGGTGGATCGGTGATGAGCTTCACTGTTGGTCACGGAATGGTGATAGGTTTGCGTGCTCCAATGAGCCAACCAACAAATATTACAATATCAAATAATACTGTAGCTGAAAAACAACCAGCAGGAACAGTGGTGGGTGTCGTAACAGTAGAAACTGACGAAAAGGCTCCAGTGTTTACTTATCAAGTGCAAGGTAAGAAGACTTTGTTTGGCTATGCTAAGGCTCCATTTGATGTTGTGAATGGTAATCTTGTAACTACTGAAGTGCTAAACGCAGCCGATTATATTGATACTGTAACTGGTACATCAGCAATTAATATCACAATTACAGCTACCAATTCAAAGAATGAATCGGTGAGCCGTCAATTTACAATCAATATCAAGGGTGCGAGTGCAATCGAAGATGTAACTCTTGACGAAAATGTTGCTGTAGAGTATTTCAACCTTCAAGGTGTGAAGGTGGAAAATCCTACAAAGGGATTGTTTATCAAGAAGCAAGGTAACAAAACTACTAAGGTGATTTTGTAAGTTGTCATTCGAGGTTGCAGAACTTAAGGATTGATGATATAAATCTAAAAATAAGATAAGTTATGAAAAAGCATGTTCTTTTAATGATGATGTCGATTGTGGCGTTGGGCATGAGTGCATTCACTCCAAACACAAAGTGGCCTTATCTGATGGAAAATTTCCAGGAAGGTACGCTATATCGTGGTAAGGATTATAGTGTGGCGCAATTTAATGTGCATTTTATGGGCAATGTGCTTCATTATATCAATCCTAAGGACGACAAGATCTATGAGGCACGCCACAATGATATGGATAGCGTGGTGATAGGCGGTCGCAAGTTTGTTGTTGCCGATAAGCATGTGATGGAAGTTGTGGGTGAACAAGGTGGTAACCTTGTACTACAACATGATTGTGCCGACTTTAACCGAATCACACAGCCTACAGGTGCTTATGGGTCAAGCGCAAATAGCTCGGCTACTCGCCAATTGTCTTCGCTTGACCTTGCTGGTATGAACAACCCAAAGCATGGACTACTTTTACAAGAAAAGAACGATGGTAATGAGCTATATGTGCGTTCACGCTTCTATTTGAAGGTGGGCGATACAGTGGTTGAAGCCGATAAGAAAGATATCGAAAAGATGCTTCCTGCCGATAAGAAAGAAGCTTGGAAACAATTCTTGAAAAAGAATAAAATCAAGTGGAAAAATGCCGAAAGTCTTACTAAGGTGCTTGATTTCTTCAAATAAGTAGTGCGAAGTGAAAAATATTCTAATTTATATAGGTGTGGCGATAGCTCTTGTTGCTTGTGGTGACAAAAGTAGTCGCCACACTGATTTTACCGATGTGTGCGACAAATATGGCGCGGTGGTGAAGCGCGATGGAGTAGGAAAGACGATATATTTCGTATTTACTGCCGATTCGCTGTTTGAAGGAGCGTCAGTGGTGCTTGATGTGCTCGATAAGCACGATGTTAAGGGCTCGTTCTTTTTCACTGGTAATTGCTTGCGCATGGACGAACACAAAGATGTGGTGAAACGCGTGATTTCGTCGGGGCATTATGTAGGCTGCCATTCTGATAGGCACATTTTGTATGCCGATTGGGATAATGACCGCACCAATATGGTGAGCGATGATAGTTTGAAGCGCGATATCGAAGATAACTATGCCGAACTTGCTAAATTGGGCGTCACAAAGGATGATGCACCATATTTCTTGCCACCCTATGAGTGGTATAATTCGCAAAACATTGAGGCGATAAGATCAATGGGGTTGGTGCCAGTGAATTTTACTCCACGAACCTACACTTGTGATGACTACACTACGCCCGACATGACATGGCGATACAAGACATCGCAAGAATTGATGGATAAATTGTATGATTATGAGCGCGATAGCACACTCGATGGCCGAATAATATTGATCCACCCAGGAACATCTCCGCATCGCACCGACAAGCTCTATAATCGCTTAGATGAGATATTTACAACGCTTATCGACAAAGGTTATAAGATGGAACGACTATAAAAGATAAAAGCCCACAATGAGGCTTTTATCTTTTTTTATTTTGAGCGTTTAATTTTTTGATAGGGATTAAGCTTAGGATTATTGGAATTTTCTTTCTTTTGGGGTGATGTTAATGTTACAGTAGTTGGTGTGGGACCAAGTTCTAGGTTGTTCTCAAAAATAAAGTAGATGTCATCGAATCGAGCCTTAATTCTTCGATTGAAAATATCGGTAAGTCCCAACTTTTTGTCAAAATAGTCGTGGTTTATATATATGTTTCGTTTTGGGATACATGCTTCTTCTTCTTTGCTTATAGAAGTAGGTGGTTTATTCTCATAATATTGACGGATGTGTGCACTTGCTGAATCAGTAGTGATGTCTAGGTCTAATTTTTTAGCTAATTCGATTAACTCGTCGCAGATTCTTCTTGAACGAACTGCGATTTCTCTTAGATCGTCTGCTTTTTGAACCTTAGGGCAATTAGGATCGGCAAAGTGCTTCTCGGCGATATTTACTGCAATGTTGAAATTGCGAAGTAATGAGTTTACGCTATGGATTAGAGCATATTGTTTTGAACTTGTGGAAAGACGACCGAGGTCGGTATCGCTTTCAAGTGTTGCAAAACGAGCAAAAACGCCTTCGATAGGTCGGCAAGCGTAATTGTGATGCTCGCAAACCCTTCTTACAACTTCAAGAATGACATTGATGATAAACATGTGACGAATAAGGTCGAGAAAAATCGCCTTCTGGCAATCTTTAGTTATCCTACGTTTTTTCCATTGCCACCAGAGAGTTGCAATACCTGCGATAGTTGCAAAAGATGCACCAATTGATAATAATGAGAAGGCAGAGCTATACCAATTGTACCATGTGTAGGTGTTTTCGGCGATAGCATGTACAGATTGAGAGATACTATCTAAATGTTGAAGGTATTCCCCATGTAATGCTTGATGTATTGAATCATTCATAATGATATGAATAAAGGAAGTTTATAGCAGTTTGTCAAGCTCTTCGATTGCCGAGTGGAGAGTTTGGTCGGCAGTGCAAGGTGCTATTGTAGCATAGCCTTGCTCGAGCAAAGTTACATCGTTAAGTGGATTGTTTGGCTCGCTGGCAACATACGAGCCAGTAGTCCAATAATATGGTTTTCCGAATGGGTCGATGCGCTTTTCATATTCGTGCATCCATCGGCCACGCGCGTTGATAGCCACTTTAAGACCAAGAATATTTTCGCACACAGGGATGTTTAGATTGAAACAAGTGCCTGGTTCAAACTTGTTGTTCATGATAAGCTCGATTCCTTGGCGGATGATTGGTTCGCAAGGAGTGAGGTCGACACCATGATCGTGTGAGCCATAAGAGAAACCGATGCTTGGAATACCATAGAAACTACCTTCAAATACTACTCCCATAGTGCCCGAATAGGTTACACAGTTGCCATAATTGAAGCCGTGGTTCATGCCCGAGAAAATGTAGTCGGGAAGGCGTGGCACAAGATCGTTGAGCGCAAGTTTAATGCAATCGACAGGAGTACCGTTTACAGCATAGATGGTGAGTCCTTCTTCTTGGTGAACAAGGCGTGCACGGATAGGTTGTTCCATAGTGATAGCTGAAGATTTGCCTGATTGTGGTGATTCGGGAGCAGCAACAAATACATCGCCATAAGTGCGAGCTATCTCAATAAGGAAATTGATACCTGGAGCTTTGTAACTATCATCGTTGCTGATGAATATGAGAGGTCTTTGGTTGTTCATAATAATGAGTTGTTAAAAAGTTTTTCTACCCTTGAGGTAGTAATCGATAATAATATTGCAATCGCTACCCGGCAAAGTACCCATAAGGTTCTTGCTTGGGAACGAGTTGTATTCTTTTCTCATTTTCTTGAAGTCAAAGTGTGCATCAAGCACAGCCTTTGCGTTCTTGAAATCAAATTTGGCTACAAACATAAAGAATGCCAATGTGTCGTAAAGGCGACGAATGAAAAGTAGTCGACAGCCTTCTTTCTTAGGCAGATTCTTGTGAAGTAGTAGCAGATTGTTGCGGAAATTTAGGTAAGTCTTGCGAGGGTTGGATGCAGGAAGACTACCACCGCCGAGGTGATAGACTGCGCCAGAAGTTACGGCCTTTATTTTGTGTCCTGCAAGATGAATGCGCCAACAAAGGTCGATTTCCTCCATGTGTGCGAAGAATTTCGCATCAAGACCGCCCACAGTACGATACACATCGGTGCGCACAAATAGTGCGGCTCCCGTAGCCCACATGATGTCGATAGGGTCGGTGTCGTATTGCTTGTTGTCGGTTTCGACAGTGCCAAAGATGCGTCCACGGCAGAAAGGATAGCCAAGACTATCGATAAAACCACCTGCAGCACCAGCATATTCAAATTTTGAAGGTTCGTTGTAAGAGAGAATCTTTGGTTGGCAAGCTGCTACTTCGGGGTGTGCCTCGCAGAGTTCGTAAAGTGGTTCGAGCCAGCCTTTAGCGCATTGCACATCGCTATTGAGCAGAACGGTATATTTGTAATCCTTGCACACCTCGATAGCACGGTTGTAGCCTTCGGCAAAACCGTAGTTTTGGTCGAAAGCAAGCGTTTTTACATGAGGGAACTTGCTCTTGAGTAGGTCGAGCGAATTGTCGGTGCTACCATTGTCGGCCACAATCACATCGGCAAGTTGGTCGTTGGTGTAGGTACACACCGAAGGCAAGAACTCTTCTAAAAGTCGAGCGCCATTCCAGTTAAGAATTATTACAGCTATCGGTTTGTTCATTTGAATTAGTGTTTTTAGGAGTTACAGGTCGCTTCCAGCGTTTGTGAGTCCATAGCCATTCAGCTGGGCTCTCTATAATAGCTTGTTCTAGCATGCGCGCATATGTATTGGTGATTTTGTACTGAGGTTCGTCCTTTGGAGTGCGTGAAATCACTCGAATAGTACAATCGTAGTATCCTCGTTTCACCTTTCGCACATCGAAGTATAGCACATCCATATCGATTCTCTTAGCCATCGTTTCAGGACCTGTGATGAAGGCTGTGTGATGGTTGAGGAATGTAATTACATCGTCGATATCATTTGGGTGAGGGTGCTGGTCGGAAATGAAACCTGTGATTGACACCTTACCTTTGTTCTTAGCAGCAAGAAGGTCGCGAAGCACGCGCTTCATAGGGTAAGAATGCGACTTGAAACGGCCACGCAAATTGAGCATAAAATCGTTCCACCATGCGTTGCTGAGAGGGTGATATACTTGTCCGAATTGCATCACACTGGTGTCGTAGCGCGACCACATGGTGATGGCCGAAAGCCATTCCCAGTTGCAGTAGTGAGCTGCATACATTACTACCGAACGACCATTCGCGATACTCTTGTCCACTTCTTCGACATCGTGGAATACGATGCGGCGGCGCATTTCTTCGTCGCTCACATGTAGCAACTTGATGGTTTCAACAAAAGTGTCGGCAAGGTGCTTGTAGAAGTCCTTCATAATCTGTTGGCGTTCGCTTTCGCTCTTGTCGGGGAAGCATTCGTTGAGATTCTTGATGACAACTTTCTTGCGATAGCGCAACACATAGAACATTAGCACATAAAGTACATCGGCAATGCGATATAATGCTCCGAAAGGGAGGAGCGCAAGGCTGTGCAATAGTGCAGCAAGTGGTGCGTATGTGATTTTTTGAGTTAATGATGCTTTTGCCATAGTTTTTACTTGATATTAAAATTCGTCGGGAGCCGAAACAACTTCGCAATTCACCGAGCAATCATCGTTCATCTCGATAAGTTTCACGAGAGCAATCTTATTGATGTATTCGGGACGATGAGGTGCGTAAACCTTGATATAGTTGTCGGTGAAACCATGCATAGGTTGTCCTTTTTGAGGTTGCTCGAAAAGAACAGGTCGCACAGTGCCTATGAATTGTTGTGTGAATAGCTTGAGCTTGTCCTCCGAAATGCTGATCATTCTTCCAGCTCGTAAACTCTTGGTGCGTTGATCCACCACGCCGTCGAGTTTGAGCGCAAGCGTGCCAGGTCGTTCCGAGTAAGGGAACACATGCAGACGAGTGATAGGTAGCCCACTCACGAAATCGCGCGATGTAGCAAATTCTTCTTCGCTCTCGCCACGCGCACCCACAATGAGGTCGACGCCAATAAATGCATCGGGAATAAGCTCCTTGATGCGCGTCACTTTGTCGGCAAATAGGGCCGAGTCGTAGTGTCGGCGCATAAGTTTGAGCACGGCATCGCTACCCGATTGTAGAGGAATGTGGAAGTGAGGCATGAAAGCACGTGATTGTGCCACAAATTCAATGATTTCATCGGTGAGCAAGTCGGGTTCAAGTGACGAAATGCGATAACGACTTATTCCCTCGATAGTGTCGAGTTGGCGGAAAAGGTCGATGATGTGTTCGCCAGTATTCTTACCGAAGTCGCCAATGTTCACACCAGTGATAACGATTTCGCGTCCACCTTCGGCTGCTACCTCTTTAGCTTGAGCAACGAGGCTCTCGATAGTGCCGCTGCGGCTGCGTCCACGAGCTTTAGGGATGGTGCAATAGCTACAATAGTAGTCGCATCCGTCTTGCACCTTTAAGAAATAGCGAGTGCGGTCGCCACGCGAACATGAAGGACTGAAGCGACGAATATCTTTGGTTGGAGTGATTTCGAGTGTAGGTTGGTGATCTTCGAGCCACTTGTCGATGTATTGTGTTACATCAAGTTTCTGCTCGCTACCCAACACGATGTCGACACCTTCCATTTGAGCAATGTCGTTACCCTTGAGCTGTGCATAGCATCCAGTTACAATCATTAGTGCTTCGGGATACTTCTTGACAAGACGGCGAATGAGCTGACGGCATTTCTTGTCGGCTTCTTCGGTTACGCTACAAGTGTTCACCACACAAATATTAGGCGTTTCACCAATGTGTGCGCGACGAATGCCTTTGTCGGCAAGAAGCTTGCCGATAGTAGATGTTTCGGCAAAATTAAGCTTGCAACCGAGGGTGTGAAATTGTGCTGTATAATTGTTGAATGCAGATTTATCGATCATATATAGTTATTATATTATATCTATGTTGCAAAGTTACCGAAATTCCCCCAAAAATATAAGCCCATTTTTGATTATTGCAGAAAAAAAACTTGGTTTTTGCACAAAATGGGACAAAGTGAGCAAAAATGAGTTAATTTGTTGGTGTTTTTCTTTGATGTGGAGAGTAGAGTTAGTATATTTGCACATCAAACGCAATTGTGTGCGTAAAAATTTAGAAGATATTATGATAGAAGAAAATATAATTAAGATTTACGAAAATAGCTTTAGAGAGAACTGGAATCTCCCAGCGTTGACCGATTATACCGATAAGAAAACTCTTACTTATGGTGAATTTGCCGAACGAATCGCAATGCTACATGAATTGTATCGCCGTTGTGGTGTTAAGCGTGGTGAAAAGATTGCGTTGATAGGCAAGAATACCAGCGAATGGATTACAACATTTATCGGTACTATCACATACGGAGCAGTAATCGTTCCTATTCTTCAAGAATTCAATCCTAATGATGTGCAACATATCGTGAACCATTCAGGTTCGGTGATGATGTTCTGTTCAAATAGCATTTGGGAAAACCTTGATGCATCGGCATTGCGTAATGTGCGTGCAGTGATAGGTCTTGACAAGAGCGATTTGTTGGCACAACGCACAGGTGAAGCAATAGGCAATGAACTCACTGCATTGCAAAAGAACTTCTATACTAAATATAAATCAGGATTTGGTCGCTGCGATGTGAAGTTTGCCGATGTGAGCAATAATGAATTGATGATTCTTAACTATACATCGGGTACAACAGGCTTCAGTAAGGGTGTAATGATTACAGGAAACAACATTGCTGGTAATGTGGTGTTCGGTATGAAGCAAAAATTGCACTATAAAGGCTCTAAGTGCTTGTCATTCCTTCCACTTGCTCATGCTTATGGTTGTGCATTCGACCTTCTTACTCCACTTGCTGTGGGTACTCACATCACTCTTTTGGGTCGCATTCCTTCACCAAAGATTATGCTTAAGGCATTGGCTGAAGTGAAACCTAACTTGATTATTTGTGTTCCGCTAATTCTTGAAAAGATATATCGCAAGCAGATTGTGCCTAAGATTAGCAAGGGATTTGCTCGTTGGGCGCTTGCTATTCCATTGCTTGACCGCACTGTTTACGGAAAGATTCGTCAAACTCTTATCGAAGCATTTGGTGGAAACTTCGAACAAGTAATCGTGGGTGGTGCTCCACTTAATAAGGAAGTAGAAGAATTCTTGTATAAGATAAAATTCCCATTCACAGTGGGTTATGGTATGACTGAGTGCGCTCCACTTGTAAGCTACACACACTGGTCGCAATTTAAGCTACATTCGGCAGGTAAGGTTCTTCCAGGTATCATGGAAGCAAAGGTGCTATCAAGCGATCCTCAAAATATTCCTGGCGAAATCTATGTGCGCGGTGAAAATGTGATGCGTGGCTATTATAACAATGCCGAAGCTACTGATCGCGTGTTGTATGATGATGGTTGGCTAAATACTGGTGATATGGGTACGATGGACGCAGATGGTACTATCTACATCAAGGGCCGTTCGAAGACAATGATTCTTACAGCAAATGGTCAAAATGTGTATCCGGAAGAAATCGAGTCAAAGCTAAACAATATGCCTTATGTAATGGAAAGCCTTATCGTGGAACGCGAAGGAAAGATTGTGGCACTTGTTTATCCTGACTATGAAAAGATGGATGCTGAAGGCTTGACACGCGAAAAACTTCCTGAAGTGATGGAAGTGGTGCGTAAGGATTTGAACAAGCTTCTTGCTCCATACGAACAAGTAACAAAGATTCAGTTGTTTGCCAACGAGTTTGAAAAAACTCCTAAGCGCAGTATCAAGCGTTTCTTGTACACAAATTGATGATAAAAAAACAATCAAAATAGAATTAAGGGCTGTTGACAAGGATGTCGATAGCCCTTAAATTTTGAGGCGAAAAACAAGTGTTTTTGATGATGAAAAGTGCGAAAAAGGGGGAAAAAGAGAAAAATACAATAGAAATGTCAAAAAAAATGGAAAAAAGTTCGCCTATCTGAAAATTTTGTTATAAATTTGCATCGATTTTTGAAGCTAAAAAAATATTGTTTTATTATTAAATTAAGAAAGAAAATGAAAAAGTTAGTTCTACTACTTGCTGTTGTTTTCGGTGCTTCTTTGGTATCTTGCGGTGGTGCAAAGACTGAAGCTGCTGCTGAAGTTGCTGATTCTGTAGCTGTTGTTGATTCAGTTTGCGCTGATTCTTGCTGCGCTGATACTGTTGCTGCTGACACAGTTGCTGCTGATTCTGTTAAGTAATCTTAGCAAGTTAAAAAGGTTTGAAGCTGTTTCTCTCAAGGAGAGTTACAGCTTTTTTTGTGCCTTTTCGTGAAATTGGTTATCTTTGTTGTGTTATACAAGTGGCAATATGAAATATTTTGTGATAGCAGGAGAGGCGTCGGGTGATATCCACGCTTCGCAACTAATAAAAGCATTGCGTTCAAGCGATAATGAAGCCGAATTTAGATTCTTCGGTGGCGACTTTATGGAGCAAGCCAGTGGTGTGGCTCCAGAGGTGCACTATAAGGATATGGCATACATGGGCTTTATCGAAGTGATAAAGCATTTGGGCACGATAATGAGTTTCATGAAAACTGCTCGCCAAATAGTGAGCGAGTGGCGTCCTGATGCTGTGGTGCTTGTGGACTATCCATCGTTCAATCTTAAAATTGCAAAATTTGCTCATTCGCTAAATATTCCTGTGTTTTATTACATCTCGCCAAAGGTGTGGGCATGGAAAGAATATCGCGTGAAGGAAATCAAGGAATATGTAACCGAGATGTATTCAATTTTGCCATTTGAAACAGAGTTCTTCGCTCGTCATAATTACAAGGTTGAGTATGTGGGCAATCCTACTGTGAACGAAATCGACGAGGCAAAACAAAATTTCCGCTCACGTGAATTGTTCTGCAAGGAGAATGGAATAGATGAGCAACGAGAGTTGTTGGCATTGCTTCCAGGTTCACGCAAGAAGGAGGTGGAAGACAATTTGAAGGAAATGCTCGGTGCTGTGTCTCAGTTTGCCGATTGTCAACCTATAGTGTGTGGTGCGCCAGGTTTGTCGCCCGAATTTTATGACAGTGTGTTTGCCAAACTTGGATATAGTGAGCATAAGCCTAAGGTGCTATTTGGAAAATCGTTTGAGATGGTGCATCATGCAAAGGCAGCACTTGTAACCAGTGGCACTGCGACGCTCGAAACAGCTATCCTGCGCACTCCACAAGTGGTGTGTTATAGAATGGGAGGAAGCCGATTGATATATGAGTTGTATTCGCGAGTGTTGAAGGTGAAATATGTGTCGCTTCCTAATCTTATTGCCGATGCTCCAGTGGTGAAAGAGTTGTTGTTGCATCACTGCAATGCCGGAAATATGGCTGCTGAGTTGGCACTATTGCTCGACCAAGAAGGCGAATATTATAAGAAACAACAAGCAGGCTATGACGAAATAGCTCGTAGACTCACAAACGCTCCAAGTGCCGAGACTGCAGCTTGCCGCCTAATAGATAAACTGAAAAAGAAATAAAAATGATGATGAAAGAAGATAGAATGGACAAATATAAGATACTTTTTGTGTGTTTGGGCAATATCTGTCGTTCGCCAGCAGCGCAAGGCGTGATGCAACGAATGATTGACGAACGAGGACTTACAGACAGGTTCTATCTTGATTCGGCAGGTACTTATGGAGGTCATGCGGGTGAGTTGCCCGATCGCCGAATGCGTGTTCATGCGCAAAAGCGAGGCTATAATCTTACTCATCGCAGTCGTCGTGTAACTGGTAGCGATTTCGAAGATTTTGACCTAATAGTGGCAATGGATGCTTCTAATAAGTATAATCTTGAAAATATGGCTGCTACGGTTGAGGAATCGCAAAAAATAGTGATGATGGCCGACTACATACGCCACTATGAACATTATGATCACATTCCAGACCCTTATTATGAGGGAGCTGAGGGTTTTGAACTCGTGCTTAATCTTCTTGAAGATGCTTGCGAAGAACTCCTTAATCAGTTGGGATAATTTTTCGTTGTTGAAGATATATAAAACAGCCCAGTGTGAAGCGATACACGGGGCTGTTTGTGTATAGTAGTAAGTTATAATTGAGATGATTAACTAACTAAAAATGAAAAGGAGCGACTCACACGAGCAGCTCCTTCTCTTGAATCAACTTAATTTATAGCCCTACAAATAGTATGAAAAGATTTATTATTTACGTCTTTTTATTTTACATTGGTAAAATTAGTGTTTTTTGTTGTAAAAACAATCCATTCGCTAAATAATTTAACATCATTTAACGCGCCAGGGCCACCGAAGCGTCCTCTCATACCTGGAGGAGGTGGCATCATACCGCCTCTCATCATACCTGGAGGTGGACCGAACATGCCTCTGCCTGGGAAGCCTTCGCCCTCTTCGATTTCTTTAACAGTAATGCCAAGTGCAAACTCGCCCTTTTTACCTATTTTATCAAAGCGGTCGTAAGGAATGTAGGCTGTGAATACTACATTATTGCCCGAAACGAATACTTTAGCCGATTCTTGTGAAAGAATGGTTTCTTCATCGTCTTCTAAGAATGTAGCAGGTTGTGATGCTACATTAGCAATGAGTCTCTTGAGCATCTTTTCGCGTTCTTCCTTTGAAATTTGACGGCGTTGACGGTCGCGTGGGTCTTGTTGTTGGATGTTACCAAACATACCAACAGTGTCTTGACGATTGAATCGGCGTTCGCCATCGCGATGCATTCTTTCGCCTTGTGGTCGTTCACCACGCTTAGAAGGAGCGAGAGTTGGGAACTGCACCGAGTATTTCTTTTTCTTCTTTCCGTTAGGATCGACATATACAACCAAGCCTTGACGGAGCATTTGTTGCTGTAGTCGGCGGTCTTTAATTAGCACTTGGAAGAAGATACCATCGTTGTTGTTGTAAAGAGCAACAAAACCCTTTCCGTCTTCCATAATCACCATACCATCGTTGTCCCAGTCGACGATAGTGTCGTTGAGCGGTAGTTGGTCGGTTGTGATGCTTGGATAGCTTTCGTCGGCCATGATAGTAGCCGAAGCACATAAAGCCAAGATTGATAGAATGTGTTTAAGTTTCATATATTATAATTTTTGCAAAAATACAATATTCATTTTTATTGAAAAAGAAAAATCGACAAAAGTGGGTTATTATGGTGCTAAAATAGGTGTGTGGGTAGAATAGAATTATTAATTTTGTGGAACTTTTACAAATGAATCGTATATGGATAGCAAAAATATAGAATTGAAAGAATTGTTGAAACAACGAATCGTGTTGCTCGATGGGGCGATGGGAACGATGATACAGCGCGCAGGATTGAGCGAAGCTGATTTTCGTGGCGAGCGTTATGCCGATGTCGATTGCGAAATGAAAGGTTGCAACGACATTCTTGTTCTTACTCGTCCCGATGTGATAGCTGATATTCATCGTCAGTATCTCGAAGCAGGAGCCGATATCATCGAGACTGATACTTTCAATGCTAATGCTATCTCGTTGAGCGATTATGGTGTGGAAGGCGATGTGTATGAGATAAATGTTGAGGCAGCACGATTGGCTAAGCGTGTTGTTGCCGAATGCGATTCAGCGAAATGGGTGGCAGGAAGTGTGGGCCCAACGAACAAAAGCTTGTCAATGTCGCCATCGGTGGAAAATCCAGCCGAGCGCAACATGTTGTGGGACCAACTTGTAGAAGCCTATATCACACAGATGCGAGGATTGATAGATGGTGGGGTGGATGTGTTGCTCATCGAAACAGTGTTTGACACACTAAATGCTAAAGCAGCATTGTGGGCAGCCGACGAAGCTATGCGCATGTGTGGTCGAGTGGTGCCTGTGATGCTTTCGGCAACACTCACCGAGAGTGGACGCACGCTAAGTGGTCAAACGATAGAAGCTTTCTTGACAAGTGTGCGACACAGCAATGTGATGAGCGTAGGGTTGAATTGTGGATTTGGCGCAGAAGGAATGACATCGTGGCTCGAATGCCTATCGTCAATAGCAGGATGCGCTGTGAGTGCTTATCCTAATGCTGGTTTGCCTAACGAAATGGGTGAATATGACGAAACTCCCGACACAATGGCTCAACATGTGTGCGTGATGCTTGAAAAAGGTGTGGTGAACATCATTGGTGGTTGTTGTGGAACGACTCCCGAGCACATAAAAGCTATCGCAGATGTGGCAAAACAATATGCTCCTCGCGAGATACCAGAAATTGAGGAAGTGATGCAACTTTCGGGGCTTGAAATGGCCGAAATTACTCCCGAGCGAATGTTTGTGAATGTGGGAGAGCGATGCAATGTAGCAGGAAGTAGGAAGTTCTTGCGTCTTATCAATGAGAAAAGCTATGATGAGGCATTGTCGATAGCAATTAAGCAAGTGGAGGCAGGTGCACAGATTGTGGATGTGAATATGGACGACGCCATGCTCGATGCCGAAGCCGAAATGTCGCATTTCTTGCGATTGCTTGGCTCAGAACCCGATGTGGCGCGTGTGCCAGTGATGATTGATTCATCGAAATGGAATGTGATAACTGCAGGGCTTGAATGTGTGCAAGGTAAGGGTATCGTGAATTCAATAAGTCTGAAAGACGGCGAAGAAACTTTCAAGGCAAAAGCCGAATATATAAAGCGAATGGGCGCTGCTGTGGTGGTGATGGCTTTTGATGAGAGGGGGCAGGCTGAAACATATGCACGCAAGATTGAAGTGTGTGGAAGAGCCTATCGCATATTGACCGAAGAAGTGAAATTCCCTTCGTGTGATATAATTTTTGACCCAAATATATTGTCGATAGCAACTGGTATCGAAGAGCATAACAACTATGCCATCGATTTTATTCGTGCTGTGGAATGGATAAAGACCAATCTGCCAGGAGCTAAGGTGAGTGGTGGAGTGAGCAATCTTTCGTTCTCGTTCCGTGGAAATAATGCTGTGCGTGAGGCTATGCACTCGGTGTTCTTGTATCATGCTATTGCTAAGGGAATGGATATGGCTATCGTGAATGCAGGAGCGATGATTCCGTATGATGATATTGCTGAAGATTTGCGCGTGGCAATTGAAGATGTGATATTCAATCGTGATGCCGATGCTACCGACCGACTGATAGCTATAGCACAAGAAATTAAGGACGGTGGGGCAAATAAGGCAGCTAATGCCGAAGAGGTATCGAATGTGAGTGTCGAAGATGCCTTGCGAAATATGTTGGTGAAAGGTCGCACCGAATTGCTCGAAGATACACTTGCGCGTGTGCATAGCGAACTCGGTTCGGCACTTGCCGTGATTGATGGTCCGTTGATGGCGGGAATGAACGAAGTGGGCAGATTATTTGGCGAAGGAAAGATGTTCCTTCCTCAAGTGGTGAAGAGCGCGCGCACAATGAAACAAGCAGTGGCGTGGCTCAATCCTCACATCGAGGCCGAAAAGCTTGCTACTGGTGCAACCGGAAAGGCTGGAAAGGTGGTGCTTGCAACGGTGAAGGGCGATGTTCACGATATAGGAAAGAATATTGTGTCGGTGATTATGCGTTGCAATGGCTACGATGTAGTGGATATGGGTGTTATGGTGCCCGGTGAAGATATTGTGAATCGTGTTATAGCCGAAAATGCCGATATAGTGGCGTTGAGTGGGCTAATCACTCCTTCGCTCGAAGAAATGCGCAATGTTGCTCGCTTGATGCAAGAGAAACATCTCGATATTCCGCTTATGGTGGGTGGTGCTACAACGAGCGAACTACACACAGCTGTGAAAATAGCTCCCGAATGTGATGCACCTGTTGTTCACACTCGCGATGCAGCAATGATGCCAGTGGTGGCACAGCAATTGTTGTCCAATAGAGATTCTTTTGTGGCTGAGTGGACTGCACGACAAGCAAAATTGCGCGACAATTATAACAAGAAAACACAACTGTATACAATAGATGAGGCTCGCAATCGTGCGCCACAATTGAGCTATGCTCCTGTGGCTCCACTGGTAGAGGGCGTGAATACTTATGGCGTGTTGGTGGCTGAAGCTCGTAGTTACATAAACTGGATTCCATTCTATGCGGCGTGGAAGGTGAGTGTCGACTCAACCGAAGCTAAAGATTTGCACGCTGATGCAAATAAGTTGCTCGATGAACTTGAACAAGTGGCAAACGATAGCATTAAGGCTCGCATAGGTGTGCTACCAGCTTATCGCAATGGTGAAGCAATCGTTGTTGCAAATGAACGCATCGAAATGCTTCGTCAGCAGACGGTTAATGATAGTGATGTGTCGTTGTCGTTGTGCGATTTTGTGGCACCTGCCGATGATTATGTGGGTGTGTTTGCTGTAAGTGTGGGCTCGGCAATTAATGCTATGATACAAGAAGCCAACGATGAATATCGTGTTATGTTGCTTCAAACTGTAGCCGACCGACTTGTGGAAGCAGCAACAGAGCGCGTTCATGCGCGAGTGCGTAAGGAATTGTGGGGATATGCTTCCGAGGAGAATGAAAACCCAGAAAACTTGCTACGCCAATATTATCAAGGTGTTCGTCCGGCGGTGGGATATCCGTCGTTGCCCGATCAAAGTGTGATATTCCAACTTGATAGATTGCTTGATTTGTCGGAAATAGGAGTGTTGCTTACCGAAAATGGAGCAATGTCGCCTGCATCAAGCATTTGTGGGTTGATGTTAGCGCACCCCGAAAGTCGCTATTTCGTAATTGGCGAAATAGGCGATGATCAACGAGCCGACTATGCTCAACGCAAAGGCTTCACAAAAGAAGAAATGAATAAGTTCTTGAAATAAGACTTGTATTGGTTTGTGTAAGGAACGAAAGTAATAGCCCTAAAAAGGTGGTCAATTGACCACCATAAGCAATACATTTAGGTATTATGAAATAGACACAAGCAGATGCGAAATAATAGTCCCGAAAGGCTGAGGCTTTTCGGGACTTGTTTTTTATGTGATGAAAGAGTTGTTTTGAGTGGGGTTAGCAATAGTAGATGTAGGCGAGGGTTGATAGGCTGATAACTATCCATAGGAGTACGCCTTGAATGAGTGGCTTGATGCCGACGGCTTTCAGTGTGTCGACCGAGAGCGATGCTCCGATGAAGAATAGGGTGAGCGTTAGTGATTTGCGAGCTAATGAGTTGATGAAATTGCCAATCATTATGCCTGTTTCGCTAAGGCTAAGCAGATAGGTGTTGATTATCATTGCTACCACAAACCATAGAATGAACCAAGGAATTGAGATTTTTTGTCCTTTGGTCTTGAAGATGAATGATGTGGCAATGGCTAATGGAATAATCCACAGAGCGCGAGTGAGCTTGACTGTGGTCGCAATTTTGAGTGCTTCTTCGCCATAGGCAGCGCCTGCGCCCACCACCGAGCTTGTGTCGTGAATGGCGATGGCAGCCCACAATCCGAATTGCTCTTGTGTCATTCCGAGCCAGTGCCCGATTATTGGGAAAATGAATAGTGCAATGGCGTTGAGGATGAAGATTGTGCCGAGAGCTACCGACATTTCGGTGTCCTTGGCTTTGATGACTGGTCCAACTGCAGCAATAGCGCTACCACCACATATTGCAGTGCCCGAACTGATGAGATAGGATGTGTTGCGCTCAACTTTAATCAGTTTGTGGCCGATCAACCATCCAATAAGCATTGTTCCAACCACTGAAATGATGGTGAAAGTCATTCCTTCTGCGCCCGAAGCGAGCGATGCTTGCAAGTTCATACCGAAACCAAGTCCGATAACCGAGTATTGCAATAGCTTTTTCGACATTTTCTTGTTGAAAGAAGGATAAGCCTTGCCACAAAGCAAAGCGAATACCAATCCGAGGAATAGCGCTATCGGTGGAGTGATGAAAGACGAACAATTAGGGATATAGTCGATTAAAAGCAGAACTGATAGGAGTGCTATTAATACGATATAGATAATATTACTATGAGACTTAAAGAAATTGGGCTTGCTCATAATGAATAGGTTTGTAGTTGATTGAAGTGGTTAAACAGATGTATAAAAACAAAAAAAAAGAACCAACATTGTTGATTCCTTTTGAGCCTCTTGTCGGATTCGAACCAACGACCCCGAGATTACAAATCACGTGCTCTGGCCAACTGAGCTAAAGAGGCAAATAGGTAAGCTTACTACATCGCGCCGCTACAACCTGCTGCCCTTGCTTCGGTCAAGACCTGGGGGAGTTGACAAGGAGCTGGCCGTATAGGACTTACCCGACTGCAAAGGTACGACTATTTTCCAAATCTACAAACTTTTTTGAAAGAAAAAATGCACCTTTTTTGAAATAAAATTGTAAGCCGTTGGAATACAGGAATGTGGGAATGAAATTTTTTTTGAAAAAAATTGCCCCTCTATTCGTGATTTTGTAAAAAAGTGCGAGAAATGGAATTTTTTAGAGAAAAAAACTCTTTGAATTGCATTAAGGTGTGAGTAAAAAAATAGCAATTAAACAGCCTATAGTGATATAGTGGGAGGAAAAACGCGAAGATTGTGGGTGGTGTGAAAGACTTGATGTGCTAATATTAGGGTGTTTTTTATATATTCTTGTAAAGTTGTATTATTTTTTATAAAAATAACTATCTTTGTTGATTAGAATGTTAAACTATTATTATTATGCTGAATAAACTATTTGGATTTAATCCTAAAGAGACTACTGTCAAGACCGAAATTATGGCAGGTATTACCACATTTCTGACAATGGCTTATATCTTGGCGGTGAACCCAAACATTCTTGGTACAACAGGAATGGATAAGGGCGCGTTGTTTACTACTACCGTGTTGGTATCGGCTGCAGCTACAATGCTTATGGGCTTGTATGCTAAGTTGCCATTCGCTTTGGCTCCAGGTATGGGACTAAATGCATTCTTTGCATTCTCAATCTGTGCTATCATGGGCTATTCATGGCAATTTGCGCTAACTGCAGTGTTCTTGGAAGGTTTGTTATTTATTTTGCTTACAATTACCAACCTTCGTGAGAAGATTGTAGATGTGATTCCAACAACATTGAAAAATTCAATCAGTGTGGGTATTGGTATCTACATTGCATTTATCGGATTGAGTAGTGCTCAAGTGATTGTAAATCATGATTCTACACTTGTTAAAATCGGTGATTTGACTCAAGGCTCAGCACTTGTGTGCGTTATTGGTTTGGTGTTGTCGGCTATCATGCTTATTAAGAATGTGAAAGGTGCGTTGTTGATTGGTATTATTGCTACTACTATTATAGGTATCCCATTTGGTGTTACAAATATTGATGGTGTGATGAGTACTCCTCCTTCAATCGAACCTATTTTCTGCAAGTTTGAATGGTCTCAAATCTTCACTGGCGAAATGTTTGTGATTGTGTTTACATTGTTATTTGTCGACTTGTTTGATACAATCGGAACAATTATCGGTGTTACAACTCGTGCTGGAATGATTGATGAGAAAGGTAAAATTCCTCACTTGAAGCAAGCATTTATGGTAGATGCTATTGCGACAACAGGTGGTGCATTGATGGGTACAAGTACTGTAACAACATATGTTGAAAGTGCATCGGGTGTTGAAGAAGGTGGCCGTAGTGGTCTTACAGCATTTGTGTGTGGATTGTGCTTCTTGAGCGCAATGTTCTTCGCTCCATTGTTCCTTTCTATTCCATCGGCAGCAACAGCACCAGTGCTTGTGCTTGTGGGTGTGATGATGATGTCATCGGTTGTGAGAATCGACTTTAGAGACTACACTGAAGCTATTCCAGCATTTATTTGTATCGTGATGATGCCATTGTGTTATAGCATCTCTGATGGTATCGTACTTGGTATGCTAAGCTATGTAGTGCTTAACCTACTTGGTGGTAACAAGAAGAAACTTACAGTGGGTATGTACATCTTGGCTGCATTCTTCCTATTGAAGTTCTTGATATAAGAAATTAGAACTTATAAGATATGAAAAAAGCGATATGTCATGAGACATATCGCTTTTTGTATGTATAGGTGTGTAGTAAATTCTTTACTTAGAAAGAGCTTCGTGCATGTTGAGGGCAGCACGACGACCATCACCCATAGCAAGGATAACAGTAGCACCGCCACGCACAATGTCGCCACCAGCATAAAGGTCGGCAAGTGATGATTGCATAGTGTCTTCGTTGACAACGATAGTGTTGCGCTTGCTCACTTCAAGACCTTCGATAGAACGAGGAACAAGAGGGTTAGGTGATACACCGACACTTACGATTACCAAGTCAACAGGAATTTCGTCGATAGCACCTTCTACAGGAACAGGAGAACGACGACCAGAAGCATCAGGTTCGCCAAGTTCCATGCGTTGAACGCGCATAGCACACACACGACCCTTTTCGTCGCCAAGATATTCAACTGGGTTGTGAAGAGTCATGAATTCAACACCTTCTTCTTTGGCGTGCTTGATTTCTTCGGCGCGAGCAGGCATTTCGTCTTCGCCACGACGATAGATTAGCATAGCACGCTTTGCACCTGCGCGTAGAGCTGTGCGCACAGAGTCCATAGCAGTGTTACCACCACCGATGATAGCCACATTTTCACCCTTAAGAACTGGAGTGTCCCAACCTTCGGTACCAGCGCCCATAAGGTTGATGCGAGTAAGGTATTCGTTGCTCGACATAATGCCGTTGAGGTTTTCGCCAGGAATGCCCATGAAGCGAGGAAGACCAGCACCCGATGCCACAAAAATGCCCTTGAAACCTTCTTCGTGAAGATCGTCGTAGGTTATAGTCTTGCCCACGATGCAGTCCTTGATGAATTTCACGCCAAGAGCGCGTAGACCATCGATTTCGGTTTCGACGATAGCGTTAGGCAAACGGAATTCAGGAATACCATATTTAAGAACTCCACCTATTTCGTGAAGCGCTTCGAATACTGTTACATCGTAGCCGCGTTTCACCATGTCGCCAGCGAATGAAAGACCAGCAGGACCACTACCAACAACGGCAACCTTGATGCCATTAGAAGGAATAGCTTCAGGCTTAGCTTCGGTAGCATGAGTGCGACCATAGTCGGCAGCAAAGCGTTCAAGATAACCGATAGCTACTGGTTCTTTGCCCATCTTGTGGTACATACATTTGCTTTCGCATTGCTTTTCTTGTGGACACACGCGACCACACACTGCAGGAAGCGCGCTTGTTTCCTTGATAGCGCTAAGAGCTTGACCAAATTCGCCTCGTTCAATGTTCTTGATGAACTTAGGGATGTTAATATTGACTGGACAGCCAGTTACGCATTGAGGATTAGGACAGTCAAGGCAACGAGAAGCCTCTACAAGAGCCATTTCTTGTGTGATACCTTGGTTTACTTCCTCCTTGCAAGTGATGCGATAGGCTGCATCGAGCTCAGGCATTTTAACGCGAGGTGTAGATGTGCGTTCCTTTGCAGTTTTTGATTTTCTTAGCTCTTCGCGCCATTCTTCGGCACGAGATTGAGCAAGTATATCGTTATTTTCCATTGTATACCCGTTTTTAGTTGTAAGACTTCAAGCGCATAAGCATTTCATCGAAATCCACCTTGTGCGCATCAAATTCAGGACCATCGACGCAAACGAACTTAGTTTTTCCGTCTACAGTGATACGACAAGCTCCACACATACCAGTACCGTCAACCATGATAGTATTGAGCGAACATTCGGTAGGAACTTCATATTTCTTAGTGAGCAGAGCCACGAATTTCATCATGATAGCAGGGCCGATAGTAACCACCTTGTCGACCTTTTCGCGTTGAATCACTTCTTCCACGCCCGCAGTTACAAGACCTTTCTTGCCATAAGAACCGTCGTCGGTCATAATGATGACTTCGTCGCTGTGACGGCGTATTTCGTCTTCAAGGATAATAAGCTCCTTGGTGCGACCAGCAAGTACGCTCACTACGCGGTTGCCAGCAGCCTTTAGAGCCACAACGATAGGTAGCAATGGAGCAACTCCAACGCCACCACCACAGCACACCACAGTACCGAAGTTTTCGATGTGAGTAGCTTGTCCAAGAGGACCAACCACATCGGTAAGGTAATCGCCTTCGTTGAGAGCTACAATCTTCTTGGTAGATTCGCCTACAGCTTGTATTACAAGGGTGATAGTGCCGCGTTCAATATCAGAATCGGAAATGGTGAGTGGAATGCGTTCACCATGTTCTCCACAACGCACAATAACAAAGTGTCCCGCCTTGCGAGCCTTTGCGATAAGTGGAACTTCAACAACGAGTTTTACGACATTTTCAGAGAAATGCGTTTTGCTCACGATTTTATTCATAATATGATAGTTTTTTATTGATTTCGTAATAATATTTGCAAATTTAATGAAATAATATGTATTAGGCTAACATTTTGTAAATAAAATTGCATAATAAGTGACAAAAAAAGACCGAAACAAGAGTTTCAGTCTTTAAGAGTTTCATCAGTGTTAGAGATTGGTGTCTTTTTTGTCGTCTTTGGACTTACCTTTAAATGGTATCGTGTAATAGACGGAGAATGCTCCAGTGAAGCTGTTGTCATATACTCCATATCCAGGGATGTACCATGCGTTGCCTTGTGCATTTTTCTTGTCGGCAAGAATGGTGTGGAATATAGCCGACCAACCCATCGATAGATTCTTAACAATTTTCACTCTCAACGATAGAGAAACCTCGCCCCACAGCACATGCGACTTGAGTCCAGTAATCGATGTGGTGATAGGGTCGCCCCAATAGTCGGAATTGATAGTGATATTGTTGATGTCGTATTTGAAGCTTGAGAAACCGAAATTGACGCCACCCAACACTTGATAGTCGGCATTGTTGTTGTGAAGGAAATTGTAGCGCGCTCCAACCTTGAAATAAGGCGCTAAGTGGCCTTTGTAGGTGAAGTTCATACCTTCGGGAGTGTGTGAAGCCAATCCCACACCTGCTTCCACTTGAGGGAAGAAGCGATTCCAAATGCTCATTTCGGCCGAAAGCGCGATGCCACCATAAGATTGACCGAATACTCGCATGATAGGATCCCAAATGTTGGCTCCAATGATGATGCCTCCAAATTTTGGGTGGTCGAATAACTTTTTAGTGGTGTCGACAGCAATGAATAGTGTGTCACGAATGATGGTGTCATTCTTGAGTCCTGGCCATTCCTTAGTGAACGGAGGCTTCTTTTGATTCTTTATGTCGGTACGCAATATGGTGTTGTAGTTTTCTTTCACTGGGTTGACACGACGAGTTTGTGCCATCGCCAAGTGAGTCGAAAACAACATAGAGAGCAATAATATGAAAACGATTTTTCTCATTCTTAATTAGTGCGGAAATAAATTTGAATCACTTCGATATCGATGTTGTTGAATTCCATAGTAGGCAACGCAACCGAGTCAATGAGGTGATGGGTGCAAGTGAAATCCGTTATATCATACTGATAGATAGCGCCACATTCGTTTGAAACGAACTTAGGGTAGCTATCGTAGTTGATAGTGAGCGTGTCGTTGAGTGCAATGTCATTGATTGCGTTGGCATTGTAGTGAAACACAAAACTTGCCGAGTTGCCGCTTATTGGCATAGGCATATACAATGATGATGCACTTCTGTTGTCGAGCAGATTGGCGTCGCCTTTAGCTCCAATACCGTAGACTGTGAGTGAATCAACGGTGATTTGACTCTTAGACTGCATAGAGTAGAAACCAGCCAAAGGGATAGTGTTTTGATTATTGAAACACTCTTTGTTGGAGCACGAAGTAAGAGTTGCCACGCACACTATTAAAGCGAAAAATATGTTTAGAATTTTCCCCATTGCACAAGTTCTTCAATGTCTTTACGCTTCTTTTCGGGAGCAGTGTGTCCTTCGGCTGGTTTGCCTACAGGAATAATCACAAGTGGTTCCCATTCTTCAGGAATATTGAGTGCATTGCGAAGCGTTGTAGGCTCGAAATTGCACACCCAACAAGTACCTAAACCCATATCGGTAGCCGCAAGGCAAATGTGTTCGGTGGTGATGGCAATGTCGATGTCGGTTGCATCGTAGTTGTCGTATTGACGGTGCCAAGCTTCGTTGCGATTGCCCAACACAATGATTGCTGCAGGCGCTTCTTTGATCCAATTACGGTCGTAGCTTTCGCACACCGCAGAAAGTTCGTTGCTGTCGGTAACGACAATGAATTTCCAAGGTTGACGATTGCATGCTGATGGAGCAAGACGCGCACATTCAAGGATGTCGAGAATTTGTTGCTTATCGATAGGCTCTTGCGAATAGTGACGGCAAGAGTAGCGTTCGGCTGCTAAATGTTTGAAATTGTTGTTCATTTTCGGCAAGATGATTAGCTTATTTCTTCTTCGATTTCGTAGTGGTTGCGCTCAGGAGAGTTGCGAGTGATAAGTTCGCCAATAAATCCTGTGAGGAATAATTGAGTTCCGAGAATCATCGCAGTGAGCGATAGATAGAAATAAGGCGAGTCGGTAACAAGAATGTAGTGGTTGCCCATGTACATGTTGTAGAGCTTAGTAGCGCCAACAACAATTACCGAGATAAGTCCAAGGAAGAATACCAAGCTACCAAGCAAACCAAAGAAGTGCATTGGCTTGATACCAAACTTAGTTTGGAACCAAAGAGTAGCAAGGTCAAGGTATCCATTAACGAAACGGTTAAGACCGAATTTAGTAACACCATATTTGCGAGCTTGGTGTTGCACCACCTTTTCACCTATTTTCTTGAAACCAGCTGCTTTGGCAAGGAATGGAATGTAACGGTGCATGTCGCCATACACTTCGATGTGCTTCACAACCTTCTTGCGATAGGCTTTCAATCCACAATTGAAGTCGTGCAAGTAGATACCGCTGACTGCGCGAGCTGTGGCGTTGAAAAGTTTGGTAGGGATAGTCTTTGAAAGTGGGTCGTAGCGTTTCTTCTTCCAACCACTCACGAGGTCATATCCCTCTTGTGTAATCATGCGATACAATTCTGGTATTTCGTCGGGACTGTCTTGCAAGTCGGCGTCCATAGTGATAACGACATCGCCTTGAGCTCGTTGGAAACCAGTGTTAAGAGCAGGCGATTTGCCATAATTGCGACGGAAGCACACACCCTTTACGCAATCGTTATTAGTTTGTAATTCCTTGATTACATCCCATGATTCGTCGGTACTACCGTCGTTGATAAACAAAATTTCGTAAGTGAAATTATTGTCTTTCATTACGCGTTCAATCCACGCTGAAAGTTCAGGCAATGATTCAGCCTCGTTGTATAATGGAACAATTACCGAAATATCCATATTATATAGAATTATTTGAAGTTTTTTTATTCAGAGTTGTTATTAAATTTTGCGCTTAAGAAGTCGCACTATAGGAGTGAGTATTAGCGACATAAATATGCCCAACGATAGCGACGACCATAGCATTTGTAATGTGAAATAGATAGGCGAAGGCAATTCGTTGTTCTCGATAGTTGCGCGCAATGCCTTAGTGAAAGCAAGATCTTTGGTTTCGGGTACACTTTCGTAAAGAATAAGAGCTTCCTTGGCTTGTGTAACGATGAATCCAGGTAGAACGTATTCCAACCAGAAATAAGCGACAAAAGCCCAAATCAAACCGCCAAAAATGAATGTCGATGAGCCAAATGTCCACACCGAAATGAAATTAGAAGTTTCGATGTGAGATGTGTGGTAACGGTACATCAATGAAGCCATCACGATAGGCGTTCCAGCAAACAAAGCAAGTCCCACCATGCTCAATAGAGGTGAACTTGTGCTGTAAACGAACGATAGGAATGTGGCAACAAGATAAATACCGAAAAAAACACCAGTTTCGGCACTGCATTTTAAAACCGATTTTTCTTTGTCCATAGTATCCCAATTAATATCTTGCAAAGATACAATAAAAACTCAAAAAAACGGCTAATCGTCTTGTATTTACACTTTTTTAAAAGAAAATATTGCGTCCTATCCACCACAAAATGAGCAGAACGAGGTAGGTGAGTATTGTAATGCGATGTTGAACATACTTGCGCCATCGCACAGCTAATGGCGAAGTGAAGAATGTGGTGTAGGCTACAAGTGCGAGATATGGTATTGAAAGGATAGAAAAAGGATTGTAGTGAAAAGCTTCTACTATGTGTCCGTGAAGGAAGGCGTGTAGGGCTCGTTGATTGCCACACGCAGCGCAGTCCCAACCTGTGAGCACCTTGAAGATGCACTTTGGCATCCACTTGGCTTCGGTGGGGCTAAAAAAATAATAAATGATACCGATGGCTATCGGTATCATTATGATTAAAAAAAGTTTTTTGTGTCTCATTATAGAGATGATAGACCTGCTGCAGCAAAACCAAGAACTAAGCAGAATACTACATAAAGAACTACACCAAGTACACCAGCTACAGCACCGATGATGCTCCATTTCTTTGCATCGTTAGCTGCTTCAATAGCTTCTTCTTGAAGACCTTGAGCCCAAAGAGCATCTACCTTACTTGCTTTTACGATGGCTACGATACCCAAAGGAATGCAGCAAAATACTGTAGAAAGAATGGCCCACACTAAATAATTGTCAGGTTTACGCATAATATTTGTATAAAATTAAATTATCAATTATAACGCAAAGTTAATGATATTTATTAGAAAACAAGTGTTGCGTGGCGGAAAAATGTGTTCTTATTCGGCTGCTACAGCTATTTTCTTGGCTTTGGTAGTTTCGTGTACTCCGTCGGTAGAAATACCAGCTTTGTAGACATATATACCACGAGGAACGCGTCTTCCTGATTGGTCGGTCAAGTTCCAAGTGATAGGGAACGATGTGAACATATCGCTCTTACCACTTTCTTGAGTGCACCACACAAGTCGTCCCATAAGGTCGTAGACATATAGAGTGACAGTGATGAGCGCATCGGGACGATTATGCTTGATATAGAATTTAGCATCGATCGAAGCAGGGTTGCCCACAGCATATACATCGTGCATTTCGGGTTGCATACCCTTCACAACATTGAAAGACAAAGTTTTCTCCGAAGAATTGTTGAAAGTGTCCCACACTTTGAGTCGAAGAGTGTGATTTCCTTCGCTTAAGTCGTTGAGTGCGTAGTATATAGAACCTTTGTTGCCAACCGATGTGAAATCGGGTGTGTAATAGGTTGAAATATCCGAATAGGTAGTCTTTCCGTCGAGAAGCAAAGTCATTTGGTGACCGATGCCACTGCTTGAAAGGTTGATACCATTTTCGTCGCTAATGTGAGCTATAACGAGAGGCGATTCGTTGATATTGTCGCCATCGGTAAATGCTTCAGAATTGAGCGTAAACACCTCAATGTTTGGACCTATGCTGTCGGTATCGGCCAAGTCATCGTAGCCATAAATGTAGAATTGTTCGTTGTTGCCATTTGCCTCGATACCATTGTCGCTACTTGCATATAAGTTGAGCATAGCAGGGGTGTAGTTGTCGTATTTAGATGGTGCTTCGATTTCGGAAGGGATAGCCACTGTAACAGTGAATTCGCCATTACGCACCGAATCCTTCGATACCGATAGCTTGTTGGAACGATCGAGGAATGTGTAGACCTTGCCCTCGTCGCTACCAGCGCTATATCCATGAGTTGTGATTTCCTTCTCGATATCGTAGAGGGTAGGGATAACCGAGCCATTAAATTCGGTAGCCTTGTTGCCGTTGGCGTCGACGATAGAACCCTTTACAGTCATCGATTGGCGCGCCTTAAATACAGGCATATCTTCGGCACAGAGAGCGTTGCCATTGATTGATTCCACTTTAATATCGTAGGTCGGGTAGGCCAATCGTAGAGTAGGGTCGCCCACAAGGAAATATTTTAGTTTGTTAGAGTTGCTTGGTAGAGCATTCTTACCGAGTCGAAGAATGTCGCCAATGCGATAGTGTTTGCCGTCTTTGTCCTTGGCAAACATAAAGTTAGCGATGTGCTTGTTGAGTGTGCCATTGTCGGTGATATACACTTGTCGAGCTGTAGTGATGAGTGCGATAGCGCCACCGCGAGGGTTGAGGAAAAGCGTTTCGCCACCAGTTTCTTCTGCTTTGTCGAGACGAGTGAATTCGCACGATGCAGTGAGCATGAGTGGATAGTGCTTCAAGTACATCGAATTGATGTCGTTGAAAGTGAGAAGTCCGTCGGCAGTCCAAGCATAGTTGCCCGAGTGTCCTATGTAGTTGAGGTAAAGTACCCCTTCGTTGAGAAGTTGGTACATCTTCTTGCGAGCTTGAGGGAATGCGCGTCCGGCACCAGAGTTTTCAAGTTCGAAAGCATCGAGATAGATGCGATTATAGACATAGCTTTCGCCACCATTAGCTTTGTGCCCTTTGATTACGGCGTCGGCTTGCTCCATGTGTACAGCATTGTTCATGTCGTCGGCAATGACCATGACATTGTTCTTCCAAGCGCCGAAATCTTGCTTTGTGGTGTAGGCATATAGCTTGTCGACCACATTTTTAGCTTCGGTAACATTCTTCACTGGCATACGACCCACGGCGATGCTCAAAGTTTCGGTGTGAAGCGATTTGCCCGAGCCATCTTCGAGAAATCCTAAGATGTCGTCGGTAGAGTAAGAATCGATTTCGCTTGAGCCATTGTCGGTTTGCCAAGTGAGCAACATAGGGTATTTTAGCGCCTTGACGGTTGACGATAGCTTACGATTGTCGTAGGTGCCACGACCGAAAAGCAAGATGTAGCCCAATCGGTGTCCACTCTCGTCGGCACCACGGTCGTAGAACATCTTCGCCATTTTGCGATAAGCCATAAAGTCGGGCGTACCCGAAGAAAATTCGTTGAACACTTTATCTTGTTCCACAACAAGCACTCGCATAGAATCGAGCATCAAGTGCAAGTCGGCGATGCGTTGAGCTTGTTGCTTGAACTGTGTAGGTGTGATGATAATCATATCGGGGGTAGGCTCGCTATGAATACTTTGGTTGTTGATTCGTTCAACGAGAGTTACTGTAGGTGATACCCACGCAGTGTTTTTGACTGCATATCGGCGATGTCCGTTAACGATAGGCGAGAAGCGATAATCGTTGCCATTGAGTACACCTTTCATGATGACTGGAGCATGAGGTGTGGTAACATCGCACACAATCATTTTGTCGTCGACTGTGCCGTCGTTGATGCTAATAACATCGTCGCAAGATGCGTTGCGGTCGGTGTGGAAATTGGTAGGCAATATCTTTGCAGTGTAGTTCACTGTGATATAGTCGAGGTTGGCAAGTGTGAGTGTTCCAGTAGAGGCGAAATTTATCTTGAAACGGAGGTCGTCGTTGACCAACGCTACGGTCTTGACAGTCTTGGCAATGTTGAGCAAAGTACTACCACTGGAAGCGATAGGATCAATGTCGTCGTTAGGAGAATACTCAAGCGCTTCACCATTGGCAGCGAATGAAAGTTTGCTTAGGCCCGACGATTTGGCAGCGAATGCTGTGAGAATCTTCACAGGAGTGTTGTCGACATATCCAGGCAGATTGATTTCAAATTCGCGAGAAGATGTGAAACGGAAATCCTCACCAAGCAAAAGATTGCCCGATTCGATGGGCGAAACCAATTCTTTTTCGTGGATATTGATAGCAGTATATGTAGTGATTACATTTCTTGCTTCGCGAGGTGTAGCATCAACTTCCGACATGGTAAGTTGCTCTATATCATCACGGTCGGTAACAAAATAATAGGCCTCGGTAGCATAAGGGTGTTGATATTGAATATAGTCGAGCATGTTGTCGGCACCCCAAGTAGTAACCCCTTGAGCATAGAAGTGGATGTATCCGTTGTGATTGATTACTGGCACTTGAACGAGGTCGTCGATTTGCTTCTCGTCGAGAGTGAGCGAGATAGGTGCGCCACCGTAGCCAAACACCTTCACCTTGTTGCTGTTGCCAAAGCCCCAGTCTTTGATTTCGGCAGGTGTGATAGACTGAAATCCAGTGCCACTCACCTTCACTTTCACCCAATTTCCTTTAGCAAGTACCGATTCGGTCGCATAGCTATCGGCCGAAAGAGCATGAGCATTGATTGATGCACAAAGTGCAATGATTAATGCGATTGATAGTTGATATGTAGTTTTAAAAATGTTCATAGTTTGTTATAATACACACGATTATTAACTATAAACGAAAAGTAACGGGATTTATTATAAATAAATAGCTCGAAAATTATTAATTGTGTTTAAGAATGCAAATATCATAGGAATATTAGGTGAATAATTGGTTAATATGTGGATATTTGCGCGCGAAATTTGTTGAATGCGGGGAATAATTGCTAAATTTGCACTTTATATTGTTTGAAAAGTTGCTTTGAGATGGAACCGAAGTATATATTCGTGATTGGAGAGGCAGTAACATCAACCCATAGAGCGGTGGTTGCAGCTTCGTTGGCGCGAGTACTCCTATCGCGAGGGCTTAAGGTTAATATGCTGAAGTGTGTGCCTTGTCTCAATAGCGATTTTGAAACAATAAGCAACAACAGCGAAGAACTGTTTGTAACCCATGACGGCAGTGTGTGCGATTTTGCGTTAGGCTACTACGAACGCTTCACCGATGTGAAAATGAGCGGTAGCAACTGCATCACAACAGGGCGAATCATTCAGAATGTGATGAGCCGTGAACGCCGAGGAGAGTATGTTGGCGAAAGGGTGCAAATAGTGCCACACGCAACCGATGAGGTGAGACGATGTGTTGAGGCTCAAGGCGCAGGAAATGACTTCGTTGTGGTTGAAATAGGTGGTTCGTTGAACAATATGGAAACAATTCCGTGGGTCGAGGCAATAAAGCAACTCAAAGAAGAGCGAGAAGAAGATTGCGCGATAGTGAACATTGTGAACGCCGACGAACCGAGTGCCGATGAGGTGTTGCCTTGCGATGTAGTCGTAGAAACAGACAATGCCGAAGAAGCCTTGATATATGTAATGCCACTGCAGCTCATTGAACAGCAGATAGATGAACAAGTGCTGTGGGCTATAGGACTACACGATGTGCGAAAAGCAGACTTGAGCGAATGGCGCACGATGTTGGAACGAATGCACAGTGTGGACAGTGTGGTGAGCATAGGCATAGTGGGCGAGAATGCCGAGAGCGAACTTGCCTATAGATCGTTGAAAGAGTCGTTACTCATGTCTGGAGCGCGTAATGGCGTGAAAGTGGAGCTAAAACTGTTGAGAGCCGACCAAATCAACGATGGCAGTGTGGAAGTTTTGATGAGCGATGTCGATGGTGTGGTGATAGCATCGGGGACAGGCTCACGAGGACTTGAAGGCCGAATAGCTGCGGTGAAATGGTGCCGCGAAAATGATGTGCCAACACTTGCCATAGGTTTGGGTATGCACTCGTTGGTAATAGAGTATGCTCGTAATGTGCTTGGGCTAAGAGAAGCCAATAGCACCGAGGCCGACGCAAGAACGGCACATAATGTGATAGACTTGATGACCGACCAAAAGGCCTATTCGGGAATGGGCGGAGCGATGCGCATGGGAGTGTATCGATGTGAACTTGCCGAGGGGTCGCGAGTAGCCGATATGTGTGGCTCTATGGTGTTGAATGAGCGTCATTATCATAGAGGCGAATTGAACAACCTCTATGTAGAGCAACTGAAAGAAGCCGGTTTGCGATGCTCGGGGGTTAACCCAACGACACGATTGGTGGAAGTGGTGGAAATAGCTGCCCACAAGTTGATGGTGGGAGTGCAATTCCAACCAGAATATAACAATAGTGCGTTACAGCCTAATGAATTGATAATGGGGTTTGTGCGCCAAGTGAAAGAAGAAATAAAATAATAGTAACATAATAAAAAAAGAAGATTCCAGAAGATGGATAAAAACACTTTAATTGGAATGTTGCTCATGGGAGCCGTAGTATTTGGCTTCATGTGGTTGCAACAACCTTCGGAAGAAGAATTGGCGGCTCGTCGTCAACAGGCAGAGGCGCAACGAATTGAGGCTGAGAAGAAAGCTCAAGCCGAAGAAGAAATGCGAATGATGGGTAATATGGATACCATCTCGGTGTATGAATTGAATGTGCTTAAGGCATCGATGATGCAATATGGCTCAGTAGATTCAGTGAACAATGCAAAGGTGTTCAACGGAGACGGCGTGATGTTGTCGTTGAAGGGCGAAGAACTTAATGGTACAATCGCAGTAGACGGCGCAGTAGTGGCTGTAAACGATTTGTTGAATGGTAAGTCAAGCAATCCAGTGCTTCACAATCGTGCATTGGCAAAACTTCGCACAGAATTGAACAAGTATGTAAAGAATGGAGCATTTGCTAAGTATTTGAGCGGTACTAACGAAGAAGTGGTGCTTGAAAATGGCGATTTGAAGGTGAAAATATCATCAAAGGGTGGTATGATTACAAGCGCAACATTGAAGAAATATAAAGCTTACAATGCACCTGAAGTGGAACTGTTTGATGCAAAGACCAACTCATACAACTTTGGTTTGAACACAAATAGCCAACACTTCGATACAAAGGACTTCTATTTCACTCCAGTATCGGTTAACGATAGCACAGTGATCATGCAACTTGACCTTGGCGAAGGCCGTAAGTGGGGTATCAAGTACACATTGCCACAAAACAGCTATGTTGTGGATATGGAAGTGATCCAAGAAAACATGACTGGATTGATTCCTCAAAACATCGCTTCGATGGACTTTGCTTGGGAACAACGCATCAACCGTCACGAAGAAGGTAAGATGTTTGAAGAACAAAACAGTGGTGTTTACTACAAGTTCTTAGGTGGTGAAGTAGACTATTTGAGCGAAACAACATCTGATAAGGAATCATATAGCGACAAGTTCAAGTGGGTGAGCTTCAAGAACCAATTCTTCTCAAGTGTACTTATTGCTGATAAGCACTTCACTGGAGCAAAGATGGTGAGCACTCCATTCGAAAAGGGCACATCGTTGTATAACGACTATTTGAAAGATGTATCGTTCGTGAGCGAACTTGAATATAGCTCAATGGATGCTAAGCCAGCATCGTTCAAGTTCTTCTTTGGTCCTAACTTGTACGAATTGCTTGAAGAATATGATGATACACTATATCCAGATGACAACTTGGAACTTACTCGCTTGTTGCCACTTGGATGGACATTGTTCCGTTGGATTAACGAATATTTCGTAATTCCTATTTTCGATTTCTTGAGCAAACACATCAGCAGTGCAGGTGTTGTGATCTTGCTTTTGACACTTATTATCAAGCTTGTGCTTGCTCCATTCCAATTCAAGAGTTTCATTTCACAAGCTAAGATGCGTGTACTTGCTCCAGATATTAAGGCACTTAACGATAAGTATCCTGGTCAAGAAAATGCAATGATTCGTAGCCAAAAGACAATGGAACTATATAGCAAGGCTGGCGCTAACCCAATGAGTGGATGTTTGCCAATGCTATTCATGATGCCAATCTTGTTTGCAATGTTCCGTTTCTTCCCATCATGTATCCAATTGCGTGGTGAATCGTTCTTGTGGGCACACGACCTATCGGCTCCTGATGCTATCGTATCATGGTCGGCGCAAATCCCATTCATCACCAACTATTTCGGTAATCACATCAGTTTGTTCTGTTTGTTGATGACAGTAACAAACATTCTATACACAAAGATTTCGATGCAGTCATCAAGCAACCAAATGCCAGGTATGCAATGGATGATGTACTTGATGCCACTTATGTTCTTGGTATTCTTCAATAACTATGCATCGGGCTTGAGCTACTACTATTTCTTGTCGTTGCTCATCACTATCATCGAATCTTATGTGTGTCGCTTGATGGTGAGCGAAGAAAAGGTTCGTGCAGAAATGGCTGCTAAGTCAAAACAACCAAAGAAAAAAGGTTGGTGGGCACAAAAACTTGAAGAAGCTCAACGCCAACAAAAGGCAATGATGGAAGAACAACAACGCCGTAATCACAACGGTAAAGGCCGTAGATAATAACTAATAAACTTACTTGAGAGTAGCGTGAGAGTGATTCTTGCGCTACTCTTTTTTTGTGGATAGGACTGCAAATTTGCAACCGAAATGGGGTGTGAGAGCGTCTAATTGGTAAAAATGTTGCAGAAGTTGTGCCATTAGTAGTTTTTGTGTTACTTTTGCAATGTGAGAACGATAAAAATATAAACAAAAACATATAATAAAGATGATGAACAATTACAAATGCCCTGTGTGCGGAAATTTAACTTATTCATCTGCACCATTAGTGAGAGTGAAATGTCAAAGTTGTGGTAATGAGTTTGAACCAATATCACATGCAGAGCAAGTGCCACCTCAACCACAATATGCTCGAGGCGTGTTTGATGAAGGTCCATCGGGCAAGAGTCGCGGAGTGGCTGCATTGCTTGCCATTCTATTAGGTTCGTTTGGTATACATTATTTCTATTTGGGAAAGAACACTGCAGGTATCATCTTCTTGCTTGTAACATTGCTATCGTGCGGTGTACTTGGTACTGTGGTTGCAATACTTAGTCTTGTGTCGGGAGTGTTGATGCTCACCACAACCGAAGAAGATTTCGAACAGAAATATGTCAACTCTAACAGCACAATGCCGATATAAAAAGGTTTAGACTAACAACAATCGTGGCTCAATTGTAGCGAAAAGGCTCAATTGAGCCATTGTTTTTCGTATATTTGATGTAGTTTGATTAAGATTCTTTGAGTATCAAACCATTAAGAAGAACTTGCATGAGAATGGGCAATGGATAAGAAATTGCTAACTTGTTTTATTACACTATATTCCTCATGCTTTTCAAATAACTCTTTTCTAAGTGCAAAGATACTATTTTTTCTCCAATTATAAGAATCCGTACCCTAAAAACTATCTATGCGATAAAGAAA
>CAJGBY010000012.1 GCA_904501735.1 uncultured Muribaculaceae bacterium
GATACCGAATTCACTCAAACTAGGTGTTGTGTACAAATTATTGTTAGCTATGTAGTAAGAACAAGTTCTATTCTTGCCCATTAATGTAATATCTGTATTAGAAATATTAATGTATTCCAAACCATTCAAACGCTCAGTAAAGCCGAAAGATTTATTGCCATTATTATGGTAAGTTATCATACCGGCAGCTCTCCATTTGCCTTCAATATCTTGGGTATTGATAGAGCCTTCATGAAACTTCCTCAATGTAAAAATCTCAGTATGAGATTCCGAGTCAGTAAGAACTAGTTCCTCATTATCAAATGAAAAAACATCATATGAATCAGAATATTTACCACCGATTGCTTCATAGTAGAATATAATCTTATCATCTTTGACCACATAATTCCCTGCAATAATTTCAGTTGCTGATTTAAATGAACTTTTCGAAAGAATTAACCAACCATACATCCATTTTTCATCAAGTTCACCTTTATCAGTAATGACTTCATCATTATAAGTAGTTGCATATCTAACTATTCTCCATTCGCCAACATACTTGTCATCATTATAAGACGACTGCCATTCACCATCTCCACAAGATGTAAAAAGAGTGCATATACTAATAAGTACTGCTAAAGCAAAAAAATTTAATAGGTGTTTCATATTTTATATATTTAGAGTTCCTGACTTATTCGGATCTATTAGTCCACAACATCACAAAAAAGTAAAAGCGGAAAAGCATTTCTACTCTTCCGCTTTGTACCCAGACCCGGGATCGAACCGGGATGGGTTGCCCCACTGGTGTTTGAGACCAGCGCGTCTACCGATTCCGCCATCTGGGCTTTTGCGAGTGCAAAGATACGACTTTTTTCTTATTCTGCAAAATTTTTCTTCAAAAAAAACTCACTTTTCTATCATTCCCAGCATTTACACCGCCTAATTCTGCTCTATTTTTTTTCCTTTTATAGTCCATTTGATACAATTTCACCCCCAATCACTACCACTACACTAAAAACTTTAAACCATAAAACTTTACTGTGCTCACAAGTGTTATTTTTACAAGGGAACTACACCCCCACACCTATTTAATGTAATTTATTAAGTATTCTTCACAAAATATTGTGGAAAAATTTCTTTATTCACTATTTTTTCTCCAAAAAAAATACTAATTTTGCATCGGAATTATGATATTCCACTAAGTAGGTAAAAATTTATTAATTTCTTATTTATACAAATAAAGGTAATGACAAAGATTGATTTAACTAAGTATGGCATCGTTGGCACACCTGAAATCGTGTACAACCCTTCTTACGAACAACTTTTCGAAGAAGAAACTAAGCCAACTCTTGAAGGTTTTGAAAAAGGTCAAGAAACTGAACTTGGCGCAGTAAATGTAATGACTGGTATCTACACTGGTCGCTCTCCTAAGGACAAATTCATTGTGAAGGACGCTTTCAGCGCTGACAAAGTGTGGTGGACTTCTGAAGAATATAAGAATGATAACAAGCCTGTAACTGAAGAAGCTTGGGCTAAGATCAAGGATCTTGCTGTTAAGGAACTTTCTAACAAGCGTCTTTTCGTTGTTGACGGTTTCTGCGGTGCTAACAAGGCTACTTGCTTGAAGGTGCGCTTCATCGTTGAAGTTGCTTGGCAAGCTCACTTCGTAACTAACATGTTCATCCGCCCAACTGCTGAAGAACTTGAATCTTTCGAACCAGACTTCATCGTTTACAACGCTTCTAAGGCTAAGGCTGAAAACTATGCTGAACTTGGCTTGAACTCTGACACAGCTGTTGTATTCAACCTAACTTCTAAGGAACAAGTTATCCTTAACACTTGGTACGGTGGTGAAATGAAGAAGGGTCTTTTCTCTATGATGAACTTCTTCAAGCCTCTTGAAGGTATCGCTTCTATGCACTGTTCAGCTAACACTGACATGGAAGAAAAGAGCACTGCTATCTTCTTCGGTCTTTCTGGTACAGGTAAGACTACTCTTTCTACTGACCCTAAGCGTAAGCTAATCGGTGACGACGAACACGGTTGGGACGACGAAGGTGTATTCAACTACGAAGGTGGTTGCTACGCTAAGGTTATCAACCTTGACAAGGAATCTGAACCAGATATCTTCAACGCTATCAAGCGCAACGCACTTCTTGAAAATGTAACTGTTGACGCTAATGGTAAGATCGATTTCAACGATAAGAGCGTAACTGAAAATACTCGCGTTTCTTACCCAATCGACCACATCCAAAACATCGTTAAGCCAGTTTCTAAGGGTCCTGCTGCTAAGCAAGTAATCTTCCTTTCAGCTGACGCATTCGGTGTACTTCCTCCAGTATCTATCCTTAATCCAGAACAAGCTAAGTACTACTTCCTAAGCGGTTTCACTGCTAAGCTTGCTGGTACTGAACGCGGTATCACTGAACCAACTCCTACTTTCTCAGCTTGTTTCGGTGCTGCATTCCTTGAATTGCACCCAACTAAGTACGCTGAAGAATTGGTTAAGAGAATGGAAGCTAACGGCGCTAAGGCATACTTGGTAAACACTGGTTGGAACGGTACAGGTAAGCGTATCTCTATCAAGGATACTCGTGGTATCATCGACGCTATCCTTGACGGTAGCATCAACACTGCTCCTACTAAGACTATCCCTTACTTCTCATTCGAAGTTCCAACTGAACTTCCTGGCGTAGATCCTAAGATCCTTGACCCACGCGACACTTACGCTGACGCTGCTCAATGGGAAGAAAAGGCTAAGGACTTGGCTGCTCGTTTCATCAAGAACTTCAGCAAGTACACAACTAACGAAGCTGGTAAGGCTCTAGTTGCTGCTGGTCCTCAACTATAATCTTGAATTATAATAAAACAAGACTATATAAATAACTACGAAATAGGCTCGTCATTCTGGCGAGCCTATTTTATTTTTAATCGTTTGAATTATGACAATAAAAAAAATGCCCTTGCAGGCATTTTTTTGTTTTCATCTCAACAATAGAAATCTTTTAAGTCTTTCCTTAATATCTCCATGTATTCATCATAGGGGATATAGCGACCGCCCATCGACTTGAGGTGCGCTGTCTCAATCTGACAATCAATGAAACAATTCTCTTTGCCCCTCAATGCAGCAGCAAGATAGATAAGCGCAATCTTCGACCCATTAGGCACGCGCGAGAACATGCTTTCGCCTATAAACGAGTTGTTGAACGACACTCCATACAAGCCGCCCACCATCGTGCGCTTCTCTTCGCCATTCTCATCGGGCTGATTTTGCCACACCTCCACACTATAAGCCAACCCCATGCGATACAACTGCATATAGGCCTCAATGATGTGTTCGCCAAGCCACGCATATTCGTCGTCCCAACGGCCATCAACATTGCCACAATTACGCATCACACCCTCGAAATCGGTGTTGAAAGTAACCTCAAAGTTTCGCTTACGCAACACTTGCTTCATCGAATGACTTATGTGTATCTCATTGGGGAATATCACAAACCTCTTTTGAGGACAGAACCAATGAGGATATTCCTCCTGCTTATACGAGTACCAAGGGAAGAAACCATTTGAGTAGGCCAATATGAGTCGTTCCAACGACAAATCGCCTCCCACAGCTATCAATCCACTCTCTTCAGCCTCTCTGGGATCGGGAAACCATATTTCCCCATCTTCATCATCCAACCAATATACTGCCATCTTTCAATACAATTTTGATTGTTCCACCTTGCTTCATTGAGCCAAACAAAATCTCGCGCATAAGCACTGGCTTGAGCTGTTGAGCTATCACTCGGTCCATCTCGCGAGCGCCATACACAGGATTATAACCCTCCTTAAGCAAATATTCGAATGCTTCGTCGCTCAATTCCATCGCCACATTCTTTGCCTTGAGTTTGTCGCCCAGTTCACGCAACTTCTTTTGCAAAATCAACTCTGCCATCTCGCGATTCATGTCGTTGAACACTACAGTTCCCGACAAGCGATTCAAAAACTCTGGTTTGAACACTCGTTTCACCTCTTTCATCATCGCATCGCCTCGAGTAACACTGCTATTGAAGCCAACCATAGCTTGGGTAGCGTACTGCGCGCCTGCATTCGAAGTCATAATGAGTATCACATTACGGAAATCGGCTTGACGACCTTTATTATCGGTCAATCGAGCATAATCCATCACTTGTAGCAGTATATTATAGATGTCTTGGTGCGCCTTCTCAATTTCATCGAGCAAAAGCACACAATGAGGATTCTTTCTTATAGCATCGGTGAGCAAACCGCCATCGTCATAGCCTACATATCCGGCAGGAGCGCCTATGAATTTGGCAACGGCATGCTTTTCGGTATATTCGCTCATGTCGAAACGCAAAAGTTCGATACCAAGTTCGTGCGACAACACCTTTGCCACTTCGGTCTTACCCACACCAGTAGGTCCCACAAACAGCAACGATGCCAATGGCTTGTTCTCATCGAGCAATCCTGCGCGCGACATTTGCACGGTTTCAACCACTTGTTTTATAGCATTGTCTTGACCATAAATCTTACCAAGCATTCGAGCCGACAATGTTTCCAAACGCGCGAAATCATCTTCTTCGCATTCAGCCATTGCATCCACCTTACATGTCTTCGACAAGATGTTTGCAATATCCTTCTTGTTCACTTCACGGTTGCTCTTTTCCAACTCCTTCGCAGCACCAGCCTCGTCGATGATATCTATAGCCTTGTCTGGCAAGAATCGCTCGTTGATATACTTAGCGCTTGCCTCCACTGCATAATCGATAGCCTCGCTCGCATACACCACGCCATGAAACTCCTCATATCGCGATTGAAGTTGGCGAATAATATTCTTAGCCTCGTCAATACTTGGTTCTAATATGTCGATTTGTTGGAAACGACGCACAAGCCCTTTCGACTTCGAGAAATGGCGATTATATTCATCGTAGGTTGTTGAACCTATGAAGCGTATCTTTCCGCACTCCAAATAAGGTTTCAACATATTACTTGCGTCCATTGCGCCATTGCCATTAGCTCCAGCACCCACAAGTGTGTGAATCTCGTCGATATACACTATATTGGCATCACTTTCGGCCATAATGCCGTCCATAATCACCTTTATACGGTTTTCAAAATCACCTCTATATTGTGTTCCAGCAAGCAATGTACCCACATCTATCTGATAGATGCGACTATTCATCAACCTTTCGGGCACTTGTTTTTCTTCTATCATGCGAGCAAGTCCCCACACAAGCGCAGTCTTTCCCACACCTGGTTCGCCCACATGTAATGGATTATTCTTGTCGAGCCTACACAACACTTGTATCGTGCGTAACAATTCCTCCTCTCTTCCGATAAGAGGATTGCGGGTGGCGTAATTGTCGTTCATGCACACCACAAATCTACGCCAAACTTCATCTACTGGCTCTTTGGCATCATTCTTCGCATTATCGTTTTTACCAACAAATGCGTTATCAAAATCAGCTTCAGTTATGAATTGGCTCATAAACTCAGCTTCATAGTCGCCCAATTCCTCTTTTATGAAATAAGCAGCCCATGAGTCCTCAAGTTGCATCACGGCGCGTGCCAAGTGAGTCACATCTACGGCATCGCCTCCACTACTCAACACCATTTGGTAAGCTATGCCCACCACTTCAAGCATCTGAGTTGATGCTTCTGGCTCATATTCCATATCTTCGGGCACTCGTTCCAGTTCATCTAAGTGAGAACCTACGGCAGCCTCTATATTTTCCACATCGGCATAACATTCCAATGCAGCTCTGAACGATCTACATTCCAACAGAGCACACAATAGATGCTCTGGCATTATAAACTCATGTCTATAACTATTACACAACTCAACAGCCTTATTCAATAGGCGTGAGGCAAGTTCGGTTTGATTTATTTCCTCCATACTATCTTTTATTCTTCACATTCCACAGTTAAACGAAGTGGGAAACCCTCGCTACGAGCCATGTCTGTAGCCTTGTTCGCTTTTGACACTGCAAGGTCATAGGTATAGATACCCACAACTGCTTTATCGGAGTAATGCACTTGTAGCATCAACTCGTTAGCCTTGTCTTCATTCATAAAAAACACCACTTTAAGCACCTTAACGACGAAATCCATTGGTGTAAAATCGTCATTATGTATATAAACCTTATACATCGAAGGCGTCTTCAAGTTTGTTCGTTGTCGTTCTCTTATATTTACCTGTTCTTGTGGCATTTATTTATCACTTTTATAATAGTAGTCTACTTTCTTCAAGGTTACACACCTTTACTATTGCAAATATAGTTCAAAATTGTGAGAATTATGGCCTTTCCTAATTCAAAAAGGACCAACCCTTCTATTTTGGGTTGGTCCTTTTAATTTGTTCAGTGTTATAATATCTCTATTACATCACCACCTTAGTTGCTTTTCCGCCTTGCTTCTTGATAAACACGCCATTCACTGGTGAGTCTACCTTCATACCTTGCATATTGTAGTATTCGATAGGAGCATTTTCGTCGGCTGCGACATTTTCTATTGCCGATGCACCCACATTGAACGCATAGCGAGAAGCTGCCTTAGTTGTAAATGCTTCAGCACGAGGAATTGCATACCCCTTCAAATATTCACCCGAGTTACCACAGATATACAAGTTACCAGCCAAATCCCATGCAATATCGTTCACATTAGTACCGATACCGTGGCGAACACTTACCTTCTCGGTCAATGTTGGCACACCACTTTCATTGAATGTCAAGTCATACAATGAGAATGAGCTTGTTGTGCTTGCAATAGCGATTTGCTTACCATCAGGCGATACACGGATACCACCGCCACCACGAGCAGCACCACCTACACCTTCAAACAATTTTTGTTCACCATTTTCATTGATATAAATCAACGATGGGTTAGCTGCGCTTGGAGTAGCACGATATTGGCAATACCATGCACCACCACGATTGTCATAATCAACGCTTGCAGCACGAGGCAAGATTGTATAATCAGTCATCGCTGTCACACTTGTTGGAGTTGGCAACACTGTTGCATTACCAAGTGCATATTCGCTCACGCGTGAACCTGTTGCATTTGCGCTAAACACTGTACTATTAGCCGATAGTGCAATCATTTCCAAATTTTCACCCGAACCCTTAACATCTAAACCTACATTAGCTGCTGCAACGAATCCGTCAGCATTGCTATATTCATAAGTTGATGAGTTGAATGATACTCCATTAAGTAGAGAAGTCCACTTATTGTTCTTCACAAGATCAGCTTGACTTGGTGCATATAGGATATAATCGCCAGCCTTGTTACAACGAGTTACAAAGATACGACCATCTTCAGCCACACGTACACGAGCTAGGTCGGCTGCATAAGTGTGATATGTATAAGTCAAATCGCCCATAAATGCGTACTTGCCTGTCTTTTCATTCTTCACACCAGTCATATTTGGATTGAAGATATATAGACCTACACCGCCATTAGTTCCCGAATAATACACTGCATCCGATGTGCTCATACCTTCAGTAACATATAGGTCACCAAAGTTTTCACTTTCCATATTGTTGTCAACATCTACGCCACGAGGATGATAGAATTGCAATGCAGTGAATTCTTGGATAGCAGGCTTCTTGTCATCGTCTACTTCCACTTCCCAAGTGTAAGCACCTTCAGCAAGATTTGCAATATCAATAGTTGCTGTTTGGTCGCCCTTTCTTGTTGCGCCGGTCACTGTAGCCACCACTTCGCCTGCAGCATTCTTCACATTCACATTCACCGATTTTGCTGGTACATTAAGTGAATAGTTTACATTAAGTGCATCACCTACCACTTCGCTCTTTAGATCATAAGCAAATGCGTTAGCCGATCCATCTGTTGGCATAACATAAGGAAGTTCTGGCAATTCTTCACCTTCAGCAGCTGGTACTGCATACACGCTCCAGTAGTATTCGCCAATATTAGCATAACCATTGTTCACACCCACCCAGTCGTATGAAGAGTGTTGACCTGAGAAGTTTGGCCAAGAAGCATAGTTGTAGTCGCCATAAGGGTCATGGCACACGAATGAACCTTGCTTTTCGATAAATCCTTCGCTGCTTGTATACACGCAGTTAGTAGCAAAACCAAGAATTACGTGTCCACTTGAACCAAGTTTCACACACAAAAGATAAGGACGACCTTCTGACGATTCATTTTGGAATGTAGTCCATGCAACTGTTGAGCTATAAGTCTTTTCAGCCTTAGCACAACCATTCAATAGCATAAAGTCTACCATGTGTGATTGTGGCGATGCGCTATTCCACATAAAGCCATAACCACCAGGAATACCTGAACAACCATTACCACTTGCTTTTGCACTAAACTTAGCAGTTTTAGCTTGATTGGTATATACATTACCAATGTGATAAGCATATTGACGCTTGATTGAAGAATTATAGCGAGAAGATGTTTGAACTGGGTCAAGCAAACCGAAATAACCCAAGAACATACATGCCGATGTTGGCGCACATGCTACATATCCCCACTTTGTACAACCATTCACTGCTGTAACATCATACACTTGATTCAAATAAGGAATATCAAGTGCATCGATTGTTTGTTGGTATGATTTAGTTCCAACTTGTGGTTTCTTGTTGAATTCGCGTGCAGCCAATTTATTTTCGCCTTCGAAACGAGCACCAAACTTATCTTCTTCGATTTCATATAGCATCACTTCTTCGATAGCCGATAGAGGTCTGATGCTACCCATCACTGGCATTGTGCGCACTGCAAGACCACGACGATCGCCCGATGAATATGCTACAAGCAACTTACCATCGCTTGTCATCACAGCATCAGTAGGCATATCTTCCGATGCAGCAAGCAAGTTCACTGCATTTGTGCCATCAAATCTCACCTTGTTCACGCTACTACCAAGAACCTTCATTTCGTTTTCGCCTTCTACCTTTGTATACACAAGTTCAGTAGAATTACCTGCCCACGATACTGAAGAACCCTTGCCAAGAGAATACACATTGCCTGTCACATTATCCAATACTGACAACATGCCTTGTGCTGTTTGCACTGCAAGTTTGCTACCATCTGGCGACCACACACCATTGTAACCACCTTCGATATTCACTTGTTGTGTAGTACTTGCCACAAGGTCCTTAACGAAAAATTCGCCATTAAGGTTACCATAAGCTACATACTTGCCATCAGGTGAAATGTTAGCAATATTAGTGTAGAAACCAAGGTCATAGCTCTTGCGTTCTTCGCCCTTACGCACCACCAAGTTATTGCCCATTGTGTAAGCCATTGTACCATCGTTAGCAAACGATACTTGACCACATTGATTGCTGTAATCTTCAAGAAGTGTTACCTTACCAGTTGCCACTTCAAGCACAGCTGGAGCTTGACGATACTTTTCGTCGATACTCTTGAATCCGACCAATGTCTTGTCGCTATTCATTTGAGTGTAGATACCACAACCTCTACTCTTTACAAGCGATTTCAATTCACCATCTTGCAATAGATAGATTTCGCTAAAACGGTTGTTTGACAACACAATACCACTCTTTGCCTCCATTGGACTACGCAAATAGCCATTTTCAGCAATTTCATAAGTGTCTACTTGGCTAAATCCCGCAAACGGAACACCCAAAAGCATTAGACACATCAGCTTCTTCAATATTGAAGCCCAAAATTCATTCGTTCTCATAAGATGTTTATTAGTTAGTTGTTTTTTCAGTCTGATTATGATTTACTATTTACTCATAGTCCCATTCGAGCCAATAATTGTCGATCATAAGTGTACTACCCGAGCCTCCAGTGAAGAAATCACCATATTTGCTCGCCGAGCTCACTATCAAGATATAACTTGGCTTGCGATTGGTATCACGATAATCCAATTCTACCGTAAATTCGGTCCATTGGTCAATCGATTTTCCTGTTTCCACAATTCCGTATGCTATCACATAATCGGCATTTTTGTCGAATAGATTACGAGTCTTTGGATTAGTACGAATTTCGAATGGTGCAGTCCAGTCGGTCAATGCCACATACACATTAGCTGTGTCAGGTTGACCTTTAAGGTGTGCATATTCTGCCGATGAATGGCTTATAGGCATACAAGTATATTTCCAATAACCCTTCATGTGTGTTGGGCGTTCGCTACATGGGCGACCAAAATCAAGAATACCATTTGTTCCGTCGGTCTTCTTATAATCACCCGAGAACATATTACCTGCAGCAAGTTTACCCACAGTAGCAATACCTATAAATCGAGTATCAAGTTGTGCACTGAAACCTGCACCACCATCCCATGTATCGCTCGATGGAAGAGTGTTACTATCGCCAAGTGTTGTAGCACCCTTGTTACCTGTTCCCCAGAATGGAGTACTTCCTTCAGCCCATGGGCACCACACCTTGCCATCAAGCCACCAATTATCAAATGATCCATTAGGAATTTCGTAATAACCGCCTGTTTTTACTGCCACCTCTGCGCTAATCAATTCACCACTATAAGCTCGCACTTCATAATCGGTATTAGCATCAAGATGACGGATACAAGCCTTGAATGTACCTCCATCTATTGTCATCCACGATGTAGGAACTTTATTCCACTTGCTTGCGCCCACTTTTCGGTATTCAAAACCATTGTCTTTGCCTGCTTCGGCCGAGCCATAAGCCCACACCACATTAGTCCAAGCATCGACAACTGTAATATCCACTGCCACATTGGTTGCTATGACATACAGATTCCATATTTCGTTCTTGCCGAAGTAGCTCACTTCTACTTGCACAGGGCCATTACTGCAATCGATGGTTTTATCCACCACTTCAGGAGTGATTGTGGTGATTCCCTTAGGTCCAAGTTTGAGCGAAGTTACAAGCACCTTGGCCAAATCGGTATTTTTCGACACATAAGCAATGGCACGCTTTCCTGCCACATCCACAATAGCATCGCCCACTTGACCTTCTACACTAAAGTAGCGTTCCACCGATTGACGGGCTGTGATGGTCCACATATAGTCTTGATATAGCGACAACATCACGCTATATGGCTTAGTTAGGTCGATACCACCTGTTATGTCGGCCGACAACTCAGCGCCTTCGGTTACTGTGTACGACAATATCTTCACATTCGACAAGTTCACAGTTTCGCCAAGAGTGAGAGTTACATTGCGGTTTGCATTGTCAATCTCGGCTCCACTCACCTCGCCTTCAGCTCCCATCGAAAGGAATTTGAGCTCTACTATAGGATAAGGCAAGTCGTTCTTCAAGCAACCACTCAATGTGATTGCCGCAACGCACAATATTAATATTTTACTTATTATCGTTTTCATCTTCCTCATCATTATATGTGAACTGCAATTCCCATATTTAGGTTAAACACATTGAACTTGAAATTAGCACCACTTGAGAAGCGCTTTCCCACTTCGGTGTTATTGGTTGTTTGCTTTTCGTTCTTCAAATACACACCAAACACGCCAAACGACACATTAAAGCTCACATAATCGTGTACGAATATGCACAAACCTGGCGAGAAGTTCAAACTCACCTCTTTAGTATCGGTGCGAGTGTCGCGAGGCTCATTGTTATAGTAACGAACGAACTTTCCATGACCTGCCGCAAATCGCAAATCCACTTCATTGAACACGGCAAAACGGCGATTGTTGTCAAGACCCACATAGTGGCGATAGAACAACGATGCCGAATAATTTTGCGTTTCATATAGCAGATTCTTCAACGCAAAACTCATATCTTCGTCAATATCAATGCTCAAGCTACCCAAGTCAAGAATATCTTTTGAGTAACCCAACTTCACACCGGCTGACTGATTGCTACGGAAGAAATAAGCTCCATAAGGATTTACCGAAACCGACTTACCTTTGAAGTTAAAATCTTTCAAGAACGACAATAGTTGCACATCATCGGTATTGAACTCGCTATACGAAGCTGTTGCGCCAAACATCCATTGACCTTTTGGAACAAACAAGTGATTATACAAACCTCTATCGAAACGGCTATAGTTCTTACCAGGCAAAATCACACTCACTGTGTCGCCCTTCACTATCACTTTCGCAAGGCTATCTCCTTGTACCTCTTTCTTCGAATTAGGTATCACCACTGGAGCGTTTTCTTGCGCTCCAAGCATAACTACCGAACTCACAAGTCCTATTAGTAGTAATATTAAATATCTTTTTAGCATAGCGACAACCTTTTACAAGTAAAACAACATTCCGAATGAGATAGAGAACAAATTTATCTTGAAATTGGCTCCCGCTGAGTTATAATTAGCTATGTGAACTTGGTTTGTGATTTGCTTTGTGTGGTTGTACGACAAGCCTAACACGCCCACATTCACCTCGATAGCCGAATAATTGTTCAAAAACATCACCACGCCCGGTGCAAGTCCCAGATTTAGAGACAAATTATCGCTGAACGAGCCCACTACATCTCGTCCCACGCCTTCACGAATCTTCGATTGACCCAAGCCTACTTCTAATTGAGCTTCGCCAAACATCCCGAATCGTTTTGAACGACCTATACTGAAATAATAGCGATATACACCCATTGCCGAGTATTCTTGCGAAATCATATACATGTTTTCGGCTGTATAGTCGGTTTCCGAGTCAATCTTTATACTTGCATTGTCAAGATTGCTTCGCGAACGAGAATAACCAAACTTTCCCCCTACTGCCATATTTTCCTTGAACGCATACAACAGAGTTGGTGTAACCTTGAATGAATACACATCGCCTTCAAGTTCTTCGGCTATAAGGAATTGATAATTGTCCAAGTTGGTTTGTGAATAGCTCACGCTCACACCCGTCATCCATTGCCCTTTTGGCACAAAATCCACCGATTCAAGGTTGCGCTTGAATTGTTGTTGAGCTGTAACACTCAATGCCACAACGAGCAACAATAGGGACGATATTACTCTTAGTTTCTTCATCAATTTTGTTTATAAAACATAGGAGACTGCGCCTCAATCTTTTATCTTGACACAGCCTCCTCTTTTATCAATAATTAAATTTGAAATCGTCTACATACATCACACTACCATCACCTCCTGCGAAGTAATCGCCCCAGTAACTTGCCGAGCAAACCACAAGTACTGCCGATGGCTTCACATCGGTGCGCTTATATGTAAGTGTAATTTCAAATGGTGTCATTGTGTTATCGCTGCATGTAGCTTCTTGGCTTGTCCATTCACCATAAGCGATAACATTGCTTCCGTTCTTGTCGAACAAGCGACGATTAGACGACTTGGTTTGAACCACTATTGGGAATGTACTTCCATCATATGTTTCAGTGTAGTCGGTCAACAATGCCACATAAATGTGACCCTTGTCGTTAGCACCTTCCACACAACCCATCGATTCTGCTTCCGAATTGATATTATCCACTGCTTTCGGGTTATATTTTACATATCCCGAAAGCGACTTAGGACGCGATGAGAATGGACGACCGAAACCAAGAACACCATCGGTACCATCAGTAGCAAGATACTTACCAGTGAAGATGTTACCTGCAGCAAACTTACCAATAATACCCAATCCCACAAATTGTGATTGCAATTTAGCCGAATAGTTTCCACTATTCTTGATTGTTGATTCGCTTACTGTGATATTCTTATTCATTGTTGCCGAACCATGGTTACCTGAATCCCAGAACATTTCAGCTTCCGACGCTGCTGGGATAATAGCTTTCGATGGTTGACACCAATCTTCAAATCCTGCATTTGGCAATTGCTCTTCGCTTTCAGTTACAAATGTATACACAGTGCTCGATGTAAATGCTCTTCCTTCGCCATCGTTATCGGCAAACGCACGATATTCGTACGATGTACCTGGTTCAAGACCTTCAACTACAAGGCTGAATGAAGCCGAATCATCTGAATAAGCCTTAGCCCATGCACCACCCACCTTACGGTATTCGATACCAGCACCTGTTGTACCTTCTTTCACGATTGTACCACGCAATGTTGCGCTTGTTGCCCACACATCATAACCTTCCACTTGAAGAGCCTTCACAGCATCGTTGCTTACTTCAATGCAGAATGTAGCTATGCGATATTTACCCTTGTTGTCGGTTACTTTGATAACGATTGGATAAGTTCCATTAGTAAGTGAGTTAAGCAATTCGGCGCTGAAAGTGATTTTTGCTGCACGAACATCGCCTTCTGGATACTCATTTGTTGCTAATGGGCACTTAATTGTAATACCAAATGCCATAAGTTCTTGCTTAGTGGCTTCGGTCATTTGTAGATAAGATATTTCATCGCTCGAAGTGAAACCTATTTGATTCAATCCACTAAGTTCTACGGCAGTAATTTGTTCCACAACACTTGCATAGATTGAAATCTTTTGGAAACTGCCTTCTTCGCCCGATTTTGGTTGCGACAAATCGAAATTAGCTGTAATGCGAGGAGCAGCTGTTACCACCACTTCGTCATTCACTTCTACTGCCGATTCGTCCACTACAATCTTAAACCAAGCACCTCCCACTGGATCAAATTCTTTAGAATTAAACTTGATTGTAAGAGCATATTCCATTGCTGGCTTCACATCAAGGATTTCACCTGTTTGCACATAAGTGTCGCCACCTACTTTTGTACCAGTGATAGTATAAGTAAGCTTTGTATCACCCTTAGGCATCATGTAGTAACCCTTTGCATCGGCATTTTCGTTACTAAACTCAAGAAAACCCTTTGTATTGGCGATTGTAATCTTATAATCACTTAGCACTTCGCCTACCGACGCATCAAATTTTGCCGATGCAAGCACATTGGCAATTTTACAATTGATGTTAGCTTCGGCTGTCTTTTCAGGACTCACTGTAAATGTAGTGCTACCCTTGTAATACTTCTTATCGAAAGAAGCTGCCACGCTATCACCAGCCCAAGCTTCAGCCTTATAGTCGCCGCTCACGAGCCACAATTCACTTGGCACTTCATCGATTCCCTTATATTTGCGTATCAAGCCTTTTGAGCTATATACATATATCTTGCACGATTCTTGCAACGAAGTAAGTTCCTCGTTTGAAATAGAGCGACCAAGCACTGTCACTTCATCACTCACTGTCATCGACAGCTTCACCTTGCCTTCGCCTGCCACCGCAACTTTTTCATCGCTACACGAAGTAGACACAGCCACGATAGCAAACATTGCTAATAATGCACTTATTACCTTCTTCATAGCCTTAATCTACTTTTAGTTTTAATGTTGCTGATGTTGATTGCCCCAATTCATCTACCACTTCAAGGTTGAATACATGGTCACCACTATATATCACAAGAAGACCCATAAAGCCTGAGATATCAAACTTCATTTCAGTTTTGCCCTTCACTTGTTCGTTCACTGGCAAACCAAGACCTACAAGACCATCTTTGTATGCGCCAGGGTTACACAAGTCAAATTCATTAGCAAGACCTACGCTCGACAAGTCAAGTACGCCACCGTTACCATCGCTCATGCTAATCTTAACATTGAACTTAGCAATCTTGCCAGGAGCAAGCACATCAACATCAACAATTGAGCTCGCTGTTACCACATTGACTGCATTCAAGTCGATAGTTGCGCTTGTAACTGATGGTGCGTCAAATGTTGGTTGTTCTGAATAAGCTGCTTGCTTCACTGCGATGTCATAGCTCAAGTCGCCCATTACCACAGTTACCACTGCTTCGCGTTCAGCTTCTACCATATTATCGGTTACGCTGATTGTAAGTGTGCTTTCGCCACCCACGCCAGTTGCTGGTGATACGCTACACCATTGAGCGTTACTTGTTGCGCTCCATTCAGCCGATGTATTCACTGTAACACCCTTGCTTGATGCCTTCATTCCGAAGTTCAACACATCATCGCTCACGCTCAAGAAATCATCTGGTTGAATAAGCTCTTCATCTACAGGGATATTTTCAGTTAGATCGATAGTTGTAACATCACCACTTACGCTAAAGCCCGATGTTCCCACCAAACCAGTTTCATCGGTTACATCTGGAGGAGTTTGCAATGAGAATGTGATAATGCGGTGTTGACCTGCTGCAACATCACTTATCACTTTGTATTCTGTGATATAGAATCCGTCTACGCTACCCGAGAATGTAGCCACAAGGCTCTTGTTTTCGTTGTCGCAACGGAAATATCCTGCGCGTGTTTCGTTATAAGCAAAGTCAAGAGAGCTATTTTCGCCCACAAGCACATTCACCTTCACATCTTCGCCTGTTCCGATAGCATTCTTTAGTTCGTTGCTGTACTTGATACTTACTTTCAAGTTGGCCAACTTACAAACCACATTTTCCACTATCGCGATATCATTTTTCTTCACTTCGAAGTCCTTCACACCATAGAAATAAGGTGATTCCCATGCTGCGTTCTTCACTTCGGCATTATACACTTCTACAGTGTAACTACCCACAGGAAGTTCTACGATTTCTGGCATTTCACTATAAGTCCATGAATTCACCTTCACGCCAGTGATTTTATTTTGCACATTCACCTTGAATGTTGACACATCTACCGATGATGAACGGCCTTCTATCACTTCTTCATCATTCAAGACTGTTACGCCAAAGCCCTTGAACGACACTTTGCCTAATTGTTCTACTTCATCAACAAGACCTTTATCACAACTTACTAACGACATTGCCGAAAGGATTGTTGCTATCATTATATATAATATCTTTTTCATATCTTATCCTTGTCTGTTTAATAATTCAACACAATGTCATCAACTCGAAGCACCGAAGACAGCTTAATTCTGTACTTATCACCAGTGTTTCTAGAACCTGCAATTTCCAAATAAGAACCTCCGTTATCACATTCATGCGATGATGATGTAGATGCCTTAAATGAAATACAGATTGTTGCAGCTTTCTTATTGGTTACTGTATAATTGATTGGCAACACTGCTTCTGCCCATTCCGATACTTCAGTATCTCCACTTGCCGAAGCCGAGCCAATCACTGTTCCATCTGCAGCCTTGATTTGGATATCTACCGAGCAAGCATCAGTGCCATAAGGTGCATATTCATACCAGAACGACAACGATGTAGGACGAGATGGGAAGCTATGTCCTTCTGACGAACGGCTCCAATCTCCATTTGAGCCATCGTTACCCTTACCGATAAACAATTCGCCTACATACCATGTACCAGTTGTCATTACTGTTGAATTAGTATTACCCACGTTGGCAACTGTAATTTGAGCCGAACGACTTCCGCCATGACAATCGGTTGAATATTGAACCAATGGGAAACACTTGAAATAAGTATAACCAATTGTTAGGCTTGGACGCAATGAATTTGTTACATTTGAATCCCACCAGATATCTGATTCCGAAGAGTTCCAAGGCTTATAGTACTTCATTGGACTGCTTTGTCCACCCAAGCTACCATTGTGATTGAATGACCAATCATAATCACCCCATTCTTCAAAACCTGCATTACCCACTTGTGCTGCAGTTTCGGTTGTCAATGCAATCGACGCTTCGCAATCATAGCCATTATCGTCTACCACAACCTTAATAGTGTTTTGCACGCCTGGAGTCAAGCCCATAACAGTGAATGTGTTTTGTGCATCATCTTTTGTAAAGCTTGATGTTTGTGTTCCATTCACATACACTGCCTTCACATTGCTCATCACCTTCGAAACAATGCGTGAAGATGCCTTCACTGTAGCTTTTGTAGCCCACACATCATAGTCGTTTGCACTCAATGTGAACGACAATGCTACTGGAATGTTCAATCTTTCCTTTTCTTCGCCACGATAGTAACCTATCACTGTTACCGATGACATATTATCAGGGATTGATAGTGTAACTGTATATGTTCCGTTTTTGTTATCCTTAAGCGACTTCACTGTAGCAGTTTCTACCACACCATAGTCGTTGATTGTCTTGAACATCACATTCTCCATCTTACCATTGAATGCAAAATCGAATGTACCTTCCAATGAGCCCATAGTAGCTCTTTGTGCATTGCTCATTTCGAACACTACGGCTGCTGTGTTCAGATTGATTGTGATTGGGCTTTCGGCTGTACGGCCAAGCACATCCACCACTTCTACGCTGAATGAGTGTGCCACATTATCGCCTGTAGGCTTCAAGTTTGGAATAAGTTCGCTGAAGTTAACCAAAGCCATCTTGTCAGGATTATTCCACACACCCTTCACTACCAAACCACTCTTTTGCAACAACGCCTTTTGATCGTCAGTTACATTCATCAAGTCGATTTCTTTTGCCCAACCAAGGCTTTCAAGATATGGTGAGTTCACCTTCAACAACACATTCTTGATACCTGCTTGAGCCACAAGAGCAACCGATGCACTCACCTCATCACCTTCGATAAGGTCAATTGTAGTATTGTTTTCAAATCCCTTTGCTACAGCTTCTGGTTCTGGAGCCGATAGCACTTCATCGGTCAACACAACTTCAATAGGTTCTTGCTCGGTTGTATCGTCATAGGTTACCGATAGCACAGCATCGCCCACATTGCCTTCGTTCACATCGAATGTTACACGATAGTGTGTTGCAGGTTCTGCATTGCTGATAGCAGCAGGTTCTATTGTGCTTTCTACGCCATTAGTCTTGACAAACGATAGGCGGAACGATACTTTACCCGATTTCACATACACTGGGCGAGTTTCGTCATTGCTATATTCAATCAATGAGCCATTGGCTGTGCGCACTTGCGCCGAATAAGATGCAAAATAATTCTTAAATGCTTCAGTATACGACAACGACACCATCGAGTTACCCAATTTTGCTTCGATAGTTGGAGTCGCTACTTCGTCATCGATAACTTGGAATTCTTCACTTCCATAGTAGTATGGTCTTTCAAAGCCATCAACGACTTCATCACCATAAGTAATTTCCATTGCATATGCTCCTGTAGGGAACTTTTTGTCAGTTGGGAAATCCACAACAGAGGCCCATGTTTTGTCGTAAGAGCCATCTTTCTTTGTCAATCTAACCGAAAAATCGGCAATCTCTGGTGAAATTGGCTCCGTTTCGGCTACTGCATCTCCCGAAGCTTTCAACGATGGTGTCACACCATAGTTGGCCTTAAGATTTGCACGAATCTGCCCATTGCCGTCGCCACTCTTGATGCCACTATCGTCGCTACACGACCACAATAGCACGCCAAGCATTGCCAGCAATCCAAAATGCTTTAATTTCATAAATCTCTTCTTGTTTATTTTTTGTTTTATTTATTTCTCTTCATGTCACTTAACTACATAGTTATCGTAATTAAGCAAAATATTTGCAAAATTACAAAAACTTTACGGGCTTTCGGACTTATATTTGAAAAAAACGACATTTTCACCAACTTATACCTTAATTTTATTAAAATTAACCTCCATTTGTACTACTCGTCGATATTTTTGCTACAATTATCAATGTCGATATTTTAAAAAAGTTCAAATCCCTTGTTTCAAAATATTTTTTATTAATTTTGCGTTCACAAACTTATCAAAAACATTTTTACACTATGAAATCAATCAAAACTATCATTTTGGCTACAGCGATGCTTTTGTCTTTCAACCAAGCTCAAGCATGGGATTGGAGTAGCATCAAAGACGCAGTTTCTAATGTTATCGGTGACAACGCAGGCAACATAGTTGACAACATTCTTAAGACCGACAAACTTGAAGTAGCCGACCTTGCTGGCACTTGGAAATCTTCAGGTTCTGCTATCTCTTTCAAGAGCGAAAATGTTCTTGAAAAGGCTGGTGGTGTAGCTGCTGCATCTACTATCGAAAGCAAACTTGACCCTTACTACAAAAAAGTAGGTCTTGACAAGGCTACTTTCACTTTCACTCAAGATGGTAACCTAACTATCACTCTTAAGAATGGTCGTCAAATCACTGGTACTGTTGAAAAGGGCACAACCGAAGGTACTATGGTATTCACTTTCGGCAAACTTGCTGGTCTTGGCAAAGTTACTGCTTATGTGAGCAAAGGCACTACTTTGAGCATCATGTTCGACGCGAGCAAACTTATCAAATTCGTTTCTGCTATCGCTTCTTACACAGGACAATCTACTCTTTCTTCAGTAGCTTCATTGCTCAACAAGTATGATGGCATGTACGCTGGTTTTAAGTTCGAAAAGCAATAATTTAATTTAATACTTTTCACATCACAAACGATGCCTTTCCTTCTTGGTTGGGCATCGTTTTTTTGCTTATTAATATCTAAGTTTTTACTTTGACCGAAGAAATTCCCTTGCTTTCACAAAAAAATGCTATATTTGCATTAATTTAAACCTAAAACTTACTTAATATGAAGAAATTTTTACTCAGTATTACCATTTTAGCATCAGCTCTATATGGCTATGCTCAAAAATTTGAGGTAATTAGCAATCAGCAGGTGAAAATAGGCAACAATGCTGCTGTTTTTCACCCTAAGTTTATGCCTGGCGGAGAATCTCTGCTTGTTAGTTCTGAAAACTTCGTAGGTCTTGGTATCGTCGACATTAAGAATCAAACCTACACTAAGCTCACTGATATGGCTGGTGCTGGTTACATGCCTGCTATTAGTGCCGATGGTAAAACTATCATCGCACGCGATGCCGACTATATGAACCAACGCATTTCACTTTACCAAATCGATGTTAAGACTAAAGCTAAAGTTGCTATCCAAAAGAATATCAACCACATCAACCGCATTGCTATCGATGGTAACAATGTTACTTTTGCTGTAGACGGTCGTTCTTTCAAGAAAACTGTCATCAATGGCAAAGCTGTTCAAAGCAATGCTAACACATCGGTATATGTAACCGAAGAAGATCTTAAACTTGTAGTTTACAACAATGGCGTGCGCACAGTAGTCGATCCTCTTTCTACTGCTACTCGCGATGTAAGCTACTGCTGGTCAAGCATGTCACCCGACAAGACTAAACTTCTTTTCGTTGCTGGCAACGATGCTTATGTAAGCGACCTTAATGGTAAAAACCTTATCCACCTTGGTACTATCCATGCTCCAGTGTGGAGAGGTAACGACTATGTTGTAGGTATGTGCGACGAAGACGACGGACACCAGTTCACTGCAAGCGACATCGTTATCATCAAGGCTCAAAAAGGTGCTATGCCTCAACAATTGACACCAGTTTCAGGCGAGATTAAAATGTACCCTTCGGTATCGGAAGATGGCAACAAGATTGCTTACCACACTACCGACGGAAAACTTTATGTAATGACTATCAAAGAAAAGTAATCCATTATGAAAAAGATATATTCAATTATAGCAATACTTGCAGGATTCGTTTTCACAGCAAGTGCAGCCGACTTAGGTGGCAAGAAATTCTATTTAAATCCTGGTCATGGTGGACACGATAGCGACGACCGCCAAATCGTTCTTCCTTTCTCTGAAATTCCTGATTTCTGGGAATCAGAAGGTAACCTTGAACGCGGTTTCCACTTGAGAGATTTCTTTGAAGCTAACAATGCTAAGGTCAAGATGTCGCGTGTTACTAATACTTCCGACGACGACTTGGGTCTTTCTACTATCGCTTCTCAATCAAATAGTTATGGTGGTTATTTCATTTCGCTTCACACCAATGGTGCTAACTCGAAAGCCAACTACACAGTTTCTTTCTACAAAGGTACTGTTACAAGCAACCAACAAGATTCACAAGAAGCCATCTCTCCTTCTAAGGAAATGGGATTGAAGGTTGCCGAATGCCACACTGAAAACAACCTTACTGAAGTAACCTACAGCACTCCTCGTTCGCTTTCTGACTATGCATTCAATGGTTGGAACTACGGCGTGCTTCGCACTAACAACTGTCCTGGTTACTTGGTTGAAACTTGGTTCCACGACTATCGTGGTGAAGCTCTTCGTCTTAAGAGCAACACTTACAACAAGATTCTTGCTTGGCAAATCCTTCAAGCTACTATGCTTTGCCCAGGTGGTACAGGCACTTTCAAGGGCTGTATCGTGGGTGATATCCGTGATTTGACCGAACCTTGTGGCTACACTCAATATGTATCTTATGGTCGCGACCAATACTTGGCTGTAAATGGTGCCGAAGTAAACCTTTATGATGCCAACAACAATTTGGTACAAACTTTCACTACCGACGATTGGCACAATGGTGTGTTTGCATTCTTCGAACTTGAAGCTGGCACTTATACAGTGGAAGTGAAGAAGCAACACTATCACACTTATACCAAAACCGTTACTGTGCAAGATTGCAAGTCTACAGGCGTACGCGTTGACTTCGAACCTATCCAATACATCAAGCAAAACATCGAATCAATGGACGAAGTGTGGAACTTCACTGGCAACAACAGCAACATGGTTCGTAGCATCGCTAAGAATGGCGATAAGCTTTATGTTCTTCAATGCAAGTCGGGCGCTGCTCCTGAAATCGCAATTTTGAATGCGTTCACAGGTGCAAAAGTTGGCAACCTTAGCGTAGAAGGCATCGATGCTAACGCTTCTTTAGCTCTTTCTGCAATCAAGGTTATCGAAGGTGGCATCATCGTTGGTACTAACGCTGTGAAAGCTGGCGAAACTCTTCGTCTATACAAGTGGGAAAGCGAAACAGCTGCTCCTGTTAAAATCTACGAAGACGCAACTCACGCAAGCATCTCTCTTGGTGGTAACTTCGCTTTCGAAGGCAATCTAAACAAGGGTGGTGTGTGGTACACTAACGCCGACGCAAGCGCTCTTTACTACTACAAGATCAACCGCGGTAAGTTTGCTTCTGCTCCTACAGCTATTCCTTTCAAGGATGCTAACGGCACTGCATTGACTCTTGGTGGCGAAGCCGATGGTCTTGGCGCTGCTGGTATCAGCATCAACGAAGACGCCGATTTATGGATCGACGCTCAAGGTTCTGCTCCTAAGAAATTCTCTAAGGATGGTACTCTATTGGTTGCTATGAACGAAAGCGCAACTGGCAAGGCAGGTACTTCTATGTGCGAAACTGCTTATGGCAAAATGAAATATGTGATTGCTACTGCCTACAAGGAAGGTTACACTGGTGGTCAATTCACTCTTGTTGATGTAACTAACAATTACACATCGGCTACTACTAACCACGGAATGTTCCCTGCTCAAGGTCTTGGTTCTCATAGCAATGTTGAAGGTGCTACAAGCATTCTTTGCGAACTAACCGACGAAAACTTCGATCTAAATGTTTGGGTTTGTATCAACGGTCAAAGTGTTGCACACTTCATCCACAAGGGTCGCCTATATCCTTCGGCTATCAAAGAAGTGATTGAAGAAAAGGTGAACATCAAGGCTTGGAAGTCTAACGGTGCATTGCATGTAGCAGGCATCGAAGCTGCAGTTATCAATGTTTACTCTATCTCAGGACACTTAGTAGCTTCAGCTAAGAACTCACAAGAAGTTCAAATCGATAACCTTAACAAGGGTATTTACATCGTGAGCGCTACCGACGCTAATGGTAAACAATATGTTAGTAAAGTTATGCTATAATAGCTAATTTCCTAATATTTACATGCACGGAGGGGCTTCAATCACAAGCTCCTCCGTTTTTTATATAATAATTCGGCTTTCATTAGCTATGTTCTTACTTTTTTTTTGTAATTTTGCAAATTGAACTCATTGTGTACATATTTTGAGTACATATTTTTGAATTTTAAACAACGAAATAAATAAAAATCAAACATATAACATCTTATTATGAACGAATTAGCTACTAAATACGATCCACATGAAGTGGAAGGTAAATGGTATCAATTTTGGATGGACAAAGACTTATTTAAGTCAGTTCCCGATGGTCGTGAACCTTACACCATCGTTATCCCACCACCAAATGTAACTGGTGTGTTGCACATGGGCCACATGCTCAACAACACTATTCAGGACATTCTTATCCGTCGTGCTCGCATGGAAGGTAAAAACGCACTTTGGGTGCCTGGTACCGACCACGCTTCTATCGCAACCGAAACTAAGGTTGTGAACAAGCTTGCTGCCGAAGGTATCAAGAAAACCGACCTCACTCGCGAAGAGTTCCTGAAACACGCGTGGGATTGGACTCACACTCATGGTGGTATCATTCTTGAACAGCTTAAGAAACTTGGTGCTTCTTGCGACTGGAGCCGCACTGCGTTCACTATGGACGAACAACGCTCTGAAAGCGTTATCAAGGTATTCATCGACCTTTACAACAAGGGACTTATCTATCGCGGTTTGCGCATGGTACACTGGGACCCTAAGAACCAAACTGCTCTTAGCGACGACGAAGTATACTATCAAGAAGAACAATCTAAGCTATATCACTTGAAATACTACCTTGCCGACGACGATGGTTCAGGCGAAACAGGTAGCGAAGAAGAAGTGGTACATCGCGACGAAAATGGTCGTCGTTACGCAGTTGTAGCTACTACTCGTCCTGAAACTATCATGGGCGACACTGCTATGTGTATCAACCCTAAGGACCCTAAGAACCAATGGTTGAAGGGCAAGAAAGTGATCGTGCCTCTTGTGGGTCGCGTTATCCCTGTCATCGAAGACCGTTATGTTGAAGTTGACTTTGGTACTGGTTGTTTGAAGGTTACTCCTGCTCACGACCAAAACGACTATATGCTTGGTAAAAAGCACAATCTTGAAACTATCGACATTTTCAATGGCGATGGTACAGTGAGCGAAGCTGCTGGCATGTACATCGGCATGGATCGTTTCGATGTTCGCGAAAAGATCTGCGTTGACCTTGCTGAAGCTGGGCTTATGGAAAAGGTTGAAAACTATGTCAACAAGGTGGGTTGTTCTGAACGCACACATGTGCCTATCGAACCACGCTTGTCACTACAATGGTTTATCGACATGAAGCACTTTGCCGAAATAGCTCTTCCTCCTGTAATGGACGACGATATCAAGTTCTTCCCAGCTAAGTATAAGTCTACTTATCGCAACTGGCTTGAAAACATTCAAGACTGGTGTATCAGCCGCCAACTTTGGTGGGGACACCGCATTCCTGCCTACTACATTGGCACTCCTAAGGAAGGCGAAGAAGAACAATTCGTGGTTGCTGCTTCTAAGGAAGAAGCTCTTGAACTTGCTAAGGCAAAGACTGGCAACGACGCGCTTACTCTTGACGATCTTCACCAAGACGAAGGCGCTCTTGACACTTGGTTCTCTTCTTGGTTGTGGCCTATCTCTCTATTTGATGGTATCAACAACCCTAACAACGAAGAAATCAACTACTACTATCCTACTTGCGACCTTGTAACAGGACCAGATATCATCTTCTTCTGGGTTGCTCGTATGATTATGGCTGGTTACGAATATATCGGCAAGATGCCTTTCCGCAATGTTTACTTCACTGGTATCGTGCGCGACAAGCTTGGCCGCAAGATGAGTAAATCTCTTGGTAACTCACCTGACCCTATCGAATTGATGGAAAAATTCGGTGCCGACGGTGTGCGCATGGGTCTTATGCTTGCTGCTCCTGCTGGTAACGACATTCTTTACGATGATTCGCTTTGCGAACAAGGTCGTAACTTCAACAATAAGATTTGGAACGCATTCCGCCTTGTTAAGGGTTGGGAAGTAGCCGATATCGAACAACCTGAATCAGCTCGCAAGGCTATCGAATGGTTCGACGCAGTATTGAGCTCTACTCTTGCCGAAGTGAAGGACTTGTTTGGTAAGTTCCGTTTGAGCGAAGCTCTTATGGCTGTTTACAAGCTATTCTGGGACGAATTCTCTTCTTGGTATCTCGAAATGGTTAAGCCTGCTTACCAACAACCTATCGACCGAGCTACTTACGAAGCTACTCTCAACTTCTTCGACAACCTACTTCGTTTGCTTCACCCATTCATGCCTTTCATCACCGAAGAATTGTGGCAACACATTGCTGAACGCGGCGAAGGCGAAAGCATCATGGTGGCACGCATTCCTGAAGCTGGCGCATTCGATGCAGCTACTATCAGCGCAATGAACGAAGCTAAGGAAATCATCGCTGGTGTGCGTAGCGTACGCTTGCAAAAGAACATCCCTAACAAGAACGCTCTTACTCTTCAAGTAGTGGGCAACTTCAACAACGCCAACACAGCTGTTATCAAGAAGCTTGCTAACCTTGAAGCTGTTGATTGCGTAACCGAAAAGGATGCTACTGCTGCTTCATTCCTTGTAGGTACTACTGAATTTGCAGTACCTCTTGGCAACAACATCGATGTTGAAGAAGAATTGAAGAAGCTTGAAGCCGAATTGAAGTACATGGAAGGTTTCCTTGCATCTATCATGAAGAAACTTAGCAACGAACGCTTCGTGAGCAACGCACCCGAAGCTGTTGTGGCTGGTGAACGCAAGAAGCAAGCCGATGCCGAAAGTAAGATCAAGACTCTTCAAGAAAGCATCGCCGCTCTTAAAAAGTAATTTTATTACAACTCTAAATACCTACAAGGCTACACTGCACATGCAATGTAGCCTTGTTTTTTTTCAACAAACAACCATTAATTACTTATCAATTGAGCTTATGGAAAGCTGCACCATTTTATTTCTCGCAGTGGTGCGAACTTAGAGCCACAAACATCCACACCATCTTTTCTTGTTCCTTCAAATAGCCAGTGAGCATATCGGCCGTTACCGCATCGTTGGCGTCGTTGGCAAGGTCTATTAGCTTGCGTTCCTTCTCAATCAGTATTTTATAAGTGTCAAGCACTATTTCCACTGCTTCATGACCACACGACACTTCGCCCACCTCTTTTACACACGACCCTTTGAGGTATTCGCTAAATCGGTTTTCAGGAACTCCGCCGAGCATCAATATGCGTTCAGCTATTTCATCTATCTTTTCGGCTGTGTCATTATACAGCGTTTCAAACTTTTCGTGCAAAGTAAAAAAACCACGACCTCTGATATTCCAATGCAATCCACGAAGATTGGTGTAATAAACTTGGAAATCGGCAAGCAAGTGTTGCAATGCGTCGAGCACTCGGTTAAGTTTCATCTCATCTAAATGCAAATAATCTAAAGTCTTCATAATTCTATAATTTTAAGTTAATACTTTTTTTGTTACAAATATATTAGCAAAATATTCGTTTGTCAAACTGAAAATTCCTATCTTTGTATAGACAATTTCTATTGACATAAAACTCTTAATAACATTAGGCTATGACAATACAACAACTTGAATACATTATTGCTGTCGACCATTATCGCCACTTTACTAAAGCGGCCGAACATTGTTTTGTCACTCAACCCACTTTGAGCGCAATGATTCAAAAATTGGAAGAAGAACTCGATGTGAAGATCTTCGACCGCAATCGTCAACCTATCGCACCCACACAAGTCGGAGCTTTGATTATTCAACAAGCACGCGATATTTTAGTTCAAGTTGATAATGTAAAAAACATAATCGAAGAAGAAAAACAAGAAATTGGTGGCAAATTCCACATTGGTGTGCTACCTACAATTGCTCCTTACCTTCTTCCTCGTTTTTTCCAGGACATGGTGGAAAAATATCCTAAGCTCGACCTCACTGTGAGCGAAATGAAAACGCCCGACATCAAACGAGCTCTTCTCACTGGCGAAATTGATGCGGGCATCCTTGCCGAACTCAACGACATGGATATGTACAACCACACTCACCTGTTTTACGAAGGGTTCTATGCCTATGTGGCACGCGAAGATGCGCTTTTCGACAAGCAAGTCATCAAGTCTACCGATCTTAGCGGCGAACTTCTATGGTTGCTCGACGAAGGACACTGCTTCCGCGACCAAATGGTACGATTCTGTAGCATAAAGGCTAAACAGAATAGCAAACTCACCTACCAACTTGGAAGCATGGAAACATTCATGCGCATGGTTGAAAGTGGTAAGGGTATGACTTTCGTACCTGAACTTGCTGTCGATCAAATGAGCGATGCTCAAAAGGAACTTGTGCGTCCTTTTGCAATTCCTACTCCTGCTCGTCACATCGTTATGCTAACCGATAAAACATTTATTCGCCAATCACTCATCAACGCCGTACAAGCTGATATTCAGGCATCTATACCTAAATCAATGCTCAAACTTAAGCCTACTCAGGTAGCCATATAGATTGAATCTATCGGGTCATAAAACCATTCAATTGGATTTTTTGTTATTCTCTGAAAAGGTGCATATATCTTTGCATCAGAAAATCAAAACAACGAGAAAATAACAAAAAATATAAACAATTAAAAACAATAAAGATTATGACACCGATTATCAATTCTCAACTACCTGTGTTCAATGTTAAGGCTTATCACAATGGCGAGTTCAAAACTGTAACTTCTCAAGATGTTCTTGGCAAGTGGGCTGTATTCTTCTTCTATCCAGCCGACTTCACTTTCGTGTGCCCTACTGAGCTTGTTGATGTTGCCGAAAAGTATGAACAATTCAAGGCAATGGGTGTAGAAGTATATTCAGTGAGCACCGACTCTCACTTCGTTCACAAAGCTTGGCACGATGCTTCTGAAAGCATTCGCAAGATTCAATATCCTATGCTTGCCGACCCTACTGGCGCTCTTTCTCGCGCTTTCGGCGTGATGATCGAAGAAGATGGTATGGCTTACCGTGGTACTTTCGTAGTAAATCCTGAAGGCAAAATCAAAGTTGCCGAAATTCATGACAACAATATCGGTCGCAACGCCGACGAACTACTTCGCAAGGTGGAAGCAGCGCAATTCGTAGCTTCTCACGATGGTGAAGTGTGCCCAGCTAAATGGAAAAAGGGTGAAGCAACTCTCAAACCAAGTATCGACTTAGTTGGTAAAATTTAATTGTTTCGTTTGAGGCGTGGTTTACTCTGAGCCGCGCCTCTTTTAAAAAACAGTCTATCACATTTCCTAATCCCATATACGCTATGCTTGATTCTAACATTCTCGACCAAGTGCGTGGCATATTTGCCAACCTTGATGCACAATATACTTTTTTGACTTCAATCGACAATAACAGAGAAGAAGCTCACGAAATGATCGATTTCATCAACGATTTCGCAAGCACTTCAAGTCACATCAATGTTGCTCACACCGAAGCAACTGCCGACAAGCTCGAATTTTCGATATTGAAGAACGATGAACACACTGGCATCACTTTCAGAGGGATTCCTAACGGTCATGAATTCACTTCATTGTTGCTTGCTATTCTAAATGCCGACGGTAAAGGTAAGAATCTTCCCGACGAGGCTATAGCTCGACGCATCAAGGCGCTCAAGGGAAATGTGAAGCTACAAACCTATGTATCGCTCACTTGCACCAACTGTCCCGACATCGTGCAAGCCCTTAATATCATGGCTATTATCAATCCAAATATCTCTCATGAGATGATTGACGGCGCCCTATTCCAGGCTGAAGCCGATGCTATGAAGATTCAAGCGGTGCCTACAGTATATGCCAACGAAAAAATGCTACATGTGGGTCGCGGTACTCTCGGCGAACTACTCGAAAAACTCGAAAACGAAGTGGGAAGCATTGCCGACGATAATTTCGAACCTGTTATTCGCCATTACGATGTAATAGTTGTGGGTGGAGGTCCTGCTGGTTCTTCGGCTGCTATCTACTCAGCTCGCAAAGGTCTTAAAGTGGCAGTCGTTGCCGAAAATGTTGGCGGACAAGTAAAAGAAACTGTTGCCATTGAAAACCTAATCTCGGTACCTCACACTACTGGTGCCGAACTTGCCAACTCTCTTCGCTCGCACATCAACGAGTATCCTATCGATATTTTCGAGAATCGTCGCATCGAGAAAGCCGATCTACAAGGCCCACTAAAAAGCATTACAGCCGTAGGTGGTGAAGTGTTCACAGCCCCTGCAGTGATTATTGCCACTGGTGCTGGTTGGCGCAAACTTGGCGTGGAAGGTGAAGCCGAATACATCGGTCGTGGAGTGGCATTCTGCCCTCATTGCGATGGTCCTCTCTATGCTGACAAGCATGTTGCAGTAATTGGCGGTGGTAATTCTGGTATCGAAGCAGCTATCGACCTTGCAGGTATTTGCTCTAAGGTTACAGTACTCGAATTTGCCGATTCACTAAGAGCCGACAATGTACTACAAAATAAAGCACGCAGCCTCAACAATGTGGAAATATTCACATCATCACAAACTACTCAAGTGCTCGGAAACGGCGAAAAAGTAGTAGGAATAGAAGTTAAGGATAGGGTTACCAATGAGGTGCGACACATCGAGCTTGATGGTATCTTCGTGCAAATCGGACTTTCTGCCAATAGCAAACCATTTGCCGACCAACTCAACACCACTGCAATAGGCGAAATCATTATCGACTCACACTGCCGCACTTCAGTGCCAGGCGTATATGCAGCAGGCGATGTATCAAGCGTGCCTTATAAACAAATTATCGTCGCTATGGGCGAAGGCGCCAAAGCTGCCCTCACTGCCTTCGACGACAGAATCAGAAATAGCTAAGTTCTATTCTTTTTAAAAAACAAAATCCAATTTACCCGATTATAGGATAAATTGGATTTGTTTTTTGCATAGCCAAATCTCACCCCTTTCCTGCGGCTTTTACCGATTCCGATGAACCCTCATTATTGAGGCGTTTAGCTCCGCTATTGTGTTTGCGTCCCCAATTGATATTCCAACGCACACCAAGTACGCATAGCTTTTGTGTGGCGCGAAGATAAGATGTGCGTTTGTAACCAGCATAGCGATTACGATTTTCCGATTCTACCTTAAAATCATTAGAGAATGGATTCATACAACCAAGCATAAACACTGCTCGTTTGTATTGATACATCAAAGCAATTATATGCGCCGATTCACCTCCACTAATCGATTCTCCCCACAAAGATTTATAATTACTTTGCACTTGAGCACCTATACTCCACCCCCAATGCGACACTTCCACATATCCATTCCAATAATAGTTATTATAAGTGTGAGTATAGTCATTCCCATGCATAATATATCTATTTAAGCCCACATACACATTAGCCGACACCCAATTTTTCCAGTTATTCAACGCCAAATGTGCTTCATGATTAAAAACATGTGCATTTTTGTGATTGGCATACGAACTAATTATATTCTGTCCTTCCCAATACTTATATTCCATAATAGGCTTATGGCTATATCTATAAGTTGAGCGAAGATAGCCATAGAATGCTCCTTTAGTTAATTCATATTGCAACTGTGTACGATAAGTGGTGTAATCTTTTAGTTTAGCATTACCCACACTCACTTGCGCATTGTCGATTTGCTGGCGAACATTTGTAAGTTGTGATATTGAAGGAGCATTGCCATAGGCTGAGAAATTGAGTCGAAATGTCGAAGCTTTACTTGCTTTATAGCGAAGATTCAACTTGGGACGCACATAAAACGATGAAGTCGCCACATCACCTGTGATATTTTTATTATACACAACGCCAGCGCCCACTGTCAAATCAACCTTTCCATCTATTCGACGCCAATATTCACCAAAAGCATACACATTATCCCAATGAGTGCGACTTTCTTGGTCTAATTCGGCATATTCGCTCTTACTCCAACTACCAGTATAACGCGCTCCTCCAGTAAACCGGCTATTTTGCCATGCTTTTTCATAATCTGCTTCAGCTACAAGGCGATAATTAGTTCCTTTCACATTAGTAAGAATATCGACAGTAGGTACATTGCTCACCTCATCGTCTTCACCTATTGCATACTCCAAATAATTTCGTTTGCTCTCGCTTGGAGTAATCGTACCCACCACATTGAACATAAGTAGTTGGTTGTTCTTTATATTGCGTTGATAATATATATCGAGTGCAGGATTAATGCTTCTATTTGAATTAATATCACCCATCTTGAAACGCTCGCCAGTATCGGTATTAGTTAGAACTCCTTTATAATCACTATGTTTATTATTCTCCAAATATGCTCTGGCTTGCACCCATAGCAATTGTTTATCTGGGTCGGTAAAGCAATAACTTATTGCGCTCCAATTCGTAATACGATTGGCATTAGCTTTTTCTCCTTCTTCGATACGCTCATATTTGCTACCATCGGAACGAGTGAAATATTCCGTATTATCACGCCATTGTCCCAAATCCCAACGAGGTTGAAAATTGTTTTGAATAGAGAACTCCGATTTCTTATAATTCAATGTCAAATTATGATAATCATCATGATAGCCACGATTCAACCCTTGAGTTACATTAGTGTAATAGCTACCACCCGATGTAGGATTCTTCACTATAAAATCAATCACCACTTCGGCATCTCCATAGCGAAGAGAAGGATTATCGTGATACTCCACACGCATCACAGTAGCTGGGTCAATACGCTGAATCTCATTATCGCTCACTGCTCGTCCATTGATACGAAGATCAACCTTTCCACTCGAAGCAAGTTTTATTGACTGGTCGATAGGACTCACTATGAGAGAAGGTACATTAAGCTTGCGAAGCAAATCCACTCCATTAACTGCTCCTTTTATTTGTTCAGCATTAGGAATCAACAACTTGCGATCAGCTTTACTTATTATAGGAGTGGCATTCACAACCACTTCTTTTAGTTCCACACCATTACTGAGTGTATCGACATGTGCTTGCGAATAGGCACACAAAGGTATAGCAAGGCTAATAGCCCCGATAAGCATATTTTTCATTTTCTCGATGTTTTTATGAGTTTAAAATAGGGTTATAACGAAATCCCTTCCCAAGATTATGAACAAGACTTCATAATCACCGCGCGCAAGGCAACTTCTGTGTCTCATTCCATGCATTAGACGCAACTCCTCATTCTTTTGGTTGCAATTCATTTCATTTTTTCAAAAGTTTTTTCTCTGTCGTGTTTTACCTCATTTTTATATTATTAAGGTTTTATTCATTATCATAACGAAGATTTTGTGATTTTTTATCGTTATCTTTGCTATGTAATTTGTTATCAACATATCACATATGAATATAAAACGATTTATAGCTGGACTTATGCTGGTAGTGGCCGTTTCGGGAGCTACTGCACAAAATGCGACAATCAGTTCAAGCCCTACAGGATATATCACACGAGGAATATTGATGTATGAAGGCGAAAACTATAATGGAGCTATCGACCAACTATCGCATGCTCTACAATCGCCACTCTCTCTCGACGAAAAGGAACAAGCCGAATATTTCATTGCAAAAAGCTATTTCAAGAAGGGCGATAGCAACCGTGCTTTGCATTGCCTCAACTCATTAGCGGCAAAACATCCATCTTCGTTCTACTCGCACGATGTTCTCGCAAGCATTGGCGACATTTATTTCTTCAACAACGATTTCGATGCAGCAATTGCGGCTTATAGTAAGGTAAATCGCAACGCCCTCCCTACTCTTCAGAAGGAAGATGTTACCTATCGTCTGGGATACTCTTATCTACGCACTCACAGTGGCGACATCGACTCACATCGCAAGCAAGCCGAAGCACTTTTCCAATCAATCACTGGCTCGGCTAAATACAACCATGCCTATAAGTTCTACAAGGCTTATATCGACTATGAAGCTGGTCGTTACGACTTGGCTTTCGAGGGTTTCAACACTATCGACCGAAATAGTGAGCTTGGCTACAATGCTCAATATTATATGTGCCAAATCTACTTCTTAAAGGGCAACAACAGCAAGGCTATTTCATTAGGTAAGGCATTACTTACCAATAGCACACCTAATGTTATGAATGCCGAAATGAATCGCATCGTGGGCGAAGCTAATTTCCTCGATGAGGAATATGACAATGCCTACAAATACATCACTCAATACATTTCGTCGACCGATGGCGACCCTGCCATGAGTGCAAAATATGTGCTTGGCGTGCTCAACTATCGCAATGCCGAGTACGACAAGGCTATCCAGTCTCTTAGCGATGTCGCTCAAGAAAATGACATCTTGGGACAAAGTGCCTACTACCACCTCGGACAAGCCTATCGCCGTCAAAACAACCTATCAATGGCTGCTATGGCATTCGAAAAGGCGGCTAACATGAATTATAGCAAGGAAACCAAGGAATCGGCATTCTACAATTACGCCGTGGCTCATGCTAGTGGCGCACGCACCCCATCAAGCAATGCTATCGACAAGCTAGAAGGTTTCTTAAATCGTTATCCTAATTCTAAATATAGCGATGCTGTGAGCGAATACCTTGCAGCAATCTATGTCAACGGAAACGACTACTCAAAGGCGCTCAAAAGCATCAATCGCATAAAAACGCCTTCTAAAGAGATTGAAACTGCCAAGCAGATCGTGCTTTACAACCTTGGCGTGAATGCTTTGTCCAACGACCAAACCGACAAGGCTCAAAACTACTTCACTCAAGCTCGCAAACTTGCCAAGTACAATCGCAACATCGATTCGCAAGTGAGTTTGTGGCTCGGTGAATGCGCTTATCGCAAGGGCGACCTCAATCAAGCTGCAAAATATCAAAATGAATACCTAAAAGCTGTCAACAAATCGGACAGCAACTACGGCTTGGGCTATTTCAACTTGGGCTATACTCGTTACCAACAACACAAGTATGACGATGCACGCAACGCGTTCACCAAGGCCATTGCAAGCAACCAACTCAGCAAAGCCAACACCAACGATGCCAACAATCGCATCGGCGACACTTATTACTATGGCGGCAACTTCAAAACAGCTCAAAAATACTACGAAAAATCGTCGGGCGACTATGCACAATTCCAAAAAGCAATGATGCTCGGTTACCAAAAGGACTATTCGGGCAAGGTGCAACATATCAAGACGCTTATCAAGAATTATCCTTCATCGCCTCTCATCCCTATGGCGATGCTCGAACAAGGCGACACCTATGTTACTCTCAACGAAAGCGACAAGGCTGTGAACACCTACGACCAACTCATAAGCAAGTTCCCCGAAAACATTCATGCTCGCAAAGCTATGTTGAGCAAGGCCATCACCGAGCGCAACATGAAGAACGAGGCAAGCGCTATTTCGACCTACAAACAGATTATCTCTAAATATCCTACGAGCGAAGAAGCTCACATGGCGCTTGAGGACCTAAAACTCATCTATGCGGCTCGTGGCGAATTGCACGAACTTAGCGAATTTGTAGGCTCTATTGCCAACGCACCTCAACTCGATGTGAACGAAATGGATCGCTTGGCATTCGATACTGCCGAAAAGGCATATATCGACGACAACAACGACATTAGCAAAATCAAGAGCTACTTGAAGACCTACCCTAATGGTGCTTTTGTTGCAAATGCTAATTACTACATCGCTAAATATCATTACAACAATGGCAACTACGACGAAGCCATCGAAGTTCTCAACAGCATTGAGAAGGCTTGCAAGGATTCTTCGTTTGCCGAAGACATATTGGCAATGAAAGCCTCTATCCTCACATCTCAAGGCAAGCACGAGGAAGCTCTCATCACATTCAAAGAGTTGGAAGTAAAGACCACCACTGCCGACAATCGACTTTCGGCACAACTTGGAGTGCTACGCTCTGCCAACAAGTTGAACGACTATGCTACTATCGTCGATTATGCCAACAAGTTGCTCGATAATGGCGCACTTACAGCCGAAGAAGACAAGGAAATTCGTTTCGGTCGTGCCTTTGCACAATACAAACAAGGCAACAACGATGAAGCAAGCAAGAACTTTGCTGAATTGGCGCCTAACACCAACAGCATCTACGGAGCACAAGCTGCCTACTACCTCGCTGAAGTTCAATTCAACACCAACCAACTCAGCAAGGCCGAAACCACTCTTAACACATTCATCGATGCTGGCACCGAACACGAATATTGGCTTGCACGAGCATTTATTTTGCTTGCCGATGTGTACCACAAGCAAGGCAACTCTTTCGAAGCTACCGAATACTTGGAAAGCCTCAAGAATAATTACCCTGGCAAGAATGACGACATATTCGAATTAATCGAATCTCGACTAAGCAAATGGAATCAAAGCAAATCTAAGAATTAATCGATATGAAACGTAACAACATATATTTCATTCTATCTTTGGCGTTGTGCGCAACCTCTTTCACTGCATTTGCACAAGAGCCTACGCTCACCAAAGAAATCACAATCGAAACCGACTTTGTGCCTGTGGAGCAAAAGGTAACAAAGCCAAGCACTTTGCCTACTGCAACCAAGAACAAGGTTGAGCAAAAGGAACTTCCTTATACCAATTGGTCAAGTTCGGCAGTGCTACCTATCTCCATCAACAAGTTTGCGCCTTACCAACTTGCCAACTCTATCGACTACCCATCAACCAAAGGATATGTCGATTTCGGCATCGGCACTCAACTCAACATTGTAGGTAGTGCAGGCTATCGCATTATCGAAAAGGAAAAGATGATGCTTAATGCATGGTTGCAACATTCATCTACTTGGATTGGCAAAAACTCATCGCCTCTTGCATCCTACAACCCACAAAAGCAAAAGTACAACGACAATATCATTGCTCTCGACTTTGCCAACAAGTTTGCATGTGGCACATTGACTGCCAACGCATTCTATCACCTCGACAACTTCAATTATTACGGCATAAAGGACAACTTGGCAACAGCCGACGAACTCAATCAAATAGTAAACGAATTTGGCGTGAATTTTGGTTGGAAAAACAATAACAGCAATAACAAAGTGAAATATGCTGGCGAACTGTCATTCAACCACTTCGGTTATGCTAAAAACATCGCCAACGCAAAGGGTGGATTGCAAGAAAATGCGTTACAACTCAAGGCCTCTGCCGAAACACCTCTTGGCGCACTATTCTTGGGTGCAAAAGCCGACATCAACTACACTGCCAATTCCAACATCGTTGGCGCCGACAACACCGATTGGCTTGCTGTGATCAAAGCCACACCATTCCTTCGCTACGACAGCGAAAAGTTCCATTTCTTAGGTGGTGTAAACTTTGATTTCTCGGCTCACGATGGCGCGAGCATTCGCTTTTCGCCAAGTATAAAGACATCTTTCATCGTCAACAATGCATTCTCAGTCTATGCCGACATCACAGGTGGCAAGCACATCAATCGTATGAGCGATTACCACTCTTTGTGCCGCTACATTACACCAAGTTCTCCATTGGGTTCATCTTACACTCCTTTCGACGGCGTGATTGGCTTCAAAGTGGGACCTTTCGCAGGATTTCACATCAAACCATACTTTGCCTATGGCTCGTTCAAGTATGCTAAACTTCCTATCAGCATCTTGCCAAGCATTTATACCACTATGGGCAATGTCAACTTTAAAGGTTGGAAAGCTGGCGTAGAATTGGGCTATAAATTCAAAGAACTAATCGATTTCTCGGCTGGAGTACAATATGCTCCACAAAACAACGATAAGGGTTACCTCACAGGTCTTGATCGCGCCCAATTGATTGTCAACGCGCAAGCCAAAGTAACTCCTATCAAGCCTCTTGCGATAACTCTAAGTTACGAATTGCGCAACAACCGAGCTTACTACACTCCACTCGTTACCGACGACTCTTGGAGCACAACCAAGCTCAACAGCGTGAACAATCTATCGCTCAATGCCTACTATCAAGTGAACAAATCTCTTGGTGCTTTTGTTAATGCAAGTAACCTGCTCAACCACCAATGGGACCTATTCTATGGTATGGGCGCACAAAAAATAAATATTCTTGCAGGTGTTAATTTTGTTTTCTAAAAAAATTAACCGTTCATTTACAACACTTTAACACCATACAAAGTGGCGATATAGACAAAATCTATGTGGGTATAGATACAGGCTGTTGCATACATTTCAAAATGAATATAATTTTGTACCAGAAAATTAAACAATAACAATAACGAAACAATTAAAACAATACTACTATGGCTAAATCTGTAAAAGGAACTCAAACTGAGAAACATCTATTAATGTCGTTTGCTGGTGAATCACAAGCAAGAATGAGATACACTTACTTTGCTGAAAAGGCAAAAGAAGAAGGTTTCGAACAAATCGCAGCTATCTTCATGGAAACTGCTGAACAAGAAAGAGAACACGCTAAGCGTATGTTCAAGTTCTTAGAAGGTGGTATGCTTGAAATCAACGCTTGCTATCCTGCTGGTATGATTGGTACTACTGCTGAAAACTTGAAGGCTGCTGCCGAAGGCGAACACGAAGAATGGTCACTTGACTACCCTAAATTTGCCGATGTTGCTGCTGAAGAAGGTTTCCCTGCTATTGCTGCTATGTATCGCGCTATCGCTATCGCTGAAAAGGCTCACGAAGACCGTTACTTGGCTCTATTGAAGAATGTGGAAGAATACACAGTATTCAAGAAAGATGGTAAGGTGTACTGGCAATGCCGCAACTGTGGTTATGTGGTTGAAGCTACTGAAGCTCCTAAGGCTTGTCCAGCATGCTTGTTCCCACAAACTTACTTCGAAGTTCAAAAGAACAATTATTAATTTGGTTATTATAAAAAGAGAAAAGCTTGCCAATGTGATATTGGCAAGCTTTTTTTATTGCTTAATTATTCGCAATTACTTTGTTACAGTGATTGTACGAGGATTATAATTCCATGCTACACGCACCCATAGAGTGTGAGCGGCTGCATCATAGTAGTAATTACCATTGTTAAGGGCTTCCTTCGAGCTTGCTGCTGCGAGTTCGCTATTTCCCCACTCCACTTTCTTAGGAGCATTTTCTACAGCGATAAGTTCGAATGTAAAGAAGCGTTCTGCAGGCATTGCTTGATAACCCCAACCTTCAGTATCCATCGAGATTGCAAGATATTCCTTATTCTCACGAGCCACGAAATTGATAAGTTGGTATCTCTTTTCCTCTATTGTAAGAGTGCTTGTGCGATCGTCGTCAAATAGTGAATATTCGCTCTTCTTAGCTCCTGTGAAGTACTTCACAAGGAATCGTGAAGCATCATAAGCCTCTGTGCTACGCATTGCATAGTCGGCCATTGGGATAAATGCTCCTGCTTTAGCAAACACTGGAATAGTGTGCAATGGTGCAGCACATTCAGCCTTCACTGGGCCTTCGAAACTTACAGCAGGGTTTTCTATTGAGTACCACTTTCCTGCTGGGAAATACACTTCGCGTGATGTCTTGCCTGGCTCAATCACTGGAGCTACAAGCACATTGCGACCCCATAGGTATTCGTCTTCAATATCGGCTGTTGCAACATCTTTTGCAGTGTCATAGAAGTTTAGAGGACGAACAAATGGTGCACCACTCACTGCATTTTCGTAGGCAAGCGAATAGTTGTAAGGCAACCATTCATAGCGAGCCTTAATGATTTTCTTGAATGCCTCTTGATAGCCTGGTGTTGTGTAGTGATATGGTTCGGCCTTCACAGTGCTGTGAGTACGGAACACTGGTGTAAACAAGCCCAATTGCAACCAACGAGCATACAATTCTTCATTTGTAGGATTTGCTGGGTCAACTGCAAAGCCACCCACATCGTGCGACATATATCCCATACCGCTCAATGCGCTATTAATCATGATAGGTACTTGTGCTTGCAAACCACCCCACGAACGACTCACATCGGTACTCCATGGAAACACTGAGAAGCGTTGTAGACCAGCTGTACCACCACGCATAAGTGTCATCAAGCGCACGCGTGGATATTCCTTCTTGAATCCTTCATAGATGATACGGCTCCATTCGTTGCCATACACATTGTGATATTCACTTGCTGTTTCGCCATTGTGATGACGAATAGTAAGTGGGTGTACTTCTGGTTCGCCAAGGTCGCCCCACCAACCTGTTACACCTTCGTCGGTGAGTTGTTTATAGCGATTCCACAACCATTCACGAGTAGCTGGATTGCTCACATCAAACATACCAGCTTCACCCACCCATGTAGTTACATCGTGTGTGTTGCCCACAGAGTCAAATGTTAGGAATCCTGCTTCTTTAAACTTATTATAGTTGTCAATAGCACCTATTTTATTGATATATGGTTGTGATATTATCACAGTCTTCACGCCATCGGTTTTCAACTTAGCAAGCATCGCCTTGTGGTCAGGCCATTGAGTCTTGTTCCACTCAAGGCGTCCCATGTCGGTTTCTTGACCATACCAATAAAGGTCAAGCACAATACCATCCACTGGATAACCTTCGCGGCGAAGTGTGTCAATCACGCCTTCAGTCTCGGCCTGTGTGCGATAACCATATTTTGAAGTAATGTAGCCCAATGCCCAGAATGGTGCAAGCTCTTGACGGCCAGTCAACTCGGTATAATTCTTCACAACACCTGCAATATCGCCCTTTTCCGAACCTATAAAGTAGTAAGACACTGGAGTCTTGCATTCAGTTACATATTCTACTGGATCTTTCAATATCAACTTAGACGCTGTGTAATCGTCGAAATACACACCATATCCAAGCGAAGAAATATAGAATGGCACTGTAATATTCATTTGCGAAGTGCGATCACCCTTTCCGTAGGCATAGTTTTGCTTGTTGAACATAACCATTGTGTCGCCTTTCAAGTCATAGCTCACGCCTCGTTCGCCACAGCCATAGAACGATTCTTCGGCAGCGCTCTTGAACGAAATCACGCGTTCTTTGCCTTGTTTTGCAATGCCTGCCGATTCTTCAAGCAAAGTCTTTTTGCCACGCTTGAACGACACAGCCGAAGTAGCTTTATCCACCACCACTTCATTACCATTGCGCATAGCTATCACAAGTTTTCCATCGGCATCTATTACATCATATTTCACGCGCACCGATGGCATTACCACACTCTTCGAAGGCTTTTCGGCCACTGCTTCAGCCACTGCCACCTTCACTATCTCATTACTATAAGGAGTAATAATCTGCTTGCCATTTTTCGACACTACAACAAGCGAATTTCCACTTTTTTCATAGCTCACCACCTCGCCAAGCGACGCAGCGTTAAGTGCCACACACGAAAAAGCAATCAAGCAAGATGCCACAAGCATTCTTGCACATTTGTGAATCATCGTTTTCATCAAGTACTATATAGTTATTATGTTTCTACACGCAAAGATAAGCCTTAAAACTTTAATTTTAAATAAAACATAAACAAATATTCTTCAATACTCAATAAAATAAATATCTTTGCAATTAAATGTAGTTACCACTACTGCATAACATACCTTTTAAACGCTGAAAATAATCTAAAAAACGAATCTATATGAACAAAGAACTAAACCTAAACCCTAATCCAGTGGTGGCTTATTTGAAAAAGCCAAGTTGCGAATTTACTAAAGCCGATATCATTCGCTACATCAGCGAAAATGGCATTCGCATGGTGAACTTTATGTATCCAGCTGGCGACGGTCGTTTGAAAACTCTTAATTTCGTAATCAATAACGAGGCTTACCTCGAAGCTATCCTCACTTGTGGCGAACGAGTTGACGGATCAAGCCTTTTCCCTTTCATCGAAGCTGGTAGTAGCGACCTTTATGTGGTGCCTCGCTTCCGCACTGCATTCCTCGATCCTTTTGCCGAAATCCCTACTCTTTCTATGCTTTGTTCTTATTTCAACAAAGACGGTGAATTGCTCGAAAGCTCTCCCGAAAACACTCTCCGCAAGGCGTGCCGTGCGTTCAACGAAGTTACTGGCATGGAATTCGAAGCTATGGGCGAACTTGAATACTATGTTATCGCTCCCGATATGGAGCTATACCCTGCTACCGACCAACGCGGTTACCACGAATCGGGTCCTTATGCTAAGTTCAACGACTTCCGCACTAAGTGTATGTCTTACATCGCACAAGCAGGTGGCATGATCAAGTACGGACACTCTGAAGTGGGCAATTTCACTATCGATGGCAAAATCTACGAACAAAACGAAATAGAATTCCTTCCTGTGAAGGCCGAAGAAGCTGCCGACCAACTTATGATTGCTAAGTGGATCATTCGCAACCTTGCATTCCGTCTTGGTCTCGACATCACTTTCGCACCTAAGATCACTACTGGCAAGGCTGGCTCGGGCTTGCACATCCACATGCGCATCGTGAAGGACGGTAAGAACCAAATGCTCGACGGTGGCGTTCTTTCGGCTACTGCTCGCCGTGCTATCGCTGGTATGATGGAACTTGCACCATCTATCACATCATTTGGCAACACCAACCCTACTTCTTATTTCCGTCTTGTTCCTCACCAAGAAGCACCAACCAATGTGTGCTGGGGCGACCGCAACCGTTCGGTGCTTGTACGCGTTCCTCTTGGCTGGGCTGCTAAATCTGATATGTGTCGCACTGCTAACCCTCTCGAAAGCGACAGCAACTACGACACAACTCAAAAACAAACCGTCGAAATGCGTTCTCCTGACGGCTCTGCCGACCTTTACCAACTTATCGCTGGTTTGGCTGTTGCTTGCCGCTATGGTTTCGAACTTGAAAATGCTCTCGAAATTGCTGAACGCACATATGTAAATGTCAACATTCACCAAAAAGAAAACGAAGATAAACTTAAGAATTTGGATCAACTTCCTGATAGTTGCGAAGCATCTGCCGACTGTCTCGAACGCCAACGCGACATTTTCGAACGCCACAATGTGTTCAGTCCTGCCATGATCGACGGAATTATAAAGAAACTTCGCTCTTATGGCGACCGTACACTCCGTGCCGACATCGATGGCAACCAAGAAGCTATGTTACAGCTTGTTAAGCAATATTTCCACTGTGGATAATAAGTGGTTGATTTCGGAGGCGAAGAAAAAAATATCAAAAAAATGAAAATTTTTTTGGTAAAATACTTGCTAATTCAAAAATAATGCGTACCTTTGCAACCGAAATCAACAACACGATGACTTCGTAGCTCAGTTGGTAGAGCAACTGACTCTTAATCAGTGGGTCGAGAGTTCGAGCCTCTCCGAGGTCACCAAAACGAAAGGAAGTTCTTTTTTTTGAACTTCCTTTTTTGTTTTTATCCACTACCTATCAACCTTATTCACCCTATAAGGCTCATTCAACTCATCACCACCACTATTGACACTATAGCCACTATTCACCTCCCCCCTTCTGTACTTTTGTCTAAAAAAAACCACAGCTCCACTAATTAGCATAGTAGACATACCCATTGAGGTAGATGGCGAAGATGAGCCATAGTGCATAAGGAACAAAAAGCCACATTGAGGCGCGATTCACCTTATACGCCTTTTCCATATACAGCATCACCACATAGGCAAGCGCTATGATATTCACCATTCCCAGGAACGGACTTTCCATGTAAAAGAAGCTCACACTCCACAGAAAGTTCAGCGCAAGCTGTATACCGAAAATCTTTTTCAGCGCACGGCGACGCTTACTTCTTGCCGGCAGTATCAACCCCACCGACACACCCATACACACATAAATTATCGCCCAAGCAACTGGGAACGCCCTATTAGGTGGCATTATGCTCGGTTTGTCGAGCAACGGATACCAATTAGCCAACGCATCGGCTTGCACCCATCGCGCCACACCACCCACAGCAAAGCATATCACCACCGCTACAACTATTCTTAATGCCTTTTTCATATCTGATTCGCTTTCCCTATAAAACACCTCAACATCGTGCCAAGTTTTACACAAAAACGAATTATTTTCGCTAATTTTCACTTTATTTCTACACTTTGTTTGCTATTTCAAAAACTTTTCTTAACTTTGCAGTGCATATTGGGGTAGTAGCCGCCTACATAGCGACTCATCTCCAAAACAGAGAGAAAAATAGTGTTTTTAAAACATTTCACAACTAACTATTAATCACAAAACTTTTATTAACTAACTCATCTGAGCATGCTTCGGCAACGATGCATAGCATTGCAACACGCCCTACACAGAAAAATACACCCATGCATGCTCACAAAACATTATCATAGTTTTATGACTCAACAATCAAAGAAATCGTTTGCAAATGAATCGAACCACCTTCGACGCAGGTTTTAATGCCTTCGCTTCTTAGTGTTCGCAGTTATCGCATCACGGGATTGCTATGCCCCGACCATTGGTCGCGGTTCTGGTAGCAATGTGCGATAGCTACGCCCACCCGATTCGGCAAGCAACGAGTTCTTTGACATGTTGGCACAAAGGCGCTCAAGGGGAAATCCTATGCGATAGGAAACGCGCCTCATCTCCTGAGATTTTAAAAATTATTGTCTAACCCAGCATCATTCGATGCTCCATCCACACAGCGGGCCATCGGTTCGCAGGAGGCTTCGTCGCCCCCATTCAACAATATTTTTTAATCACCATTTAACAACAAATTACTACTATGATAAATAACTCTACTATCCAAAACGGTCAACAACAAGGTCTTTCAAACACCAACGAAAAACTACGATTCGACATCAGTTCGCCCAATGCCAAGCACGAATTGTGCAAATACAAGGGTGTTGAATATGTAGTTCCTAAAGACACACGCGAGAACAGCACCTTCAATCGTTTCAAGTTGTCATCTCAAGGCAACATTTTCAATTTCAACAGCAATGCACTGATTATCGACCCACAATTCAAGGACAAATCTCGTCTTGAGATAACTCTGTTCAGCGACCATGAATTCGTCGAATACAACGCATTCATCTACCTTTATCGCAAAGGTCAGAGCCAACCTATCGACTTTCGCAACTTGACCGACGATTTCTGCATCGAGGCTATTTTCAGCCTTAGCTACCTCTACCCTGGCGATTACTTCTTTGTAATATCCAATTTCACACCAAGCGACAAAACCCAAGAGCGTCTATTCGAGCTCATGGGCGACCGCTACATCTATCCATTCACAGTATTCCACTGCGACAATAGCATCAAATCGCCTACCGTCAAGCTCATCGAGTCGGAGATTCCCCCTCTCCCAACTCAGAACACCGACGATCCACTCTTCTTCACAATGCGATTCAAGGAATCAACGCCTTGTTTGAAAATCTACGATGCCGTGTGCGTGAGCAAGGACTTGTCGCTCGTAAGCTACAGCCCATCGTATGTCGTGCGAGAACACAGTCGCATCCTTCGCCTATATTTCAAGCCGAAATCCAACTGGAAGGCAGGCACCTACTACATCTACATTCAGGTGAACACTATGCCTGTCTACAAGGTATCGTTCGATGTCAGCGACTCCGAAGACATCACTTTCAAATGGGAACTTATCAATCAATCCACCGAAGACTATCTAATCTGTAAAGCTATGCACAACACTAACAGCGCTTGGCGCAACCTTATCGACAAACCCGGCACAAAGCAGCTACAAAATGCCGTAAAAAGCCACCTTCCTCTCGTCGAATTGAACGAAACTCGCAAGAAGAAAGACTTGGAGCCTCACTCTTACAGCCTCAACTTCACCATTGCCACCGACAATGGCTCGTTCGACGAAAGTGCACTTCGCGATTTTGCGTGCTGCCTGCACAATGTGGATCACATACGCGTTGTTACCGACAAATGCGAAAACCTTATCAACTCAAATGACGGTCCATTCTCAAGATCCAACAGCAGCGATTTGGAAATCAACCTATTCGACGACTCTTGTCTGTGCATCACCAACATTCATCACTTGTGCAGTCCACAAGGCATCGCTTATGTCGATCTTCTTATCGAGGAAATGACCTCCCACACCAACTACACCGTGTTTCTTGTGGGTACCGAAAGGCAAATCTACGATGTGTTCCAAGCTCACTCAAGACTCAAAGCATTCTTCCCTAAGAAGAATCACCTACAACTTGAGCCTCTCACAGCCATCGACATCGCGCACAGCATCTACAAGCACCTCGGCGAGCTCAATGTATATGTCCACGAAGATCACAAAACGATTTTCCAAAACCAACTTGAGGTTCTTGCCAATGCCGGAAAGCTAAAGAAGCTCACCGATAAGGACATTCTGCACTTTGTGTATTCTTGCATTATGACTCGCTACACCGAGCGCATCAAGCACCAAATTTCGCACTCTTATGGCTCCGACATTGTCGAAAGTGTGATTATCGATGACATCGACATCAACCAACTTGCCGACAGCAACAACGACCAAGACTATGCTATCGAGCTCAACAACATGATTGGACTCCAAAACCTCAAAACATCTTTGGCTAAGATGTTCAATCTCACAAAGTTCAATCAGATGCGCCACAGTTTGGGGCTAAAATCCAAGGACAACGGCTGCCACCACATGATTTTCACTGGCAACCCAGGCACTGGCAAGACCACCGTTGCCAAACTCATCGGCAAGGCGTTCCATTCTATTGGTATCCTTAGCAAAGGCGATGTGATCGTTACCGAGCGAAGCAAGATTGTGGGACGCTACTTGGGCGAAACCGAGAAAAACATCAGCGACATCCTTAGCCAAGCCCAAGGCAATGTGCTATTTGTTGACGAGGCCTACACCCTCATTACCGATGGCGACGACCGCCGCGACTTTGGCAATCGCATCATCGATGCTCTACTCACAGTACTTTCGCAAAAGAACCCCGACATGGTTATCATCTTTGCTGGCTACAAGAGGGAAATCGAGCGCATGTTGGATGTCAACCCTGGTCTAAATGGTCGCTTCCCTCATCGTTTCAATTTCGACGACTACTCGGCACAAGAATTGATGCTCATCGCCGAGCAACTCATCGAGTCCGAGCAATACAAGCTCACCGACGATGCTCGCCTTCGCTTGCATGAAACGATTGCCGAAAGCCTTGAGCATAAGAACAAGAATTTCAGCAATGCGCGTTGGATCACGCAATATGTTGTCAACGGCATCATTCCCGAAGTGGCCAATCGCCTTATCTCATCGGAATGTGCACTCGATGTTGAGGCTTTCCAAACCATCACCATCGACGATGTCAATCATGCCTACAAGTCTTTCTCGCTTGTCAAGGGGAAAAGCATCATCAACTTACCAAAAGTTGGTTTTAAAATCGCATAAATGTTAAAAGAGGCACTTTTTAGTGTCTCTTTTTTCTATTTGTAACATTATAATTATTACTTTTGCCTATATGAACGACAACAATAGTCTGAAAATCGAAATCACGGCCGACGGTTCGGCTACTATTCTCGTGGAGAATCTCGACGAGCACTACCATTCGGTGAAGGGAGCCCTCACCGAGTCGCTACACATCTATCGCGACTGTGCGTTTGTGCATCGTGCCAAGAGCCCTTTCCACGCACCTCTACGACTGCTCGAAGTGGGTTTCGGCACTGGGCTTAATGCTGTGGTTACAGCTATGTTTGCCAACGCCGACGCACCAGTTCATTACATCACCCTCGAGAAATTTCCTCTCGAACTCGATTTTGTTAAGCAGTTACACTATGGCGATTGCATCGACAAGCAACTATTCGACGCTATTCATGCTGCCGAATGGAACACGCCGATAGCAATCACGCCCTATTTCACTATCGAAAAGCGCCACTGCGACTACACAGTCGACCCTCTACCCACCGATATCGATGTGGTGTATTTCGATGCCTTCGCACCCGAAAAGCAACCCGACATGTGGTCGACACAATGCTTCGACCGACTCGTTAGCTCTATGAACAACGATGCCGTGCTCACCACCTATTGTGCTAAAGGCGAAATCCGTCGCACTCTGCAAGCCTCAGGACTCACCGTCGAACGCCTTGCAGGACCTGTCGGTGGTAAACGAGAAATCCTTCGTGCAACCAAACCATAACACATGCAGCCAATGGACATTATCACCACTTTCATATCATCACTCATCGATTGGTACACCAATAGCCTAAGTTATTGGGTGCTCACTTTGCTGATGATACTCGAAAATTCCATTGTTCCATTGCCTGCCGAACTCATCGTGGCTCCTGCTGCCTACAATGCAGCCACAGGACGACTCAGTTTCCCTATCATCATCCTTTGCACTACATTTGGCTCTATCGTTGGAGCTATTATCAACTACTACCTATCACTATTTCTTGGGCGAGAACTCATCTATCGCTTTGTCGATAGCCGTTGGGGCAAGCTTTTGATGCTCGACACTGAGAAACTCAAACAAGCCGAGCAATTTTTCCTAAAACGAGGCAAAACAGCCACTTTCATCGGTCGCCTCATCCCTGTGGGCCGACAACTCGTATCTATTCCTGCAGGATTGGCTCGCATGCCCATCCTCACATTCATTTTATACACGGCCATCGGATCTGCCATTTGGAACACACTATTAGCAAGCATCGGATATTTCCTTGCTGCCATCATTCCACCCGAGCAATTAGGCGCTACGGTCAATAAATACAGCATCGAAATAAGCATTATTTTCGTTGCTATTTGCGTCGTGTACTACATCGCTAAGAAATTTATTAAGCGCAAAAAGTCTAACCAAAACTAAACCAAAAGCCCGTCATTATTGTTATTTTACTGAGGGCATAGACAAAATCTATATGCACATAGAATTTAGCTGTTGCAAAAATTTCTAAGCCTTATTAACTTTGCTATCACAAAACAAGAACAATAATAAAAATTAAATACGAACAATTAAAAACTACTTGACTATGGCAACTAAATTTTTCAAATGCAAACATTGTGGTAATGTAATAGTAAAAACTGTTGATTCTGGAGTACCTGTTGTGTGCTGTGGCGAAAAGATGGAAGAACTTGTAGCTAACACTGTTGACGCAAGCAAAGAAAAGCATGTACCTGTAGTAACTAAGCTTGACGAATGCACTATCAAGGTCGAAGTAGGTAGCGTAGCTCACCCAATGGCTCCTGAACATCACATTTCATTCATATATGTTGAAACCGAAAATGGTGGTATCATTGCTCACCTTAAGGACAAACCAGAAGCTACATTCTGCATCTGCAACGACAAGCCTGTCGCAGTGTACGAATATTGCAACCTACACGGTTTGTGGAAAGTTGAACTATAATTTCTCACTTTATTTATAATATCTCTCTAAAAACGAAAATCCCGCCGAGGCTTTCCTCTGCGGGATTTTTTATATTGTAATCTGTCGTTTTTCTTTAGAAATAATATGTAGCTGACACACCTATGCGGTCGTTGCCATATTTTTCATTGATTTCGCTGATCGATATATTTTTTTCCACCAAATCAGTAAAATAATGGCGATAATACACTCCCACATCGAAATGACGACCAGTCACACCCACTTGCACAAGACCTGCCACAGTGCCACTGCCTTTCATCATCTTGATTGCTTCGCTATAGATAAACCCTACTTCATCGCCTATTTCACGGCTGTATATATTTATACCACCTTCCACACCTGCACCTACATAGAATCGAGATGCTTCGGTTACCTTCAATACATTAAACTTTGCCATCAATGGAACGATGATTTGTCCACCTATACCTTGGTGTAATTGATATTCCACGCCACCTGTGGCATTCACCAAATCGGTGTAATGACCATAACGAGCAGTAAGACCAAAATGCACACCGAAGTTGCCACTCAAAAAGTCTGCGCCACCACTAATACCAAGCGACCACTTGTTTGGTTTCTTTTCAGCACTTTCGCCATATTGCACAGTATTTTGTTCGCATTGCTCAAGTAACACCTTTGCTTGCACATCTTTAGGATTGATAGCCACAATTTCAGCAAGTTTCTCTTTAGCCTTACCAAACTCTTTGTGCTTCAAGTACCACTGAGCATCTTTCATCAATGCTTCACACTTTTTCAACAGCTTATCGCTCAATTTCACTGTAGATTTTTCAGTTTTCACCACTGCAGCGTTATCTTGAGCCTGAACACTCATTGCTCCAAGCAACAAAGCACCCACTATAAATAGTTTTCTCATCATAATATTTAGTTTTTTAGAAGTAATATGCTACATTAAATCCCACGCGACTATTTTCCATATAGTAAAAATATGGTGGTAATACTATATCATCAAAATATCCTTTGTAATACAGTCCCACATCAACATGACGCATAGTCAATCCCAAATGCACCAATCCAGCAATTGAACTACTTGGCATTGCTATCATATCAGTAGGATAATATCTTCCTGTGTAATTTTGGCGTGCAGTCAAGCGAATACCATACTCAGCACCTGCGCCAACATAGAATCTGCAACTATTTGACACATCTACCAAATTCAGCTTCACCCACAGAGGGATTGCTATCTGCGACCCAATGACATCAATTCCATTTTCTTCGAAGTCATACCTATTTTCGTAAGCAAAATGCTGATTATACTCTACACCGAGTACCACATTCACAAGATCGCGATAATAACCATATTTCACGCTCAATCCAATATGGCTGGCAAAATTTACCGACAAAAAATCCATTCCGCCTGCTACTCCAAACGAGAATCGATTATACCATTTGCCATTACCCAATTTTATCTTATTTTCGGCGCTTTCGGCTTTTAGTGAATAAGCCTTCTTATTCTCGATATTATAACTCAATGCTTTATCAAGCATATCAAACGATTTTCCATAGAATCCTCGCTTAAAATACCACTCGGCATCTTTTAGATAAGCATTGCATTTCTTTTCGGCTTTGTGTTCTGCCTCTGCAATAGAGTCCATCTGGTTCACCAATCTAATAGCCTGAGAATAATCTCCCACTTTGAATAGGCTATCTATCTCTTGCTGTGTTTGAGCTTGAATGGTAATATTCCAAATAGATAGTATGAATAATATCAACACATATTTCTTCATAGATTCGATGGCTTTTTTCTGCTGGTAAAATTACTAATAAATCATCAAAGGTCTTACCCCCCCTGTTAAAAAATGTTAAGTTTTCCCTACACTATAGCCCCTTTCAATGCTTTTTCGGGCTACTGACGGTATTTCTTGGTTATCGACGCATAGCCACATCGCTTGCACAAGTCTTCCACAGCAATATGGCTCGTAAACCCATCATATATGGCTTTTGCACGAGGCGAAGCTACTATGTCTTCGAGCGATTGCTCAAATAGATTACCCAACACTATATCACCTGCATGATCCAAACAACAAGGCACCACACTACCATCTACAAGCACTCCCACTTGATTGCGCAAAGCATAACAGAACACCTCTTTCGATTCTATTTCTTCACGCTCGCTATCGGGCCACTCAAACATTCGGTCATATTCAATGTAGATATTATCGGCAACCTTCCAGCCATTATCTCGCGTCAACCTTGTCAACTTGTATCGAGCTCCTATGATGTCCAATATCTTGTCATTAGCCGTGTCTTGCCCTCCTTCGTTCCACAATCGTAGCACAATAATGATGCCTTTTTCGGCAGCCTTTTCGGCAAACGATACCACTTCATTTACATACTCGGCCACATCTACCTTTCCGTTTCCTTCTTGCGAATGTAACGAGATTTGTATCTTGTAAGGCTGAGCTTCAATCACACTTTCGGCTTTATTCACAAGGGTGCCATTAGTGGTAAGCACTGGCACAAAACCTTTTGTGCGTGCCTTCGCTATAAAATTAGGCAACTCGGGATGTAGAAATGGCTCACCCATAAGATGAAAATACAAGAATTTCACCTCACCTTGCAACTTGTCGGTAAGTTGATCAAACTCCTCGCCCGACATAAAACGCTTTGCTCGGTCTGTTTTCGGACAGAACGCGCAGTTCAAATTGCACACATTGGTTATTTCAAGATAGCAACGCTGTATCATAGTCTTCACCTATTACCCAATTCAATAATTTCACAATCCTTTATTGTTCCCTCATCAATGGTGAGAATCACAAGTGTGCGCACCACATGCCACCCTTGCTTCCCTGCTGCACCAGGATTTATGTGCAGAAGATTGAGCATACGGTCGGGTATCACCTTTAAGATGTGCGAATGCCCACTTATCATCAAGTTGGGCTGTTCTTGAAGCAACATTGCCTTCACGCCTGGCGAATACTTACCGGGATAACCTCCTATGTGAGTCATCCACACCTTTACGCCATCTATCGTAAAGCATTCCACCGCTTTGAATCGGCGACGCATCATTCCACCATCACAGTTGCCATACACTGCACGCACTGGCGCAACACTTTCGAGACGATTTATTACACTTTCATCGCCAATGTCGCCAGCATGCCATATCTCATCGCAACCACTGAAGTATTGCACATATTTATCGTCCCACCACGAATGCGTATCCGACAATATTCCTATTCGTTTCATCTCTTATTATATCTTTAACTACAAAGTTACATCACAATTTGCAAAAAACAACCATTAACTCATATTTTTCACTACCTTTGTACCAATCTAAGACTCTGCAACGAGTTGTGAATCTTAGAGGACATATTTATAGTAAGCGTTAGCTTTATTCTTGTTTCTGAAAATCTCCAATTAGAAGAAACACCCAAGAGTAGAAGTTGATGCTCACGCAGTGTATACGGCGTGGGCTTTTGCTCATTTGGGTGTAAGGTGTTTGGCGATACCTCAGAAACAAATAAGCTGAAGTCCTCGCTTTCTTTTTAAATAGTAACCATTTCTTCGGGGCTGAGAAACACAAAAAACTTTTAAATTATGGGCAAAAAAATCTTTATTTATTCAGCCATTTTTATTGTTGCTGTACTTGTGGGTCGCTTCCTAACCCCATTTTTGGCTTGGTTAACCGGATTTTATATAGAGATATTCTATGGGCTATACCTTATTTTGCTGGCTGTAGGAATTATATTTTTTCTTAAATATTTATTTAGCCCTTTTGATCCCAAGACTCATGGATATTATACCCTACAAAATAAAAAATTTACTTTTATATTAATAAGTACAGGTCTTATGAGTGGAGCTTGTTTATTTCGTAATAATGCTTACGGAGATCTACAATTATTCGATGGGGGTGAAAGTTACGATATAGAATACCTACAGACTGATAAAAATCATAACGGATATAGTCTTTATGACAAGTGGGGTATGTGTTTCATTCCTAATAATAAATATAATGGAATCGTAAAAGTTTTTGACAACACCACATCATCATATCATTTTGTTGCATTTAAGGTAACAGACGAGAGTGGGGAATATCCAAATAAGTATTATTCATTTAGATTAGATACCTATAATGAAGACGGCAAAATAGTTAATATACAAGAAGCAACAGAAAGCGATTGTGATGACATATATGACCATATTGATAAGTATATTGGTAAAGTGTGTTATAAATTTCCTAATGGATTTGGCTACACTAAAATTAAATATTCATCTTCTTATAAACACCCTTACAGCAATTCTTCACTAAAAAAGGATAATGAAATAACGAATTCTAATAATACCAAGAATAATCAAAAAGAAGTCGCAGAACCTAAAGTCAAACAACGTGAGCCACAAAAACACGAAAGAACAGTACCTATGCAGGTATGGAAAAATTGCGGCCACTGTTTTGGCTCAGGACAATGTAGTTGGTGCGGTGGTCAAGGTGTTATCTACTACCCGAATGGTGGGAAAAGTTGTCCTAACTGCATAGGAGGTAAATGTAGTTGGTGTGCAGGTAATGGAGGGCATAATGAAATCCAATACGAAACGATAGTGGAATACTATTAACAATTATTGGTATCCAACAATACAACAAAAACATCAACAATGTTATAATTAATTGATGTAATAAAAACGAAAAACGCACCTAATAACGTGCGTTTTTCGTTTCATTTCTTGGTCATTGTTACTATCGGGACAAGCATTTCTTCCATTGAGATACCTCCATGTTGGAAAGTGTTGTCGTAGTATTGCACATAATAGTTGTAGTTGTTAGGATAAGCAAAGAAGTCGCGATTCATCGCAAAAATGTAGGTCGAAGAGATGTTTGGTGCAGGCAAACCAAATTCCTTTGGTTTCTTCACTTCATACACTTGTTTTGCATTATAGCTCAAGTTCTTACCCACCTTATAACGCAAATTAGTGTTCACCGCCTTGTCGCCTATCACCTTCACTGGATTATCCACACATATTGTACCGTGGTCGGTAGTCAACACCACGCGACAATTCTTCTCGGCTATCTTCTTGATAATTTCGAGTGCGCTCGAGTGCTTAAACCACGACTCTGTGAGCGAACGATAAGCCGCATCACTATAAGCAAGTTCGCGTATCATCTTACTTTCGGTGCGTGCATGCGACAACATATCCACAAAGTTCAACACTATCACATTCAAGTCGTAATTGTCGAGATTTCGGAAGTTTTGAAGCAATTTTTCGCCTGCCACCGAGTCATTTATCTTGTTGTAAGAGAATTTATATGGTTTGCGATAGCGGTCGAGGATAGTTTGAATGAGTGGCGACTCGTTCAAGTTCTTTCCTTCTTCCTCATCTTCGTCAACCCATAGGTCAGGGAACATACGAGCTATATCTATAGGCATCAATCCCGAGAAAATCGCATTTCGAGCATATTGAGTTGCTGTAGGCAAGATACTGCAATACAAATCATCGTCGTCGATAGTGAAATATTCGCTAAACAATGGTTTCACTGCACGCCATTGGTCGAAACGGAAATTGTCGATTACAATAAAGAACACCTTTTCGCCAGCATCGAGCAATGGGAACACCTTTGTTTTGAATATCTCATGGCTCATCAATGGGTGCGAATCGGTAGTTACCCACTCTTCGTAGTTCTTTTTCACAAACTTACTAAAAGTGGAATTTGCCTCTATCTTTTGCATCTTCAACAATTCGTCCATATTGGTCTCAGCACTTGCAAGTGTGAGTTCCCAATGCACCAGATTACGATACACATCACACCATTCCTCAAAGCTATTAGCCGAATTTATCATTCCACTAATGCGTTGGAATTCTTGTTGATAGTCAAGTGTAGCTTTTTGCGACACCAACGCTCCCGAATGAAGATTTTTCTTTATCGACAGCAATATCTGATTAGGATTCACCGGCTTAATCAAGTAATCGGCGATCTTGTTACCGATTGCCTGATTCATAATATTTTCCTCTTCGCTCTTAGTAATCATTATCACTGGCACATCGGGGTGAGTGATTTTGATTTGAGAAAGGGTTTCGAGGCCACTCAAACCTGGCATATTTTCATCAAGAATCACAAGGTCAAAACGGCGTTCGGCTACTGCATCGAGTGCATCGCGACCATTCGACACCGTTACTACCTCATATCCTTTGGCGTTCAAAAACATTATGTGTGGCTTCAACAAATCAATTTCGTCGTCGGCCCATAGTATCAATCCGTTTGTCATAGTTCACAGTTATTTCATTCTTCGAGTGCCGATTCCTCCACTTTCTCCTCATTATCTTGCTCCAAGAACTCAAAATATTCTTCAAATGAGCGACCTTCATTGAGCAGCAAGTTAAAGTTATCCACACTTATCATTACATGGCGCACTTGCGCAGGGACTACCAATTCGCTGTTTTCATCAAGCACTCGTTTGTAGTGCGACAATTCATCGAAATTCTCAAATCCCTTTATTACTAACAATCCAAGGCGGCCAAATGTCATTTGCTCAAGGTCAAAATCTTTCACCACAAAGTGTGAAAAATTGTGACGAGCCACATTATATAGCAATTGGTTGGCCGACACAGTATCGGTTGGGTACACCATCACATAAACATGTGGTACATTGGTTTCGCTCTTGAATGGAGTGAGTTCTTTATCGGTTACGGCTGTCGAATCGCTGGTTAAGCGTGTTGCCCACAACATTCCTCGCACATTGCTTCCACCGCCTTCAAGTTTACGACCTTGTTCGGCTTGCTTCAACATAGCCGAAGCAGTAGGTGTAATATCGGTATCTGGATAGCGCTCAAGCATATTCTTCAATGTTGACTTGAACATTTCTTGATCGCCCTCAGTAACATAAGCAAGCGCATCGATAAACATAAACTTAGGCATAATCTTCGACATCGGATATGTGCGCATCATTTCGGCATAAGCCTCATGCACTGCCTCATTATTGTTTGTGATGTAATTATTGTAAGCTTGCTCATACATTTGCTCTTGCTCTACTTCCATATTGCGCAAGTTGTCGATATAGCGAGGATCTTTCATCGCCACGCCATATTTAGAATCGGCAAATTCGCCAATTATCATTGAGCGATACTTCTCAGCCATTGCCAAATCACCTATACGCATATACATCAAGTACATATTGTAGTACACTTCAAGACGATACACATTATCAGGATAACGCGACAACAATGTATTGAATTCCTTCGACGAGCTATTATAGTCTTCAAGTTTGTCCTTCAATATTAAGCCCATATTGAACAGACCTTCTTGAATCACATCGTTGCTTGTTTGCTTTTCTTCGTCGGTCTTTGGTATCTGCTTCAGATAGTATTCCACGAAATGAGGGTCATCGGCCTTGGCAAGTTCTTCTTTGCTCTTTCCGTCAACCGTTGCTGTGTCATTGCTTGCCACTTCGTTATCGGCAGCACTATCGCCAGCATCATATTCTTGCGCAAGCACAGTCTTATTGCGTCTACGCCAATCGTCTTCAAGTTTTCTACTACCCCAAGTCTTTTGGAACGCTGTTTTTCCGGCATTCTTCGTAGCAGTATTGTAGAAATACCACGAATTGTCGTTATTGATTTGGAATGTTGTAGGAGCTGCCGAGTTTCCGCCATTCATGCCATTTCCCGCAGCAGCTTGATTAGCGAGATATTCTTCGCGATTAGCATTTTCGGCTTCTTCTTTTTCCTTTTTCTTCAATTCTTCGATGATTCGTTCGGCCACCTTGGTCTGCTCATCGAGCGACAACTCCGACAAGCGTAACAATGAGTCCTGCAACACCACATTTTGTGAGTACACAGCCAACTCGTCAAGCACATCACTTCGACGCTTAAGTTCCTTATAATTAGGATAGTCCTCGTTCACCAACGAGATTCCCTCTGAGTAGCAAGGTTGCGCTTCGGCATATTTTCCTTGAGCAAAATACAGCTCGCCCAACGACAATTGCGCGATTCCCTTCTCCACTCCGCCACGCGTACTCTTCTTCACTGCAAGTGCGTAATTTTCAATGGCATGCGCTGTGTCCTTGCGAGTCAAGTACAGATTACCTATTGCATAATATATCTGATCGAGATAGTCCTTGTTGCGATCGTAACGAGTCATTCGCTTCAATGCTTTCACTTCGCTTTCCACATTAGAGCCAGTATAAACAGCACTTTGGCGTATGCGCGCATTGATCTTTGTGCGATAAGTGGTTCCAGACGCGCCACCTGCTGCCTTGAACGCATCGTAAGCAAGTTGATTTTCGCCTAAGTCGCTATAAATCTGACCTAAAAGGAAGTTCAAACGCACCTTTTGAGCGCCTTTGGCCGACTTGGCAGCTGCGGCCAAATATGGAGTGGCTTCTTTATATTTCTTGCTCTTTATATAGTAATTGGCGAATGCCAAATTACACAATTCCTTAGTCTTTTTGTTGGTGATTTTTTCGGGCTTTATATACGCCAACGCATTTTCGGCTTCGGTGAGCCAACCAAGTGCGCAATATGCGCGAACCTCCCACAATCGAGAGTCAAGCACCAAGTCGGGCATCCATCCGAAATGTCCCGATATGTAATGGAATGTAGATGCAGCAGCAAGATAATCGCCTTTCATATATTGCGACTTCGCCATCAAATACCACGCATTATGCAAAAATGGGTTGTATTCTTCGCGCTTCAGCCATTCTTTATCTTTCTTGGTCAAGCGACCCGATTTCTTTTTTGGGCGTTTCTTGATGGAATGTAGCTGAATAGCTTTCTGCATCTTTTCGATTGTACGGTCGAAATTTGTGCTTGGTTGAGGTGCTTTGGGATTAGCATAAGCCTCGGCTGGATGCATAAACAACAACTGCGAATAATTGTCTTCGTATTTTGTTTCGAGTTCATGAATTTGCTCATTATAATGTGTTTCGCCATTGTAATACACATTATATCGAGTATTGAAAGCATGCCAAAAGCGTGAGCCTGCAGTATTTTTCTTCGTACTACACGAATTCAATCCGCAAGCCAACACCGTAGCCACTACTATCAATATCGCTTTATTCAATCTCACTTTCGTCGTTGTTTATAATAAATTATAACGGAAAACTACCCCTTTTTATTACATTTTCGCACCACACGCGCCACAATATACACCATCACAAGTGCCAACACGATAGTTGCCGACGCTGGCACGCCCATCACATAGGAAACAAACAAGCCAGCTACCGAGCACACTGCACTCACACCTATCGATATCAGTATCATAGGTTTCAATCGATTAGTGAACACTTCGGCTATCATTTGTGGCATCGACAATAGCGACATTAGCAACATTATACCTATCAGTCTGATAGTCAGCACCACACACACTGCTATAGCCACCGTCATTATAGTGTTCACGAGTGTTACAGGCTGTCCCATAGTGCGTGCAAAATCGCGATCGAAGGCACACGACACTATCACTCTATAACATGAGCAGAAAAACGCTAAAAATATGGCTGTAAATATGGCAAATGCCATCAAATCGCCCTTAGTTATCGTGAGTATATTGCCAAATAGGAATGAATTCAACTCGGGCACATAGCCTGGGGTCAAAAATATGAACAATGTACCCACAGCCATCCCTAATGCCCACATCACCGAGATGGCCGAGTCCTCACGCACTTGTTGCTTGTTGGTGAGCCACTCCACTCCGAGCGACGACGCCACAGCAAACACTCCTGCCATCAATATGGGCGAAACGCCTAAATAGTAGCCTATCCCAAGACCACCAAAACAAGCGTGCGTAACTCCTCCCGTGATAAACATCAATCGGCGCGTGATGATATAAGTGCCTATCATTGCCGACATTACACTCACTATCAGCACCCCGATTAGTGCATTTTGGAAAAATGTATATTGAAATATCTCCATTCTCTAAAAAACATTCTTTTTTGTGCCATTTATCGCACTTCTTCCAATGTAAACCCTGCGTTTCGCAATTCGTTCCAATATCTTGGATATGATTTGCTCACCACCTCGATATCTTTGATTATGATTCCTGGGAACTTTGCTGCCACAGGTGCAAATGCCATTGCCATGCGATGATCATCAAATGTGTTGATTGCTATTACATCATCGCACTTGCATTTCGTGCCGTCCCAACTGAGCGACAAGTCATCGCCTACGGTAAGCACATAACCCATCTTGAGCAGTTGGGTGCGCAATGCCTCTATGCGGTCGGTTTCTTTTATCTTCAGAGTTTGCAATCCTGTAATGTGGAACGGTATTTCGAGCACGCAAGCCGTAACCACCACTGTTTGAGCCAAATCGGGTGTTTCGCACAAATCGATATTCAACGATTTCACCACTTTAAGCTCATTGCTATCTACCATTATGTCGCTTCCGCTACCGCCTGTTATCAACATCACGCCTAATTGTTCGAATATCTTTGCCACAGCCGAATCACCTTGCACACTCGCTTGCGGAGTAAACAAATGGTGCAATGTTATCAACGACTCAGGCAACAACGACACTATTTCGAACCAGTAAGATGCTGCCGACCAGTCGCCTTCCACAGCAAATGCCTTTGGTTTGTAGCATGCATTCTTTTCAAACACTATATCGTTGCCGTTCCAATGTGTTTCCACACCACTCTTACGCATCAACGACAAAGTCATGTCAATATATGGACGCGAAATCACCTCTCCGGTAAGGCTCACTTGCGTCAAGCCTTCGATAAGTGGCGAAATCATCAATATTGCCGATATATATTGCGAACTTATGTTACCTGGTATCTTTATTTTGTTGGCTTGGAGGCGCGCGCCCTTAATTCGCAAAGGCGGAAAACCTTCCTCACCCACATATTCTATGTCGGCGCCACATTCGCGCAAAGCATCTACAAGAACCTTGATTGGACGATGACGCATGCGCTCACTTCCGTCGAGCACAACCTCGCGACCTTGCTGCACCGAATAATATGCAGTCAAGAATCGCATCGCTGTTCCTGCAGCTCCGATATTCACTTCTTTTGCACCTTTATCGCTCAACGCATTGAGCATAGCATCGGTATCATCGCATTTTGCCACATCGCAAGAATCTATCTCACGACCCGACAATGCACTGATTATTAATGCACGATTGCTTATGCTTTTCGATAGTGGCAAACACACACTTCCTGCCACCTTGCTTGGTGCTAATATCTTATAATCCATATTAACGCAAAGTTAGCGTTTTTTTAACAATCTGACTACTTTTCACTACTATTAAACGCAAAGAGCTACAAAAAAGACTTAATAATTTTCTTTTCTTCCTTATTTACACTACCTTTGTACTTTGATTTTTATAAGTATAAGATTAAAGTGACTGAATTATTAGATGTTTTAGGTAATGGAATCGTTAGTTTAAGTGATTTCATTTGCGGATATCCTCTATTCATTTGGTTAATTGGTGGAGGATTATTTCTATTTATCTACTCGGGAGCTATTCCTTTGCGTCGCCTTAAATGGTCGATGAAGGCTCTTCGCTCTAAGACACCGAGTGGAGAAGGACAAATCAGCTCATTCCAAGCGTTGATGAGCAGCATTTGTTCTACAGTAGGTATGGGTAATATTGCAGGCGTTGCTATCGCTATTTCTATCGGGGGTGCTGGCGCAATCTTCTGGATGTGGGTAAGCGCATTGCTCGGTATGGCAACAAAATTCTTCGAAGGAACACTCGCAATCATGTATAAAGGCAAGGACAAGGAAGGCAATGTTCATGGTGGACCTATGTACATGCTCACCGAAGGATTGGGCAAGAAATACAAGCCTATGGCTATATTCTTCGCATTCTTTGGTATGATTGGTACACTTTGCTTCATGCAAGCCAATCAGCTCACCGAGTCATTTATCACAGTGCTCAATGTGCCCGACACCTTTAAGTTCCGACTTATAACTGGTATCATCATGGGTGCAGGTGTATCTATTGTGGTGCTTGGTGGTATCACTCGCATCTCAAAGATTGCTACTAAGGTGGTGCCTGTAATGGTGGGACTTTACTTCTTGCTTGTATTCATCATCATTATTGCCAACATCCAATTGCTTCCTAAAGTGTTCTATAACATCGTGAGCGAAGCATTCAACCTCGAGGCTGGATTTGGTGCATTAGCCTTCATTGCTATCACTGGTGCTCGTCGCGCTATGTATGTCAACGAAGCTGGTGTGGGTACTGCATCGCTTATGCATGGTGCTTCACGCAACACATCGCCAGTGCGCGAAGGTCTTGTGGCAATGATTGGACCAGCTATCGACTCAGGTCTTGTGTGTACACTCACTGCAATTCCTATCCTTATGGCTATGCAAGTGTCGCCTATCGAAGTTGAAGGCATCAAGGGTCTTTACATCGCCCTCAACTCATTCGAAACCATGTTGCCAGGTTGGGGACAATACGCACTTCTTGTGATTGTATTCATTTTCGCCGTTACCACTATGTTCTCTTACTCTTACTACGGCACACAATGCGCTGGATACCTTTTCGGTTACAAGAACGGTAAATACTACGACTACTTCTATCTATTTATGATTATTGTAGCTTGTATCATTTCACTCGACTTGTTAGTAAGTATCATGGACTTGGCTTTTGCTTTCATGGCTATTCCTACCATGTATGCTCTATTCCGTCTTGCTCCACGCGTCAAGAAAGAAATGAATATCTATTTCAGCAAGAACAAACTCGAAGACTAAAAACAAAATCATACACACATTGGCTGTGTCAGAATTTTCATTCTGCCACAGCCAATGTCTATAATAACCCGCCCGGAGAGTTTTTATATTAAAGCTATAGCATAGATTATATAATAGCCGAAGACTCTTAAAATACCATAGGATTATGATTTAAAAATTATTTTCTTACCTTTGTGTTTATGAAAGGACTTGTAGGAATAATATTGGGTATCGTGATGCTGTTGGCGGGGTGTGGTCGCTCGGTCGACAGCCGCTTGTCGCTTGCCGATAGTCTTATCGATGAGCAGGCTGATAGTGCTTATGTGGTGCTGAAAGGTGTTAACGCCGATGAATTGACGACCACTTCCGACAGAGCCTATTATGCACTGCTTTACACACAGGCTCTGTATAAGAACATGGATAGCATAGCGAGCGACTCGTTGATTAATATCGCAGTCGACTATTATGCCGATAATCACAATCGTGAACTCAACACCCGCACACTTATCTACAAGGGTGCTGTGATGCAAGAACTCGGTAAGGAGCAAGAGGCTATGGAGTGGTATAAGCGAGCCGAAGATAATGCTTCGGAAGATGATTATATGAATCTCGGTCAAGCCAACTTGCGAATGGCTGTGTTATATTCACTCAATTATACCGATAATCGTGTAATCATTGAAAAATACAAGCAAGCATTATATAATTTTCAAAAAGCTGGCAGTAAGCAATATCAAGTAATGTGTCTTAGTAGCATTGGTGGAGAACTAAGAAATATAAATATAGATAGTGCTATAATCTATTTAGAGAAGTCTATTCAACTATCAAAAGAATTAGACAATTCATTCTTGTTATATCGAAGTTCAGCAATGCTAACAAGGGCATATTTTTCAAAAAACGATTTTAAAAGGTCAAAAGATTTAGCATTGGCATTTATCAATACAGAAAATAGCTATGTAGGAGATGATATTTATTATGATATAGTGATGTCTTACGCCCATTTGGGTATGCCCGATTCGGCTGAATATTATTTATCAAAAACAAATGAAGTGAAAGATGATAATAGGTTGAAGTTAGTTAGGACTATGGCTATTTCTGCAATATATGAGTCGAGAGGGGATTATCAGCAATCACTATCTGCTACAAAAAAAGCTGATAGTATATCTTATAGCATTGAATCTGGTAGCCTTATAAAAGATATAGTTAAAATAGAAACATTATATAGCAAGGCAAAATTGGATAATTTACATCTTCAATTGAAGAATGTGCAACTGAAATCTTGTTTGTATATAAGCATATGTGCTATTGTGATATTGATAATAACTTTTATTACATTTGTGTATATACGAAAAAGAAAACGAAAATTAGATGATGCATATCAATTAATAGATGCTTTAAACAAGGAAAAAAATGATATATATATAAGAGATAATATTCGTAGCGAAAGTATTAGGAAATTGACAGAAAATCATAAACGGTTGATGAATAGATTGATTGAATGTTCATATAACTATAAAAATCACCCTGAACTCTTTATCAAAATATTCAGTAAAATAATAGAAAATGTAAAAGCAACTCAAGATTTTTGGGAAACTTTGATTATCTATATAAACGATCAATATGATAATTTTATCGATGAATTAAAGAATACTTATCCCAATCTGAATAATGATGATATAAAAATAATAACCTTGATATGTTGTGGATATTCACCTTTAGATATTTCTATTTATATGGGATATGCTAACAATACTTATATCTATCGAAAGAAAAAAAACATAGCATCAAAAATGGATTTGTCGATATCGTTAGATGATTTTATTGCTGAAAAACTCACATAAAAAATAAGGTATAATAATAGTATAAAAAATAGTAATAGGATAAGCCTTATTATCAATTGATTATGTTGCATGAACATAAAATAAAATAATTGCACCATTAGCAAAAATGGTGTATTTTTGTTATAAAAGATCAACTTGAATAATATGAAAAAACTATTATTATTAATTGTTTTATTATCTGTAAACTTTAATATGTTTGCAAGTAAGAAGAATATAAGTCTTCGAGAAATAGATCCAGGTAGGTTAAGAGAATTAGTAATGAAACCTGAAGTGTGGTATGACACCGAAGA
>CAJGBY010000013.1 GCA_904501735.1 uncultured Muribaculaceae bacterium
TTACCGTTAGTCAATCTCACACGAGCAACTTTACGCATTGCTGAGTTAGGCTTCTTTGGAGTTGTTGTATAAACTCTCACGCACACGCCTCGGCGTTGTGGGCATGAGTCCAAAGCAGGAGACTTACTCTTGTCTACCAAAGTTACTCGGCCCTTTCTAACCAATTGTTGAATTGTAGGCATTTTGTTCTTTTTTTGCTTTAATAATATTTAAAAATCTCAGTTTTCGTTCTCATTGTGTTCTTCGCCACACACCAGTCACAGTCCACTAAATCAAGCACTTAGCTTACATCCGGACACAGTATGCACGAAAAACGATGCAAAGATAGCAACTAATTCGCTAATAACCAAATGGTTTACGCCCTAAAATAGGCCATTTTACACACATTATTATAATAAAAGCCCCATAAAGTGCGATAGGATAGGCATTTAGACGAACTACCCGATAAATGGTTTTTAAAAAGGTTTAATATTTTTTAACTCTATTCCTCGCAAATCTTTTTCCGACAATAACATTTGCGATTTTTCAACCTTCCAATCTATTCCGAGCGCTTCATCGTCAAATCGGAGTGTTCGTTCGGCTTGTGGCGCATACACATTATCCACCTTATATTGGAACTGCGCAAACTCGCTCAAAACCACAAATCCATGCGCAAATCCTCTCGGGATAAACAGCTGACGGCCATTTTCGGCACTCAATTCCACTGCCACATATTTACCAAAGGTTGGCGAATCACCTCGCAAGTCGACAGCAACATCAAGAACGCGTCCTTGCGACACTCTCACCAACTTGGCTTGCGACCATTCGCCTTCTTGAAAATGCAAACCACGCAACACGCCATAGGTTGATGCGCTTTCATTGTCTTGCACAAAGGTTACACCAGGTATGTGCTGGTCAAACTCGGCTTTCTTCCATGTTTCGCAGAAATAGCCTCGTGCATCGCCAAATCTCTTTGGCTCGATAACAAACACACCTTTTATTTCTTGTTCAATGAAATTCATATCTTTACATTATTTATATAAAGTACAAAAATACTAACTTTGCATTAAAAATAGAAGCATTATGAAAAATATTATCCTATTTGATAAACCTGAAGTGAGGGGCAACCTTCTCCCTATCACATTCACGCGACCAATTGCCGACATTAGAATCGGCATCACTACCATTCGCGAAAAATGGCAATCATATTTCCACGAAGATTCTTTTTCTTATTGGACTGCCGAATTTTTAAGTCCAAAATTTGCGACTAATGTCACCGATGACAATTATTTCATTGCTGGGCACATTATCCCCGACAAGAATCTTGTAAACTCTATAGAAAACCTTCAACCAGGAGAAGCGCTACAAACTCCTGACGGGAATAATATCATAGCATTCAGAGGCGCTCTTAATGACTTTGAGCAACAAAACCCGTCAAAAACGACTTGCTACGAAAGCAACTACGAAAGCATCAACTGGCTATATGACATATTCACAAAAAACGACGAGACACTAAAAGAAGACTTCAAAGCAATCACAGCTAACCGCAAGTCGCAACCAATAAGCGAAACCAACACTATCATCGGCGAGCAATACTTTGAAGACGGAACTCCTAAAATCTTCATCGAAGAAGGTGCTTCGGTGGAAGGTGCATTCCTAAATATTACAAAAGGCCCTATATATATAGGTAAGGATTGTGAAATCATGGAGGGTGCATGCATCCGTGCTCCATTTGCTGCTTGCGAACACTCGGTGGTGAATATGGGTTGCAAAATCTATGGTGCTACCACACTGGGACCTTACTGCAAAGTGGGTGGCGAATTGAATAATGTGGTAATGCTCGGATATAGCAACAAAGCACACGATGGTTTCCTCGGCAATGCCGTAATAGGTGAATGGTGCAACCTTGGTGCAGGCTGTTCGGCTTCAAACCTCAAGAACGATTACACCGAAATCAAATTGTGGAACTACCCTGCCCATCGTTTCCTTCGCACAGGTCTACAATTCTGCGGTTTGATTATGGGCGACCACTCAAAGGCAGGTGTAAACAGCATTTTCAACACAGCCACGGTGATAGGCGTAGGTGTGAACATACATGGTACCGGATTTCCTCGCAATTTCGTTCCAAGTTTCTCTGAAGGATCGAGCGCAGGATTTGTTGATGTATCGCTCACCAAGTTCTTCGCTATCGCTGAGCGTGCAATGGCTCGAAGAAATGTTACTCTCACCGATGCCGACAAAGAAATTTTCCAAAACATATTCTCATTTGCCGACAATTACAAATAACAAACATTTGACACACAACAAAAAACCAGAACTAATGAGTTCTGGTTTTTTGTTAGTTCAAGTTATATGTGTGAACACTGCTTCCCATTGCCGATGGCAGATAATTTATTCCCCACCAACACATTTGAAGCAAAATAAACGATATAATCAAAAGCCACAATGATGCTTTAGTTTTCTTAAGGAAACCTAATCTCATATGCAGATAAGTGAGATAAGAGAACCATGAGATTGCAGCCCAAGTTTCTTTAGGGTCCCATGACCAATAGTGCCCCCAAGCTTCTTTTGCCCACAATGCCCCCATTAGCATTCCGATAGTCATAAACGACACACCCACATATACCAAGTTGTCGCATATTGCAAGTTCGTTGTGTGAATCGTGGTATTTCTTACTCCACAACAAATAGACGCTCATAACAGCCGATGCACCTAATATTGCATAGGCAAACATATACACGATCACATGAGGCGCAAACCATGGACTTTGCAATGCTGGCATAAGGGTTTTATTATGTATTTCTGGATTAAATAGGTTAATGCACACAAATACGAATGCCAACAATGTACTAAAACTTAATATCCACTTATATTTCCATCTCGAATAGACCAAAAGTCCTGTCAATGGCAAGAAGAATGAATACCACAAACGAGTTTCACCCATTGTGCGCAATGGTGGACGTTCCAACGAGCACCACATCATTGCAATAAAGGCACCAAACACCAATAAGCCAACAATAGTGAAGCCACCAGCAGTTTTTTCTCTTCCTTTCAGCGCCATATAAGCACCTACTATCCACAACAAGACTGCAGGAAGAGCAAAATATATAAAATCATTCCAACTTATCATTTTTCTGCCCTCCTTACATTTTTATCAGAGAAAATAAACATAAACAATGCGCCAAGTAGCATCATAAAGATACCTACATACACATAAGGTAACCAAGGATCGGCTACAAGCTCAAACACACTTACATCGCTCCAGCGTCCCTTAAATTCATCATAGCTATATTGGTAAACTTTCCAGCCTTCAATCTCTACGGGTTTGTTCACCTCAATGGTAGTATCCATTTGAACGCCACTTTGGCCATACATTTTCACATTAGATGCAAAGCGCTTAGGTTCGCGACTGGGCATTACAAGGCTTACCTCATCGTTCAACTTAAGTGATTGATAAGGGAAAGCAAAACTCCCACAACTCACCCAACCTTTTCGCACCACACTACCATCGGGCGATGTAGCTTGCACAGCAACAGCCGATGTTGCACCCACACTATGCCATTCCACGAACTTTATAGTATCGGCTTCGACCATCGATGCTGCCATATCGAGCACTTCGAGCACTTCAATTTTCCAGCCATCGAGTTCGCCAACAGCAACACTGTCTTCAACGAGCATTTGATTAGGATTATCACCCGAAATTGATTCGCCAGTAGTGTTGTTAATGATCATCAACTTAGGTGGATATTCTTCAAGAACAAAATCCTTAAGTTCTATCGCCAAAGGCAATTCATGAACATTGCCATTAGCATCGGCAGCACGCCATTCTGCTTGTCCCGCTTGTGCACGCATTGTGATGCGACTCATATCGGCACTACCCAATACGCCACACACCAAAACGATAAACAAACCCAAGTGATTACACAAGAATGGGATTTGTTTCAAGCGGAAATTGCATATACTTCTTATCGACACAAGTCCCAAGATTGTTGCCGCCCACCAATACACAAGTACAAAAGGCCAGCAAGAAAGCATCTTAGAGAAGCCAAGCACATCACCATTATCGACAGTTGCAGGAACTTGTCGTATCAAGCCCATCAAAAGAGTCATTACAACAACTGCAACAAACGATGGTATCGCCGCATAAAAAGACATTGCCCAACGAATAAAATATATTCGTTGGCGCAATGCGTATAATGTTACAAGAATGAATACATATATAGCTAATATCGCTATATTGAGGGGCATCGCAAATTCACTCCAATTTATGTTTCCAATACATAGTTGTAAAATCAAACCTACAACTATCAAGCCAACACAAATCAATGATCCTTCAACTAAGCCCCAAGGTCTTTTCCACATAAGCAAAATCAAATCATTCGTCCGTTAGCCTTAGCTTGCTTCAACCATTCAGGTTCAATTTCCTTAAGGAATTTTTCCTTAGCAGCCTTTTCAGCAGGGATATCAAGACCGATATACTTTTGAGCTTTTTCCTTTGTTGAGATATCTGGCATAGGAACAGCCTTAGTATAACCATGAGCAGCAAGCACCTTTACCAATTCCATACGAGCTTGCAATGCACGGTCAAGACCATGAGCCAAGATTCTGTGGATTTCTTGAGGAGCATGGAACGCACCACCGTGAGAAGCTACTGCGAAGTCCCAACGCCATTGAGATTGACGAATCAAATCCAATACAGGCTTCATTTCAGCTTCAGTTGCGCCATTTTCCCAAGCAAATTTAGCTTCGATGTGAGCAGTCGCAAGTTCCTTTTCCAAACGGTTTCTGATTTCGTTAGCCTTGCGTTGACGCTCATATACATTATTCTTCAAAGTTTCTTCACTTTCACGGTGACACACTTGACAAGTGCGATCAATCATAGCCAATGGGCTTTGAATGTGGTGGTCGCTATACTTCACACCACCTTCGCTCTTGTAAGGCATGTGGCAATCGGCACATGAAACGCCGCGTTGACCATGAATACCAAGTTGTGCAATTTCGTATCCTGGGTGTTGAGCCTTCAAGATAGGAGTCTTGCTCAACTTATGAGTATAATCGGCATAATTCAACTCATCATAATAGCGTTCCATGTCTTCCATTGTCATACCTTTATCCCAAGGGAATGTAACAACCTTACCTTCACCCTTAAAGAAGTATTCAACGTGACATTGAGCACAAACCAATGAACGCATTTCTTGAGGAGTTGCCTTTGTAATATCTTTACCTTGGCGTTGGAATGCTTCGATCAAAGCAGGACGGCTAATTTGCAAATCCATAGTTTCAGAATCATGACAATCTGAACAACCAATAGGATTAACAACTTCAGCACCTAGAGCAGCCCACTTACCTTTGTAGAATTCTTCTACACCAAGTTCTTGCATCATGCGAGGCACATCAGGACTCTTACATGTCCAACAGTTAGCCGACATAGGGCCTTCTTCAGCTGTCATAGGAGCACCAGTTCTCAAAGATGCACGAATATCTTCTACTGCATACATGTGTCCACGAGGAGTTGAATAATCCTTAGCGAAAGCATAACCAGCCCAAAGGATTACCATTTCAGGGCGTTGTTCAAGTGCATCCACTGCAATATTTCCATTAAATTCACTTTGGAAATCACAGTTAGCAGTTTCCGCCCATGTTTGATATTCTCTTGGGAAATCGCCCTTAAACTCTTCGTTAACGGCTACAATTCCCTTCATAGGTGTTTTTCTATTGTTGAAAATACTTACAACTTCGGCTCTACGCTCTGACAATGCAGACACAGCCAAGCCTAAACAAAACACAACAGCCATTGTTCCACCAAACAACAACCATCCCTTCCAAGTTTTCAAATTCTTGCTCATATGTATTCGTTTATTAAATTTATTTCTTACTTAATCATTTCTTTCAACCATTCTGGAGCTGGTGATTCAGGATAAGGCACTATCGCAGCAGGAGTGCTCGACAAACCATTTTCGCCATGAGGAACATCTCGGTGGCAATCCCAACAAGCATGGCCTTCGCCTTCAAGTGTAGATTTGAAGTCCATTCTACCAGTTTTCACAAATTCGGTATTCAACTGTTCATGACAGCGAATACAGTTGTTCATTATCACTTGTGAACTTGCTGTTTGAGGATGGATAACCTCCTCTTCGCTACCAGTTACAAACGCAGCCACATGCTTCACGCCATCGGTACCCTTGAACAACCATTTCTTAAGGAAATTTTCGTGAGGGACATGGCAATCGTTACAAGTTGCATCTCTTCCATGCGAACTGTGTTTCCATGTAGCATAATAAGGCGACATCACATGACAATTCACACAAGCAGCTGGTTCATCGGTGACATAGGTGTGTGCTCTCAATAAATAAAGGAACAACAATCCAACGCCTACGATTATCCCTGCAAGTACGCAAATTATAATCTGTTTTTGTTTTGTAAATATCATAACATCACATTTTTGAACAAATTAAGCAAATTTAAAACTTAAAAACAACTTTTTTTGTCATTTTTTGTTCTAACATGTTTTATAACATACATTTAGCTCTACAAATCGCTATCTCTTAATGCGTTCGCGAACATAGCGCTTAAACGCTTTCCACTTATTTCTCATAAAACGCCACCAAGTGCGCACGCCAAGCACAAGCTCAGATGATGGTACATCTAAATCCACTGCAATAGGGTCACTGAACGATTCCAAGTTAGGTGTTGCACCAAATTGTTCAGGATATATTATGAGCAGATTGTTATGATTGAAATACTTCGACAACAAGTTTGGTGTTTCTTCCAATTCCGAGCTAAACGAAATTGATGTGCGACGCGCACTAACCACCACAAACAGGTCGTCTTCGTGTATCACATTAGTGAGCAAAATCAAGTCGCCCCAATCGTTCATTGGGTTGTATTCCACCCTTATCTCGAATTGGTTCTTATGAATTACACCTTTGATGTATGGTATAGTTTCCGATGAAGCATAGAACATCAATCGGCAACCTATTTTCTTAGCCATATTCGACAAGCGAATAATCCACAACTCAAATCCTGTTTCAAACTCAGCCTTAGCAGGCACAGCCACGATAATTCGCGTCACAGTGTTGATAGGCACATAGCAACGAGTGATAAGCACCATCTTATTGAGTTTGGTGAGCAATTCATCAATCTTCGAGCCATAGAACGAATCCATCACAGTGTTGCGAGCATGAATACCCACCACCACATCGGTAATATTACGCTCTTTCACCGTGTTAACAATACCCATAACGGTGTTGAGGTCGTAGCGCTCGATGGTCTGCATGTGCAGATTCACCGCTTTTGTTGGCTCGGTAGCAAGTTTCAACGCATTCTGCCCTATCGCTCTCGAACCTTGCGAGTTGTCATTGCGCACATGGAGTGCTATCAACGACTCATTATTAGGGCGGCGTTTCATCATCAACGCCACATTCACAAGTTGAGTTGCAGTGATAGGATTGCTCACTGGAATCAAAGTGCGAAGGCTTCGCACATTATGTATATCTTCTTCGTCGTCCTCTTTGCCCGACGCCATCATGTCCACTTTCAGTTTGGCCGATGCACGACTAGTTACGATTGGCGACACGGCACAGGTAACAAGAATCATAAGCACCACGCCATTCATTATAGACTCGTTAATCAAGTGTGAGCCATCGGGAAGAATGAGTTCATACCCAATCATCACCACTGCAAGAGCTACTGCTGTGTGAGCTGTCGATAGCCCAAACATCATATCACGCTCCACTTTGCTCATCTTATAGGTTTTCTGCGCTGCCCAGGCTGCCAACCACTTCACCAAAAGTGCCACAACTATCATGTTGAGCGACACCCACAGAGTATCCCAGTTGGAGATAGCTCGCACATTAATCATCATACCCACCCCTATCAAGAAGTAAGGAATGAAGATTGCATTACCAACGAACTCGATACGGCTCATCAGCGGCGACGATACAGGGACAAAGCGATTCATCACCAATCCAGCCAAGAACGCGCCAAGCACTGGTTCAAGCCCAATCACCTGTGCCAACCATGACGAGAAGAACACCATCGCAAGCACAAACACATATTGAGTTACTTGATCACTGAATGTACGGAAGAACCATCGAGTTACACGAGGATATACATATAGAACGAGTGCGCAATAGGTCAAAAGCTTAATTAGCAGCACTGCCACTCCTTTAATCGAGAACACACCAGAGCGTTGCACATCTACGGTTATTGCAAGCGCGAGAAGTGCGCCAAGAATCGCAATAATTGTACCCACAATAGTAATGAGCACCACAGGACTCTTCGATAGTCCGAAACGCGAAACTATTGGGTAGGCTATGAGTGTGTGCGACGCATACATACAGGCAAGAAGTACGGCAGTTGTCCAACCTACATCGAGCAACCATACCGACATGAGCATACCCAGTACCAGCGGGATGAATGTGGTGTAGATACCAAACACAAGCCCTTTGCTCATGTTTTTACGCATATTATACAAGTCTATTTCAAGCCCAGCAAGAAACATCAAGTACAACAAGCCCACTTGCCCAAAAATAAGAAAACTGCTATCTCTATCCAGAACATGGAAACCATAAGGTCCCACCACCACTCCGGCAAGAATCAACCCCACGATGTGAGGCACTTTTATCTTCTTGAAGATGAGTGGTGCCATCAATAAAATCACAAGCACTGTAAAGAATATCAGCACCGGATTAGTTATTAATGCTTGGTTTATGTTAGTTTCCATTAGTATACTTATTCTCGATTAATCATCCACAAAATTAATAAAAATCTTTTATTTTTCAACCCACACAATCCAAATAACTGTATATATACTCCTAAATAGCAACTTTGCCGCCCATTTTTGAACATATTGCAAGTAAAATTGCAATAAAACCGCAAAAATATCATATCTTTGCACTTGTATTAAAACTAATGTGCAACATTTTAATTAAAAATCAAACAGAATGAAAATTTGTTTAGCCGGTGTCAATAATCAAATGGGTCAAAAGCCCGTAAAAATTCTTGAGCCTCAAGATTTTATTCAGTATGAACAAAGATTAAGACTTATGAAAGTAGCTATCGTAGGCGCAAGTGGCGCAGTAGGACAAGAATTCCTACGAGTTCTCGACGAACAAAATTTTCCTATCTCTGAACTTTTACTTTTCGGCTCTAAGCGTAGTGCTGGAACAACCTATACATTCCGTGGCAAAGAAATAACAGTAAAAGAACTTCAACACAACGATGATTTCAAGGGCGTTGACATTGCGTTCACATCGGCTGGTGCTGGCACTTCTAAGGAATTTGCCGAAACCATCACTAAGCACGGCGCAATCATGATCGACAACTCAAGCGCATTCCGTATGGACGAAGATGTGCCATTGGTTGTACCTGAAGTGAACGGCGAAGATGCGTTCAACACTCCTCGCAACATCATTGCCAACCCTAACTGTACTACTATCCAAATGGTAGTAGCTCTTAAGCCTCTTAACGACATTTCGAAGATCAAGCGCGTGCATGTGGCAACTTATCAAGCTGCAAGTGGTGCAGGTGCTGTGGCTATGGACGAACTTGTGGAACAATATAAGGAAATCGCTGAAGGTAAGGAACCTACAGTGAACAAGTTTGCTTATCAACTTGCTTACAACCTTATTCCTCATATCGATGTTTTCCAAGACAACGACTACACTAAGGAAGAAATGAAGATGTTCCACGAAACTCGCAAGATCATGCACGAACCAGAAATCAGCGTGAGCGCAACTTGTGTGCGTGTGCCTGTACTTCGTGCTCATAGCGAAGCCATCTGGATCGAAACCGAACAACCTATCACTCCAGAGCAAGCTCGCGAAGCATTCAGCAAGGCCGAAGGTGTGGTACTTGTTGACAATCCTGCCGAAAAGGAATATCCAATGCCACTTTTCGTTGCAAATCAAGACCCTGTGTATGTAGGTCGTATCCGTAAGGACCTTGCCAACGAAAACGGTTTGACATTCTGGCTTGTAGGCGACCAAATCAAGAAGGGTGCAGCCCTCAACGCAGTACAAATCGCTCAATACATGATCAAACACAAGAAGTGATCATAGTACCTAACACAAATAAGGCGAAGTGATTGATTCACTTCGCCTTATTTATTATCGTAATAACGCTAATCACTTCACATGGGTGCCTCGGGTGAGGTTGCAAAGATTGGAAGCTTTGGTGATGATAACTTCTTTCACGCCTGCGTCGAGTGTTGCGAATGAATTGTCAAGTTTAGGTATCATTCCGCCTACTACTATGCCTTCCTCTTTCAATGTAGCATATAATTCGCGATCGATAGCAGGAATCACGCTATTGTCGTCGTTTTCGTCGCGCAACACGCCTTCTTTCTCGAAACAATACACTAATGTAACATCGAAATATTGCGCCAATGCCTTAGCTGTTTCGCCAGCCATTGTATCAGCATTAGTGTTGAGGATGTGTCCCATACCGTCGTGAGTGAGAGGAGCAATCACTGGCACTACACCCTCGCCTATCAACTTGGCAAGAGCACCACCATTGGCTTGCTTCACATCGCCTACCCAACCATAATCGACAGTTTTCACTGGACGCTTGTCGCTCAATAAGATGTTCATATCGGCACCTGTCATGCCAAGTGCATTGATTCCGCGAGCTTGCAATGCTGCCACGATGCGCTTGTTGACCAATCCACCATACACCATTGTTACCACTTCAAGCATAGCATCATCGGTGATGCGACGGCCATCAACCATCTTAGTTTCCACACCAAGGCGTTCGGCAAGTTTGGTAGCCGAGCGTCCTCCTCCATGAACAAGGATTTTATTTCCTTCTATCTTATTAAAATCAGTGAGCAGTTGATTGAGAGAAAGTTCATCCTCTACAATCTTACCACCCACTTTTACTACTGTAATCTTTTCCATCATGCATTTTCACTTCCAGCAAATTCCATTAGGAATGCCTTGATAAATCCATCGATATCGCCATCCATCACGCCACCAACGTCAGATGTTTGATAGTTGGTACGGTGGTCCTTTACACGACGGTCGTCAAATACATAACTACGGATTTGCGAACCCCATTCAATCTTCATCTTGCTATCTTCGATCTTGCGTTGTTCAGCACGACGGTGTTGCATTTCCTTGTCGTACAGAATAGAGCGCAAGTGACGAAGAGCATTTTCGCGGTTCTTTGGTTGGTCGCGAGTTTCGGTGTTTTCGATAAGGATTTCTTCTTCTTCACCTGTGTAAGGGTCCTTATATTGATAGCGCAAACGCACACCCGATTCCACCTTGTTCACATTCTGACCACCAGCACCACCACTTCGGAATGTATCCCATGAGATGCGAGCTTGCTCGATGTTGACCTCGATAGTGTCGTCAACAAGAGGTGTTACGAACACCGAAGCAAACGATGTCATACGCTTACCTTGAGCATTGTAAGGCGACACGCGCACAAGGCGATGCACACCATTTTCGCTCTTCAAGTATCCATAAGCAAAATCGCCTTCGATCTTGATAGTAACCGACTTGATACCAGCATCTTCAGCTTCAAGTAGCTGTGATATTGTAGTCTTGTAATTATTGCGCTCGCTCCAACGGATGTACATACGCATAAGCATTGAAGCCCAGTCCTGGCTTTCAGTACCACCTGCACCCGAATTGATGCGCAATACCACACTCATCTTATCTTCTTCAAGACGAAGCATATTGCGAAGCTCAAGATTTTCTATTTTTGCCATTGTTTGGGCATATAGTTCATCAAGTTCTTCTTCGGTTACAAGTTCTTCCTTCACAAAGTCGAAAGCAAGTACTAGCTCTTCAACAATCTTGTCCACTTCTTCAAAACCTTCAATCCAGAAGCGCAATGTTTTTACTTTCTTCATTTGTGCCTCAGCAGCTTTTTGGTCGTTCCAAAAATCGGGCACATGTGTTCTCAATTCTTCTTCTTCGACTTCTATTCTCTTACTGTCGATGTCAAAGATACCTCCTCAACGCGTCCCTGCGTTCTTGTGTCTCTTTTAGTTGTTCTTGTGTAATCATATTATATTGTATATCCTTTAAAAAATGTCTAATTTATCTATTTGTTATGAGTACATCTCCTCAATTTCCTTGGCGTAGATCTTATTGATCATTGAGCGACGCACTTTTAGGGTGTTAGTAAGTTCGCCAGTTTCCATGCTGAATGCCTTAGGCAAAATGATGAACTTTTTCACCTGTTGCCAAGAAGCGAAATCGGCTTGCAATGCATTCACGCGTTCAGCTACCATGTTCACCACATCGGCGTTCTTCACCAATTCAGCCATGTCCTTGTACTCAATCTTTTTCTTAGCAGCATACTCTTGCAATGCTTCATAAGATGGAACAATCAACGCAGTAACATACTTGCGTTGGTCGCCAATGATAGCCACTTGCTCGATATATTGATCCTCGCTAAGCACACTTTCGAGGGCTTGTGGTGCGATATACTTACCGTTTGATGTCTTATACAAGTCCTTGATACGCTCAGTGATTACAAGTGAGCCATCTTCGTTGAGATAACCCGAATCCCCTGTACGGAACCAACCATCTTCGGTAAATACGGCAGCTGTTTCTTCAGGCTTGTTGTAGTAACCCTTCATCACGGTCTTACCCTTCACCAAGATTTCGCCATTATCGGCAATCTTCACTTGTACGCCTGGAAGTGTTGTACCTGCTGAACCAATCTTGAAGTTCTTGCGTGGGAAACAAGTTACAGTAGCTGTAGTTTCAGACAATCCATAACCCATCACGATATTGATACCACAGCAATGCAAGAATCGCACAATATTTTCGCTCAATGGTGCGCCTGCTGTTGGAAAGAATTCTCCGTTTTCCATACCGATAGCCTTGCGAATTGCCTTAAACACAATTTTATCGAAGAAACGGTATTGCAAATCAACATATAGAGTAGCCTTTTGTCCACGACGGCGATAGTGCAAATTGCGAAGACGACCTATCTTAATAGCGCGATGCAACAATGCATTACCGATCCAACCCATCGAAGAGAATTTGTTCAACACTCCAGTGTAAACCTTTTCCCAGAATCGAGGCACGCTGCACATGATGTTAGGATGCACTTCCTTCAATGCTTCCGAAATTTCCTTTGCATTTTCATTGATTGCGATGCGCAAGCCTTTGGTGAAGCAATAATGACACCAAGCACATTCAAACACATGCGACAATGGCAAGAAGCACATCGACATTTGGTCTTCTTCAATTGTATCCAAGCGTTCCATGTGACGAGCCATCGCTTCGTCCATATTGCTATGAGCAAGCATCACACCCTTAGGAACACCAGTTGTTCCCGATGTATATATCAAATAAATCAAATCATCTTCAACACCTGAACTGCGACGAGCCTCAACCTCGTTGCGACATGCTTCACTTGCATTTTCGCCAAGTTTCAACAAATCGTCCCAACTCATTGTAGTGTCATCATCGGCATCAAGCTTGATAGTATCTTTGTAAGTGATGATTTGTTTAAGTGAAGGAATCATTTTTTGAACTTCACGAGCAATCTTGTATTGTGGTTGGTCGCCCACAAATACCAACTTCAATGAAGCATCTTCAACAATATAACGCACTTCCTCGCGCGAACTCGTTGCATAAATGTGTACGGGTACGGCACGATTATAGAACAATCCGTAATCCGACATAAAGATGTGATATGTATTAGCCGAGAACACACCCACATTCTCTTGAACACCAATTCCTAAAACTTGCAACGCATGAGCCACCTTCTCAATTCCAGAGCGGAACTCATTCCATGTTGTTACTTTCCATTCGTTGGTTACATTATCTTTCTGGCGATACACTTCTTTGTCCCCTTTACGAGCACATTGAGTTCTCACCATTTCTACAAGTTTGTTTGCCATAATATCTCTTAAAAAATCATACAAAGATACTATATTTCGCATAAAACTCCTAATTCCTAACTCTTATTTCCCAATTTAACAGTATCTTTGCAATATGGACGAACTATTTTACGATGCAATAGATATGCTAAAAGGGATGATTTCAATCCCTTCGATAAGCAGAGATGAGGCAAAGGTTGCCGATTACATTGAGGATCAACTATCTTCATTTGGGCTCAATCCGTCGCGACAAGCTAACAACTTGTGGTGCATTGCGCCCGATTTTTCGAGCGACAAGCCTACATTGCTGCTTAACAGCCATATCGACACCGTAAAACCTGCCAACGGCTGGACATTCGACCCATTCACACCCACTCAAGAAGACGACCACATCTACGGACTCGGAAGCAACGACGCTGGTGCTTCGGTGGTGGCGCTAACAGCAGCATTCCGCCATTTGTGCGATGTAGAACGCAACTACAACCTCATTCTCCTTCTATCTAGCGAAGAAGAGGTGAGCGGCCGAAATGGTATTGAAGCTGCATTGCCATTGCTACCTAAGATTGATGTGGCTATTGTAGGTGAACCTACTGGAATGCACCCTGCTATCGCCGAAAAAGGACTTATGGTGCTCGATGGCGAGATAAAAGGTGTATCGGGACACGCTGCTCGCAACGAAGGCGTAAATGCAATATATCGCGCTATGGAGGTGGTGAATACACTTCGCAATCTCACTTTCGACAAGGTGTCTGATATGCTTGGACCTATCAAAATCACAGTGTCGCAGATTGAGGCTGGAACTCAACACAATGTAGTGCCCGATTTGTGCAAAATAGTTGTAGATGTGCGTTCTACCGATGCTTATTCCAACGAAGACACTCTTGCAATCATTCGCAACAATGTGCCTTATGAATGGTGCACGCTCACTCCGCGTTCTACTCGCCTCAACCCTTCGGGCATCAGCATGGAGCACCCTATAGTGCAACGCCTCAACACGCTCGAAAGAAAGCCTTTCGGCTCACCAACACTTAGCGATCAGGCATTGATGCCATTTCCATCGCTCAAACTCGGTCCTGGCGACTCGGCACGCTCACACACAGCCGACGAGTACATCGATTGCACCGAAATTCGCACAGCAATCCAACTTTACATCACATTGATCACAGGACTTCAACTATAACACGCATTGAGGAGACAAAATCCTCAATCACATAGAAAAACTACAAGAGCCAACTCCCTTGGGAATTGGCTCTTGTAGTTATCTTTTATAGTATCGAATTAATCTTTGTTTTCAGCTTTTTTTTGTGAGGCTATCGCTCTTGATATGTATGCATGAAATAGCGCAAATACTACGACATCAACAAGTATAATCCACTCTATCGATAGCAAGAAGTACAAACCTGCATTCAACAGCGTGATGACTACCGATAAGCACACGATAACTATCATGCTCACACGCTCGTTGAGTCCCAACGACAACACACGATGATGAATGTGATTTTTGTCGGGCAAGAACATTGATTTGCCATTGCGACGACGCTCTATCATCACTCTTATAGCATCAAAACATGGCACTACCAACACCGAATAAGCCATCAACATTGAGAAGCCACTCATGTCGGCACCAACAGTGTCGCTTTGTATCAATTTTATTGCGCACAAACTTATGATTGTACCTGTAACCAAGCTACCTGTGTCGCCCATAAATATTTTGATGGTTTTATTAGAAAATCCTCTCACATTATAGTAGAAGAAGGCTATTAGACAACCAACCAATGAGAAAGCAACCAACGCTTGTCCGTTATCGCCTAAGTAGGTGAACAGCAGTCCATAAACCACCATTGCCACAATGCTCAATCCACTTGCCAAACCATCGATTCCATCGATAAGATTCACCGCGTTGATTACAAACATAATAAGCAATATCGTGAACGGAATACCTATCCACATAGCTACCTCATTTACATCGAATAAGCCATGGAAATTATCAACCCACACACCCGATGATACAATGAGTACCGATGCCACAAACTGAGCCACAAATTTCATCTTAAACTTGAGCCCCACCACATCATCAAACAATCCCACAGCATACATCACCACGCATGCACATATAAGAATGATATATTGGAGAGCTTCACTTGGAGCTATAAGCACATTATCAAACACTTGCCACAATGCTACTACTGCGCACACAGCTACCAACACACTTGGCAAGAAAGACACTCCACCCAATCGAGACGCTATAACATGATGAGATGAGCGCTTGTTGGGCACATCAAGTAATCTTCTTTTTAGCGATGCTACAAGCAATCGGGGCACTAAGAAATTAGTTACCAGAAAACTGATTAAAAATGCTACCAATAAGGCAATCGATATATTATTCATTGTCTTTATGATTCTTTATTTGAAAAATCCTTTAGATATTCCATTGTTTCATCTAATTGTCGTTCAAAATTAAGCTCTTTTTGACTCACTTCCAAACAACGCTTAGATATATTTTCATATTCACTTAGCGACATCTCACTAAATGATTTTATATTCTTAAGCAATGTAGCGTAATAGCCTGGCTCACTCGCAAGCCCTACTCCTCGAGAACTTATAAACTGAGCTCCCTCGCCTCCTCCACAGAATAGGATAGGCAAACCTTGTGGCAATGTGTCGTAGAGTTTTGATGGAACAGCACCTCTAATTCTTGTTGCTAAAGGCACTATGCTCACATCCATTTCTTTCAACTTCTTTGAGATTTTCTCTTTAGGAACAAATCCGTGAGCAAACACATTACCATCGGGATTGTTAGCAATCCACGCATTAATTTCTTCAAGTTGTTTTCCTCCACCGAAGATATGGAATTCCACACCCAAGTCCTTAAACGGAATATTCTTAACTATTCCTGCCACATCTTGAGCCACACCCAACATTCCACAGAAAACCACCTTCAATGGGTTAGATTTGCATTTAGGTTGGGCACTCATATCATAATATTGCAGATTACGATATAGGAACAACTTCGTATTAGGAATGAAACGAGCTATATGATCCAAAATCTCCTGACTTTGTCCCAATACGCCATCGGCATTTCGATAGAGGAATCGTTCAAGCATAGCCAAGAACTTATAGCTACTACTGCCCTCTCTTATTGCACCCATATCAACTGCCGTAAGTGGCCAAATGTCACTAACATTGAGCAAACAAGTCTTGCGATACAACTTTTTAAACAGAATCATCGCACTTGCTGCCACCACCAATGTAGGAGTTTGAATAATGATTCTATCGTAGCCCTTTATTCGGTTAAACTTGAAAGCAAACGCCCATATCATAAACGCAAAACTGAACATGTTGAGGATGCGCGCAATAGGATTGTGACTCACCGTTGCATATATCCAGTAACGGAACACATTCACGCCGTTGCGAGTCTCTTTCTTGCTAACACAACCCTTATATTCGGGAAAAATTTCACCTTTAGGATAATTGGGCAAACTTGTAAGCACATCCACTTCGCACCCTCTTTGGCTCAGACCTTCGGCCATATTTGCCAATCGAGATGGTGCAGCACCTACCTCAGGCCAGTATCTTTCGGCTACCAATAATACCTTCATGCGTTATCTATATAAACTATTACAGTTTATTATAAGTTCATTTATTTCTTATAAATGCCACAGAAATCCAAAATCACCTTGTCTTCGTTATAAGGAAGTTGCTTAAATTGGTCGTGTGCTGTGAGCATAACCACGATGTCGGCCTTGTCGTAAGCTTCCTTATAATCAGTGAGTTTGTACACATTATGCGTTTCCACATTAGGCTCTACAACAAGGATATCGGCATTATTGCAACTTTGCATCACCATAGTTACAATCCACTTAGCTGGCGATTCGCGCAAGTCGTCGATATTAGGTTTGAATGCAAGTCCCATCATTGCCACAACTGGTCGTTTGTGATTCTTTAGCTCATATTCAAGCATGGCATTTTTCACCTTTTCGGCACACCATTGCGACTTGTAATTATTGATTTCGCGAGCATCGGCAATAATCTTTGATTCTTCTGGGAAATCGGCCGTAATAAAATAAGGATCGACAGCAATGCAATGACCACCCACGCCACAACCTGGTTGTAGAATATTCACACGAGGGTGCTTGTTAGCCAAGTTGATAAGTTCCCACACATTGATACCTGCTTTATCGCAAATCAACGAAAGTTCATTAGCAAAGGCGATTTGCACATCACGGCTTGAATTCTCGGTCAACTTACACATTTCAGCTGTGCGACAGTTTGTGCGATGCAATGTACCTTGCACAAATTGCACATAAAACTCTACGGCCTTTTCGGTCGATTCGGCATTTATACCACCTATCACCCTATCATTGTTCACAAGTTCATATATCACATTGCCTGGCAACACTCGTTCGGGACAATATGCTATATAAATCTTGCCTTCCAATTCTGGGCGTTCAGCATATATTATCTCAGCCATCTTTTCGGTAGTGCCAATAGGTGATGTAGATTCTATCACATACAAATCACCTTCCTTAAGCAACGACAAAACGGCTCTTGTAGCCGATTCCACATAGGAAATATCGGGTTTGTGCTCTCCTTTGAATGGAGTAGGTACAACCATGAAATAAGCATCGCTCACTTCGGGAGTAGTTGAGGCATGTAATGCACCACTTTTCACCACCTCTTGCAACATTTCCTCCAATCCTGGTTCAATAATGTGCAAGTGTCCGCTGTTGGTCATTTCCACCACTTTAGGATTGATGTCAACCCCTACAACTTCAACTCCATGCTTTGCTGCTATAATGGCTGTGGGCAATCCAATGTAGCCCAATCCCATAAAACACGCTTTCATTCTATATCTATTATTTTAATACAGTTACTATTCTTTCGCAAGCCTTTCCATCGCCATAAGGATTGACAGCCTTGCTCATTTTATCATAATAGGACGCATCGTCAAGCAATGTTGACACTTCGCCCACAATCTTATCATAGTTTGTTCCCACCAGTTTCACCGTTCCGGCATCCAACGCTTCGGGACGCTCAGTGGTGTCGCGCATCACAAGCACTGGCTTGCCAAGTCCTGGAGCTTCTTCTTGAATGCCACCACTATCGGTAAGAACTATTGTAGATTTCTCCATCAGATACACGAAGCTCAAATACTCAAGTGGCTCAATGAAGAACATATTGCCAAGATTGCTCAAATCTTCGCCAAACACCTCGTGGATAGGCTTGCGTACATTAGGATTAAGGTGCATTGGGTACACAAAATCCACTTCAGGATATTTTTCGGTCAACGCCTTGATAGCTCGACACATATTGATGAATCCATCGCCAAAATTTTCGCGTCGATGACCTGTTATAAGCACCAATTTCTTGCCTTCACTGAGTCGACTCACCTCGTAGCCTGCTTTCGACAACACAGCTTCAAGTTCGCAACCCATTGTTTCGTCGGTCTTAATCTTATTCACCACCCAATATAGCGCATCAATCACAGTGTTTCCTGTAACCGATATCTTACTTTCTTCAACAGCCTCAGTGAGTAGATTTTGCTTGCTCAATGGAGTTGGAGCGAAATGATAAGTAGCTATGCGACCAGTGATTTGACGGTTCATCTCTTCAGGCCAAGGGCTATATATATTATGAGTGCGCAAACCTGCCTCAACATGGCCCACAGGAATCTGTTGATAGAATGCAGCAAGTGCAGCAGCAGTAGATGTAGTGGTATCGCCATGCACCAATACCACATCTGGCTGAACTTCCTTCAACACATCACGCATACCAGTAAGCACTCGAGCTGTTACATCATATAGATCCTGACCTTGCTTCATAATATTCAAATCATAATCGGGCTTGATGTCGAATATATTGAGTACTTGATCAAGCATTTCGCGATGTTGACCTGTTACACACACAATAGTCTCAAAATCATTGGAATATTCTTGAAACATCTTAACCAGCGGCGCCATCTTAATAGCCTCTGGACGAGTTCCAAATACCAACATTATTTTCTTCATAAAAGTTTCGTTTTTTATCAATATGTATAATTTAAGCTAGCAGAGTTTTAATAGCGCCTAAAACCCTCGTAGAAAAGAAACAAAAATTATACTTATTTAGATTGAATATATATATCTTAATATATGCTAATATCAATTTTATCGAGTTACCTATTTTATCGCAAAGTGTTCTTTTTCTGAAATTAGCACTATTATTCCTTACTCTGCGATAATAGATAGCATCACGAGATGTAAACTTAGTCCACTTAAATTCATCTGAGATAAGAAACATAAATAGGCAATCTTCACCATTCTTAAATCGGCAATCAAATCGACGGTCCTCTATATATTTCTTAGGGATTAGTTTCATACATGGACCTGAGAAGAATTTTCTATTTTTCCAATAAGCTTGCACGCCATATTGTACTCTTTTTTCATATTGCGCAGTGATGCGATAAGGTAGCTGTGTCTTATCACCATCGTTGAACGCATATGGATAGCACAAAGCCATGGTGTCGCACGATGAATTTTCATATAATTCTTCAAGATAAGAAGGAGATACGAAATCATCATCATCAATGAATGTTATATATTCACCTTTCGCAGTATCAAGAGCTATGTTTCGAGCATTCGATACGCCACCTTCCTCAATGTGAATAAAATTATATTGAACTTGACTGCGTGAAATATAATCTTTAAGTTGTGTATAATAAGGTTCATTACACCCATTCAACACAATTATCACTTCAAAATGTGCCTTCGAGAGTGTTTGTCGTTCCAACGAATCCAAGCATTCCCATATATATTCACCTGGCTTGTATGTAGGGACAATAACCGAAATATACATCATTACAAAGTTAATACCGTTTTATAAGGACAATATGGGTCCTTCACTGTAATACCTTTCTCATAAGAACTTGTTGCCAAATGCAGTGTATATACATACAAAACAATACCAACTATATAGACAAGCATATTGACAAGCCTTCTTGTTTGCTTAAATCTTACAATTATAACATTAGGCAATAGAGTAATTATCACAACTAAGAAATACAATGACAATCGACCTGCCAACACTGCAACTGGGCTAAACACATTAAATAGAATCACACCTATATAGAATAATGTGTAGTAATATTTACTTTGTGGGCCTAATGATTTTATCTTTATAACAAAGTACATTGCGATGTAAATCAAATTGAACAATATCCACAAAGATGTGTTACCCTTTAACTCTTCGTTCATCTCCACATAAAGAAGAGCTCTTTCAAATATGAATATTTCGCCATACTTTAAGATTAGACCATAGAATACCGAAAACAAAGTAAATGAAGCAATATATATCACTAAGTATATCTTACTCGAGACATCTATTTTCTTAGCTAAAAACGCCAAAATCAATACATAAGCTGAATTATGCGATAATACTGCTAACACATAGAATATCAATGCCTTCTTTATTTTCCCTTCATAAATACTCATCATCATCAACAAGCCGATGCACACAGCCAATAGCTGACGAACAATCGACAATGATGACCAAAAGAACAAAGGGACACTCATAAATAGCATTATCGATAGCTTTTTATTGCCCGAATTCTTATAGATGTAATATGCCATTATACCTATAATCGCATAAGAAGTCATTACAAAAAAGCTCTGTGTATGTCCAGTCATTTTTGTAAGCCAAATCAAAATTTTAGGAATTACCTCCAAACGGTCATAAGTGATGTCATACATATAATTTCCCTCTATGACATCAACATAGTTGGCATAATCGTAGCCGATATTGTATCTAATTGCCGATATTGTACCTACAATAACAAAGAAATATATACATATCCCTTTTTTATCTGTAGGATATATAAGCAACAATGCTAATAGTATAATCCAGAATACCATATAGTATTATGATAGCTTCTTTATATCATTCAACACCAACGACCATCGTTCTTCCCATTTCTCTAACGAGAACGATTGCGACACCGTTGTGTGTGCATTCTTTGCAAGTGTAGCTCGCAAAGCAGGGTCTTTTATTAGTTTTTCTAATGAATTTTTTAAAGCTTCCACCGAATTAGGTTTCACCATTAATCCATTGTAATCATTCAAGATAATATTGGTCATACCACCCACTGCGGTGCACACCACGGCATTGCCTGCCGACATTGCTTCCAACAACGAAAATGATGTTCCTTCCGAACCAATTGTAGGTACTACTGCAATGTCATAGTCTTTATGGAACCTAATCGCCTCCGATGGTTCATATTTAGTAATAATAATATTATCTTGCTCTTTTTGCAATTTTTCTATATCCGACAAATATGGACCTTCGCCAGCAAAAGTGAAACTAACATTCTTGTAATCCTTCAATTGCTTCACTACTTCCAAGAACACACTTACTCCTCTGCGACGCACAAATCGTCGAGCAAACACCACTTTCACAGTATCGCTTGGTGCCTTGGTTTCCCACTCATCTACTTGTGCAAAGTTTGGTATTACATATATATTTTTGTCTTCTTTTGGCACCGAGAATGTTCTATACCAATTCCAGAAGTTATAATCCACACACACTTTATAGTTTGCTCGTCTAAATACATTCAATGCTCTTCTTCTTTGAAAATATTTCACCAGCCAACCTAAACCTAAGTCCATAAATAGCTTCTTTCGCTTATCTTCTTCAGGAAAATAGTCGTAATCTATTCCATGCTGTATTGCTAAGGTTCTTTTGTGTGGCACTTTCATTGAGAATGTGTCAGTACCCCATATTAGCAAGTCTTCTTCGTTCAACTGTTGCTTAATCTTAGCATAAAGTTTTTCATGATAAGACTTAGCACTCACCGAGTAGCCCCAATATATATTTCCATCGATTTCTTTTTCGAAATCTTCGTTTGCTCGTTGTACAATAATAGGTTTTATTCCGTTTTTCTTTAAAACCTTTGTTAATGCCAACAAATAGGTCTCTATACCACCTACAACAAACCCATTTCCCGACAAATTCAACACATGTTTATATACGATAAAAGCTCTCATGCTATTTCATTTTAACCATATAATACAAATATATATATTGATACACAGTATGCAATATATATGAGCAGAGGAACGATAATGCTATTGCCAATGCGCCGTATCCCATTCCAAGGAATATCTTAGTAAACGCTATCACCAATATTGCCCATATCATATTGAAGATAAAGCCTACCCACATTTTTGCTCTACTTGCAATTGCCGAACCTACTACATTTGACACGGCCGAGAATATTGCCGATGACGACAACACGATGAGTGTAGTTGTGTCATCAAATCCTTCGCCATAAGCGCTCATAATATATCGACTAAATAGTGCTACAAGCAACACTATCACAAGTGAAACCACCAGATTTATCAATATATTAATTTTCAGCACTTTCCAGTATTTTCTATTATCATCGTTTACAATGCTCGATAGTATTGGCAGAACGATTTGTCCCACAGCTACAGGCACAAATAGGATGATTACACGCCATTGCTCGGCAGCTTCATATATTGCCAATTCTTCAAATCCCGAATCATTAACAAGCATTGTTCGAGCGACCCAATATGTTGGAGCAATAAGCAACGACGACAGCATAGCTGGCAAACTAAATTTATACAACAACGACAAATCGCCTTTATTGAACAATTTCCTATCAATCTCAACTCCGTGAGCCTTGAAATCTCTTCTTATCGAGATGTGATTGGTTATATATAGCGATACAAAGCCCAATCCGTAGCCCAAAATTGCTCCTATCACGCCATAATAGTAGGCTCCCAATATCATCAATGTCGATTCAAAGATGCTTGCTATAAATGTATTGATTGCAATTGCCTTGAAATTTTCCATTCCCGATAATGTGCCTGTTTGCGCACCATTAATCACTGTGATAAATAGCAACAATGCACCCACTCTGATTGCATCAACCAAATGTGGCGAATTCAAGGTATACGACGCTAAGAATTCAGCCAAGCATAGAACCAAAATCGTTATCACAAGCCCTGTTAGCAATGCGAAGCCGTTGGTTATAAAGAAAATCGATGCTATGCGCTCTTTGCTGTTTTGTCTGAATTCTGCTATATATTTGGTTGCTGTCATTCCAAGACCTGCTGTGCCAAGAGCTACAAACATGTTGATAGTGGAACGCACCATTCCAAATTCCCCATATAGTTCTTTGCCTAATATGCGAGCACATATAATTCCCGATATAAGCACTATCAATTTGGCTAATGCAGTACCAGTAAACGACCAAAAGGCACCCGATGCAATTCGTTTGCCTATGTCTGATGTCATTATTTTATTTTTTAATGAAGATAGCTCCATTAAATCAATGATTTCTTATTAATCTCGTCTGAAAAGGTCGCGGGTGTATACTTTGTCCTTTACATCGTCGAGGATTGAGTCGTAACGGTTGGCTATGATAGCTTGCGATTGGCGTTTGAATTCTTCCAAATCGTTCACCACGCGACTTCCGAAGAATGTGGTGCCATCTTCGAGCGCAGGCTCATAGATTATCACCTCGGCACCCTTTGCCTTGATGCGCTTCATCACGCCTTGAATAGCACTTTGACGGAAGTTGTCGCTATTCGACTTCATTGTCAATCGGAATACGCCTATCGTAACTTCTTGTTCGCGCTTGGCATTCCAATCGCTTGAGCCTGTGTAGTAGCCTGCCTTTGCCAACACCTGATCGGCAATGAAATCCTTGCGTGTGCGATTGCTTTCCACGATAGCCGACATCATGTTTTGTGGCACATCTTGATAGTTGGCAAGCAATTGCTTTGTATCTTTTGGCAAGCAATAGCCTCCATAGCCAAAAGATGGGTTATTGTAGTGTGTACCGATGCGTGGATCGAGTCCTACGCCTTCGATAACAGCTTGTGTGTCAAGTCCCTTTATCTCAGCATATGTATCAAGTTCGTTGAAGTAGCTCACACGAAGTGCCAAATATGTGTTGGCAAACAGTTTCACTGCTTCGGCCTCTTTCAAACCCATATAAAGCACATCGATATTTTCTTTCAACGCACCTTCTTGAAGCATTTGAGCAAATATGCGAGCCGATTCTCCCAAGTGATTGCCTGCAATGGCTTTAATAGCCTCGTTTTCTTCATGATAGTTTTCAATCATCTTAGGATAACCCACAATGATACGGCTTGGATAAAGATTGTCATATAATGCCTTACTTTCGCGCAAGAACTCAGGCGAAAACAACAATCGGAATTTCCTTGTTGCATCAAATCCCTTTTCCTTGAACTTCTTAGCATATTTCACATATAGCGAACGGCAATAACCCACAGGGATAGTGCTCTTAATAACCATTGTAGCCTCAGGATTGACTTCGAGCACAAGGTCAATCACATCTTCAATGTGATGAGTGTCGAAGAAATTCTTTTGTGGATCGTAATTTGTTGGAGCTGCAATTACCACAAACTCAGCATCACGATAGGCTTCGCGTCCGTCAAGTGTAGCACGCAAGTTCAACTCCTTTTCAGCAAAATACTTTTCGATATATTCGTCTTGAATAGGCGATTCGCGACGATTTATCATTTCCACCTTTTCAGGGATAACATCTACAGCCACCACCTCGTTGTGTTGTGCGAGTAGTGTAGCTATACTCAATCCCACATATCCTGTTCCTGCTACTGCTATTTTCATTTTCTCTCTTTGGATTAAAGAGTTATCGATGATTTTGTCTGTTTTATTAGTCTTTCAGCACCTCAATCAAATCGGTTTCGATTTCGGCAGCCGATATTGCCAACACACCATCAAGTTTCACCACCACGCGTTTGCGTCGCTTACCATTCAGCTTGATCAATGTGCCTTCTACCCCTTCAAATGCACCACCCACCACGCGCACTCTCATTCCAGCTTTAAAGTCGAGTTCATCGAGATGGTAATATATAATATCTTCTTCGATGCAACTTGCCACTTTCATAAAGCTCGACATTTGCGATTCGGGCACTTTCATAATCTTGTTATGTCCCGATTCTCTGATCGTTGCATAACGCAAATAAGGGCATTTTCTTTTGAATTCTTCGAGGTCTTGGTAACGAGCTTTCACAAACACCAAATTAGGAATCACTGGCACAAGTACACGCTTTGGTTTGCCTTGATACTTTCGCACAGCGTAACGCTTAGGGATAAAATACTCCATTCCCTTAGCTGCTTCAAGTGCTTCTTCGGCTCGTTTTTCGTTTTTATAGGCATTCATCACAAACCATTGCATTGGCTCGGTATTTTCCATCAATGTATCCATAAATTCCTGATTTCTTTTACTGTTTTTACCCTCATTTTCGATATGAGATAATACTACAGTTCATTCCAGATTACTTAACAACCTAATTGCCAGACAATTAAATTGATAGCATTCCAGAACTGATAATTCAACGCACTGCAATGGTACGAATAAGCACATAAATTATTACAAATTTATGAATTATCATTAATTTAAACAAATAAAAGCTTGGAAAGTTAACACTTAGCGACGATAAATTTATCCACAAAATATCACTATTTCGACATCAAATTGGCCACCGCAGCCACCACATTCTTCTTAGCTATTTCACTGCGCATTGCCTCCTCAAGTGGCATCGAAAGGGGCGTCACGCACACCACTTCAGCAAATCCTGCCTCGCGTAGCATTTCACCATCGACCACTTTCCCTGCCACGAGCGCCACCGACACACCTTTGCGATGCGATCTGTCAAGCACTCCACTTGGCAACTTTCCCATGAGAGTTTGTTGATCAGCCTTACCTTCACCTGTTATCACAACATCGGCATCGGCCACTATTTCATCAAATCGCACTGCATCGAGCACCACATCAACGCCTCGGCGCAACTCAGCACCCACGAACGCCACCAACGCAGCCCCTATTCCTCCTGCAGCACCTCCTCCTTTCAGTTCGCTCACATCTACGCCAACACTATTTTTCACCTGCTCAGCAAAGTTTCGCATCCCCTCATCAAGCAGTTTCACTTCAGCTTCCGACGCACCTTTTTGAGGCGAAAAAACATAAGCTGCACCATTGGTTCCAAACAACACATTATCAACATCACACACAGCCAAAAACCTACAGGCTTTCAGGCGATTATCAAGCCCCGATATATCTATTGACGTTATCTTAACAAGGTTCTCACCACATGCCGAAAGTTCTCGCGATTGTGAGTCATAAAATTTCGCTCCGAGAGCCACAAGAATACCCATACCAGCATCGGTTGTTGCACTACCACCAAGGCATATCGTAAAGTCAACACAACCCCTATTTAGCGCATCTAAAATCAACTGACCAGTACCCATTGACGATGCTTTCACAGCATTCCTATCGTGCTCGGCTACGAGTGTCAAACCACTTGCCACAGCCGTTTCTATTACAGCTCGTTCATTTGCCACGCAATACTCTGCCACGATAGGCTCATTCATTGGATTTTGTACAACACAACTCACCATTCGTCCACCCAACGCATCACACAGCACATACGAAGTACCTTCACCTCCGTCGGCAAGGGGCAACTTAATCACCTCAGCATCTGGCACAGCGCGCTTAACGCCTTCAGCCATCGCATCGGCGACTTGGCTCGATGTCAACGAACCTTTGAACGAATCGGGAGCAAGAACAACTTTCATAGCAATTGTATTTCGTACAAATTTACACACAAGACTAATTATACGCAACAAAAAAAAGCGAAAACTCCGAGGAGTTTCCGCTTATGAAGGGTGGAATATGGGGCTCGAACCCACGACCTTCGGAACCACAATCCGACGCTCTAACCAACTGAGCTAAATCCACCATGTTGATTAACGGGTGCAAAGGTACAACCTTTTTTTGATTCATGCAAGAGCTAGCGCACTTTTTCTCAAAAAACTTTCATTTCCTCCACTTTTTAGTGAAGAATTAGCGAAATTGTCACTTCTCAAAAACCTTCTTCACTGTTCCGTTGCTATATCTCACAATATTTACACCTTTCACAGGAGCTGCTATCGATTTACCATTTGCGTCATATCGTGCAACTTCGATTAACACCTCGCCATTATCAGTGAAAGTATCTTCCACACCACTCATATCCTGACCTAGGATATTCTTGAAGTACTTCCATTCAGAAGCAGTCATATAAAGCGACACGCTTTCCAGTGGCACTATTAATGGTATGTTTACATCTACATCTTTAAACGCATAGATTCCACACACAGGAGGCGTTCTCCTCTTTGAAGTTATACTTGTCAAGCCACTACATTTATAGAATGCATATTCTCCTATACTGGTAACTGAGTTAGGAATAGCTATACTCGTCATATCACCACAATTATAGAATGCATGATTACCTATGCTGACAACGGAATATAAAGTATCGTTATAGCTAACATTTTCAGGAACCACTATATCACCTGAATATTCAATAATTGTAGAGTACGACTCTCCCTTATAAGTTACTTCAACTGTTTTGTTCGTTTCGGAAGTAATATTGTAATAAATTCCGTCAACCTCAAAGTCGTGTGCTTGAGCGACATACACAACACAAACCATCATCACCATCGCAACACATACTCTTCTCAATAAATTCACTTGTTTCATATTATATCTTTGCTACTATGAATACTTATACTTATTTTAAAATCAATTTACCGTTAACTTTTTTTGGTTGTGCGAAATTAGTAAATCTTTCTCTGATAGTCAAACAAATTTTAACATTTTTGAGGAGTTAGAACGCTCAAAATCACAAACAAAAAAATGTGCGAAGAAAATGAATTCTCCGCACATTCTATCGTTATTTATTAATATCCTTACACTACTTTCTTGCCGTAAGCGATTACGCCCTTCAAGTTAAGGTCGGCATCATAGATACACATATCAGCGTCCTTACCAGCCTTGATTGAGCCCTTACGATCAAATACGCCCATGATGCGAGCAGGAGTTTCGCTCGACATTCTCACTGCGTCAAACAATGTTACACCTGCTTCATTCACCATTGTTCTAATCAAACGATCCATTGTAGCCACACTACCTGCAAGAGCCGAACGGTCAGCAAGTTTGCACACACCATTTTCGATGATAAAACGAGGGTCAAGATACATATTTTCATCACCTGCTGAGCAAGATAGACCATCGGTACACAATGCAGTACCTTCCACACCCTTAATCTTATACACAAGCTTTAGCAATGGAATTGGCACATGGATACCATCGGCAATCACTTCCACTGTCATACCGTCGATCAAATATACGCTTTCTACAGTACCTTCTTGCTTGTATTCACGAACATTGTGGAAACCGCTCATTGCGTTGTAGAAGTGTGTAACATGGCGATAGCCCACTTCGTAGCCCTTCACTACATCGTCATACACAGCCGATGTGTGAGCAATTGAAGGAAGTACGCCCTTGCTTGTCAAGTATTCACCAAGTTCAAGAGCACCATCAAGTTCAGGAGCGATATCCCAACGCTTGATACATGGAAAATCTTCGATAAGAGGCTTATATTCAGCTGGATCAGGATTCTTAATAGCGTCAGGCAATTGAGCACCTGCCTTCTTTGGGCTTAGGTAGTGACCTTCAAGGTGAAGACCAAGAATTGGGCTACCTTCTTCTGCCATAAGTTTAGTACAGATTTCAGCTGTGCGACGAATATTTTCAGCTGTTGTCGACATCAATGTTGGATAGATACTTGTTGTACCATGGATAAGGTGAGCATGTACTGCCTTGCGATAATCTTCTTCATCGCCTTCAGTAAAGTCGTGGCCACCACCACCATGCACATGAAGTTCAACACCACCAGGAACTACATAACCGCCTTCAGCATCGATTACTTCAGCACCTTCAACAACTTCGTTGTCGTTCTTTACTTCTACGATCTTACCATCGGCATATACAACCGAACCTTTTACCCATCCAAGTGATGTGTGTACCACACCATTGACAATTTGTTTTAGATTTTTCATTGTTATATTATGTTTTTAGTTATTTAGTCTATATTTATATTATATTTTTCAAACAAGTTTTCGGCATTGCGCATAAACGACTGAAAAACAGCCTTCGAATCGGCACGCACCGAGTCTTTTAGCTCTTGAGGCACAACAACATAGTTATCTTTACCTCTGATAGGCTTTTGGCAGAAAAACAGACTTGGTTTCACGCCAAGCAACACCGGTCTATCATCATATCGTGCCATCAACACCTTCGCCATCGCACCACCTCGGCTATTCACATCATTCTGATTTGAGATGAAATTGCCAAGCGAATACACTGTGGCTACACCTCGCCCCGAATTTACTGCGAAATCCACTTCCATAGGTTGCACCACATGTGGATGACCGCCTATTATCAAGTCCACGCCAGCCGACTTCATCACCTCGGCAAGTTTGCGTTGATGCTTGCTCGGAAGCATTTCATATTCATTGCCCCAATGCACACACACGCACACCACTTCGGCTCCGTTATCTTTAGCCTTCTTCACATCGGCAACTATCTGATTTTCATCTATCAAGTCCACCACCACCGGCGCTTTCACTGGAATGCCATTAGTGCCGTAGGTATAGGTCAAAAATGCTATTTTCAGCCCATTCACATCCACGATATAAGGCAATCGCTTGCTACGGTCGTCGGCATTGAGATATGTGCCTATATGCCCCATTCCCATCTCGTCAAGAGCCTTCACCGTACGCTCAGCACCTTTGCTGCCTGCGTCCATACAATGATTGTTGGCTGTGAGCAATAAGTCGAAACCACTCTTTTGCAACTGAAGCGCATAAGCATCGGGGGCGCTAAACAATGGATAACCTTGATACGGCGCTCCACCAAGCGGACATTCCAAATTAGCCACAGCATAATCGGCCGCCTTTATGTCATCTTCGATCAGTGCAAAACAATCGCTATAATCATAAGACCCATCACTTTGCGCTGCGGCCCTCAACTGTGGTCCGTGCTGCATTGCATCGCCAACAAACGCCACCTCTGTAGTGTCGTTCATCTGCAGCAATCCGAGCAGCGTGAGCATCAATATTGAGAGCAATTCCATATCGTTTTTAAATAAAAATTGGGTGCCACATTAAAGCAGCACCCAAAATTACTCATATAACCGAAAATAAACAACTTTTATTTTCTATTAATTCATTGATTTTGTCAATTTCTGGTATTCGTCATCAATAAATCACCTTCTTTGCAGCAAGAAGTGTATTCTTCATCAACGAAACGATAGTCATAGGACCTACTCCACCAGGAACAGGAGTGATATAAGAACACTTAGGAGCAACATGCTCAAAATCAACATCGCCCTTTAGCTTCCAACCACTCTTAGTTACTGTTGAAGGAACGCGAGTTGTACCCACATCCACAATCACAGCGCCTTCTTTCACCATATCTTCCTTAACGAATTCAGGCGAGCCAAGTGCAGCGATAATGATATCGGCTTCGCGACATATTTCCTTAATATTCTTTGTTGCGCTATGGCACACAGTTACTGTTGCATTACCAGGATTACCTTTTTGCATCATCAACGAAGCAACTGGCTTACCCACGATATTACTACGACCAAGCACCACACAATTTGCGCCATTTGTATCGATATTATAGCGGCGAAGAAGTTCAACAATTCCTGCAGGGGTAGCCGACACGAAACAAGGAAGACCTATCGACATTCTACCCACATTGATTGGGTGAAAACCATCAACATCCTTACGATAGTCGATAGCTTCGATTACCTTTTGTTCCGAAATGTGCTTTGGCAATGGCAATTGCACAATAAAACCATCAATATCGGCATCGTTATTCAACTTATCCACTGTAGCAAGCAATTCTTCTTCGGTTACATCGTCTTCAAATCGAATAAGTGTAGACTTAAATCCACATTCTTCGCAAGCCTTCACCTTTGCTGCCACATAAGTTTCGCTACCACCATCATGTCCCACAAGCACTGCAGCAAGATGAGGTTGCTTCTTGCCAGCTGCAATCATTTCGGCCACTTCGGCAGCGATTTCTTTCTTTATATCACTTGAAATTTTCTTTCCGTCAATCAATTCCATAATATAACAGTTTAAGAGTATTATCTACGGCGCATATTACGCATCAAGTTCATTGGATTCTTCATTTGAGTTGCCATGCGCATCATCTTGCGAGTTTCTTCAAATTGCTTCAACAAGCGATTCACATCTTGCATTGATGTACCACTACCTTTCGCAATGCGTTGACGACGGCTACCATTAATAATTTCAGGGTTAGCGCGTTCGGCTGGAGTCATTGAGTAGATGATTGCTTCAATACCCTTGAATGCATTGTCATCAATATCTACATCTTTAATAGCCTTACCAACACCTGGAATCATCGAAGCAAGGTCCTTCAAGTTACCCATCTTCTTGATTTGCGCGATTTGTGCAAGGAAGTCGTTGAAGTCGAATTGATTCTTAGCGATCTTCTTTTGAAGTTCCATCGCCTTCTTTTCATCTTATTCGCGTTGCATGCGTTCAACAAGAGTAACCACGTCACCCATACCCAAGATACGGTCAGCCATACCTTTAGGACGGAATGCGTCGATAGCTTCAAGTTTTTCGCCTGTACCCACGAACTTGATTGGCTTGTTCACAACGGCGCGAATAGAAAGTGCAGCACCACCTCGAGTATCACCATCAAGCTTAGTCAATACAACACCATCAAAATCAAGACGATCGTTGAATTCCTTAGCTGTATTCACTGCGTCTTGACCAGTCATTGAGTCAACGACAAACAATGTTTCAGTTGGGTTGATTGCCTTCTTTACAGCTTCGATTTCGTTCATCATTTCTTCATCGACAGCAAGACGACCTGCTGTATCGACGATTACAAGGTCATGACCGTTAGCCTTAGCATAAGCAATCGCGTTAGTTGCAATTTCTACTGGGTTCTTGCTATCTGGTTCTGAGTACACAGGAACATCAATTTGAGAACCAAGCACCTTCAACTGCTCAATCGCAGCAGGACGATATACGTCGCAAGCTACAAGCAATGGTTTCTTGCGCTTATCGGCTTTTAAGCGATTAGCAAGCTTACCTGAGAAAGTAGTTTTACCCGAACCTTGAAGACCCGACATCAAAATCACTGCTGGCTTGCCTTCGATGTTAAATGGCGCTTGTTCGCCACCCATCATTTCGGTCAATTCGTCGTGAACGATCTTAATCATCAATTGCTTTGGCTCAAGTGAGTTGATCACATCTTGACCCATTGCCTTTGCCTTCACTGTATCGGTGAATTGCTTTGCAACTTTATAGTTAACGTCGGCATCAAGCAACGCACGACGCACATCTTTCAATGTTTCGGCAACATTAATTTCGGTAATCTTGCCCTGACCTTTTAGAATCTTAAATGAATGTTCTAATTTCTCTACTAAACTTTCAAACATTTTCGTATATATTTTTTATTATTTTTTCAACACAAAAGTTTTGCAAGAATCGTGCCACCCTTGCAAAAACAGTGCAAAATAAATATTAAATTATCACATACACAAATTAACCGACAATTTATGACCTTTTCTTTTAGAAAATAGCCACAAGCACATTGATTTTTGTTAAAATATTACCATTTTAGCTATTATTTCTTTAAATACAACCCATTAATGGCTACTAATCACCTCAGTGTAATTTTTTTTTCGTATCTTTGCATGAAATTTTACTATAACTTATGGACGTAAAGAAAGTACTTTTTATTTCTCAAGAGATTTATCCATATCTACCTGAATCACCTATCGCTAATGTGGGACGATATCTGCCTCAGGGTATTCAAGAAAAGGGCATCGAAGTGCGTGCCTTTATGCCTAAATATGGCGCAATCAACGACCGCACAAAACAGCTACACGAAGTGATCAGACTATCGGGAAGAAACATCGTTATCAACGATTCTGACCATCCTCTTATCATCAAGGTTGCTACTTTGTCGCAAGCTCGTATGCAAATATATTTCATCTACAACGATGATTATTTCACTCACAATGTAACTAAGGAACTCGAAACCACTACTTCACCTGAAGACAACGACGAAAGAAGTATCTTCTTCGTGCGTGGTGTAATGGATACAGTGAAGAAATTTGGTTGGGATCCAGATATTATCCACTGCCACGGTTGGATTACTGCACTAACTCCTCTATATGTGAAGCACATGTATAGCGAAGATCCTATTTTTGAAAACTCAAAGGTAGTGTACTCGCTTTATGATGATGAATTCACTATGCCTTTCGACGAAAAGCTTGCCAAAAAGATGGTTATGGACGGTATTATCCCTGAAGATGTAGCTCCAATTCAAGGCAAACCAGTTGATTATGTGGCTTTGACTAAGCTTGCTATCGCTCACTCTAAAGGCGTTATTCAGCACAGCCCTAATGTTAAGCCTGAAATCATTGAATACATAAAAGAACTTGGCATTCCATTCCTTCCTTACCAAGAAGACGAAAGCGACTATGTGGATCGCTATGCCGAATTCTATAAATCTATCTAAACTACAATTAGACAATTATGAAAAAAGCAGTTTATTTGCTTCTCAGCATTATAATAGCAGGTGGTATCAGCTCTTGTGTTGACGACACTATCGGAACATCTTTGAGCAATAACGACTTGCACATCGTTTCCGACTCTACATTCACTGTGAGTGGAGTTTCCGAAAGAAACGAGGTGATTCTTACTCGCACAATGACACAATTGCTCGGAGCTATCAATGTGAAGAACTTCGGCGAATTGAAATCAGATTTCGTGTGCCAATTCTTGCCATCGACATCTATCGACACAACCAATCTTACAGTGGACATGATTGAGTCGATAAACTTGATCATGCGTTCGCCTATTGGTGCCTACACTGGCGACTCTATTATGCCTATGCGTGTCAATGTGTACCAACTTGAAAAGCAATTGTCGACTCCTATCAATAGCAATTTCTCACCAGAGGGTTACTACAGCGACAATAGCCTTATTGGTTCAACAGCCTACACTGCTACCTTCAGCAGTTCACCTTCTTTCACACACTCTACTATGGAAAAAGGTACTTACCGTAACATCGTAACTCCTCTTCCAAAGGAATTGGCTGTAAAAATCTTTAACGAATACAAGAAAGATCCTAATTCGTTCACTTCACCAAACAAGTTCAACGAATTGTTCCCAGGTATATATGTTGCTAACTCTTACGGAAGCGGACGCATCACTAAGATTGACAAAACATTCTTGCTTGTAAACTACAAGCGTCATTCTAAGACTGAAGCTGGTAACGACACTATCGTTCGCGACAGTTCAAGCTACGCTACTGCTGCCCCTGAAGTGATTACCAACAACAATATCACTATGAAGGTGGATGAAAACATTGTAAACAAGGTGAACCAAGGCGAAGTAATCATCCAAGCTCCTCTTGGCTACAATGCTCGCATCAAGTTCCCTATCGACGAAATCGTACGCAAGTATAATAGCGACAAAGATCAATTAAAGGTTATCAACGCGCTATCATTCACATTGCCTGCCGAAGTTATCAAGAACGACTACGACATTTATATTCCACAATATATATTGCTTGTAAAGACATCAGAAAAGGACAAATTCTTTGCTAACAACAAAATTCCTGATAACATCACAAGTTTCTATGCCGAATTCAATGTTACAACTAAAACTTATGAATTCTCTGACATGCGTCAATTTGTGCTAAATCTTATCGACGCAACCGACGACGAGCTTGCCGATGCTGCCGACATGACAATCATTCCTATCGATGTAACAAAGGAAGCTAACTACGACTACCTTGGCCAAGCAAATTATATCACAACTGGTATTACTCCAGCAGTGTCAGGCCCAATGATTGGTAAACTTAAACTTGATGATGTGAAGGTTAAATTCACTTACAGCAAGAAAACCAACAACTAAACAAAAAAGAACGCGATTAGTGTTTATCCAAAACACAATCACATAAGCACAAAAAATGCGATGTTTCTCCACGAGAACATCGCATTTTTATTAGTCATTTATTTGCCTTATTTAGCTATTCCAAGAGCCGTTTTAACTTCAGCAGTAATATCTACCACCTTAGCGCTTTTAAATGCTACTGGAGTGCTTGAAATATCAAGAACAAGCATATAGTCGCCTTGTGTACTCACTGAATCAATTGCAGCTTGTAATTTAGCCTTAATAGGAGCAAGCACTTCAGCTTTCTTAGTGTCCATATCTTGCTTAACCATTACTTGGTAGCTTGCAATCTTGTGACGATTTTCTTGAATTTCTTGCATACGGCGTTCCTTGATCGACTTAGCAGTATTAGCTGGCAAAGCTTGGAAGTCGCCATACTTCTGATTAAATTCCTTTTCAAGGCGAGTGTTTTCGGCTTTATACTGTTCAAGCAGATCGTTCAATTGCTTTTCAGCTTCCACCTTTTCTGGCATTGCCTCAAAGATAGCCTTCGAATCCACAACCCCAATTTTTTGCGCTGCTACACAAAGAGGTAGCACAAGCATTACGATTATTAAAAGTCTTTTCATCTTGTTATATAGTTTTTATAGTTACTTTCTATTACAAAAGTACATATTATTTTGAATACGCACAAAAAAAAGCCGCAACATTAAAGTTACGGCTCTTATGAAAAATCGACCTATTCGATTACTTAATACCAAGCTTAGCTTTTACCAATGGAGTTACATCTTCAGCACCATTACCAGCGTAAAGCACTACACCCATCGACATATCGTAGATAAATGTGTAACCACCTTCAGCACCTACTGCCTTGATTGCGTTTTGCAACTTGTCCATGATTGGAGCAAGAAGAGCTTCTTGTGAGCGTTGCAATTCTTGACCTGCAGTTTGTTGGAAATTTTGAATCTTTTGGTAAGTTTCTTGCAATTCTTGCATACGACGATCCTTGATAGCCTTTGGAGTTGTTGCGTCAGCTTCAAGTTTTTCGTAATCAGCTTGTAGTTGAGCAAATGCTTCTTGCAGCTTCTTACCTTCAGCGTCATACTTAGCTGCAGTTTCCTTCAATGTATTTTCTGCAGTTGCCTTATCTGGCATTTGATTGAAAACTTCTTGAGTATTAACTGTTCCGAACTTCAATGTTTGAGCCGATAGGCACATTGGTGCTGCCAAAAGTACAGCAAGTAAAATTTTCTTAATCATTGTTTATAATGTTTTGTTTATTAATTTACGATTTTCTAAAACATCTACAAAGATAGTGCAAATCAGCCCAATAACAAAATTTCAAATAGTCTTTTTAGCTATGAAAGCACACTACCATTGCAATGTATTACATTCTGTTGTGATTTTTATTTTGCGTAACCCAATTTCTCAAGTACTAAGTTGCTCACATCGATGCGAGGCGACGCAAAAATGATACTTTGTGATGATGCACGATCAAAAATTGCTTGATATCCTCGTTCTTCGCTCACCTTCTTTATGGCTTCATACACATCGTCCTGAATAGGCTTGATTAGCGATTCGCGCTTTTTGAACAATTCGCCTTGTGGGCCAAAATATTTGTACTTCAAGTCGCTGGCTTCCTTTTCTTTTGCCACGATTTCTTGTTCTTTCTTCTTTTTTTGTTCATCGGTCAAGAACACCATATCGCTTTGGAAATTCTTATATAATGTTTCGGCCTCCTTCGAAAGATCAGTAACCTCTTTTTCCCAACGCAACGACACTTGATTTAGTTGTTCATTTGCCATTTCGTAGGCAGGAATATTCTTCAATATATATTCCATATCAACCAAAGCAAACTTCTGTGCGCTTGCGCTCACCGACATAGCCACGCAGGCTATCAATGTTAATACAATCTTTTTCATATTAGTTTTTTTAAGTTAAATTCGTTATTTTGACTTGCTAAATTAGCCATAGTTTAATACACTTGCTATTATTTTGAGAAATATTTCCTTAATTTAAAAGTCCTTAACGCCTTTACGACATTAAGGACCTTAAATATCTTAGTATCTCTATAGATTCTATTAGAATTCTTGACCAAGCACGAAGTGGAAGTGACCACCACCCTTCTTTCCGTAAACCTTGTCGAAACCATAAGCCCAGTCGATACCCATCATACCAACCATTGGTAGGAAGATACGAACACCAGCACCTGCCGAACGCTTAAGATTGAATGGTTGGAATTCGCTCACGCTTGTCCATGCATTACCACCTTCAACAAATGCAAGACCATAGATTGTGGTGCTTGATTGCAACATGAATGGGAAGTGTAACTCGAATACGTAGCGCGCATATGCATAACCTTCCTTTGAGTATGGAGTGAATGCACCATTGTCATAACCACGAAGAGCAATTGTTTCAGATGCGTAAGTATAACTTCCTGACATACCATCACCACCCACATAGAATGTTTCAAATGGCGACTTCAAATACTTGTTGTAGCTTCCGAGCAAACCGATATCAGCACGAGTCATCAACACAAGTGTCCATTTTCCGTCAACATCGGTAAGTGGAGTATAAGTCTTAGCCTTGAACTTAAGCTTCCAGTATTCAATCCATCTATACATTTCCTTCTTTGATTCTACTGTATTTTCTTGGCTCAACTTCTTCCAGTCCTTCTTACCAAACAAAGATGCTGGAGGTGTAATACCAAGATTCAAAGAAATGTCACTACCGCTACGGGTATACAATGGGTTGTCGATACTATTACGAGCAAGAGTCAAACCAAGAATCAATGAGTTTGACACACCATTGTTCATATAATACAAATAATCCCAGTTCTTCAAGTTATACCATTGATAACTCAAATCAGCGCTCAATGTAAAGTAGTCATCTGGCCAGTTCAAACGCTTACCGAATCCTACTGTCAAACCACCCATTTGCAAGTACTTATTTGGGTCGTAAGCACTTTCGTATGAATAGCTATTTCCATAACCATAGTTATTACCATAACCGTAACCATAGCCATAACCATAATTATATAGGTAGTTGGTGTAATTGCTATTATAGAATGATGAGTTGATACCAGTTTGGCGTGAATAGAATGCCGATACCGACAATGCATTAGGACGCTTGCCACCAAACCATGGATCCAAGAACGAAATGTTATATGCTTGATAGTACTTGGCGTTGGTTTGTGCACTGATAGTGAATGTTTGTCCTTCACCTTGTGGAATGATACCCTTATAAGATGATGGTTGGAACAAGTTCTTGATTGAGAAGTTAGTGAACTTCAAACTCAACTTACCGATAATACCTGTTTGACCCCAACCTGCTGAGAACTCAATTTGGTCATTAGCTTTCGATTCAAGATTGAATAGGATGTCTACTGTACCACTTTCTTCGTGAGGTTCAGGACGGATATCCATCTTTTCTGGGTCAAAGTGACCAGTTTGTGCAATTTCACGAGCCGAACGCATCAAGTCCGACTTAGAGAACAATTGACCTGGCTTAACACGCAACTCACGACGCACAACCTTTTCATACAAACGATCGTTACCATTGATAACCACCTTATTGATACGAGCTTGTGGTCCTTCCATCACTTGCATTTCAAGTGCTACTGAGTCGCCTTGGATGTTATTTTCCATTGGCAACACACGGAAGAACAAGTAACCGTGATTCATATACAAGTTAGCAACAGCATCGTCATCTTCTTCGGTGCGCTTCTTAAGAAGTTTTTGGTTATACACATCACCCTTTTTCATTCCAAGCACTTCATCAAGGAATGCCGAGTTATACAATGTATTACCTACCCACTTAATATCTGAAATATGATATTGCTTACCTTCTTCTACTGTCAAATACACATCAACAGTCTTTTCGTCATAAGCCACTACGCTATCAGCGATAATTTGCGCATCGCGGTAACCCAATTCGTTATATTTTTCGATAATACGATTCTTATCGTCTTCATAATCGCTTGTAACGAATTTCTTTTGACTGAAGATTTTCCAAATGTCATTCTTTTCATTGGTCTTCTTCATTGTGCGCTTCACCTTCTTATCGCTTAGCACTTCATTACCATCGATATAGATTTTGTGCACCTTCACCTTTTCGTGACGATCCACCTTGATATCTACAATCACTTCGTTTTCCTTGCTCAAGTCTTCGCGTTGCTTCACGCTCACATCAGCATTCTTAAAACCTTTGTCGTCGTAGTACTTGTTGATGATTTGTTCGGCACGAGCAGCAATGTTTTGAGTGAATTGGTTACCCTTCATCAAGCCCAAGCGTTGCTTAATATCTTCACGCTCGCCCTTCTTCATACCGATATAGTTAATATCAGAGATACGAGGTTGTTGACGCAACGCAAATTCGATCCACGCCTTGTCACCACATATCTTTTCTACCTTGATTTGAACCTTTGAGAACAAACCTTGACGCCAAAAACGCCTTGCAGCAGCCTTGATATCATCACCAGGGATTTCAATTTTTTGTCCCACCGACAATCCTGAATAACCTATGATGATATAATCTTCATAGTTATCTACACCTGTCACCTTTATGCCAGCAATTTCATATTTTTGAGGCATTCCAGTGTACACAATTTTAGGATTATAGATTGTATCGTTCTGCGTCTGTGCAGTAGCCATTGGCGCAAATGCACCAACTATTATTGCAATTAATGCAGGCAGTAACTTATATCGCATATTCATTTATTATAGTATATTCTAAGTATTATTTCGTTTCTGTTTCGCTCACTTGTTCACTGGTCTTTCCATAACGGCGTTCTCTCGCTTGATATTCAAGAATTGCTGCATAGAAGTCTTCTTTTGAGAAATCAGGCCAGTATTTTTCCGAGAAATACAACTCTGAATAAGCTATTTGCCACAACAAATAGTTGCTTATACGCAAATCGCCTCCCGTACGCACAAGTAAGTCGGGATCGGGCATTCCTGCTGTTGCAAGATTTGCATCAAATAGTGCGACGTCGATGTCGTCGGCTTCTATTTCGCCATTTTTCACTTGCAAAGCTATCTTTTTACAAGCATCAAGAATTTCCCATCGCGATGAATAACTCAACGCAAGAACAAGCGTCAAACCAGTGCAATGTGATGTATCATCCATACACTTGCGCAAGCGTGTCGACGCAAATTCAGGCATTCGAGCTATATCGCCCACCATTGTCAAACGCACATTATTCTTAATCAAATCGGGTGTTTCTCTTTCGATTGCAACCACCACAAGATTCATCAATGCATCGACTTCTTCTTTAGGACGATTCCAGTTTTCGGTAGAGAATGTGTAAAGTGTTAGATATTTAACACCTATCTCAGACGCAGCTTCGGTTATGCGACGCACAGTATTCACACCCTCCACATGTCCCATCGACCTGTCGAGACCGCGTTGCTTAGCCCATCGGCCATTGCCGTCCATAATCACTGCCACATGTGCTGGCAGACGGCTGCTGTCTATTTTCTCTACTAATGACATATTAGTTATATTTTCTCTCGTTTTTTATTTCACTTTAATCCACATAGTGGCAAGTTCGACAACGCTTACTAAATTCGTATGTTATAGTAAACATCGCAAAAGAACTCCAATCGGTGTTCTTTCCAAACGAACTTTTCACTCCGTTCAAGTCGCTCAATCCATCGAGTTTGTCGCCAAATGCTTTACGCATTGTAAATTCAAACCCAAGATTCAAGCGCTCTTTCAATTTGTATTTCACGCCCACACCCATTGGGATATTCATCGTGAAAGAGCTCTTACCCGATGCCGAAGCATAAACGCCTCCCAATCCGAGTGTAGCATAGGGTGTTATCCTTTTTAACTTCATATAGGTAGCACCTATACCATAGTTCAAGAAGTTAAATTCAATCTGCGCACCTACATCGCATAGCGTAGAATTGAACGAATAGGTTTGCCCATCGGGAAACACCATATTATTTTCGGCTGAGTTTCCGCTGATACCAGCCACTGTTGCACTTGCCTTCACTGCCCATCGTGTCGAAGGTAGGTAACGAAACACCAATCCTCCTGCCAAACCAGGACTTTGCAGCACATTGCTTTTGTTTACATCGCCAAGATAGCCACTCATGCCCACGCCGGCGCCCACCTCGTAGCGATAGTCTTGTGCTTGCATTGTAATCACAACGCTTACACACAACAATAAGGCAATCAATATCTTTTTCATAACACCTTCCTATTTTAGTTTCTTTTTAAAACGAAATTTGCGTCAAAAAAGTATATCAATCACCACTCCTATATTAATATAGAGGCTTAAATGTAAAGCGATTTATCACTCCACGCCAAATATTATTATTTAGTTCGCCATATTCGTTTACGCCACCAATAAGGTAGATGTAAGGACATTCCCACGAAGTAACTGGCTTAATTGCTCTCGAATTGATGCGCATGCTTGCTGGCAACTTAGTTTGCATTTCAGTCCAAGCGCTGCTCATGCTTCTTGATTCAGTTAATGTTGAATTTATAACAAATGCTTGAGCACCAGTGAATGGTTCGATATATTCAGGCAATTGCAAACAGTCGTTTCCTACTGTCCATGTCAAACCATTATCGATTGACATCATCACCTCTCTAAGTATTGTGCCATCATCAAGATGTCCACCTACAGCCAACAAAGTTGGTTCTACAAGCACATCTAATGATTCGTAATCGAAATATGTACAATAGTAAGGAATCAAAGTTACACCTTTCAAGCGTCCTATTGTCATATTTTCACGGCATACAATGCCCCACACGCTGCCATCGAAGCCCCAAGTATATCTACAATATTCGCCACTTGCAGTTTCTCCACCGATCATAATCTTTTGATCGCTCAATGCCCAACGAGATTCAAGTTTCACCATTTGCGACATCCCTGTAATTGGGAAATCTGCTGGCACTTCAGTAGCTACGAAAGATTCGCTTGCTGGATATTGTGCGTGCTTATACACTCCACCTTCTTCGGTTACACCAAGCAAAGTATTTTCATACGAACCGATAACGCTATACCATTTCACGCCACAAGTAGTCCAGTTAAGACCATCGGTTGATGTATAAAGTGTTTTTTCGCTATCCAAGACATACAATGCATCGTCGGTTGCTGTGAACGAGCTCAAGTCAGGAGTAAATGGCAACTCGAAACGATTCTTTTCCCAACGATTAGCCAATGGATCTGATGTTATCGACATAATATAGCCCTTCAAATCCTTAATGAAGCAATACAATTTATCGTTGAATTGTGCTGTTCTTTGTTCCAATGGAGTAGTGTAAGATGGCAAATCACGACGAGCCATTTGTCCCCAGTAAAGTGTGTCTGGTTCTACTTTATGCACATTGACCTTAATTGTATAGGTCTTTTCGTTCATCATATCGCGTGATATAATCTTGAACTTCACATCACCAGTGAAGTCAATAGAGTCTTCGCTGTTGTATTTGAACACAGTGTCGCGCATCCACTCGCCACCTGTAACTTGGAATTCAGCCGAAGAACCTTCAGCATAAGTCATATCCACTTTCAAGCTTGATACATTTGTTCCCACTGGCAATGAGTCGGCATTATATACCAATCCTCTATCCAAATCGATAGTAAAGAACACTGTATCCAAGTTCTCCATAATATCATCATTTGCTTGCAAAGCAAATGATGAAATTACGACACTATTACTATAAATCAATTCACCCTCATTTTCTACTTTATTACAAGAGAAGAACACTACAGTCAATAATGCGCCCAACAATAGGCATATAGGAAATTTTCTATTCATTTTTGTATAATCTATTTAAAATGCAAATTTAGCAACAAATTTCATAACATTACCCCTTTTAAGGGCATTTTTTATGATTGTTCACACAATAAGCATCTTTTTATAATATATTTAACCTCGCAAAATTAATAAAAATAGTTCGTTCTACACTCATATTTCACACTTTATAAGTCTTTATATCGACCTCCAACGCATTTTAACACTCTAAATCCACTTTTCTTCGTGCTTTTTAACTATCTTTACACCTATGAAACAGACTTTGCAACACATCAAGGACACACTTTCGCCCATTTTCTCGCAAGGCGAAATCAATTCTCTCATCAAAATCATTTTTGAGAATCTCAAAGGATATTCTCAAGTCGACATCATCATGCACGGCGACGATGAGCTATCCGACTACATAAAAGGCAAGGTTCAATCTATTCTCACTCGACTTCTCAACCACGAGCCTATACAATACATCTTGGGCGACGCCTATTTCCAAGGCATGCACCTCAAGGTTACGCCTCACACTCTTATCCCTCGTCCCGAGACCGAGCAACTCGTCGACATCATCGTCGAGGAAAATCATGCCTCCGACCTTCGAGTTCTCGACATTGGTACAGGTAGTGGAGCTATTGCCATTGCGTTGGCGCGTGCTTTGCGATTTGCACAAGTCGATGCAATCGACATCTCGGCCGAAGCGCTATCGGTTGCCCGAGAGAATGCTAAGACTCTAAAAACTCGTGTCAACTTCGCGCTCAAGGACATTCTCGCCGAACCTGCACCCAGCGCGCCTCTTTACGACATCATTGTGAGCAATCCTCCTTACATCACCGAGAAGGAGCGTCACGATATGGAAGCTAATGTGCTCGACTATGAGCCTCACACGGCTCTTTTTGTCCCCGACAACGACCCTCTGCTTTTCTATCGCGCTATCACGCTCTACGCCAAGAGTGCTCTTGCGCCAGGCGGACGACTATACTTCGAAATAAACCAAAATTTCGGCAAAGAAACTGAGCAACTCCTTGACAACAACGGCTTTACTAATATCGCAGTCATCAAGGACATGTATGCCAACGACCGTTTTGTTTCAGCCACCAAACCACTCGACAAATGAAAACAAAGAAACCTATATCACCCGAAAATGCGTTGGCGCGTGCAGCTGCGCTATGTAGCCGTTGCGAGAAGGCCGAAAGCGACATCCGCAACAAGCTTTCGTCGTGGGGAATATCACCCAACGATGCCGATAATATCACTCAAAAACTCATCGAGAATCGTTTCCTCGACGAGGTGCGTTTTGCATCGGCTTTTGCACGCGACAAGTTCAACCTTGAAGGCTGGGGACGCGTAAAGATTGCTTACCAACTTCGCATGAAACGCATTTCAAGTGAGGCTATCGAGGAGGCTCTATCTCACATCGACGAAAACGAATACATCAGCATACTCAAGACCATTCTGAATGCAAAAATGAACTCACTCGCCTCTAAAGACCCTATCAAAGCCAAAGCGGCTGTAGTACGATATGCGTCGTCAAGAGGATTTGAGACCAACCTGATATTCAAGCACATGCCTGATTTTCCCGGCTGCGATGATGACCTTTAAAAATATCTATAACGCCTTGCTCGATGTGCTTTTTCCGCGCATTTGTCCTGTGTGCGATTCGGTTCTTGCGTCGCACGAACAGCACATTTGCACGAAGTGTCTCACCGACATTCCTATCACGCGCTATCACACCGACAAGTTCAACGCTATGGAACAGTTGTTCGCTGGGAAAGTGCCTATCGAACACGCATCGGGCTTTTTCTTCTACGAAAAGGGGAATCCTTATGCCAACATCATTCATGACCTCAAATATCGCAATCAGCCACAATTAGGACGATTTGTAGCCACGCTCTATGCTAAGCAACTGGTTGCGTGTGGCTATTTTAGCGACATCGACTACATTATTCCTGTCCCTCTACATCCTCGAAAAAAGCGCAAGCGTGGATACAACCAAAGTGAACTCATAGCACAAGGTTTTGCCGATGTGTTCAATGTCCCTATTCTCACCGATATCATCGTGGCTGTCCGCGATCACGACACACAAACTGCCAAGGGCATCTATGAGCGATGGCTCAACACGCAAGGCATTTTCGATGTAAACAATAGCGAATATCTTGAAAACAAGCACATTCTCTTGGTTGACGATGTGGTTACCACTGGAGCCACGCTTCTCAGTGCCGCCTCAACTATAGCACACATTCCTGGCATAAAAATAAGTCTTGCCACTTTGGGAGTAGCAAGACTCAAATAAAACATTTCACACCCTATAATCCACGGTTATATTTCTCAACACGGCTGTGCCTCGTGCCACGCCTTCCATCACCACTTTGAGCAATCTGCAAGGGCGTGCATATATCTGCAACTGCTGTGGATGACACACCGCTCCTTCCAACTTTATCGTGGCAATGTCGTTCCATTCACACGACACTCCATCGCTACCCAGTAGCTTCACAGTTCCTTGCACATCATCGCCACTCACATTCACCGTCATCATCATTGGAGCAATCATCAATCCTTCGTTTACCTCGATAGGATAGGTTTCGGCCGAAAACGCCACCTCACTATGCTGTTCGTCATTCATATCCACCAGTTCGTCTGCAATGGTTTGCCCCACGGCATCACCTCCATTCGACACATACACATTACGCAGTCCGTCGCTTCTTTCGCTCCATCGACCACTAGGCAACAGCACTTTTATCGTGTTATCGTTCCACCTCACTACCAACTCTTTCTTGCTTCCAACCCACGTCATTTGTGCCACATCGTCCACTTTTCCAAGTTCCCTTACATCTTTGCCACTCAACTCGCACAACATTCCACTTTTACTCACAAAATACACCTTTTCATCGGCGATTGCCAAGGCTTTCTCGCTGCCAATAGCGCGATTGTCGATAAATTGTGCATCGCTATAATCGCCTTTCGCCTTGTAAGATAACGCAAAGATACCTTCGCGAGTAAAAACATACACTGGATATCGCCCGAAAGTACTTGAATACACGGTTTTTCTCACTCCTGCCAACGCAAGCACTTCGCTCTGACTCACAGTGCGTTGCTGTTCTGTCACAAATGGATTGGCGACGGCGCTCACTTGCACTGCGTTTCTTATTGGTTCTTCTTGTCGCTGCTCGGTTGGCTCATAGAACGAAACACTCGCTTCCAACTCCACATCCTCCGCCGTATTGTTCAAGAAATAGGCATATCCTTGTTCGTTACACCCCACCAATTCTCCTGTCCATTCACTCACATCATCGCCACTCTGCACCTTCACGGTGAGTTCGACGGCTCTTGCATCGGGATAGGCTATCAGTGCGTTGAGTTGCAAGGGTGTGTAATCACAGGCATATCTATCCACCTTCACAGCTTCGCCATTTGCAGTGTGCAATCGTGCCACTACCATCATTTCGCATGGTTTCGCCTCCACATCATCGCCCCAATACTGCACGCCTTGCCAACAATTTCGCATCTTCTGGCTATACACACCAGTATACAACCTACCACCAACACTCAATCCCACTTTGCTCACCACATCGTGGTTAATCGATTGTGTCAATTGGCATGCTCGTTCTCGGCTGAGGTTCTCGGTAAACAAGCCACTGCGCATCACTCCCACACAACGGTTCGACAATGCTCCCATATTATCAACTATTGCCTCCACGCCATTAGGCACACTCACTCTGCATTCCGTCAGCCCCTGAATATCGGTAATTTGTGTCAATATGCGCCATTTTTCGGGATTCACAAGTTCGCTATATGCCACCGTGCTTTCTCTCGACCTAAACCAATAAGTAAGATACCTATTCGGAGTTATATAATCACATCTACACTCCACTTTATCGCCCTCAAAAGGAGCGAGTTCGTCGCTCACGAGCACATCGACCGACTTCACAAGCTCTGCCCATTCTTGCGACATAGGTTTCACCACAGCAACACCCACATTATACATCGCTGTTTGCAATTCGCTCTCGCCACAATAGCTCATCGCGCTATCCACTACGCCCGACACTTTCCTACGCATCTGCAGCCCATCGCCCACCACTATTGGCGCACTTATCCACGCATAACTATCATCACGCATTCGCACGGCATATCGCACCGCTACGGGTTGAATATATGCGCCATTTTGCGTGGCTCTTTGTTTCAACGATTCACAACTTTCGTTCACCGTTGTTTCCACTAATTTTCGGTCTTTCTCGGTCAGTCGTTCCCACTTGCTGTAGAGTTCTTCAAATGTTATACTTGGCACTATTTCGCTCACCTCGGCCACATTCACAGCGCCAAACACCAATTGTGGGGCTATTTCAGTGAAATCAAGCAACTTATATTCTTGATCCTTGTAGTGCAGATATTTCAATCCTGTCAGTGTTCCTACAACCACAAAGCTTCCCACACTTTGAGCCCATTCCACATCGCTATCAAGTGTGCAAATAGTCGATTTCATCGACACAAATTCGCCATCAAGTCGTTTACCCACTACATTCATCACAATGCCTTTGCACGACAAGAAATATTCACCGTCTTCCCTATTATCGATAAGCACAACACGCTCATTTCCCGACAATTTGCACAACGACCTCCACACTCCCATCGGTTCGAGGGCATCGGCACATTCACGCACATTCATTGCACCAAGACATTCACCCACAGCACCACTTTCCACATTCACCCTGTCGGCTACTCCTTTAGGCACTATTTTCAATCTTTTTATCCTCATAACTCCCTATTAATTAACGCACAACGCTTGTTTTAATCTCGATTCGACTCGTTGCGATTCGGCAACACACCATTCTTGAACATGCTTTGCCTGACTTTGGGGTGCATACAGTTCCACAAGCGCACGCCACATCACATATTCCTCGATTAAATGGGCAAGTTTCGTCCAATTTGTATTTTTTTCTCCTTCGATTCCTATCGTCATTTTCACCACATCGGCTCCACGCGACACATCTTTCACATATCCTCCAAATTGACTCTCGAAATCACCTATTTTTGCTTCGATTAATGCGTCTAAAGCGGCATTTTTCATAGGATTTACTATCGGTGGAAGTGTTGCCATATTTGTTACATCCACCCAAGCGCATTGACAGCCTATTTTCTGCTTTAACGAGGCCAGGCTGAGCCCCACTGTAAATGTTCTTTCCATGGTATTTAAGCTATATTATACAAGTATTTATAACAATATTCTGGCGAGATATAAAACCTACTCGCGCGTTTCTCTGCAAGCACACGCGATAATGCGTGCCCAAAGTTTAGGTAAGGTCGTTCTTTCATCTCGGTTTCTACAAGCTCAAGCAGTTCTTGCCACATCTGCCGTCGCAACGACAGCCTAAAACCACCAAAGCCATGATTACGAACCGTCGACAGCACTTTGTAGGCATGCTCATAGCTCACATGAAAACGAGGATGCGACTCATATATCACTCGTTCCACTATGCGACGACGACTCACCACACCACTTTTCGCAAATTCTTCTTTAAGGATTTTCTTGTAGGACGCTATTAGTTCCTTGTTTCTCATCTCGAGAAATTCATTACTGAGTTTTGTCATAGTAAATAGTATAAATTCTGTGTGTTTTTCAATATCGAGGGCAAAGATAATACCGCTTTTGGCTATTTGCAAAACATTTGTTGGCATTTTACCAATATTTATCCTTTTTAGCATTCACTTTTAGGCTTTTACTCTTTCGAGGATATAATACCTTTCAAGCTATATTTTCTTTGCAAGTTAAAAAAGTTACTATGAAAGACATTATCGAAGAAAATGAGCGTCGCAATGCGGCTCTCTCCACCAACTACGACCCTATTTCAGGCATTGGGTGCTATGGCGAGCGGGAACTACGCACATTCAAGGGTAAACCTCTATATCTACCCACCAAGATGCTCCGTGAGCATCGCATCAATAGCAACACACCTCTTTCCAAAGTGGAAGCCTTGCGCATCAGATACGATTTTGAGTTCTGGTGCGCTCGTTGCGTTACTATCAAGGACAAAGTCTCGGCTCGAAGCATTCCTTTCACGCTCAACGCTCCTCAACGCCGAGTTTTGGCAGTTCTTGAAGATATGCGCACCCACAACCAACCCATTCGTCTCATCATGCTCAAAGCACGACAATGGGGAGGCTCCACTCTTGTGCAAATCTATATGGCATGGATTCAAATAGTGCATTGCACCCATTGGAACAGCCTTATCTGTGGGCACTTAAAGGACACCTCTTCGGCGATTAAGGGTATCTACTCTCGTTTGCTCATGGAATACCCCACCAGTCTATCTCCAAGCAAAAAACGCATGATATTCCGACCTTTCGAAAAGAGTAAGAATGTGAGCGAAATCACTGGTCGCAACTGTCTTGTGGCTATGGGCTCGGCCGAAAGTCAAGAGGCTATTCGTGGTTATGACATCGCTATGGCACACCTCACTGAAGTGGCATTTTGGCGTGCTACCCCGCTACGAAGTCCCGAAAATGTGGTGCGTGCAGTGTGTGGCTCGGTTGCACTTTTGCCTCTCACTGTCATTGTCATGGAAAGCACGGCGAACGGAGTGGGCAATTTCTTTCACACCGAGTGGCTTCGTGCCAAAGCGGGAATGAGCGACAAGCAAGCAGTGTTTGTGCCGTGGTACGAAATCGAAATCTATCGCACTCCGGTCGACGATGTCGAGGCTCTCTGGAAAGAACTTGATGAATACGAACTTAATCTATGGAATCAAGGGCTAACTCTCGAAATGATTGCATGGTATCACGCCAAGCGCAAGGAGTACAACTCTCACACGCAGATGATGGCCGAATACCCCACCGACGACATCGAGGCGTTTGCCAACACTGGGAAATGTGTGTTTGCTCTTTCGGACATCGAACAGTTTCGTAACGACTGTTATCAACCAGCATTCGTGGGCGAACTCGAGGGTAATGCACGCGAAGGTAAATCGGCTCTTAACGACTTGCGATTTGTCGAATCATCTACGGGCAAACTACATGTGTGGCGCAAGCCTCCCACTATCCCTGTCAATTCCAACAATCGCTACATCGTTACCGTCGATGTGGGTGGCATCAGCGATTCGGCCGACTATTCGGTCATTGCCGTGGTCGACCGCCTTAGTCCGTTGGGGAAACCCGAAATTGTGGCGCAATGGCGTGGACACACCTACCACGACCTCTTAGCATGGAAAGCTGCTCAGATAGCACGATGGTACAACAATGCGCTTCTCGTTATAGAAAGCAACACGCTCGAAACGGAATTTACCGAAGGCGATGGTAGTGCCTACATCCTCGACATCGTGAGCCAAGCCTATTCCAATTTCTATTGGCGTATGCCGTCGGCTTCCAACCCATCCCACGAACGACGCATCGGGTTCCACACCAACCGTCGCACCAAGGAACAGGTGATCTACTCGATGATGCGCATTATTCGCGACCACCTCTACATCGAACACGACTCGCATGCTCTCGACGAATTCAGTGTTTACGAGAAACAGCCTAATGGATCTTATGCAGCTATGAAGGGTCAACACGACGACATTCTCATGACCCGATGCATCGCTCTCTACATTGCACAGGAAGAAGCCAAGAAAGACCTAAGCCGCCTTTCTTCATCTTCGCTCAAAAAACAATACTAATCACTGATTTTGCAACAAAAAGGGAAATTGGATTCAGTTTCCCTTTCTATTTCGCGTTAGGGCATAAAAAAAGCACCGCGACTCACGACGAGGTGCCCTAGGAAAAAAATAGTATGAATAAAATGTGGTATTAGGGTTAACATCTTTTTGAGACTGGGCACTTTCGCACCTATCCCATATATCTTTAATTAACTAACATTTCTATTTCGTTCTCACTATTATTTCGAAAGCAAATTTTATTATTTTCGAGATTTTTGTGAGGTTTGATGATACAAAAATACAAAAAAAATGATTATTGGCAAACATTTTGCAATCTTTTTCCTCCAAAAAGCCCGATAAAATGGGCATTTCGTATATTATTTTGTGTTATTTTCACACATCGTATATGCGTTATTTATTCATGTTTCATTTACTTTCATTTCGTAACCTTATACCCCTTAAAAAAAAAATAGTGGTTTGCACATCTACAAAAAAGTACCTACTTTTGTAACATAATTATTATGTACAAAACCCTATGAGAACTAAACTTATTTTAGCTACCTGCTTTTTAGCTGCTTTAGCAACAAGTTGCAACGAGAAAACAACAGTTACAAGCGACATTATTGAACAAAACGACATCTACACTGTCAATGGCGACAGCGTGGTCCAAGGTGATTTCGTAGCTAAGGCTATTAGCGACACCGAAGTGGTTACCAACTATGCTTCTCCTGCCGATGAAGCACCATCGCCTCTCATCGAGTTCCGTCTATCGCTCAATTCGCGCGACAACGAACTTATCCCTGGCGAAACTCACTATTCTATCGTTGGTACCGACACCATTATTCCTCTTGGTGTGCCAGCTCAAGGCAAACCTCAACTTCCTGCCGACTGCAAACCTCTCGACAAGAATGCCGAATGGACACTCAAAGTGAATGTGGCACCTCTCATCAAGAGTTTTAAAGAAAAAGGAATCTATGTCACCAACACCAACGACACCATCTACGCCGACGACTTCAAAGGTATATGGGTGGCTGGTAACATCGACCCTCTCACTTGGGACTTCGACAACCTTTATGGTAAGGATAAGCAAAAGCTTCAACCTATCGAAGGCGACACTATCTATGGCGTGAAGATTGCGCTTAACCCTGATGTTCAAAAGACCGACCTTCCTAAGAATTGGAAGATCGATGCTCCTAATCCTGACTATCCTATCTACACTTCCGACCAAAAGCTTATCAATGCCCTCTACAATATGGCTATTGAAAACATGCTTGCTGTGGTAAACGCCGACAATGCTTTCCGCGCTGGCGAAAACTGGGACGGCGTGTGGACTCGCGACGCAAGCTATGCTATTCACCTCGGCATAGGCCTCATCGACCCAGAGCATTCTATCAACAGTCTTAAGATTAAGGTGAAGAACGATCGCATCATTCAAGACACTGGTACTGGTGGTTCATGGCCTGCTTCAAGCGACCGTGAAGTGTGGAGCATCGCTGCTTGGGAAATCTATAAAATCACTGGCGACAAGGAATGGCTTAAATATGCCTACAATGTAATCAAAAATTCGGTTGCTGATGATATCCCAACCATTTGGGACAACAAATTCCGTCTTATGCATGGCGAACAGTCTTATCTCGACTGGCGCGAACAATCTTACCCTAAATGGGCGTCTCCTAAGGACATCTACGAATCAATGTGCTTGGGTACTAACGCAGTTTTTGCACAAACTTATTCTATTCTTGCCGAAATGAGCGAAGAATTGGGCGAAGACGGCTCACAATATGAAAAGATTGCTGCCGAACTCAAAAATGCTATCAACCAAAATCTATGGATGGAAGACAAGGGTTATTATAGTGGTTATATCTATGGTGGTACTTATCCTCTTAAGTCGCCTATGACCGATGCTCTCGGACAATCTCTTTGTGTGATTTTCGGTATTGCCGACGACGACCGTGACGCGAAACTTATCGCTAACACTCCTGCCACTCCTTACGGCATCTCGTCTATCTATCCTAAGATTCGCAACATCAAGCCTTACCACAACGATGCTATATGGCCTTTCGTTCAAGGCTATTGGAACTGGGCTGCTGCTAAAGCTGGCAACGAAACAGCTCTTTCTCATGGTTTGGGAGCTATCTACCGTGCTGCAGCATTGTTTGGTACTCACAAAGAATTGTTTGTTTCAACCACTGGCGACTACCGTGGTGCAGCTACCAATAGCGACAAGCAATTGTGGAGTGCTGCGGGCAACTTGGCTATGATTTACCGCGTATTCCTCGGCATGACCTATCTTTCTAATGGTATCAAGTTCGAGCCATTCATTCCTACTTCAATTCCAGGCACTAAGTCTCTTAAGGGATTCAAATATCGCAATGCCGTGCTCAACATCACAGTCAAAGGCACTGGTAACAAGATTGCTCAATTCAGCATCGATGGCGAAGTGCGCAAGGACAATTTCGTTCCTGCCAACATCGAAGGTGAACACAACATCGAAATCACTATGGCAAACAATGCTTTCAAGGCTGCTAAGGCTACTGTGAAGCACCCTGAATTTATGCCTGCTACTCCTTGGACAGTGTGGAATGGCAATGAAGCCACTATCGCTGCTCCTGAAGAAGGTGTGAACTACGACATCTACATCAACGGTACTAAGAAAGGTACTGCTAAGGACGGTAAGATCAGCATTCCTAATGTCGACAAGTACACCACTGTGAACATCGTGCCTGTGGGCAAGGAATTCACTGGCTTCATGTCGCGCACTCAAGAAATCATCCCTGAAGGTGCTATGAGCATCTACCAATTCGAAAGTGTAGCTCCTGCAGGCACCGACCTTGTTCCTGCAAGCCACAGCAAGAAGTTTGTCGAAACCACTATCGAAAAGAACAACGACATCACTCTGATGGTAAATGTCGAAAAGGCTGGTACTTATCTTATCGATGTTCGCTATGCTAATGGTAGCGGACCTATCAACACCGACAACAAATGTGCTATTCGCACACTTATCGTCAACAACCACGAAGTGGGCGCTATCGTAATGCCTCAACGCGGATATGGCGAATGGGTGAGCACTGGTTTCAGTAACATGATTCAAGTAGACCTTCTAAGTGGCAAGAATATGCTTCAAATCAAGTATATCACTCCACAAAATGTGAACATGAACGGCAAAGTGAATACTGCCCTTCTTGACTATATGCGTGTCATCAAGAAATAATCTATTTTCACAATGAATTCTAACCTAAGATTCTTCATAACTGCGGTGCTTTGTGCTTTTGCCTCTACATTGTGGGCAAAAGCCTCGGCGCCAAGCATTGAGCCTCCTTTTTGGTGGACGGGTATGAACAACCCTCAAGTGCAACTCATGGTAAACGGCAACGACATTCGCGATGCCATACCTTCTATCGACTATCCTGGCGTGGCTATCGACAGTGTTGTGCGTCTCGACAGCCCTAACTACCAGATAATCTACCTTTACATTGCGCCTTCGGCTAAACCTGGCACAATGAACATATCATTCAAGAATGGTAAGAAGACCTCAAAGGTAGCCTACGAGCTCAAACAACGCGACGGCATTTTGCCTAACACTTTTTCTTCGGAAGATGTACTTTATCTTATCATGCCCGACCGTTTTGCCGACGGCGACACCACCAACAACACACTCAAGGAAATGAATTTCCCTGTTGCTGTTGACCGTAACGACCCAAGCGGACGACATGGGGGCGACCTTAAGGGTATCGAGAACAACCTCGACTACATCGAATCGCTCGGAGTTACTGCCATTTGGCTCAACCCAGTGCTCGAAAATGATATGCCTGGTGGCACTTATCATGGATATGCTACAACAAATTACTATCGTGTCGACCCTCGCTTCGGGACTAACGATGAATATCGCTCTCTCATCGCTGCATCGCACAACAGAGGCATCAAGGTGGTGATGGATATGATTTTCAACCATTCGGGTAGTTCTCACCCTTGGATCGACGACCTTCCAAGCAAGGATTGGTTAAACTTTCCCGATGGTAGCTGCTTGACCAACTTCCGTCTATCTACTATCAACGACCCTTATGCGAGCGATTACGACCGCACTCGTTCGGTGAAAGGCTGGTTCGTGCCATCTATGCCCGACCTCAACCAACAAAATCCTCACCTCATGCGTTACCTCATTCAAAACTCTATATGGTGGATTGAATATAGCAAAATCGATGGTATTCGCATGGACACCTACCCTTATGCCGACATGGAGCCTATGGCACAATGGATTGCCGATGTGCAAAAGGAATATCCAGGCTATAACATCGTAGGCGAAGCATGGTATGGCGATGTGGCTGGCACTGCCTATTGGCAACGCGGAAGTCGCATCAACAAGCAAGGCGATCCTAACCTACCTACGGTGATGGATTTCCCTACAATGATTATTGCCACACAAGCATTCCACGAAAACACTCTTGAATACGGTCAAGGATTGAACAAAATATACAACCGTTTGTCGCTCGACTACCTATATGAGAACCCTAAGAATGTACTTACATTCCTCGACAATCACGACACCGACCGTTTCTTGCTCACTAAGCCCAAAAATCTCGGTTCGTGGAAACAAGGCATTGCATTCCTGCTCACCACTCGTGGCATTCCTCAAATCTACTATGGTACTGAGCTTCTTATGCATGGCGACAAGAAAAAGACCGATGGCGATGTGCGCAAAGATGTTCCTGGAGGCTTCCCCGGCGATACCAATAACGAATTCACTCGCGAAGGACGCTCCGACTTGCAAAACGAGGCTATCGATTTCTTGAGCAAACTTGCTACTTGGCGCAAAGGCAACAAAGTGATTTCGGAAGGTTCATTAAAGCACTTCATGCCCGAAAATGGTATGTATGTCTACGAACGCCGACTTGGCGACCACCGAGCAGTAGTGATTATGAACGGAACCGACCGTCAGCTAAGCGTGGATATGAGCATTTATCGCGAAATTTTGCCTTCGGGCACCACATTACGCGATGTAATCACAGGCGAACAATTCACCGTTACGCCCGAAATCCATTTCGCACCTCGTGCTCTATATATACTTGAATAATCACAACCCCTTATATACAAAAAATGCCCGACTCATCATCGGGCATTTTTTTGTGTCTATATCTTTTAAGCAAACTTTTCCAATTTCTTTTGGCGAATAAGCCACGCGTAGGCCACTACACATATTATCACCGACAGGAGCGAACCAGCATTGGTTGCCATACCCATTGGATAAAGCGTTTCGGGATACATTATCGATGCCAGATACGCCAACGGAACACGCGCAAGCACTATCGCCACCACATTGTGAATGAACGACAATATCGACCAACCACAAGCACAGAAGAACCCACTGAAGCAGAAATGTATTCCTGCAAGCACACAGTCCCACACATAGCCTCTCAGATATTGGTCGCCAAGCCTTATCACCTCGCTTTCGCTTGTGAATAGACTCACCACATCGCCCGCCACAAATTGTATTACAATCGAGAACACCAATCCAAACCCGACAGTAATTCCGAGTGCTTCCCATAAAGTTTTTTTGGCTCTATCCACCTTCTTTGCACCAAGGTTTTGTGCCGACACAGCCGACACCGTAGAAAGCATCGACGATGGTATCAAGAACAACACCCCTATCACCTTTTCCACTATTCCCACAGCGGCAGCATCATTCAAGCCACGAAGATTGGCTATTATCGTAATCACAAGGAATGCTATTTGGATAAATCCGTCTTGCAATGCCACTGGGACACCTATTTTCAACATCTGCCCCATCACAGCCTTTTGTGGTTGGAGGTCGGCACGAGTAACTCCCATGCCATTCTTACGCACCTTTATAACCACAAGCGCCACTATCACGCTCACCGTTTGCGATAGCACCGTTGCCACTGCTGCACCCGTTGCACCCATGCCCATACCGCCTATCAGCACATAGTCGAGCACTATATTCACAACGCATGCCACCATAACGAAATACAACGGACTGCGCGTGTTGCCCATACCACGGAATATTGATGCTATTATGTTATATGCCACGACAAATGGAACTCCTGCAAAACATATTGTGAGATACATCGTAGTTTCGCCCACAGCCTCGGCAGGTGTCGACATCACTTTCACAATATCGCCCACCGTAATGAGCAAAACCAGCGACATCACCACCGAAAACGCCAAGAACAATGTTATCGTGTTGCCCACCACCTTTGTGGTGCGTTTCGCATCGTTTGCACCCACCGATTGAGCAGTCAACACTGTTGTTCCCATTGCAAGCCCCACTATTATCACCGTGAGCATATGCATTATTTGGCTACCTATCGACACTGCTGTTATCGTACTCACGCCACAGTACTGACCCACCACAAACAGGTCGACAAGTCCGTAAAGTATTTGCAGAAAATACGAAAACAAATACGGAATCGAGAAATACACTATATTCCCCAACACGCTGCCAGTAGTCAAATTCTCCCCTTGCATAAGTCAATCATCTTTTCTCAATCGCAAAGATACGAAGAACTTGCGTAAAAATGGCAGAATGAGGGCAAAATATGATAAGTGGTTGGTACTTATACCATTTTTGTGTTATCCCGCCATATTTCTAATTTCGGCAGAAATAGCCGTATATGGTGGGTATTAGAGAAA
>CAJGBY010000014.1 GCA_904501735.1 uncultured Muribaculaceae bacterium
GGGGGATCCACCTCTTCCCATTCCGAACAGAGAAGTTAAGCCCCGTAGCGCCGATGGTACTGCGAAAGCGGGAGAGCAGGTAATCGCCGCCTAACGAAGAGAGTTACTCAAATGAGAGTGACTCTCTTTTTTTGTGCTATAAGGGGGATAGTTCCTATAGTGACTATAGTAATTATAGTGCTAATAGTGAATAAGGCTGAATCCTGTGAAGGGAATCAGCCTTATTTTGTTTACTTATAAGGGTTTTAAGTGTTTGTTATTTTTCGAAGATGTCGCTGTCTGAACGGCGAAGGTGTATGAATGCTTCGGCTTGTTTGCAGCGGAACTCTATACCTCTGAAATTTTGCATTGGAACATGCCAGTTGTCATACAATGGAGCCATGTTTTGGCTTACATGGCATAGGCATGCTTCGCGTTTTTGTTGCTCTACAGAAGATATGTCGACATAGTCGGTAGGCGAGAATAGTTGTGTTTGTGTACCACTCATCACTTCGTAATAGTAAAGTTCAAAGTTGTAGCCTAAACGGCGCCATGCATCGTAAACGAGGAGTGAGCATACTCGGTGGTCAGGGTGTGAATCAATTGGCCAATGTGTGAATACGATGTCGGGATTTTCTTTTGCAATGACTTCGCGCATTTCGATGTATCGTGCTTTATTAATCTCGGTGTTGCCATCGATTTGAGTCAAAAAGATAGGTCGAGCATCGAGTATCTTACATGCGTTGATAGCTTCAGGAACTCTGATTGCTGCTGCTTCATCGTGCGTTTTACCTTGAATACCACCTTCACCCTTGGTCATATACACTGAAACTACTTCGTAGCCAGCTTTGCGAAGCATGAGCATAGTACCACCACAACCTGTTTCAGGGTCATCGGGATGAGCACCAATTATAAGCGCTTTTTTAGTTTTTGATTTAGCAGTACCAGTAGGATTTTCGTTAGCAAGAGCTTGAGTTCCGAAAATTGTTGCGCCAGCTACAGCTGTGCCAGCAAGTTTGAGCATATCTCTTCTGTTCATAGTAATGTTTGTTATAGGTTTTGTACAAAGGTATAAAAGAAAATGATGATACCAAAGGATTGATATCATCATTCTTTATTTGAACTTGAATTAATGTTATTCAGCAAGCGCTTTTTTAAGTTCATTAGCCCAAGCTACATAGGCTTTACCCATTAGGTGGTAACCATCGTTGGTGAATTCAGCTTTTAGCTCGCCATTTTCGTTAGCAATAACTGGAGTAAGGTCAACCCAAGTAACATTATATTTCTTAGCGAGTTTCTTAAGTTCTTTGTTTGCTTTCTTGAACTTCTTAGCCACTTCTTTGCTGTTGAAAGGAGCATATTTTTCGTAAGAAGAATTCACTGGGATAATGCTTTGTAGTACTATACCAGTTTCAGGAGATACTTCTTTGATAGCTGTAATGGCTTTTTCCATTGACATAACGATTGTGTCAACGCTGAAGTTGGCTGTAACATTCACTTTCTTAGCAGTCTTGTCGTAGTTGTAGCTTGAAAGCAATACGATTTTCTTAGGCTTGTTTTGAGCGTATTTCTTTGCGCTTGAGTGGATGTAGTCGCACACATCGCCAAGGCTGCGAGTTTTTACATTAGGCATACCAAGAAGTTCGTGCCATTCAGCATAACCTACAAGAGTACCGCCAAGCATAATGATGTCGTTATCGCTTAGAGGGTATAGCTTAGTTGGATGGAACTTAGCATCTTCGTCAACATATTTAGCAACTTCATCACGCCAAATAGTGTAACCATTTTCCTTAAGGTGTAGACCATCGTTGGTAAGTTCCTTGCGCAATTTACCTTCACGATCGGCAAACCAAGGGAAAAGGTTGATCCAAGGCACATTGTGCTTGCGAGCCACTTGTTCGTAAAGTACATTAGCGACATGAACGGTCATCTCTTCATCGAAAAGGTTCTTGTAGCGCTTGAAATCGTTGTTGTAAGGTAGCAAACTTTGAAGGTATAGCTGAGTTGTTGGGCTTTCGGTCTTAATGCGAGTAATAAGTTTGTCGAGCGCATGTGCAATGCTATCGGCACCAACATGGTGAGAGATGTCGTTAGTACCAATGAGAAGGAAAATCTTTTTAGGACGTCCTTTAAGAATCAAATCGGCACGATCGTATAGTCCTTGAACGATATCACCAACGATACCACGATTCTTGATATTTGGATTGTTGAACATTTCGTGCCATCGTCCGCCGTTGGTTAAGCTATTACCAAAGAATACGATATCTTCGCTTGTTACAGGCAATTCGGCAAAAAGCGATTTGCGCTGATAATAGTAATCAGTGTACTTATGAGCTTGGTCTTGAGCTTCTTGAGCTGTGTTTTGAGCAACAGCAGACAATGTACAGATACCCATTACGAATGTAAAGATTTTTTTGATTGTCATAATGTTATATGTTGTTAGTTGTTTATAGATTCTGAATGTACCATTCAAAAAGAGCCTTCACGCCATCTTCAATTTCCATTTTGTGGTGCCAACCGAGGCTGTGTAGCTTGGAAACATCGGTAAGTTTGCGCATTGTACCATCAGGTTTAGTAGAATCCCAACGAATTTCACCATTATAGCCAATAGTGGTTTGGCATAGTTGTGCCAATTGAGCAATAGTGATTTCCTTACCACTACCGATGTTGATGTGGCAGTTGCGAATTTCGCGTTTAGCCATCGCTTGAGTGCATGGAGTTACAGCTTCGCCTGGATAGGTGTCGTTGAAATTGATATTCTCCATAATAAACACCGAAGCATCGGCCATGTCCTCACTCCATAGGAACTCGCGTATAGGCTTGCCGCTACCCCAAAGGAGTAGATGGTCGGGTTGTATGCCGTATTTAGCGAGAATGGCAGTTATATCGCTTTCAGAGCTGTCGCCAGTGATACCTTCGATAGGACGCGAATTTAAATCTTGTCGTATAGCGCTCCAATTACCTTCGTTAAGTTGCTTGGCAAGGTAAATTTTGCGAATCATCGCAGGAAGGACATGACTCGTTTCAAGGTTGAAATTGTCGCGAGGTCCATAAAGATTGGTAGGCATAACAGCAATATAGTTGGTGCCATATTGTAGGTTGAAGCTTTCGCATAGCTTTAGCCCAGCAATTTTAGCAATGGCATAAGGCTCATTGGTATATTCGAGAGGCGATGTTAGCAATTCGGTCTCGGCAATGGGTTGTTGAGCTTCGCGAGGATAGATGCAAGTGCTACCAAGGAAAAGTAGCTTCTTAACATTGTGGCGGAAGCTTTCTCCGATGACATTCTGTTGGATTTGCAGATTCTCGTAGATAAAATCGGCGCGATAGAGGCTGTTTGCCATAATACCACCCACATGAGCAGCTGCAAGAACAACATATTCAGGTTGTTCTTCGTCGAAGAAACGCTTAACAGCAGTGCCATCGAGCAAATCAAGTTCATTGTGGGTGCGTCCCACAAGGTTGGTGTATCCTTTGCTCTCAAGATTTTTCCAAATGGCAGAACCTACGAGACCTCTATGTCCTGCAACATATATTTTTGAGTTTTTCTCCATTGTAAAAATCGATTATCGCACGCAATCTGGATTTTCTTTCACCTTCTTAATGTCGTTGTCGACCATGATGTTGATAAGCTCTTCAAAAGAAGTCTTGCGAGGATTCCAACCAAGTTTTTCTTTAGCCTTGGTAGGATTACCAAGTAGTTGTTCTACTTCGCAAGGACGGAAATATTTAGGGTCAACCTCTACAAGCACTTTGCCAGTAGCTTTGTCGATACCTTTTTCGTTGACACCTTCACCTTGCCATTCAAGTTCGATACCAGCGCGACGGAAAGCAAGAGTAGTGAATTCGCGCACGCTGTGGTATTCGCCCGTAGCGATGACGAAATCATCTGGTTCGTCTTGTTGAAGAATGAGCCACATACATTCTACATAGTCCTTAGCATAACCCCAGTCGCGAAGAGCGTTAAGGTTGCCAAGATATAGCTTGTCCTGCAAACCATTCACGATGCGAGCCACAGCAAGTGTGATTTTGCGAGTAACGAATGTTTCGCCGCGTCGTTCGCTTTCGTGATTGAAAAGGATACCATTCACAGCATACATGCCATAGCTTTCGCGATAGTTCTTGGTAATCCAGAATGCATAAAGCTTTGCGCAACCATAAGGGCTGCGAGGGTAAAATGGAGTGGTTTCAGATTGAGGTACTTCTTGTACCTTGCCATATAGTTCAGATGTGCTGGCTTGATAAATGCGTGTAACCTTTTCGCGGTTAAGAATGCGAACAGCTTCAAGAAGTCGAAGTGTACCTACCGCATCGGTTTCTGCTGTGTATTCAGGCACATCGAAAGATACTTTTACATGACTTTGAGCAGCAAGATTGTATATTTCGGTTGGTTTTACTTCACGAATGATGCGAATAAGCGAGCTTGAATCGGTCATATCGCCATAGTGTAGGTTGATGGTGCGATTTTGCTTCATGTCGCGAACCCATTCGTTGAAATAAAGATGCTCAATGCGTCCAGTGTTGAAAGAGCTACTTCTACGAATTATACCATGCACTTCGTATCCCTTTTCAAGAAGGAATTCGGCAAGGAAAGAGCCATCTTGTCCTGTGATACCTGTAATAAGTGCGACTTTCTTGTTAGTTTCTTCCATATATGTGATGTAATTTTTTATTGTCGTGGGTTATTTCTTTTTGTTGAAAAAGTCTTTGATAGCGTCGGCTACTCGATGAATATCGTCGTCGGTCAATGAAGATCCACTTGGCAAGCAAAGACCATGTTCGAATAGATTGCGAGCACAATCGCCACCATAGTATGGGGCATTGGCGAATACTGGTTGCATGTGCATTGGTCGCCATAGCCAACGAGTTTCAATGTTTTCAGCTTCGAGTGCTTGTCTGATTTCTTCAGGTGTTGTGTTCCACGAATCGTCAAAAGTGATTGTAGTGAGCCAGAAATTAGAATCGAAATCGTTCGAAGGGTTTTGCATTACTGTTACACCCTCAATGTCCTGGAGTAATTGGGTGTAAAGATTATGAATTTCGCGACGGCGCGCAACATGTTGTTCAAGAACTTGCATCTGTCCGCAGCCAATTCCTGCACTGACATTGCTCAAACGATAATTGTAGCCTATGACATTGTGGTAGTAATAAGGCATATTTTCTCGGGCTTGAGTAGCGAGGAATTTAATTCGTTTGTCGGCTTCTTCGTCAGGGCAAATGAGAGCTCCACCGCCCGAAGTAGTGATTATTTTGTTGCCGTTGAAGCTTAATGCTCCGTATTTGCCCAAAGTGCCACACATTGTGCCTTTGTAGGTTGAGCCAAGAGCTTCGGCTGCATCTTCGAGAACAGGGATATTGTATTTGTTGGCAACGGCAAGAATTTCGTCCATTTTGGCAGGCATTCCGTATAGGTGCACAGGAATTATAGCCTTTGGGTATTTTCCTGTAACCTTTTTACGATCGATGATAGCATTTTCGAGAGCTACTGGACACATGTTCCAAGTGTCGGGCTCGCTATCAACAAAAACAGGAGTAGCGCCTTGATATGTAATAGGGTTGGCACTTGCCGCAAATGTGAATGATTGGCATATAACTTCATCGCCAGCCTCTACCCCAAGTGCAACAAGTCCCAAGTGCAACGCAGCAGTGCCTGCACTGAGAGCTACAACATAAGGATTGCCTAAATAATTGCCAAGAAGATGCTCAAATTCATTTACATTAGGTCCCAAAGGAACAACCCAACTGCCTTTGAACGCTTCTTCAATCCATTTCATTTCGTTGCCTCCGAGGTGGGGAAACGATAGGAAAATTCGTGACTTCATTCTCAAATAGTTTAATAATGCGAAGTTACGACATTTTGTTGAGAAAAGTCGTAACTTCTGAGCCTTATTTTACTGAAATTGTTGTACCTGCAGAATGAGCTGTGATTTGAGGGGCATATTGACATTGAATAGTAGCCACGCCACTGCTAAAATAGCCTGAGTTGGTAACATAGGTATCGTAGGTTATTACATGTGTGCCTTTTGGTAGATGGTTGAAGAAAATGTTGGTTTTGCTATCTTTAGTTTCGAGGTAGTACCCTATGCCATCTTCAAAGTGATAACCCGAGATTTGGTTTAATGGCTCAATGCATGCAGGTCGTTCGTCCGATAGGGTAACGAACTCAATATCACGAGCATTGGTTATAGTGAGTCGTACTTGAACCTTGTCGCCAATATTGAAATCGGAGTTGTTGTTATATGGTCGAATTTCCTTGCTGATTGATAATTCTTCAATTGATGAAGACTGAATATCTTTCATAGGAGCATTGTACTGGCAATATACAGATCCCCACGAAGGCGCGCCGTTATTGCGTTGGATGGTTATCGAATTGTGGCTTGTGTTGTTGATATTTAACCCAATCTTGCCATATCCAAGAATACGATCTATGTTGCTCATTTCAAATGGCTTGCCATTGAGTGAGAATGTAGGCAATTGTGCCGATGTGAGCCAATTAGTTCCAGTAGACAGCAACGCATATACAGCATCGGCGGCAAGGCTTGAATTGCCCCAGTCGGTAGATTGCTTTGCAAGTAGAAGCCATTGGCGTATTTGATTGATTTGTATAGCCTTAGGGTCGATAATGTGGTAAGCTTGAAGGATGAGCGAAGTAAGAGCTACTTTGTTGTCGGAGCGACACCAACTGTTTTGTAGATTGTCCCAGAAACGGCCTGTGGAAGGTTTGTAGACACTGAATTGGTTGAGCGATTCCAGTATCGGTTTGGCTTGTGCTTGCTTGCCGAAATGGGCGAGAGTGATGGTTGTAAATGCCTTGTCGACAATGTTCATTTCTTTCCATTCCTTAGCAAGAGATTGAGTGATTTTAGTGTAAAGATTGTGCACAGTAGCGCTCATTTCGATATCCATGAAAAGAGAGCGAGTGTAGGCATAATCGAGATAATTGCTAAAATCAAGTTTGTTGCGTTGGGCGTTGTAGTGATTAATGATTTCGATGTCGAGATACTTAATCGCTTTAGCTATAATATAGTTTAACTTGCTGTCGTTGTCGATTGCGTTAAGGGCCTTGATTCGACCAATCACTTGAAGTACATAAAGAGTGGTGTAGTCCGATGATTTAGCGTTAGGATATCTAAACCAAGCGAAACCACCGTCAGAAAGTTGTAATTCGGCAAGTTTGTCGATAAGACTATTTGTTGCTGAAGTAGATTTTGCATTGTCAAACAAGTCTTTAAGTTGCGACATGCGAAGAGTTTGCTCCTCGCTGTCTTTCAACCAAGGAGATGCGAGTAGTGTGCCTATCTTCAGATTGTTATTCTTGGTGAGCATTGATACAAGAGCCGAATCTTGAGGATTCTTAGCCCAGTAGTCGAGCGCTTCAAGAATGTTAGGGTTATCTTGAGCTACTTTCTTAGCCACAAGGTTGGCAAATAGAGAGTGGACAAGAGAAGTGGTAGTGGTGTTGTCGTTGCTCTTTAACGAAGGCAAAGCAGTGGCAACATACCATATAGGATTATCGCAATATTCGAATGTTATTTTAGCTTTTTCGGGGAATGTAGGCAAATTAATAGTGTAGTCGCTACTTTCGGGAGTGATATAGAAAGGAGTGGCTTCTATGATTGGACTTGTTTCCTGCAGAACCGGTATGATAACTTGTTCGCCATCGCTAAAACTTCCGTTTGTAGCCTTGATGCGGAAAGCTAAAGCGTTGATAGTGTCGGGGATAGCATATTCGATAGCAACTGTTTCAGTGTCATTCTTTGAGATGCTTATATTTTGCTGTTGGCGGGCATAAATAAGACTGGTGAATGGATTGAAAAGCTCGATTTCAGTAGAGCAGTTTTGAATAGAGTCGGTGATGTTCTGAACACTTGCCACAAGTGTAGCCTTGTCGCCTTGACGCAAGAATCGAGGCATATTAGGGTTAACCATAATAGGTTTGTTGGCTATGGTTTCTTTCAAAATGCTTGCTGTGTTCAAGTCTTTTGAATAACCGATAGCTTGAAATAGCCAAATTGTATTCATGTTAGGTACATCAAATTCGATGCTTGCATTTCCCTTGTCGTCGGTAACGAGAAGAGGTTGCCAGAAAGCCGTTTTGATGTCGGTTGTGCGCACCATGATAGGCGAAGACTCTTCGGTGAGGTTAAGAGCTCCGTCGGTAGTTAGTTCATCGGCCGCTTTAGATTCTCGTACAACCGCACTATTGTTAACACTTGTGCTATATACTTGCTGCTCAGTGGCGACAAAACTTCTTTCAGATCTTGTTCCTCTGATGCGAATGTTTTTAGCATTTGAAGTAAAGAAATGTTGGTCGTAAAGGTAGAGAATAGGCTCCGAGAAATTAGGAAGGTCGGTAGGTTTGTTCTTGTATTTCCATGAGAAAAATTCCGAATTTGAGTACACACTTTGAGTGTAAAGACAGCTACTTGAAAATAGTGTGGTCATGGTAGGTGCGAAATTCCAAGTGTTATCGGCAAGAGAGTTTAACGCCTTATCGGTCAATACACTAAATATAGCACCATTAGCGACAGGTTTTCCATCGGTAGCGAGGTGTAGAGTCCACTTTTCGCGATCGCCTGCAGTGATTTTGTCGCGGAAAGATGAAACGGTAAGTTTTGTTTTGGGTTGCTCAATTTTAGGTGTTACAGTAACTGTGTGACTGTACTTTTTGCCATTCTTGAAACAATTGAATTCGATGCGCAAAATAGCCGATGAGTTGGCACACTTTGGCATGGTGAATTTGAAGGGAGAGATTCCTCTTTTTAGCGTGATCCAGCCCTCATCTATGATGTTGTTGAGGTGGCTGATAGTGTAGTAAACATAGCTTTTGTCGAAAGAATTGCCGATTAAAAATGAGCCCTTTTTGCTTGATACACAATCGGTTTGTGTGATTGGAATCCATAGTGCCGATTCAATAGGAGGTACCTTGTCGGAAGGTCGATAAATGACGATTTTTGCCTTGTCGGAGCTTGTCGCAGAGCCGTCATTGAGCCATGCTTGCGCAGTGTATTCTCCCGATGCTATTTTAGTGAAATCGAAGTCGGGTTTTGACGAAGAAAATGGTAGGCGAGTTGTGTTGCCACTCTTGTCGGTGAGTACAAGAAAGCAACTATAGCTTTGTGGAGTATTCTCGCCAAAACTATTTACTTCAATAGGTAATGTGCAGATGTGGCTTGCGTCGATGTTGGTAATTTCGTCATGTTTCCAGGTGATTTGTATATCGGAGCCAATGACGAAGGCGCTTGAATTGCTCGATTGAGTTTCTCCAGCCTTGTCGGTAGCAATGGCTTGAATGCGGTATCTTGTGAATGGCGTAGATTGTTGCTCTTTCACAGCCTTTGCATCAAATGTGATGTCAAAATTACCCATTTCATCGGTTGAAATAGTAGTGTTAGCAATATTAGAAAAGTTGCCCCAATTGGCTGATTGGAGGGCGCACTTAACCGAAGTGTTGCTTAATGGAACACCGCTGAAAGTTTTAGCAACGCCATGTATTGTGATGTTGCCATTTTCGGGATATGTCGATTTTTCGTCGATGAAATCGATGTAGAACGAAGGGGTTTTGTATTCGCTCACATTGATGCTCTTATAGGCTGAAAGCTTAGGGCTTTTAGGCGAGGAAACTCTTATGCTGAAAGCACCATTTAATCGATCAGTAGGGATGGAAAAATCGTGAGCTATTCGCCCCATTTCATCGGTGAATGCGGTGATGCTTGAAATAGTGTCATTGTTGGAATCAAAGAGAGTAATAGATGTCTCAAAGTTCTTTAGTATCGTCTTTTTGAATGCGTTGGAACGATAGCACACTATAGCCAACTTAATGGTTTCTCCTGGACGATAAATTGCCAAATCGGAGAATATGTCGCAGTGATATTGGTATTCATCGAAATTAGGAGTGTAGAAATAAGTATGATAGTTGGCTGTGTAATGCTTGTCGGAGCCGTGAGCGAACTTGAAATTGTAGTAATTAGAGTTGTCTAAAACGACCTTGCCATCCTTGTTTGTAGCTTGGTTGAAAGTCTCAGAATTGTTGCGACTGCCTGATGCTGAGATAGTTACATGGGGTGTGGGCGCGCCCGTTTTGGCGTTTAAAGCAAAGATTGAGTAGGTTTTGTTGCTATTATTTCTTACAGAGAATGAAGCTAAATCGCTTATAATAAATGTGTTATAGTAGTCGTAGCCTCGGTTGGATTCGACCTTTTTGCCCTTGTCGCTCACTGAGTAAACGATAGGTACATACATGCCATAATCGAGTGCAGGAAGATTGATCTGGATAGTGTCGGTGAATGGCACTACACCATTAGAATGAAACTCCTTTGTGATTACGGGAGTCTGCGTGATAAAGTCTTTAGACTGAACCGACGATTTGTTTACCTTATAAATGGAAATGCCGAGATTGTTGGTGTTTTCAACATGGCACACCATAGTGATAGAGTCGGTAGAGTTGAATTGCTTGTCGAACACTAAAGTAGCCGAAGGCTTTTCGAGTTCGATAAGTCGTGATTGAATTAATGGAGTATAATTGCTTTTTGGAAAATTCGCGATGTAATCGGTATAAATGCTATAAAGTTCTTTGTTGTTGCGTTGTAGTTTGAGGATGATAGGCGCAACATTAGCGTTGTTCTTATAGATGTTATACAACGAATCTATTTGAGCATTTAGCTTAGGATTGTTGTAGTAATTTTTAGGGTTTTCAAAAGTTATTTTGTTTAGGATAGCATTAATATAAGGGCGGCTACCATCTTTGTGAAATGATAGTAGTTCGTTGTAAATGTTTGTGATCTTGTAACTGAAATCCTGATTGGTAATAGAAGTCTTAGCAAACGGATTCCACATGTTGTAAGAACTCCAACTTTGGTAAATGTTTATGCATTGTTGTGCCACAAAATCGAACATTGTAGGATAGGTGCTTACTGATACTTTGTTGATCTTGACGATTTGAGAGAAATCAGTAATTTTTGCTGATTTCAACGCATTGTTTTCGCTAATAGCCTTGTCTAAAAGCGACGAAATGTGCGTTTTGAATTGAGCCTCGTTCCATTCGAAAATATTCGATGAATTCGAAGAAATTTCAGTGCGATTGGGCAACTTATAACGGTTGCGAGAATAGTATTCGTTGATGATATTAGCCTCAAGAAGATATAGAACCGATGATATGCATTTGTTCGGTTCAATAGAAGCTATGGATTCGATTTTATCGATGATAATAGGCAATGAGTCGTTTGAAATCATCGATTTTGCGAGCGATGATTGAATGAGGGCAAGCACAGTGCGTTCGCCATCGTGAAGCTTAAGAGCAGTATTAAGCTCGGTTGAGGCATTGGCTATAACGGTTTGTGGATAATTGAAATCGGGCTTGTCGAATGTGTACTCAGGAATAGACACGGTTATGGCGTTTTCTTGGGCTACAACATCGAGAGCCGAGATAGAAAGAAATAGAGCGAAAATAAAATTGATAATATTCTTCATAATAAGCAGCAGTTATGAATTGAACATCTATTTAGAAAAAAATCTCGAAACAGAAAAAAAGACTTTTAATGTTTCGAGATTAAATGAAGTTATGATTGTTTTATTATGTTATTCGTTCCCTTGTTTAGCTTTGCTGCGCTTATTGTGGTTTAGCATTTCCACTGCGAAGCGATTTTCGGCTCTTTTCAACAAGAACATTTGTTTAGGCGAGAGTATCTTTTCAAAAATTTTGAAATATTCTTTTTCGATTTCGCCTTCGATGACAGTAACATCAGAAAGAGCTTTAGCAACAGCTGTATATTGTTCGTCGCTTACTTCATCTTTTTCTCTCGAAAGGTCGGCTTCAAGTTGTCGAGCATTGCGATTGGCTTGATATACTTTGTCCTCCATTTCGGTGTAAAGCGGAATGAATAGTTTGCTTTGCTCGTCGCTCATTTGAGTTTCTTTGATTAGGAAAGAGTGCTTGAAGTTACGCACTTCTTCCATCCATTTGTTTTGGTGAGCCTTGTTCTCTTGAGCAAAAGCGAAATTGCCTTGAGAGAATGCTACAGTGAGCAATATGATTAGTGATAATAAGTTTTTCATATAAGCGAAATTTGGGGGATATTATTATTCCATGAAATTAGCCTCTTCGGCAGCAACACTATCTTTGTAGGTATAGATGTCGTATTCAGAAATGTCGCCATGCATCAAAAACTCGTTGATATTTTCCTCATATTGGAAACCTGCAACGATGTCGTTGTTGTATTGTCCTTGAGTGGCAATGCCAGCCAAATCGTTGAAGATCCACATCATACACCATATGCCAGCAAACATAGCAGCAAGGTATACATAAGGGCGTAGACGATTCCATAAAGTAGGTTTTACTTCAGGAATTACTTGGTGTTGAGGGATAACCTGTTCCATTTTTGAAGCGAAATCTTCAAAATAGTTTTCAGGCACTTTAAATCCCGATTCACGCCCGATTTTAGATAATATGTCCGATTTGTCTTCTTTCATTTCGATAGTATGACTTTAAAAAAAGGAAAAGGTTTAATTGGTCTCAGAGAAAAATTCCTCAATTTTTTTAGCAGCGTGATGGTAGGATGCTTTTAGAGCCCCAACCGAGGTGCCGAGAATCTCCGACATGTCTTCATATTTCATTTCGTCGAAGTAGCGCATATTGAACACAAGTCGTTGTTTTTCAGGCAAGCGATTGATAGCTTTTTGCAATTCGAGTTGCAGGTCATTGCCATCGAACCAGTCGTCGGCTTGCAGATTGTTGATGAGGAAAGAATCTTCGTCATCGATAGAAGTGGTTTGCTTGTTGCGCTCCTTGTTGAGGAATGTAATAGATTCGTTGATGGCAATTTTATAGAGCCAAGTAGATAGCTTTGCATCGCCACGAAAATGGTTGATATTAATCCATGCTTTGATGAAGGTTTCTTGTAGAATATCGTTAGTATTTTCGTGATCGATTACCATTCGACGAATCTGCCAATAAAGAGGTTGAGAGTAATGTCTCATCACCTTATTGAAGGCGCGTTGTCGAGTGTCCTCGTTGCGCAATTCCTCGATGATTATTTCTTCGTTGTATTCTTTTGAAGTCATTTAAACTAAATTTGTCGTAAATTTAGTGTAAAGTTTTGAATTTAGAGAAGAAAAGGGTTAAATGTTTGCGAAAAAGCATGAAAAAAGCGCTGATTTTATGTAAATCAACGCTTTTGATAGAGTTAATGCTAATTCTTATTGTAGCTTTTCCTTAGCGAACATATAAGCTTCAGAGTTTACTGAGAAGCAGCGATCAGCCATAGCTTCATCACCTACCTTAGTACAGTTGAAGTTTATAGTCAATAGACCGTTAGCAACTTTTGCATTGAATGCAGAGATAGGATATGATGCAACAGGAGTCTTTTCGGTGTTGTTAAGAGTAGGGATGAGTTCATCACATGTAAGTTCAAAGCCTGAAGGAGTTGCAGTGTAAGTTACATTAGGGAAAATCATATTCATTGCAGGCATCTTTTCGGCAAACTTCATATTGAATACATAAACTTGAGCCAAGTTATTATCGGGATTCAAATAGATAGCATAAGAAGCATTGTTGAAATGGAAATCATCGTTGCTATTGCTACTGAAAACCTTTCTTACATCAGTTTGGCTTTCGTGTTCGAATGTAAGAGTTGGCGAACTTACATTTACAGTGATAGAATTGTTGACAACGAATGAAAGTTCTGCAATGCTGAAATTGAGGATTTGAGAGCTTGCAATGCGACAGTTGAGTGACGAAATAGTGTACTCAGGGATTGGCTTGTCGTCAACTTCAGGAACAATATTAGTAGCATTAAGCTTGATGCCCGAGATTGTCTTTGTGAAACGAATATCCTCGATTTCCATAGTGATAGCAGGCATCATAGGGCTGAATTGTACGCCATTGATAGTGATGTCGGCAGTACCTTCGTTGTAATTCAATTCGTAAGTGAACATTACAGGCTTGTAAAGGGTGGTTTTATTACCCATAGTAACTGAATAAAGTTGGTTCAAACCAATCTTTTCAGAGAATTTGTTGTCGTCTTCGTGAGATTCGCAAGATGTTGCGAAAACAGCGATAGTCAAAACTATCAAATAAAAGAATTTCTTCATAATTGATTGTATTTGTGTATTAGTTAATATTTATTCTTAGAGTTGCGCCAAGGCAGCGAGGTTTACCTCGTTGAAGGAATGCGTTGCCTATTGATACAAAATAAAAAGTCTTGAAATTAGTGTTGGTTAAGTTTTGTGCCCAGATGTCGAGCGACAAGTTTTTGTGTTCCACGCGTATAGACGCATTGGCAGTGGCGTAGAATGGTTGATGAAGCGAGTTGTCCTCGTTCCAATATATTTTGCCAGCACCTTTCACATTGGCATTGATAGAAATGGCATCGAACCATGAATTGTTGAAATCCTTTGTGTAGGTTGCGCCCACATAGAATGTGTTGGAAGGAGAATAAGGGATATATTTTCCTGCAAAATCATCTTTGCCATTGTTGTATTCGATGAATTTCGCGTTGGTGTAGCCATAGTTTGCGTTAAGCTCAAGCTCGTTCAACGGAGCATATCGTGGAGCCACTTCAGCACCGAAACTGCGTGCTTTACCAGCATTGCTCATGATGCGTCCAGTGGTGTTGCCTTCGGGGAAGCGAGTGAGCTGTTGGTCGTTGCAGCGAATGTAAAATGCTGATATGTCGGCCGATAGGCGATTGTTGTCGGTAGTGAGGTGTGATCCAATCTCAAAGTTCCAACTTTGTTCAGGTTTGTAGCCCACAACTTGATTGATGTCGTAGGAAGCGCTAAGTCCCATGATGCCCATTAGCTTTTGTTGAAGCACATCGCTGAACATTTGAGTATTGAAACCTCCAGCTTTGTATCCCTTAGCGATGCTAAAGAAAAGAGTGGAAATGTTTTTAGTTGGGAGCTGGTAGATGGCTGACACTTTAGGCAATAATTGAATGAAATCTTTGTTCAAATCGCCAGTGTCGTAGATGTTGACAGGCGTATTTGCAAAAATATTGTCGGGGCTAACACTCTCTTTATAAGTAGTGTAGCTTGTGTTGCACTGACTTAGGTAAGAAAGCGATGTTTTTTCGTAGTCGAGGCGCAATCCCGCAGATAAAGTCCATCTGTCGATAGAGTAGGTTGACTGATGGTAGAGTGCGAGTCCGAAACCAGGGTTTTCGAAGTCGCTTTCCAAACGGAAATTGCGTGTGTCCCAATAGATAGGGTAGGTAGGAATGGCATTGTTGCGATTGCTCTCGATAAGTTGCTCAATACCATAGTCTTTGAAAGTTACAGGAGCACTCATGTCGAGGTGCTTGTAGAAACCAAATGCACCAACGAGCCATTTGTAGCTGTTGCTATCCTTACCCTTGAGTACAAAGTCTTGAGTTAGAGTGGTTTGCTTGCGCGCTTGAGTGAGGGTGAAATAGGGTAGCGGCAAGAAATCCTGGTCGAGCGTCATGTTGTCGTCGATGTATTGCACACTTGTGATGCTCGACAAAGTGAAATGAGGTGTAATCCAACGCACTGTGAGTCCGTCGTTGAATGAAGAACGGCGGTAGAAACAAGTGTCGTTGTAGGCTATTTTTGCGCTTTCGACCGATTCGTAAGGGTAGCCACCTTGTCGAAGTACAGAGCAGTAGAACGTGTTGTCAATGTGCAAGTTGCGTGAAGGGCGCCATTGTAATTTTACGCGTCCGCCCCATTGTCGTTCCTTGTCGCATTTTTCGCCATTGTAGGTGTTGGTGAAAAAGCCGTCGGAAGAGGTATATTGAGCAGTGATGCTTGCACCAAATTTGGTGCTAAACTTGTGGTAGACCGAAGCAGATGCCTTGTAGGAATTGCCCGAAGAATGTTCGGCAAGCAAACGCACACCTTGGTAGGTGAGAGGCGAGATGGTGTAGATGTTGATGAGCCCGCCCATTGTGTTTCGACCGAATAGAGTGCTTTGAGGTCCACGAAGCATTTCAATGCGTGCGATGTCGGCAATATCGAAATCGTAATTGTTCTTGTCCATGACAGGGATGTTATCGATGTTCATACCCACAACAGGTTGGTCGATGCGAGTGCCCATGCCACGCACATAGATTGACGAAGTGATGCGAGAGCCATAATCAGGGATGTGAAGATTGGGAGCTATCTCGCTGATATTCTTTGAAGAAACGATGTTTAGTTTCTCGATGTCGCGTCCTTTGATGTGAGTGTTGGCTGTGCTTGAATGCAGAGGGTTTACATCCTGCTTGATAGCCGAGATCGTGATCTCATTGAGCGTCAAAGTGGTGTCGGCAGTGAGATTGTCGGCATGAGCAGAAGCGCAATATGTGAGAGCAACAGTAAAGAGTGTTGCTGGTAGATAAGTCGTATTTTTTAAAAGGCATTTCATATCAAGTGCAAAATTACGAACAATTTAGGGGAGCTACAATCCCCAAATGTAGTGATTTATCGGTGCTGTGTAGTGATGGCGTAGTGCGGTGGCAAAAGTGTTGAGAAAAAGTGTAAAAAAGAGTGAATTAAATATGTTATAAAATTAGAATAAATAGAAAAGAATCATTATCTTTGCAGTGTGAAAATGATGTAAAACCTGAAAGGGCTGTAAATTGAGGGTGTTACTCGTTTTCAATTAAGTACTTAATTAAAAAATGGATGTTTCTACAATGTAATGCAAATATTACACTAATGGGTGGCGTGTGCAATTATGCGTGCGCTTGTTGTCGTATTTGTAAGTGTAGGAATTAAAGATTGTGGGTGAAGGCGTGTGTAGATGTTAATGCGCTGAAATCCTTAGATTTATGAGAGAAAAATTTAAAATGATATATTAATATTTTTATGGAGTTATTAAGTATTCAAAGTACGACGCTAATGACTACTGCAGTGCTTACCGGTGTTGGTTTGGTGGCAGCTGCGCTAATCATTGCTGCGTTAGTATCGCCTAAGTCATATTCTCCACAAAAGGGTAAGGCTTATGAGTGCGGTATTCCTACGAGAGGTGAGAGTATGATGCAATTCAAGGTGGGATACTACCTATTTGCAATTTTGTTCTTGATGTTTGACGTGGAAACAGTGTTCTTGTTCCCATGGGCAGTAATCTGCAAGACATTGGGTACAGCAGGCCTTATTAGTGTAGGAATCTTCTTGGCAGTATTAATCTTGGGCTTGGCATATGCTTGGCGGAAAGGAGCATTGGAATGGAAATAAAGATAAAGAGCATGAAGCGCGAGGATTGGAAGGATAATGAATATATCGACCAACTCGTAGAAGAACTTAATGCAAGTGGCGCAAATGTAGTAGTGGGTACATTTGACAAGCTAATCAACTGGAGCCGCGCAAACTCTTTGTGGCCATTGTGTTTCGGTACAAGTTGCTGTGCGATTGAATTTATGCACGCAGCAGCAGCTCGTCACGATATGGCACGCTTCGGTTTTGAGGTGCTTCGTAACTCTCCTCGTCAAGCCGACTTGATAATGGTTAACGGAACAATCACTTATCGCATGGCACCAGTGCTTATGCGCTTGTATGAACAATTGGCTGAGCCAAAATATGTGATTGCTACAGGTGCTTGTACAATTTCGGGTGGTCCATTCAAGGGTTCACACTGCGTGGTACAAGGTATTGATCAAATTTTGCCAGTTGATGTGTATATTCCAGGTTGTCCTCCTCGTCCAGAAGCAATGTTCTATGGAATGATGCAGTTGCAACGCAAGATTAATGCACAAAAATTCTTTGGTGGCGCAAATCGCAAGGAAAAATTGAAAGATTTCTTGGCAGAACACCCGGAAGAAGCTGAAGCAATGAAATAAAGTGAGTGTAGAGAGAAAATAATCGAAAAATAAGCAATATAAATACACATATATATAATATGGTGAATTTACAAGAAAAAATCGCAAGCCTATGTCCATCGGCTACATTTGAAGAAGGCGAATACCTTCTTGTGAATGTTGACGACAAGGAGTGGTATTCTTTGGCGAAATCGCTGAAGGAAGAACTTGGCTTCGACTACTTAGTGTCGGTGACTGGTGTGGACTGGAAGGAATCGCTTGGTTGTGTGTACTATCTAACATCGACTGAAACAAATGCTAAGGTGAGCGTGAAGGTGGCAACAACCGATCGTGAAAATCCTATGCTTCACAGTGTGAGCGACTTGTGGAAAGTGGCTTTGATTCAAGAGCGTGAAGTATATGACTTCTTCGGTATTGTGTTCATTGGTCACCCTGATATGCGCCGTTTGTTCATGCGTACCGACTGGGTGGGCTATCCTTTGAGAAAAGACTATGATGCCAACCCTGAATTGAACCCACTTCGCCTAACTGCTGAAGAAAACGAAGATGATAGCTTCACAGTGAACGAAGGTGGAAATGGTGAGTTGACAAAGAAGGAATATAAGATATTTGGCGATGACGAATATGTAGTGAACTTCGGTCCTCAACACCCATCAACTCACGGTGTAATGCGTTTGCGTTGTGCTATCGATGGTGAAACTATTAATAAGGTGATTCCAGTGTGTGGTTATATCCACCGTGGTATCGAAAGATTGTGCGAAAGCAAGTCTTATCCACAAACATTGTTCTTCACTGACCGTATGGACTATATGAGCTCTTGTCAAAACCGTCACTGCTTGTGCTTGTGTATTGAAAAGGCTCTTGGTCTTGAAATTCCTCACCGTGTGCAAGTGATCCGTGTGATGATGGACGAGTTGATGCGTATGTCTTCTCACTTGTTGTCATTTGGTTGTATGGCGATGGATATGGGTGCAACAACAGCATTCGTATATGGTTTCCGTGAACGCGAACAAATTCTTGATATTATTGAAAAGACAACTGGTGGTCGTATGTCACAACATTATCATGTGATTGGTGGTGTGGCTGCTGATGTACACCCTGACTTTATCAAGGATGTGCGCGAACTATGTGCAATTATGCCAGAACGCGTGGCTGAATACCACAAGCTATTCACTGGTAACATCATCACTGAAAAGAGAACTCAAGGTGTGGGTGTAGTGTCTAAGGAAGAAGTGATTAGCTACGGTACAAGTGGTCCTAACGGACGCGCATCGGGCTGGTCATGTGATGTTCGTAAGCGCACTCCATACGCAGTATATGGCGAATTGAAGTTTGACGAAGTGCTTTACACTGAAGGTGATAGCTTCGCTCGTTATATGGTGAGAATGGACGAAGTGATGCAATGCGTGAGCTTGCTTGAACAACTTTGCGATATGCTTGAAAAGGAAGAAGGCAATGAGATTGCTGCTCCAAAGGTGCCTAAGATGATTAAGCTACCTGCAGGTCGCTGGTTCCAAGAAGTAGAAGCAAGTCGTGGTTCGTTCGGAGTGTATATTGAAAGCGATGGTGGAAAGAACCCTTATCGTATGCACTTCAATAGCCCATGTTTGAACCATGTGGGTGCAATCGATGCATATTGTGCAAACTATAAGATTGCTGACTTGATTACAATCTCGGCATCTATGGACTATGTAATTCCAGATATCGACCGATAGAGATTAATACATTATAGAAACTTAAAGAAAAAATAACAGATATGTTTGATTTCAGTATAGTTACAGGCTGGTTGCATAATTTCCTTTTGAGCTTTATGCCGGGCTGGCTTACAACAACAGTAGAGTGCGTGCTAATCGGTGTAGCATTGCTTCTTGTGTATGCTCTATTGGCGTTGTTCTACATTATTTATGAACGAAAGTTGTGTGCTTGGTTCCAATGTCGCCTTGGTCCTATGCGTGTAGGTCCTTGGGGAGCATTGCAAGTATTTGCCGATATGTTCAAGATTTTGATTAAGGAGCTTATTCGTCTTGAAAACATCGACCGTTTCTTGTTTGCCCTTGCGCCATATCTTGTGATTATCGCATCAATGCTTACATTTGCATGCTTGCCATGGGGTAATGGTCTACAAGTAATCGATTTCAATATCGGTGTGTTCTTTATGATTGCTGCATCATCAATTGGTGTGCTTGGTATCTTGCTTGCAGGATGGTCAAGTAACAACAAGTATACACTTATCGGTGCGATGCGTTCGGGCGCGCAAATGGTAAGTTATGAGTTGTCAATCGGTTTGTCAATCTTGACAATGGTTGTTCTTTCAGGAACAATGTCAATCACTGGTTTGGTAGAAGCTCAAGCTGATGGTTGGTTCTTGTTCAAGGGACATATTCCAGCATTTATCGCATTTGTAATCTACTTGATTGCTGCAAATGCTGAAACTAACCGTGGCCCATTCGATATGCCAGAAGCTGAACATGAGCTTACTGCAGGTTACCACACTGAATATTCAGGTATTCACTTCGGTTTCTTCTATTTGGCTGAATACTTGAACCTATTCGTAGTGTCAGGAATCGCTTCATTGCTATTCTTGGGTGGTTGGATGCCATTGCATGTGCCAGGATGGGAAGGCTTCAATGCCGTTATGGACTATATTCCATCGGTAGTGTGGTTCCTTGGTAAGGCATTCTTTATTTCATTCTTGTTGATTTGGTTCCGTTGGTCATTCCCACGCGTTCGTATCGACCAAATGTTGAAGCTTGAATGGAAATATTTGATGCCAATCGGTTTGTTCAACTTGATATTGATGACCATCGTAGTAATGTATGGTTTGCATTTCTAAAAAACGAAGAATTTACTAAAAAACTAATATACAAGCGTTGCTATGAACAAAAATATTGGAAAAATAGCACAAGTAATCGGTCCTGTGGTAGATGTTATCTTCGAAGGTGAAGGTAATGCAGTACCAGCTATCTATACTTCACTTGGTGTGAAGCGTGAAGATGGCTCGGAATTGATTCTTGAAGTAGAACAACACGTTGGCGAAGATACAGTGCGATGTGTTGCTATGGAAAGTACTGATGGATTGCAGCGTGGAATGGAGGTAGTTAGCAAAGGTATGCCTATCTCTGTGCCAACTGGTGATCAAGTGAAAGGCCGTTTGTTGAATGTAGTAGGTGAACCAATCGACCACTTGAAAGAGATGGAAGAAGGATCGGCACGTCGTTCAATACACCAGCCAGCTCCTGCATTTGCAGACTTGTCAATCAGCTCGGAAATCTTGTTTACAGGTATCAAGGTTATCGACTTGCTTGAACCTTATGCTAAGGGTGGTAAGATCGGTTTGTTTGGTGGTGCCGGTGTAGGTAAGACAGTGTTGATTATGGAGCTTATCCATAATATTGCACATGGTCACAACGGTTTCTCAGTATTTACTGGTGTGGGTGAGCGTACTCGTGAAGGTAATGACTTGCTTCGTGAAATGATTGAAAGCGGTGTAATCAAATATGGTGATAAGTTTAAGGAAGGTCTTGAAAAGGGCGAGTGGAACCTTGAAGATGTGGATATGGCCGAAGTGGCTAAGTCACAAGGTACACTTGTGTTTGGACAGATGAACGAACCTCCAGGTGCTCGTCTTCGCGTAGCTCTTTCAGGTTTGACAGTTGCTGAACAATTCCGTGATCAAGATGGTGGTGGTAAGGAAATCCTTCTATTCATCGACAACATCTTCCGTTTCACTCAAGCAGGTTCTGAGGTGTCAGCGTTGCTTGGTCGTATGCCATCGGCAGTAGGTTATCAACCAACATTGGCATCGGAAATGGGTGCATTGCAAGAGCGTATTACATCAACTAAGTCGGGTAGTATTACATCGGTACAAGCTATCTATGTGCCAGCCGACGACTTGACTGACCCTGCTCCTGCAACAACATTTAGCTTCTTGGATGCAACAACAGTGTTGAGCCGTAAGATTAGTGAGCTTGGTATCTATCCAGCCGTTGACCCACTTGACTCTACATCTCGCATGCTTGACCCACACTTGGTAGGTGAAGAACACTACGAAGTGGCTCAAAGTGTTAAGAAATTGCTTCAAAAGTACAACGAATTGCAAGATATCATCGCAATTCTTGGTGTTGAAGAATTGAGTGATGCAGATAAGCTTGTAGTGGCTCGTGCTCGTCGTGCACAACGCTTCTTGTCACAACCATTCTTCGTGGCAGAACAGTTTACTGGTCTTCCAGGTGTAATGGTGCCATTGAATGAAACAATTCGTGGTTTCAAGATGATTTTGAACGGCGAAATGGATGAATATCCAGAACAAGCATTCTTGAATGCCGGAACAATCGACGAAGTGATTGAAAAGGGTAAGAAGATGCTTGCTGAAGTTAAGAAGTAACGAAAAATTAATTAGAGAAATATGACACTGAATATAATATCGGCTGAAAAGGTGGAATTCACTGGCGAAGTTAGTAAAGTGACTATGCCAGGAGCACTTGGACTATTTACAGTGCTTGAGAATCACGCTGCCTTGATTTCATCGCTCGTTGCAGGAAAGATGGTGTATACCGTTGACGGCAAGGACGAGGAAATGGAGATTAAGGGCGGTATTGCCGACATTAATCATAATGTTGTTTCAGTGTGTTTGTATTAAATCTGTTGAATATGAAGAAAGTACTGACCATATTAATGTCTCTGATGATGCTATGTGCAGTGAGCCCAGTGGCAGCTGTAGCAAGTGAGCATTCGTCGGAAGGTGTTGACCCTAAGGGAGTGATATTTCACCACCTTGGCGACCAATACGGCTGGGCAGTTCCGTTTTCACATCATCACAATATCCCTCTTCCGATAATTGTAATTGACGAAGAAGGAGGCTGGCATGTATTTAGCTCAGCTCGATTGGAACACGGAGCGTCATACGATGGATTTAAGATTGCAACCGAAGGTGATTATCATGGCAAAGTGGTGGGCGTGAAGGCTGATGGTTCAGAATATCGTCCAATCGACATTTCGATTACAAAGAATGTTGCCGCATTATTCATCTCGGCATTTGTAGTGGTACTATGCGTGATGTGCATACACCGCTGGTATAAGAAGAACCCATTGAAGGCACCTCGCAAGGGTACTGCAATGTTGGAATTGATAGTAGAATTTGTGTATGGCAATGTGATTCGTCCAACACTTGGCAAGAAAGCTGAAAAGTTTGGTCCATATTTGCTTACAGTATTCTTCTTGATATTGGTGATGAACCTATTGGGCTTGCTTGTAATATTCCCTGGTGGTGCAAACTTGACTGGTAATATTGCTGTAACGCTCGTATTGGCGTTGTTCACATTCTTCATGACTAATGCATTCGGTTCAAAACACTACTGGAAAGAGGTATTCTGGCCAGATGTGCCAATGTGGCTTAAGTTCCCGCTACCAATCATGCCAATGATTGAGTTGTTCGGTTTGTTTACAAAGCCAGCGGCATTGACGGTGCGTCTATTTGCCAATATGATGGGAGGACACATCATTGTGCTTGTGTTGACACTGCTCATTTTCATCTTTGGCGCATTCGGTCCTGTAGCAACAGGAGCAACAACAGTGGTATCGTTGATGTTCTCACTGTTCATGCTATTGCTTGATGTGCTAGTGAGCTTTATCCAAGCCTTCGTGTTCACTATGCTATCGGCATTGTTCATTTCGCTAGCCCAAGAAGAAGGCCATCATAGCGAAGAACACAAATAAGAAAAACTTTAAAAAACAAAAAATAAAAAATAACAAAAATATTAACTTTAAAATTTTAGAATTATGTTAGCAATGATTTTAGCTCAAGCAGTAGAAGCTGCTCAAAGTCTTGGTCTTGATCGTCTAGGTGCTTGTATTGGCGCAGGTATTATCGCAATTGGTGCTGGTCTTGGTATTGGTAAGATTGGTGCATCTGCAATGGAAGCAATCGCTCGTCAACCAGAATCGGCAGGCGACATTCGTAGTAATATGATTGTGATCGCAGCGCTTGTAGAAGGTGTGGCACTATTCGGTGTTATCGTTTGTCTATTAACATTGTTTGTTTAAATAAAATAGAATGGAACTGTTCTCGCCTGATTTCGGCTTGATATTTTGGATGTTTGTGACAGTTCTCCTATTGGTGATCCTATTGGGGAAATTTGGCTGGCCATTTATCGTTAAGTCGCTCGAAGAAAGAGCTGCACTTATCGATAAGGGAGTTGAATATGCTCAAAATGCAAAGGAACAATTGGAGAATGCTCAACAAGAAGCTGCAAAATATGTAAGCGAAGCACAGAAACAGCAAGCTGAAATCTTGCGCGAAGCTGCCAAAATGCGTACTCAAATCATTGAGGAAGCAAAAGAAGCAGCCGCAAAAGAAGCTCAAAAGGTAATGGATGCTGCAAAGCTATCTATAGAGCAAGCGCGCAAGGAGTCAGAGTTGCAATTCCGCAGTGAGGTGAGTCAATTTGCGTTGCAAATCGCTGAACAAGTGGTTCGTCGCGACTTGGCTGATGATAAGTCACAAGCCGAGCTTGTGGATAAATTGTTGAACGAGGTTGAATCTAAAAACTGATAGTTATGAATGATGGACTTATTCCAAATCGGTATGCAAAGGCATTGTATAAGTTTGCTATAGAAGAAAAGGCAAGCGAAGAAGTGTATTTGCAGATGAAGCGACTGTCGGAAAGTTATGAGGCATTGCCTGAACTTAAGAAGACGGTTGATAATCCATTTTTACCCGTAGCCGATAGGGAAAAAGTGCTTTTGTCGGCATCGGGAGCTGAAAAGGACGGATGTCTTGACAAATTCATCTTGATGGTAATAAAGAACAACCGCGAAAGTTCTATGCGCGAAATGGCGTTGTCTTATGGTAAAATATATCGTGAGGCAAACAATATAGCGCAAGTGAATATCGTGACGGCAACACAATTGCCAGATGATAAATTGTCGCAGATAATAGAAGTGGTGCAACATCAGCTCGAAGGAAAGACAATAGAGCGCACAGTAACAGTGGACAAAGACTTAATAGGTGGATTTACTGTACAAGTGGATTCGATGGTGCTTGATGCTTCTATTAAGAATGAATTAAAGAAATTGCGTTTAAAACTCTTAAAGAGATGATTAATCCAAGCGAGGTATCAGAAATATTAAAGAAAGAACTCAGTGCAGTCAATGCAAAGGTATCTTTTGAAGAAGTGGGCACTGTGCTTAGCGTTGGTGATGGCGTAGCGCATGTTTACGGTCTTGAAAATGTGAAAGCTAATGAGCTTGTAGAATTCGAGAACGGCGTAACAGGCGTGGCTATGAACCTTGAAGAAAGCAATGTGGGTGTGATTCTTCTCGATAAGGTGAACGAAGTGACTGAAAACATGAGTGTTCGTCGCACAGGAAAAATCGCGTCGATTGAAGTGGGTGAAGGTTTGCTTGGCCGTGTAATCAACATGCTTGGTGAACCTCTTGACGGTAAGGGTCCTATTGAAGGTGAAAAGGTGAGATTGCCTCTTGATCGTAGAGCACCTGGTGTAATTTTCCGTCAACCAGTAAATCAACCACTACAAACTGGTATTAAGGCTATCGACTCGATGATTCCAATAGGTCGCGGTCAACGCGAGCTTATTATTGGCGACCGTCAGATTGGTAAGACAGCTATCGCAATCGATACTATTATCAATCAAAAAAGTGGCTACGATGCAGGTAAGCCTGTATATTGTATATATGTAGCAATCGGTCAAAAAGCATCTACCGTGGCTCAAATCGTAAACGAATTGAAGGAACATGGAGCGCTTGAGTACACAGTTGTAGTAGCAGCTACAGCATCAGATTCAGCATCAATGCGCTACTATGCGCCATTTGCAGGTGCTGCAATCGGTGAGTACTTCCGCGATTCAGGTCGTGATGCGCTTATCGTATATGATGACTTGTCAAAGCAAGCCGTAGCATATCGTGAGTTGTGTCTTATCTTGAAGCGTCCTTCAGGTCGTGAAGCTTATCCTGGTGATATCTTCTACTTGCACTCTCGTTTGCTTGAGCGTGCTGCGAAGATTATCGACAACCAAAAGGTGGCTGAATCGATGAATGACCTACCAGAAGAAATGAAGCCTCTTGTGAAGGGTGGTGGTTCGCTAACAGCGCTTCCAATCATCGAAACACAAGCTGGTGACGTATCGGCATATATCCCAACCAATGTGATTTCGATTACTGACGGTCAGATTTATCTTGAATCTGCATTGTTCAACAATGGTGTTCGTCCAGCGGTGAACGTGGGTATCTCAGTGTCGCGTGTGGGTGGTAATGCTCAAATCAAGTCAATGAAGAAGGTGGCAGGTACATTGAAGATTTCACAAGCACAGTTCCGTGAGTTGGAATCGTTCACTAAGTTCGGTGGCGATATCGACCCTGTAACAGCTATGACAATCGACAAGGGCCGCAAGAATGAACGATTGTTGATTCAACCACAATATTCACCAGTTCCAGTAGAAGAGCAAATTGCAGCTATCTACTGCGGAACACAAGGTTTGATGAGTGAAGTGCCACTTGACAAGGTAGCAGAGTTTGAAAAGTTGTTTATTCAAACATTGAAGGCAAAATACCAAGCTGAAGTACTTGATGTGCTTAAGAGTGGTGTTATCAATGATGATGTAACAGCAAAACTTGCCGAAGTAGCAAAGCAAGTAGCAAGTAATTTTAAGGATTAATAGTATACTATGGCAACATTGCGCGAGTTAAAAGGACGAATCGGATCGGTAGCATCAACACAGAAAATTACTGGTGCTATGAAGATGATTTCGTCGGCTAAAATGCACAAGTATGAGCAAGCGCTAAAGCGTTTGGTGCCATTCCGTAGCCAAATCCAAACAGTGATAAGTCACTTGTTGGCTGCTGATGGCGAGTACACTTCTCCTCTCATCGAAGAGCGTGAAGTGAAGCGTATCGCGTATGTAGTATATGGTTCGGACGATGGATTGTGTGGCGCTTATAACAATAATATATACAAGGGCTTGCTCGAGTATGTAGAAGCGTCGCGTGAGAAATATGGGGATGATGTGAAAATCACAATCATTCCTGTGGGAAAGAAGATGGCTAAGGCCATGAATCGCTTGGGTAAGGGTGTTGTGGATGTGCAAAGTGCACCAATCCACACACGCAGTACTCAGCGTGAAGTAGCCGACTTTGCCGAATCGCTAAAGAATGGCTTCTTGGCAGGCGAATATGACTTGGTAGAAGTGGTGTATATGCACTTCCTTTCAATGAGTCGTCAACGCTTGGTTGCAGAGCAACTATTGCCAGTGTCGTATGAGGCACTTGTAGCTGAAGGTAGCGCTGAGGTGAATAAGAACGCTCCTTGCCTGTTTGAACCCGATGGTAATTCAATCTTTAACAGTGTGTTACCATTGTACATTCTTGCTATGATGCAAGCTCAATTCACCGAGAATAATGCTTCGGAACAAGCAGCTCGTGTGATGGCAATGCAGAGTGCGAGTGATAATGCCAAGACATTGCTTGAAGGCTTGCAACTTGAATATAATAAGTTGCGTCAGCAAGGCATTACTACCGAACTTCTCGACATTGTGGGCGGTCAAGTAGAACGATAAATAAAGAGATAAGAACGAAGAAGGTGAGAAAAATACCGGTTCACCTTTGCGAATAATAATAATTTCGGTATAGAAGTGTATTTATAAGTATTACTTATCTATGAGTATTAAGGAATATTTCTCTTCTCTTTTTAAGGGTATAACCAGCCTTTTGAAGGGATTGCAAGTGACAGGAAAAGAATTTGTCACTCCGAAACTTACTTATCAGTATCCTGAAAACAGAGATACTCTTGAGATTCCTGAACGCTTTAGAGCTACAATGAAGCTTAAATATGATAGCGAAGGATATCATAAGTGTATAGCTTGCGGTTTGTGTCAAATGAACTGTCCAAATGGAACAATCACTATCGAATCGAAGATGGTTGAGATGCCTGATGGAAAGAAGAAGAAAAAACTCGAAAAGTATATGTATGACCTTGGCAGCTGCACCTTCTGCATGTTGTGTGTATCGTCTTGTGCTACAAAAGCCATAGAGTTTGATAACGACTTTGAACAAGCTGTATTTACGCGTGAAAAGCTGGTTAAGCAATTGAATTATTTGCCAGAAAAGGAAAAGCCAGCGCCAGCAGCCCCAAAGGCGGAAGAAATAGCTAAGAAAGCTACACCAGAAGATAAAAAACAAGAAAATTAATAAATATGGAATCATTAGGAAATATAATCGCGTATTTCATAATTACGCTATCAATTATTGTGTTCTCAGTGATGACTGTGACCACAAGAAAGATATTGCGTGCAGCGACATATTTGCTTTTCGTGCTATTTGCTACAGCAGGAATCTATTTCCAAATGGGATATGAGTTCCTAGGTGCAGTGCAGATAGCTGTGTATGCGGGAGGTATACTTGTGTTGTTCGTGTTTGCAATATTCCTAACTGGAAAGCCTGGCAAGGACTCTGAGCCTCTTGAATCGCAAAAGAAGATGGTGGGTTTGAGTGCAGCAGTATTGTCGGCATTAGTGTGTGGATATGCATTGTTTTCAAAGTGGGATATGTGTATGTCTTTGGCAAATCAGCCACTTGATGTAACTATCAACAAGATAGGAACAATGCTATTGAGTACAGAAAAATTTGGTTATCTATTGCCATTTGAAGCAATAAGTATCTTATTGTTGGCATGTATAATCGGTGGTATAGTAATTGCCCGTAAACGATAAGGAGGATATTGATATGGAATTGACACTATTGATGTATATCGTACCTAGCTTGATTATGTTCTGCTGTGGTGTTTATGGGTTTGTTACCCGCAAAAATATGATTGCAATATTGATATCGCTTGAGTTGATGCTTAATGCGGTGGATATCAATTTTGTTGTGTTTAACCGTTATTTGTTCCCGGGTGAGATGGAAGGCATGTTCTTCTCATTGTTTGCCATCGCGATAGCGGCAGCCGAAACAGCATTGGCGATAGCGATTATCGTGAATGTGTTCCGCATGGCTAAGAATATCGATATTCGTGAACTTACTAAAATGAAATTTTAAGATTTATGGATTTCTCATATTCGTATTTAATATTGGTACTCCCATTGGTTACATTCCTATTCTTGGGACTAATGGGTACTCGATTGAGCCGTAAGGCTGCTGGGGTAGTGGGAACTACAATGATGGGTATCACAGCCGTGATTGCCTACACTATAGCTCTTGACTATTTCTTTGGCACCACACAAGGTCAAATTGTTGATGGAATACGCCAACAACTTGTGGCATGGGATTTGACATGGCTTGAATTTAGCGAAAAACTTGTGATAAAGGTAGGCTTCTTGCTTGATCCAATATCGGCAATGATGCTAATGATTATCACAACTGTATCTTTCTTGGTACACTTGTATAGCTTGGGCTATATGCAAGATCATCACCACGAATATGAAAAGGGCTTGCAACGCTACTATGCGTTCTTGTCGCTCTTCTCATTGTCAATGCTTGGTCTTGTAGTGGCTCCAAACATCTTCCAAATGTATATCTTCTGGGAGCTTGTGGGTGTATCATCGTATTTGTTGATTGGATTCTATTACACATTGCCAGCAGCAGTATCGGCATCAAAGAAGGCGTTCATCGTGACTCGCTTTGCCGACCTTGGTTTCTTGGTGGGTATCTTGATTCTATCATTCTATACACAAACATTCGATTTCATCACATTGACAAGCGATCCTACAGCTGCAATTGCAACTGCAGGTGGTGCAACATTCATGGGTTGCTCGGTAACAGCTTGGGCATTGACACTCATCTTCATGGGTGGTGCAGGTAAGTCGGCAATGTTCCCATTGCACATTTGGCTACCAGATGCGATGGAAGGTCCAACACCAGTATCAGCATTGATCCACGCTGCTACAATGGTTGTTGCAGGTGTGTACTTGATAGCTCGTATGTTCCCATTGTACTGCTTGGAAGAAGGCACAATGATGGTAATCACTGTTATCGGTGCATTCACAGCATTCTATGCAGCAGCAGTGGCATGTGTGCAAAGTGATATCAAGCGTGTGCTTGCGTTCTCAACAATTTCACAAATCGCATTCATGGTGACTTCACTTGGCGTGGCTCGTCCTGAGCTTCACGACGGTGTGGGTTACATGGCATCAATGTTCCACTTGTTCACACACGCTATGTTCAAGGCGTTGTTGTTCTTGTGTGCTGGTGCAATCATTCATGCTGTACATAGCAATGAAATGAGCGCGATGGGTGGTCTTCGCAAGTATATGCCAATCTGTAACATCGCATTTGCGATAGGCTGTCTTGCAATTGCAGGTATTCCTCCATTTGCAGGATTCTTCAGTAAGGACGAAATTCTTGTTGCTGCATTCTTGAATAGCCCAATCTGGGGTGTTTGGATGATGCTTGTAGCAGGTATGACAGCATTCTATATGTTCCGCTTGTACTATAAGATATTCTGGTGGAATAATCCTGATTATGGTCATCACACTCCACATGATGCTCCAATGACAATGTCGTTGCCATTGATTATCTTGTCGGTAGTGTCAATCTTGGCAGGATTTGTTCCATTCGGTGAAATGGTTACATACGATCGTGCAAGCCACCCAATTCACATGACAATGTGGGTAGCTGTAAGTAGTGTTGCTGTAGCAGTGATCGCAATTCTTCTTGCAACAAAGTTGTATTTGAAGGAAAACGAAGCTCCAACCAAGATGAAAAATGCATTCAATGGTTTGTGGACAGCTGCTTACAACCGCTTCTATATGGACGAATTGTATCAATTCATTACACATAAGATCATCTTCGAACGCGTGAGCCGTCCTTTGGCGTGGTTTGACCGTCAAATCGTAGATGGATCATTGAATAAGCTTGCAAGTCTTACAAATGCAGCATCATTTGCAGTTCGTAAGTTGCAATCGGGCAATGTTCAAGTGTATGTATATGTGTATTTGATCGGCGCGTTGTTGCTAGGTGCAATTACAGTGATATGTTTAATCTAATTGTAGGAACGGTCTTAAATACTTAGAAAAAATGATTTGGGAAAATATATTAATTTATTTCGTCGTAATTCCTGTGCTTACATTGGCAGGATTGGCGGTGTGTAAGAATATCAAGCAAGTTAGAGCGGTGTCTATTGTAGGCGCAACAGCTTTGATGGCGCTTGGCGTGTATTTGCTCGTAGAATTCTTGCAACTAAGAGCAGCTGGCGTAGCTGACGAGATGTTGTTCCGTGGCGATTGGATGTGGTTTGAGTCGTTGAATATCAAGTTGTCGCTTGGTGTAGACGGTATCTCAGTATCAATGCTATTGCTTTCATGTGTAATTGTATTTGCTGGCGTGTTTGCGTCATGGAATATGGATCCACTACCACGCGAATATTTCTTGTGGTTCTGGTTGCTATCGACAGGTGTATTCGGTTTCTTTATCGCAGTAGACTTGTTCGCAATGTTTATGTTCTATGAAGTGGCTCTTATCCCAATGTACTTGTTGATTGGTGTATGGGGTAGCGGTAATAAGAACTACTCGGCAATGAAGCTTACATTGATGCTTATGGGTGCATCGGCATTGTTGATGCTTGGTATCCTTGGTATCTATTTCAATTCATCGGCCGATGGAAACTTGACAATGAACTTGCTTGAAATTGCAAAGAATAATGCAATTCCTCACGAATGGCAATACTATTTGTTCCCTATGACCTTCGTAGGTTTCGGTGTGCTTGGTGCAATGTTCCCATTTCACACATGGAGCCCTGACGGTCACGCTTCGGCACCAACAGCAGTGTCAATGCTTCACGCTGGTGTGTTGATGAAGCTAGGGGGCTATGGCTGTTTCCGTATCGCAATCTACTTGATGCCTCATGCAGCCAACGAAATGGCTTGGATCTTCTTGATTCTAACAGGTATCAGTGTTGTATATGGTGCATTCAGCGCATGTGTACAAACCGACTTGAAATATATCAACGCATATTCATCGGTGAGCCACTGTGGTATGGTGCTTTTTGCAATTTTGATGCTTAACACAACTGCTATGACAGGTGCGATCATGCAAATGCTATCTCACGGTCTTATGACAGCATTGTTCTTCGCCCTAATCGGTATGATTTATGGTCGTACACACACTCGCGATATCCGCAAGATGGGTGGTTTGATGCAAATTATGCCATTCTTGGGTGTAGGTTATGTGATTGCCGGTCTTGCTAACCTTGGTTTGCCAGGCTTCAGTGGTTTCGTAGCTGAAATGACAATCTTCGTAGGTTCGTTTGCACATGCTGATATGTTCCACCGCGTGTTGACAATTATGGCATGTAGTGCAATCGTAATCACAGCAGTTTATATTTTGCGCGTAGTAGGAAAGATGCTATATGGTCCAGTGCATGATGAACACCATCGCACATTGACCGATGCAGTATGGCACGAAAAATTTGCAGTTATCACATTGATCGTGTGTGTTGCAGGTCTTGGTTGCTTCCCTAACTTCTTTAACGAGATTATTTATGATAGCTTCAGCCCAATCATCAAGGCTTTGGGAGCTTTCTAATAGATTTGTAATGTTGAAATAAAAAGACGAAAAGAAAATGGATTATTCACAATTTTTAAGTATGCCACAAGAAATAGGACTACTTGGAGTGTTCTTATTGGTGTTCTTGTATGACACATTCTTGTCAAAGAAGGCTCAAAATGCACTACCATTGTTCACTTGTGTAGCTTTCGGTATCTTCACCATTGCAAATGTGTTCTTGTGTGATGCAAATTGCTCGATATTCGGCGGAATGTTTGTAAACACTTCGGCAACCGTAGCTATCAAGGCTATTTTGAATATCGGTATGTTGATTGTACTAATTCAATCGGTAAAATGGGCAAATAGCGAATATATGACAGTGCGTCGTGGCGAATTCTATGAATTGTTGCTGCTTACATTGTTCGGTATGTACTTCATGATTTCGGCACGCCATTTCTTGATGTTCGTGATCGGTCTTGAAACTGCATCATTGCCACTTGCTGCATTGATCGCATTCGAAAAGAATCGTTATGAAAGTCACGAAGCAGCAGCTAAGTACTTGTTTACAGCTATCTTCTCATCAGCATTGTTCATGATGGGATTGTCATTTGTGTATGCATTGGCAGGCTCATTGTACTTCAGTGATATTGCAGCTATGGTAACAGGCGAACAATCAACAATGCTTATCATTGCATTGGCATTTGTGATTGCAGGTGTAGGTTTCAAGCTATCACTTGTACCATTCCACTTGTGGACAGCCGATGTATATCAAGGCGCTCCAACCCCAGTTACTGGTTACCTATCGGTAATTTCTAAGGGTGCAGCAGCGTTTGCATTCATGGTAATCTTGACTCAAGTATTTGGTTCATTATACACTGTAGCATGGAAATGGATGCTATATGCACTTATCGTGTTGACAATTACACTTGGTAACTTGTTTGCAATTCGTCAACGCAATATGAAGCGTTTCTTGGCATTCTCATCAGTGTCACAAGCAGGTTATATTATGCTTGGCGTAGTGGCAGCTAATGAGTTTGGTCTTGCTTCATTGATGTACTATGTACTTGTGTATGTATTGTCAAACTTGGCTGCATTTGCAGTGATTGGTGCAATCGAAAACAAGACAGGCAAGGTGATGATGAGCGATTACGATGGTCTTCGTAGCACTAACCCTTGGTTGTCGTTTGCGATGATGCTTGCAATGTTCTCACTTGCAGGTATTCCTCCATTCGCTGGTTTCTTCAGCAAGTTCTTCATCTTTGCTGGAGCATTGAGCACAGGTAATGTAGCATTGTATGTACTTGTATTCATTGCATTGCTTAACACTATCATCTCACTTTACTACTACTTGCTTGTAGTGAAGGCTATGTTTATCAACAAGCCAGGTGAAGGTGGCGCAATCGAAACATTCAAGAGCTCATGTACTGAGCGCACAGCAATGGTAATCTGCGTGCTTGGTATTATGCTTGTAGGTATTGTAAGCTGCATCTATGGTTTCTTGGTAGAAGCTGCAGCAGGCAATGTTATCGGTGTATTCTAATCGAAATAACATAGACTGAATGAAAGGCAACCCATAGTGGTTGCCTTTCGTGTTTTATATGCGTAGGCGTTAGAAATTTGATATTGTGCCGAAGATTCATTAAATTTGTACCTCATAAGTGATAGGATTAATGGAAGAACATGTACCAATAATAGGAATTGCACGCCATCGTCTTGGCGTAGATGGTGAAGGCGTTACCACATTGGTTGTATTTCATTCTTGTCCGTTGAGATGCAAATATTGTTTGAATCCTCGCACTATAACAGAAAGCACCGAGCACATTGAACATTTCACATGCAAAGAACTTTACGGCAAGGTGAAGGCGGATGAGTTGTACTTTTTGGCAACTGGTGGTGGAGTAACATTTGGTGGAGGTGAACCAGCACTTAGATACGAGTTTGTTAGAGATTTCCGCAAGATTTGTGGAGAAAAGTGGCGCATTTATGTGGAGACATCATTAAATGTACCACAGCAGAATATAGAGGCATTGATTTCGGTGGTGGATGGCTTTATTGTTGATGTGAAGGATATGAATCCAAACATTTATGAGGCTTATACGAAACGAGATAATACACAAGTATTGGCAAATTTGCGATTTCTTGCTAATCAAGGAAGGCAAGATGATGTGCTTGTGAGATTGCCACTAATTCCTGATTTCAATACTGCCTACGATAGAGGAGAGAGTCGCGCAATACTTGAGAAGATGGGATTTATGAGGTTTGATGAATTTGTTTATATAAAATACTAACTGATATGACGCAAGGGAAACGAACTTGTAGGATACTAAAAGAGATTCGCAAGCAGATAGCTGAGGCAAATGATATAGAATATATAACATCAGAGTGTCAATATCGTGGAGAATGTTCTGGCACATGTCCCAAATGTGAGGCAGAGGTGCTATATTTGTGTGAACAGCTTGATGCACGTCGGCAAATGGGAAAGACGGTAATGCTTGCTGGACTATCTGTAGGAATGTTTGCTTCAAGTTTGTCTGTGGCATCGTGCAGTAGTGTGAGTCATGAAAAACAGGATAGCAATGAACAATTGCTTGAAAAGCAACCATTGCAAGAAGAAATAGTAGAAATTGAAGTAGAGGAAATAAAGGATACTGTTTTAGAAAGTGAAAAGCCCAAACCGGAGCTGAATACGGCGAAAGTAACAGAATTACTTGTTTCCGGGAATCCGAATCCCGTAATAAAAGGTGTATATGATTTGGATTATGAAAATGGTCCTAAATTTCCGGGTGGTAATGAGGCGCTTGAAGAAATAGTCGCAAATGAACTAAAAAAGATAGAATTTAAGAACCATTTAAGTTTTGGCGTTGAAGCATGGCTTGTGATTGGCGCTAATGGTAAAGTAAAATCAATTCATAAGCGAGGATATAGTTGTGCGTCTAATTATTGGGATAGAATAGACAGTATTTTCATGAACTTGCCAGAATTTGAACCAGGTGTTTATAAGGGAAAACCTGTAGATAGTTGGACGCATGTATATGGTTATTGTGATTTAGAAGAAATAAAAGAAGAAATTGCAGATACTATAGCTGAAGATACAACGATGGTAATAGTTGTAGAAGATTAGAGTCGTGAATATGAAAATAATATTTTTAAATAGATGTAATTATAAAACGAAGAATATGAGAAAAAGTATTTTAGTAGTGCTTGTAGCAGGTGTTATGCTATCGGTAACATCGTGCGAAATGGGCGCGAAGAAAGAAGCAACAGAAAGCGCTGTAGAAGAAGTGGCAGTAGATACTGTTGAGGTAAAAGAAGAGGTTGAGGAAGTGGTAGAAACGCCTAAAAAGAAAGAAGTAAAGCAACAAGAACCACAAAAAGAAGTTCAACCAAAGCAAGAAGCACCAAAGGTGGAAGAAGTGCCACAAGAGATAGGTGCAAGCCCTGATGCAGTGTACATGCTTGATGATAGCGAAACTGAAACATCGCCAAAATTCCCTGATGGAGAGAAAGCAATGAAGAAATTATTGAAGAAGGCTTTGCGTAAGGGACAAAAAGGCGAAAAGGCGCGTTTCAAAGCAAGTATTGTTATTAAGGCTGACGGCACGGTGGGACGAGTTCAATTCACCGAGTGTGGCTATAAGGACGAGTACAAGCCAGAAATTATAGAAGCATTGCGTGCTTTGCCAGCATTCACTCCAGGCACAAAAGATGGTAAGCCAGTGGATTCGTGGTATTACTTAAACTACAAAAGATAAATGATAAAAAAATCATCTCAAAGGAGATGATTTTTTTATGTGCTAAGGAGAAGAAGAAATTCCTTTGTTGAAGCCAGTTTGCGTAAATAATGATGCTTTGGTTGAGGCTTGAAAGGGGGTGTGACAAGTTGCTAAAAAATTGTAAATTAAGATTTTGAATTATGTAGATTGAATAAAAATGCTTAATTTTGCACCCCGAAAAGATTTTAAGAAAGAAGAAAGATATATAGAGTACTCGTGATGAGGGTTATAGCAGAATGTAATTCTACCGAATCGGTATGGGCTTTGGTAGAAAATCAAGAAATAATAGAAAAAGTGGGAACGAATGGTTTCAATCCATTCATTCAATCAAGAAGAGAAATTAGCCACACAATTAGACTTGAATTGCCTGATACATTTTTCAAGCGTCGTTGGGAACATGTACACATTTATGGGTCGGGTTGTAGCACTGCCGAGCGAAAGAAATTGGTGGAGCTATCGGCTGTGGCACAATTCAAAACACCTGTAACAGTAGAGAGTAATTTGCTTGGTGTCGCTCGTGGATTATTGGGCGAAAATGCAGGTATAGCATGTATTTTGAGTGCAGGCTCAAACTCTTGTCAATATAATGGTAGTGAGATAGTTAACAAAGTGCGTTCACTTGGTTTTATTCTTGGTGATGAAGGCAGTGGTTCGTCGCTCGGACGACTATTGGTGAGCGACTGTTTGAAGGGTCTTGCACCACAAGAAATTAGTAGCGCATTCTACGAAAAATATCAAATTACGCCTGAAGAAGTCATGGATATGGTGTTCTCGGGTCGTCAAGCTCATATATGGTTGAGTAAGTACTCTAATTTCTTGAATGAACACCTTGACAACGACTATGTGAACCAATTGGTTCGCACTGAATTTAAGCGCTTTTTTGAGCGTAATATTTTCCAGTACGAATATGAAAAATATCCGGTGAGCATAGTTGGAAATGTGGCTTGTTTGTTTGAGCAAACTTTACGAGAAGTAGCTCACGAACTTGGTGTTGAAATAGGAAAAATCGAAGCGAGTTCGCTCGATGGATTGATAAAATATCACTCGCAGGAAAAATGATGATTTTGGAGTAAAATCTGACCGAAAATATTGGTGAAAAGACTAAAAAAGTGCTTAATGCTTAAAATTTGTTTACAAATTAGCAATTAAGCACTTTTTTGTTTCGTTATGTGAATAGAATGTGCTATATTTGTATGAATTGCAGTAGGTGTATGCTTTTTGCAATTTTTAGAAGAAAAACTAAATCTGAGAAACAAAGAATTTTAACCAATATGAGAAAGATTTTCTTGACATTATTGTCGGTATGTGTGATGGGTGTTGCAGGAGCAACAGCTCAAAAATCGCTTGATGCTGCAGTGAAAGATAGCATCCAAGCAAAGATCGCTACAACCGTTCCTGAAAAGATGGGAATCGGTAATGTGATAGTGAAGAAAGCTACTGTGAACGAAAAGAAGAAAGTAGTAACAGTGGATGTGAATGAAGTGTATGGCGATGTGCCTTTTACAGTAACTGATTTGGTGTATGTAAAAAGTTTGATCCAAGGTCAATTGCCTGAAAAATACAAGTCATACAAAGTAGAATTGACTATCAAGGACAATGATGCAAGCAAGTATATCCCTGTTTTCTCAAAGAAATACAGAAAAAAGAATGAAAAATTCATCACATCGCAAGATCCAAACGATACTTATGCACAAGGTTTGAATGGCAATGTGATTGCATTGTGGCAAAGCCATGGTTGGTACTTCGAGCCAAAGTTGAACCGTTGGGAATGGCAACGCGCTCGTATCTTCCAAACAGTAGAAGACCTTTACACACAAGGTTATGTGATGCCTTTCCTTATGCCAATGCTTGAAAATGCAGGTGCTTATGTGATCAGCCCACGCGAACGCGATATCAACACATTCGAACAAATCGTTGACGAAGATGGTAAGTATGCTTATCGTGGATATAGCGAACAACGTAAGGGTGAAAAGTGGCACGAAGGTGAAGGCGAAGGTTTCGCTTACAACCGTCAAGAATACCGCGATGTTGAAAATCCTTTCAAAGAAGGTTCTTATCGCGAAGTTGCTACATCAAAGAAGGCTGATAAAGTGTCAACAGCAAAATGGGACGCTGAAGTGCCTTGCGATGGTGACTACGCAGTTTATATCTCGTATGTAACTAAGGAAAATAGTGCAAAAGATGTTCAATACACTGTAAACAGCCAAGCTGGTGCTAAGAAATTCACAGTAAATCAAACAATGGGTGGTGGTACATGGTTGTATCTTGGTCATTTCCCATTGAAGGCTGGCTTGAACGAAGCTGTAGTGGAAGTGAGCAACTTCTCAAAAGAAGAAGGCGTGGTAACTGCCGATGCTGTCAAGATCGGTGGTGGTGTGGGTAACATTGCACGCAAGGTGAAAGCTATGAGCGAAAATGTGAAGAGCGATCACAACAAGAAATCGGGTAAGATCGAAATGCCTGATGTAGATTATCGCTGGCAAAAGAGTGGCTATCCTCGTTTCACTGAAGGTGCTCGTTACTTCCTACAATGGGCAGGTGTTCCAGATTCAGTGTACTCACCAACTGAAGGTGTAAACGACTATACTGACGACTATAGCTGTCGTGGCCGTTGGGTGAACTACTTAGCAAACGGTTCAAGAGTAAATCCAGAAGAAAAAGGTTTGAATATTCCAGTTGACTTGGCATTTGCATTCCATACAGATGCTGGTACAACTCCAAACGACTCAATTATCGGTACATTAGGTATCTATATGTCAAAGAAATTTGATGAATATGCCGACGGAACACCTCGTATCTTGTCGCGCGACTTGACCGATAAGATTATGACTAATATCGTGAACGATGTACGCGCTCATTTTGAGCCAAACTGGACTCGTCGTGGTATGTGGGACCGTTCATACGCAGAAGCTCGTGTGCCAGAAGTGCCAACAATGCTTCTTGAACTTCTTTCTCACCAAAACTTCGCTGATATGAAGTATGGTTTGGATCCAACATTCCGTTTCACAGTGAGCCGCGCAATCTATAAGGGTATGTTGCAATTCATCGCTAAGCGTGATGGTCGTCCTTACACAGTTCAACCATTGCCAGTGAATTCGTTCGCAATTGCAAAGCAAGGCGAAAATGAATTCTGCTTGACATGGAAGCCAACAGCAGATACATTGACAGCAAACTCAGATGCATCGGCATATCTTGTATATGAAAGAATCGGTAAGGGTGCATTCAAGGTGATCGCAAAGACAGTAGAACCTAAATATGTAGCAACAGTGAAGGATAACCTAATCCACAGCTACAAGGTAGTGGCATTGAACGAAGGTGGTAAGAGCTTCCCAAGTGAAGTGCTTTCATTGGGCGTTGCTCCAAAGTCAAAGGGCATGGTAATGGTAGTGAATAGCTTCACTCGCGTATCGGCTCCAGATTGGTTTGATGCTGGTGATATCGCAGGATTCTGTGATGAAAAAGACCCAGGTGTTCCATATATTAACGACATTAGCTACATCGGTGCACAAAACGAATTCCGTCGCGAAATTCCTTGGATGGATGACGATGCATCGGGCTTCGGTAACAGCCGTTCAAACTATGAAAAGAGTGTGATTGCAGGTAATACATTTGATTACCCAATCGTTCATGGTGAAGCTCTTATGGCAGCTGGTTACTCATTTGTATCAAGCAGCGTAGCAGCATTTGCAAACAATGCAATCGATGCAAAACAATATTGTGCAGTCGATTTGATTATGGGTAAGCAAAAAGAAGTGAAGGTGGGTCGTGGCGCAGTGCCAAACCGTTTCAAGATCATGACTCCTGAACTTATGAACGCACTTACTGAATATACAAAGGCTGGCGGTAATGTGATGATGACAGGTTCATTTATCGCAAGCGATATTTGGGATAAGAAAGATGCTGTAGAAACTGAAAAGACATTTGCTGCCGAAGTACTTGGTTACAAGTGGCGTGTAGGTCAAGCAGCTGTAGAAGGTAAGGTTTATGCAGTGCCAAGCATTCACAAGGCATTGAGTGAAGATGGAGCATGGAGCTTTGTGACTGCGTTCAACGAAAAGGTGTATGCAGTGCAATCACCAGATGCAGTGTTCCCAGCAGATACAAAGACAGGTGCAACAGTGCTAAGATATAGCGAAAACAATATCCCTGCAGGTGTTGCAGCATCAAAGGATGGCTATAAGACATTCATCATGGGCGTACCATTTGAAGTAATAGAAACTGAAGCAGAACGCAATGCGTTGATGCAACGAGTAATGAACTTTTTTGAGAAATAATAAATAAACAACTAATAATAATTACAAATTTTAAGAACAATGTGCAAGACAATTAACTGTTTCGTGCCATTTGCAAGTGCAGAACAAGCAAAGGCTACGGTAGAAGCTTTGAAAGCGAGTGAACAAGTGAAGAATGTATATCTTCTAAAGACTGCTGAAGCAGAAGGAACTTTGGAAGGTTGTGAATCAATCGAAATCAAGTCGCTTTATGCAACTGATACAATCAAGAAGATTGCTGAAAAGGCTGATGCAGACTATGTTCTTCTTTACACAAAGTATGACACTTTGGTACCAGGTATGTTTGCTATCGAAAGAATGACATCATTGGCAAGCGATAGCGGTGCTGCTATGGTTTATGCTGACCACTACCAAGTAGTAGACGGCAAGCAAACTAACGCACCAGTGATTGACTATCAATTTGGTAGCTTGCGTGACGATTTCGATTTCGGTTCAGTATTGTTGTTCAATGCTGCCGCTTATAAGGAAGCTGCTGCTGGTATCGACAAGGAATATGAACACGCTGGTTTGTACGATTTGCGTTTGCGCATCTCTCGTATTGCAAACCTTGTTCACATCAATGAATATTTATACAGCGATGTACAGCTTGATACTCGTAAGAGTGGTGAAAAGATTTTCGACTATGTAGATCCAAGAAACCGTGGTCGTCAAATCGAAATGGAACAAGCATGTACAGAACACTTGAAGGCAATCGGTGGCTATCTTGCTCCAGAATTTGAAACTATCGAATTCAACAAGGGTGAATTTGAAGTTGAAGCATCTGTTATGATCCCAGTGCGCAACCGTATCCGCACAATCCGCGATGCTATCCGTTCAGTATTGTCACAAAAGTGTGATTTCAAGTTCAACCTTATCGTAGTAGATAACGGTTCAACTGACGGAACAACTGAAGCAATCCAAGAATTCAAGGATGACGAACGCCTAATCCACATCATCCCAGAACGCAAGGATCTTGGTATCGGTGGTTGCTGGAACCTTGGTGCATATCACCCTAAGTGTGGTAAGTTCATCGTTCAATTGGATAGTGATGACGTTTACAAAGATGAAAACACTCTTCAAACAATGGTGAATGCGTTCTACGAACAAAACTGCGCAATGGTTGTAGGTACTTACATGATGACTGACTTCAACATGAACATGATCGCTCCAGGTATCATCGACCACAAGGAATGGACACCAGAAAACGGTCGCAACAATGCACTTCGTATCAACGGTCTTGGTGCACCTCGTGCATTCTATACTCCAGTACTTCGCGAAGTTAAGGTTCCTAACACAAGCTACGGTGAAGACTATGCACTTGGTTTGAATATCTCTCGTAACTTCCAAATCGGTCGTATCTACGAACCAGTTTATATGTGCCGTCGTTGGGATGACAACAGTGATGCATCACTTGATATCGTGAAGATGAACGGTCACAACCTATACAAGGACCGCATCCGTACATGGGAACTTGAAGCTCGTATTGCAAAAAACAAGAAAGCTTAATAAAATGGCAGCATTCACATCTAAGGACGTAGAAAATTTGTTCCAACGCCAATTTGAGGTGTGGGAAACAGCTAAAAATAATTTTGAAGCGCTCAAAGGTGTAAAGGTTAAGGCATTGAAAGTGGGTAACGCCACTTTCAATGTCCAATTTAACCCAGGACGCATCGTATCGAGTGCAGCAAAGGTAGACGCTAAGTCATTGGCAGAGCGTAAGTGCTTCTTGTGTGCGGCAAATCGCCCAGCAGTTCAAGAAGGTCTTGCATGGGAAAACTATACAGTTCTAATCAACCCATTCCCAATCTTCCCTCGTCACTTGACAATACCTTGCAACGATCATACAGACCAACTTATTTCGGGTCGCATCGGCGATATGATGTCGATTGCGGCTTTGTTGCCTGAATACATTTTGTTCTATAATGGTCCAAAGTGTGGCGCATCAGCTCCTGACCACATGCACTTCCAAGCAGGTAATAAGGGCTTTATGACATTTGATACTGACCTTGCAAAGGGTGACAAGACACTTGTAAAGGAAGTAGAAGGCGCAAAGGTGGAATATGTAAAGGGTCTTGGTCGTGTGGCATTCGTTGTGTCGGCTTCAAAGAAGGAAGCAGGCGAAGCATTGTTCAACGAACTATTTGCTGCGTTGCCACAAAAGGCTGATGAAACTGAAGCTATGCTTAACATCTTGTGTTGGGTAGAAGGCGAAGAATGGAAGATTGCAGTATTCCCAAGAAAGCAACACCGTCCATCTTGCTACTCAGCTGAAGGAGATGCAAATATCCTTATATCACCTGCATCGGTGGATATGGGTGGCGTGTTTATCACTCCATTGGAAAAAGACTTCGAAAAGATTACTTCAGAAGACATTCAAATGATTCTTGATGAAGTGTGCTTCAGCGAAGCAGATGCAGAACAATTAATTAGTATCTTAAAGTAATTAGACATAGAACTATGAGTAATGTACCTCAAGTGCAAGTAGGTATTATGCACGAGCCAAATGTGGATTTCGTACTACACGGAACATACACAGTGAATGGCAAAGAAGTGACAGGCGCACAATCGGCAACTCTTGTTGATGGAAAAGTGTGCTGGAACGGCGAAGTGTGTGATGAATTCTTGTTTGAACCAACAAATATAGAAACTGACTCATTTGAGTTGGTAGGTGTAACAATCGGTGTTAACTTCCACTGGGAACGCAAAGAAAACCAATCGTTCCGTGGTTCGCTACGCTTGATTGTAGAACATGGAGCTATCTGCCCAGTGAATATCCTATCGGTAGAAGAATATCTATTGAGTGTGATTTCGAGCGAAATGAGTGCAACAGCATCATTGGAACTATTGAAGGCACACGCAGTGATTTCTCGTAGCTGGCTATTGGCGCAAATGGATAAGAGTAAGAAATTGGCAGCAGGCGCTGAAAAGTACTGCGCATGCACTCAAACTGAAGACGAATTGGTGAAATGGTATGACCGTGAAGACCACTTCAACTTCGATGTGTGTGCCGACGACCATTGTCAACGCTATCAGGGTATTACTCGTTCGTCAACACAAACAGTGCGTGATGCAATCAAGGCAACTTGGGGTGAAGTACTAATGTATGACGGAGAACTTTGTGATGCACGCTTCTCAAAGAGCTGTGGTGGTGTTTACGAAGAATTTGAAAACTGTTGGGAACCTAAGCATTATGATTATCTTGTGGCTCGTCTAGACGGTGCTGATGAGATGAACTTCCCTGATTTGACAGTCGAAGAAAATGCTCGTGAATGGATCCTAAACGCTCCTGAAGCATATTGCAACACTAACGATAAGAAAATCCTATCACAAGTGTTGAATAACTACGACCAAGAAACAACAGACTTCTATCGTTGGAAGGTTGAATATACTCAAGAAGAACTATCAAAGTTGATTCTTGACCGTTCGGGCGTAGATTATGGTACAATACTTGACCTTGAACCAGTGTCTCGTGGTACATCAGGTCGTCTTTACCGCTTGAAGATTGTGGGTGATAAGAAAACTCAAATCATCGGTAAGGAACTTGAAATTCGCCGCACATTGTCGCCATCACACTTGTATAGCTCAGCATTTGTAGTAGAAAAGCAAGATGTTGATGCTAACGGTGTACCTCAAAAGTTTGTTCTTCATGGAGCAGGTTGGGGTCATGGCGTAGGTTTGTGTCAAATTGGCGCTGCAGTAATGGGTGAAAAGGGCTTCGGCTACAAAGAAATTCTATTACATTATTTTATTAACGCATCAATCGATAAATTATATTAATAAGAGTTATGGGAAACGTTAAATACAGAAATCCTTGGACATGGGTTCCTACTCTATACTTTGCACAAGGTATTCCTTATTTCCTTGTGAATAACATTTCAGTGATGATGTTTGCTAAGATGGGTGTACCTAATGGTGATATGGCATTCTTCACATCACTACTTTACTTGCCATGGATGATTAAGCCATTCTGGAGTCCATTTGTTGACGTAATGAAGACAAAGAGATGGTGGACTGTAACAATGCAAGTTATTATGTCGATCGCATTCTTGTTGCTTGTTCTTACATTGCCAACTCCAAGCGTGGAACAAATTACATCGGGAACAACTCCAATGAGTATGTTCATGGTAACATTGATTCTATTCATTATCACAGCATTTGCATCGGCAACACACGATATTGCAGCCGACGGATTCTATATGCTTGGTCTTGACACCGGAACACAAGCTGAATTTGTGGGTATTCGTTCAACATTCTATCGTTTGTCGAATATCTTCGGTCAAGGTGTGCTTGTAGCTATTGCAGGTTGGGTAGAATTGGAATACAATGATATCCCATTGTCATGGAATGTTACATTAATCGTAGCAACAGTGATTTTTGCACTTGTGACAGTGTACCACTTGTTTATCATACCAAAGCCAGATGCTGACCGTCCAACAATCGAAGGTAAGGCAACAGCTGGTGCAATCTTTGCTGAATTTGGTCGTTCATTCAAGACTTATTTCATGAAGAAGGGCGTATGGTTGGCAATCATCTTCATGCTTTGCTACCGTTTGCCAGAAGCATTCTTGTTGAAGCTTTGTATGCCATTCTTGGTTGCATCACAAGAAGCAGGTGGTCTTGGAATGTCAACAGCTAATGTAGGTATCGCTTATGGTACAATTGGTACAATCTTCTTGACAGTAGGTGGTATCCTTGGTGGTATCTTCGCATCTCGTCTTGGTTTGAAGAAGTCGTTGTGGGTAATGGCAGCATGTATGACATTGCCATGTATTACATTCGTATATTTGGCAGTAGCTCAACCAACAAACCTTGCAATTATTGCAACAGCTATCTCAATTGAGCAATTCGGTTATGGATTTGGTTTCACAGCATATATGCTTTACATGATGTACTTCTCTGATGGCGAGTTCAAGACATCACACTATGCTATCTGTACAGCATTTATGGCAGCAAGTATGTTGATTCCAGGTATGTTTGCAGGTTATATTCAAGAAGCAATCGGATATGTAAACTTCTTCTGGATGGTAATGGCATGTTGTGCTGCAACATTGGTTGTGACATTCTTCGTTGACAGAAAGATTGATCCAACTTATGGTAAGAAATAATCAAAGAAAGAATTGAAATGAAGAAATTATCTATATTCTTAACAATGGTTTGCCTTGTGTCATTCATCGGAATGGCACAAGTGAAGCCAGGTGTTGAAACACTTCGTGATGGCGGTTTCGCTCAATTGAAAGGAATGCGCGTGGGTTTGATTACTAACCCAAGTGGTGTTGATAACAACCTAAAGTCGACTATCGATATCCTATCGGAAGCTAAGGGTGTGAAACTTGTAGCACTTTATAGCCCAGAGCATGGTGTTCGTGGCGATATTTATGCTGGAGCAAAGGTTGATACATATGTAGATGCAAAGACTGGCGTAACAGTGTATTCATTGTATGGTAAGAATAAGAAACCATCAAAGGAAATGCTTAAAGATGTAGATGTGCTTATCTATGACATCCAAGACAATGGTTGTCGCTCATTTACATTTATCAGCACAATGGGCTTGTGTATGGAAGCATGTGCCGAAAATGGTAAGGAATTTATGGTGCTTGACCGTCCAAATCCATTGTCGGGTTTGAAGGTAGAAGGTTGCTTGGTAGAAGATGGCTTCTATTCACTTGTGAGCCAATTCCCAATCCCTTATCTATATGGTTTAACTCCAGGTGAACTTGCATTGATGCTTAACGATGGAATGTTGAAGAGCAAAAAGAAGGCTAAATTGACAGTAGTGCCAATGACTGGTTGGCATCGTTACATGACATTCGACCAAACAGGAATGCCATGGATTCTACCTTCACCTCATCAACCATATCCACAATCGGCAGTATACTATCCAGCAACAGGTATCATTGGCGAATTGTACAACATCTCAATCGGTGTGGGTTACACAATGCCATTCCAACTAATCTGTGCACCATGGATCGAAGCCGACAAGTTCTGTAATCGCATGAATGGTTTGAACTTGAAGGGTGTAGTATTCCGTCCAATCCACATTAAGCCATATTATAGCCAAAGCAAGGGCGAAAACATTCAAGGTGTGCAACTATACATCACAGATGTACTTGATGCTAACTTGACAATGATTCAATTCCATGCAATGGAAATCTTGGCAGAAATGTATCCAGATAAGCGTCTTCTTGACGAAAATGGTCAAGGAACACTTGGAAATCGTTGGAACATGTTTGATAAAGTGTGCGGAACAAGCAAGATTCGCTTGGAATTCTCTAAGAATTACAAGGTAGCCGATATTATCGACTATTGGAATAAGGATGTTGACGCATTTAAGGAAAAATCAAAGAAATATTATCTTTATAAGTAATAAAAGAAGTACCTTTCAAAAAGGGTAAAACGAATATTACCGATGACAAAGGCAGAAAAATATAAGGCATATTTGGAAGAAGTGAAGCAATTTGTTTCTTCTGACCGCATTTATACCGATGACCTTCATTGTTTAGCTTGGGGGACAGATGCGGGCTTCTATCGTGAAATTCCAAAAATTGTGATACGCTCGAAAAATGAGGAAGAAGTGTCGAAGCTAATGAAGCTATCGAGCAAATATGAACTTCCTGTAACTTTCCGAGCAGCAGGTACGAGTTTGTCGGGACAAGCGATAACTAATTCAATATTGATTGTTGCGGGTAAGAATTGGGAAGATTATGAAGTGCTTGAGGGTGGAAAGAAAATTGTTCTTCAACCAGGTATTATAGGTTCTCGCGTAACAGAAATATTGAAGCCTTACGGCAGAATCTTCTCTCCAGACCCAGCGTCGAAGAACTCGGCAATGGTGGGTGGTATTGTGATGAACAATGCTTCGGGTATGAATTGCGGAACACACGCTAATAGCGATCGCGTACTTGTGTCGGCACGCATAGTGCTTGCTGATGGAACTGTACTTGATACTGGCAATGAAGATAGCCGAAAAGCTTTTGCAGCATCGCATCCTCACTTTATAAAGAAAATAGAAGAAATACGAGATAAAGTGAACGCCGATGAGGAATTGGTGAAGCGTATAAAGCACAAATATGCAATCAAGAATGTAACAGGCTTGAATATATTGCCATTTGTGTTGTATACCGACCCATTCGAAATCATCACTCACTTGATGGTGGGTTCGGAAGGTACATTGGCATTCGGTAGCCAATTTACCATGAACTCAGGTCACTTGTATAAGCACTCGGCAAGCGCAATGCTCTATTTCAAGAGTTTGCGTGAAGCGAGTGAAGCAGTGGTGGCAATGCGTCAAGGCCCTGTGCATAGTGCCGAAATGCTCGACAAGAAATCATTGTCGTCGGTTAACGACACTACCGGTGTGGGCTTGACAGCAGTGCTAACCGAAACAAAGGCTGACACTAAAGAAGAACTTGATGCAAATATAGCAGAGCTAACACGCTTGGTGGAACCATTCGATTTGGCCGTACCTGCACGATTTACAGATAATCCAGCAGAGTATTCAAAGTATTGGGCAATTCGTTCGGGTATTTTCCCAAGTGTGGGCGGTACTCGTCCTATAGGCACAACAGTAATCATCGAAGATGTGGCATTCCATATCGAAGATTTGCCAAATGCAACTGTTGACCTTGCGGAAATGCTTGAAAAGCATGGCTATGAAGATTCTTGTATCTATGGTCACGCACTTGAAGGTAATTACCACTTCATTATCGCTCAAAGATTTGATAGCGAAGCCGAATTGAACAAGTATAAGAACCTTATGCTTGAGGTAGAAAAGCTTGTCGTAGACAAATATGACGGTTCATTGAAGGCTGAGCACGGAACAGGAAAGAATATGGCTCCATTCGTAGTGCATGAATGGGGTGAAAAGGCTTTCTCTGTGATGAAGGAAGTGAAGGAATTGTTTGACCCTAAGAACATACTTAATCCAGGTGTAATCTTCAATGATGATCCTGAATGTTATGTTAAGGGCTTGAAACCAATGCCAATCACCAACGAGCGTGTGAATAAGTGTATCGAGTGTGGATTCTGTGAAGTGAATTGTGTATCATGTGGATATACATTATCATCTCGTCAGCGTATTGTGATACAACGCGAATTGTCGCGTTTGCGCGAAACAGGCGAAGACAATGCACGCTTGAAGCGTCTTGAAGATCAATTCAAGTTTGCAGGCAACGAAACATGTGCTGGCGACGGCTTGTGTAGTACATCTTGTCCGATGAAGATAAATGTGGGTGATATGATTCACGACCTACGCGAAGAAGCTCTACCAAAGGGTAGTCTTGGCTATAAGGTGGGTGAATTTGCAGCCGATCATCTAAAAGAAGTCAAGACTGTGTTGCGTCCTGTGCTTAGTGCAGCATCGGTGGCTCAAAAAATCATTGGAAACAAGGGCGTAGAAGTAGTGGGTGAGACATTGCACAAAGCAGGTATTCCATTGTGGACACCAGCAATGCCAACAGGTCATTACACATGTCCTCTAAGTCAAGCAGCAAGCAAGAAGAAAGTGGTTTACTTCCCAAGTTGCTTGAACCAAACAATGGGTCACTCAAATGTGGATCACGAAAAGAAAGACTTGGTGAACAAGATGGTAGAATTCCTTGAAAAGGTGGGTTATGAGGTAATCTATCCTAAGGGAATGCAAAACTTGTGTTGTGGTATGATATGGGAAAGTAAGGGTATGCCTGAAATCGCTGATCGCAAGACTCGCGAACTCGAAGAAGCATTGTGGAAAGCATCGGAACATGGAAAATATCCTGTGTTGTGCGATCAAAGCCCATGCTTGCACCGTATGCGCGATCATATCACAAAGATGCATCTATATGAACCAGTAGAATTTATTCACGACCTTGTGGCTCCAACATTGGAATTCTCTCCAACCGATGAGCCTGTAACAGTGCATGTAACATGTACTATGCGTCGCATGGGTCTTGGTGACAAGGTGATTGCGCTTGCAAAGATGTGTTCGCGCAATGTAATCGTGCCTGAAGGCGTGGGTTGTTGTGGTTTTGCTGGCGACAAGGGTTTTACACATCCTGATTTGAACAAGTATGCTTTGCGTAAACTTCGTCCACAACTTGAAAAGGCTGGCGTGAAACGCGGATTCTCAAATAGCCGTACATGTGAGATAGGTTTGACAACCAATTCGGGCGTTCCTTATCAATCAATCGTGTACTTGGTAGATGAGTGCGCAAAATTGAAGAAATAATGTTTAACTCAAAAACAATAGAGAGATGACAGCGAAAAAACAGTCAAGCCGATTGCTTGCACTTGATGTGATGCGTGGTATCACTATCGCAGGCATGCTATTGGTGAACAATCCTGGCTCGTGGGGAGCACTATATACTCCGCTTGGACACGCAGCATGGAATGGATTGACTCCAACAGACTTGGTATTCCCATTCTTTATGTTCATAATGGGGGTAGCAATGTATATGTCGATGAGAAAGTTTGAATTCAAGTTGACAGGTAATGTTGCTTTTAAGATTTTGCGTCGTACGGTAGTGATTTTTGCTATCGGATTAGGTTTGTCGTGGTTTGGATTCTTCTGCCGTCACATAGCAGCAGGCGATTCGTTCTTGATTTCGATAAACAATCTTGAGACTATGCGTATTCTTGGCGTAATGCCTCGTTTGGCATTGTGTTATTGCGCAGCATCGATTGCGGCATGTCTTGTACCTAAGAAGAGTTACGTTAAATCGTTGGCTTGGGTAGCAGCAGGTTTGATAGTAACATATTCATTGATATTGATATTTGGTAATGGTTATGAAATTGCCGAAAACAATATAATATATCGCTTTGATAATGCTGTACTTGGCAGCAAGCACATGTATAAAGGCTTGGCAGTGTGGAAGGCTCTTGAAAACTCAGCATTCGATCCTGAAGGATTGGTGAGTACACTACCAGCTATCGCTCATACGATAATAGGTGTGTTGTGTGGTCATTTGATAGTAACAATCAAGGATAATGATGAGCGCGTGAAGAACTTGTTCCTAATTGGCGCTGTGTTGATGATGATAGGTTGGTTAGCAAGCTACGGATTGCCAATCAATAAGAACATCTGGTCTCCAACATTTGTGCTTGTAACATGCGGTATGGGTTCTACACTCCTTGCACTATTGATATGGGTAATTGATATTAAGGGTTACAAGAAGTGGACAATGTTCTTCGAAACATTTGGTATCAATCCATTGTTCTTGTATGTTCTTGGAGGAGCATTGAGCATATTGTTTGGTTGCATCAAGTTGCCATTGGGTGGCGAAATGATTTCAATCCACAATATCATTTACAAGAGCTTCTTGCTAGAAATGCTCGGCGATAAGTATTTAGCATCTTGCTTGTATGCAATCATATTTGTGTGCATCAACTGGTGCGTAGGTTATGTATTATATAAGAAAAAAATATATATAAAGATATGAAACTAATAGCAGATTGTGGCAGCACTAAAATCCAATGGTGCGCAGTAGAAAATGGTAAGGTGGTAAAGGAAGTGTTTACCCCAGGTATGAATGCGGTGATGCTAACTGAAGAAGAAATGGCAGCTCGCATTGGTAATGAATTGAAGCCAGAAGTTGAAGGTATGACTTTCGACAGCATCTATTTCTATGGTGCAGGCTGTATTTCAGAAGAAGTGTGTGCAAATGTTCGTCGTGCTATCGCAGCTCACGTACCAGCTCCAGTAATCGAAGTGTATACAGACCTTCTTGCAGCAGCTCGCGCTCTATTCGGTAAGGAAGCAGGTATTGCATGTATTATGGGTACTGGTTCAAACTCATGCTACTATGATGGCGAAAAGATAGTTGACAATGTGTCACCTCTTGGTTACATCCTTGGTGATGAAGGTAGTGGTGCAGTTCTTGGTAAGCTACTTGTAGGTGATGTATTGAAGAAGCAACTTCCAGAAGCACTATGCGAAAAGTTCCTTGCTCAATATGACCTTGACAGAATGAAGATCATCCAAAAGGTGTATCGCGAACACCCAGCAAACCGTTTCTTGGCATCGGTTACTCCATTCTTGATCCAAAACATCGAAGAACCAGCAGTACACCGTTTGGTATTGAACGCATTCAAGGCATTCTTCGTGCGTAACATTGCAAACTATGCAAACTTCAAGGATTACAGCATCAATTTCGTGGGTTCAATCGCACATTACTATCGTCCAGTGCTTGAAGAAGCAGCAGCATCAGTGGGTTGCAAGGTGGGTAAGGTGCTTCAAGCTCCAATGGAAGGTTTGATCGCTTATCACTCAAACTAATTAATAGTAGAAAACAGTTAAATCATATATCTAAGTTATGGCATTTGAAAAAATAACAGAACAATCATCGTTGTATAACGATTTGGACAAAATGTCGGTTCATGACCTATTGGTTGGAATCAATAATGAAGACAAGAAGGTAGCATTGGCAGTAGAAAAGGCTATCCCAGCTATCGAAAAGCTTGTTACAGGTATCGTAGAACGCATGAACCGTGGCGGTCGTATCTTCTATATGGGTGCTGGTACATCAGGTCGTATCGGTGTGCTTGACGCATCAGAAATTCCACCAACATACGGTATGGATCCATCATGGGTAGTAGGTCTAATCGCAGGTGGCGATCACGCACTTCGTAACCCAGTAGAAAATGCTGAAGATGATACAGAACAAGGTTGGAAAGACCTAGAAGCTCACAATATCAATGATAAGGATACAGTAATCGGTATCGCTGCATCAGGAACAACTCCTTATGTAATCGGTGCTTTGAAGGCTGCACGCGCTAATGGCTGTCTTACTGCATCAGTATCATCAAACCCTGATTCACCAATCGCTGAAGCAGCTGAAATCGCTATCGAAATGATTGTTGGTCCAGAATTCGTAACTGGTTCATCACGCATGAAGAGTGGTACAGGTCAAAAGTTGATCTGTAACATGATCACAACTTCAGTAATGATCCAAATGGGTCGCGTGAAGGGTAACAAGATGGTGAACATGCAATTGAGCAACGCTAAGCTTGTTGACCGTGGTACTCGCATGATCGTTGAAGAACTTGGCTTGCCATATGACGAAGCTCGTCGTCTACTTCTTCTTCACGGAGAAGTGAAGCGTGCATGTGATGCATATCGTGCTGAAAACGCTTAATTATAATTGAGTAATATCAATAAAAGACTAAGCCCTGAGTCGGAAGACTCAGGGCTTTAGCTTTATAGTAATTATCAACAGTTTTAAATATTATTTATCTCGATTATTTCAAGATTGTAGCTGCATCAAGGTTGTCCTTTTCGATATCCTTGAAGTAGCGGTAAGTACCAACTTTCAACTCAGCACAAGCGTCTTCGTCGCACACGATGATAGCCTTAGGGTGTAGTTGAAGAGCTGTGATAGTCCATTGTTGAGATACTGCACCTTCAACGCCTTCGCGCAATGCACGAGCCTTGTTGTAACCATTAACAAGAAGAAGCACGCTCTTAGCGTTGCAGATAGTCTTAACGCCAACAGTAAGTGCAGTCTTAGGCACCTTGTTTACATCGTTGTCGAAGAAACGAGAGTTAGCGATGATAGTATCTTGAGTAAGAGTTTTTTGACGAGTAAGAGAGCTTAGAGAAGAACCTGGCTCGTTGAATGCGATGTGACCGTCAGGACCTACACCACCCATAAACAAGTCGATACCTCCACGAGCAGCAATCTTAGCTTCATAGTCGGCGCATTCTTTTTCAAGATCTTCGGCATTACCATTAAGAATGTTTACATTCTCAGGCTTGATGTCGATGTGATTGAAGAAGTTGTTCCACATGAAAGAGTGGTAACTTTCTGGGTGTTCTTCAGGTAGGTTGCAGTACTCGTCCATATTGAAAGTAACAACATTAGCAAAAGAAACTTTGCCAGCCTTGTTAAGCTCAATAAGTTTTTTGTACATACCAAGAGGAGAGCTTCCTGTTGGGCAACCAAGAACGAAAGGCTTTTCAGGAGTTGGGTTAGCCTTGTTGATTTCGTTTGCCACATAGTTAGCAGCCCATTCTGCAATGCTTGCGGCATTTGGTTGGATAATTAATCTCATAGTTGTTAATTTTATTGTTTAAATTAAACTTATGTTTTAAAAATATTAATTGTAATTGCAAACTTACGCAAAAAAATCGAGAATTCCCAATATATCTTTTGCAAAAGGACTTATTTGAGTACTAATTCTACAGGGCAATGGTCGCTACCGAATAGCTCGTTGTGGATAGAAGCACTTTCCATGTGCTCGACAAGTCGGTTTGAAACAACAAAATAGTCGATACGCCAGCCCGTGTTTTTGGCGCGAGCTTGGAAACGATAGCTCCACCATGAATAGGCACCTTCGAGGTCGGGGAAGAAGTGACGGAAACTGTCGGTAAAACCTGTGTCAAGTAGTGTGGTGAACTTTTCGCGTTCCTGATCGGTAAATCCAGGATTCATGCGATTGGTCTTAGGATTCTTAAGGTCGATTTCCTTGTGAGCCACATTGAGGTCGCCACATAGAATGACTGGTTTTTTCTTGTCGAGCTCGAGCAGATAGTTGCGAAAATCATCTTCCCAAGTCATGCGATAGTCGAGACGCTTCAATCCATCTTGTGAGTTAGGAACATAGGCGTTGACAAGGAAGAAATTGTCCATTTCGAGAGTTATGACGCGACCTTCGTGGTCGTGTTGGTCGATATTAATCCCGTAGGTTACAGCGATAGGTTGGTGCTTGGTGTAGATAGCAGTGCCAGAGTAACCTTTCTTATCGGCATAGTTCCAATAAGATTTGTATCCTTCGAAGTTGAGGTCGAGTTGTCCTTCTTGCATCTTGGTTTCTTGTAGGCAGAAAAAGTCGGCGTCTAGTTGCGTGAACGCATCGGCAAATCCTTTACCTACAATAGCGCGAAGTCCATTTACATTCCATGAAATAAATTTCATAATCGTTGAGATTTATAAAGTTTTTAATTTTTCGATGAGAGGAGCAAGCCAGTCCTCGTTGGCATTGACATGAAGTCCGTGGATGCCAGCAACTTCGGCTGCTTTGATGTTGGTGATGCTGTCGTCGACAAAAAGAGTTTCTTCGGGTTTAAATCCACCCATTTTGAGTGTCTTAGTGTAGATTTCGGCATTGGGCTTGCACACTTGCATCTCGTAGCTACAAAAGAATGAGTCGAGATAGTGAGTGATAGGATTACCTTCGGCGCAGAAACGATTGCTTCGTGTGTAGCCCATAATGAAAGGGTTGGTGTTGCTTAGCAATCCTATGTGATAAGTTTTGCGCAGTTCGAGAAGTTGGTGTAGTCCTTTGACCGGTACATCCTTGATGAAACCGAGCCAGCAGTGTTCGGCTTCATCGTAGGAAATGCTTTCGCGTTCTGTAACTTCGGCAAGCTTGCGACAAAATTCGTCGGTGTCTATTTTGCCAGTTTCGAGGTCGAGGAAAAAGTCCTTTTGTCCGTATTCACCCATGTAGATATCTGTGTCGAGTCCAATGGCTTGGAAACGGCGACAAGCTTCGGCAGTGTTTTGATGAAACACCACTCCACCCATATCGAAAAGTATATTTTTAATCATAATGGTTGATATAATCTAAGTTATCTTTACAAAGTTACATATAATTCGTTGAATTCAGAAATTTGGGGCAAAATAATTGGCAGACAGGGGTTTTGTGAAATTCTGATTTTTGGAGGAATGCCAGCAAAAACCAACGTAATGCCAAGTTATTCCAAAGCTGAGTAACCTA
>CAJGBY010000015.1 GCA_904501735.1 uncultured Muribaculaceae bacterium
CTATAACATTCTTCTCAATGCTGAAACTATCAAGATAGACAAGGTAGTTGACAGCTACACGGCCGAAGTATCGGACACTAACGAAAGTAATTACATAGAGGCTTCTAATGTTCGCTACAAGGAGTGTGAACATAATATGTGGAAGTTCTACTCGTGTCCTTGGTTCTTGCGTGACGCTACTCCCGTAGTCTATGAAACACTGACTGCTCTTATCAATGCCAATAAGCAGTATGCTCGTGTTCGCTCTTATCATCGTGGTACGAATGTGAACAACATTCTCTATGCAAAAGATGTGGACGCGTACTTCGTTATTCGCTGTATTCGCAATGAGTATGCCGGCACTAACTCTCTCGGTCGTGAAATCTATGACCGAATATGTGTGCTTCAGCCGATAAATGTGTTCGGAGATAAAATCGTGGACGAAAATAACGAGGACGCTATTGAATTGGACTTCGTTCCAGCTTGGATTGATGAAACTGAACCGACAAAGGGAAATTGTCTGTTCCTTGACATTCCTGGATATGATGAAGAAGAAAGTTCTACTTCAGGCACTCGCCCCGATGATAGCGAAGATACGGAGTCTAAAATCTATCAGCCTTTGGCTATGCAAAGGTTACAAAATGGCGAACAAACAGAAAAATCGGAATATTTCGACAGAATATATCTCGCTTTTTGGGACGGAGTCAATCGCAATGTAGGCAAATTGCCTTGTCCTAATATCGACCATTTTGTTGTGCGTGAAGATTGGTCTCACTACATCGCTAATGGCACTCTTCGATTGCAAGGCAGTGCCAAGTTCAAAATCAATCCTAAGCAGAAGTTCAATTTCTCGTTTATCTCCGACTCAATCCCCAATGCTCGCTCGGTATTCTTCATCAACGGAAGAAAATACCTGTGCGAAAAAATAACTGCAACATTCACAGAAAACGGAATGTCGCAAATACTTAAAGGTTGTTTTTATATGTTAATTTGATTTGAGTTGTGAGAAATTTTAGTTAAAAGATGTATCTTTTTAGCTTTGTCTAAAATATGCTCAATTTTGGTCATTTTTTGAGTGATTTTCTAGTGCTTTTTGTGGTACATTTTGCCCAATTTGTGGTACATCGTTTTTGTACCACATTTGTAATTAACTATATATCAATGTGTTGCAAAATAAAATAAGACCGCATTCGGATCACGAAGGGGAGTTTTAACAAACTCCCTTTTTCCGGCTCTAAACTAAATGGAATTAACAATATTTTATTGATACATAGCTTGTTAAGTAGGCGGTGTGGCTTGGTCGCTTAACATGGACAGAGAGTGACTGAAAAAGCGATTACCTACCACTATTTCGCAAGTCTGCCTACCGGTAGGTAAGTGGTAGTCAGAAAAAAGAGCATTTTGTGCACAAAATGAGCCGAAATGCAGTGAAAGAAATAAAGAAATTTTTTAGGAAAAGAAATAGTAAATTAAATAATTAATAACTTTTTTTGTAACTTTGCTATATAACTCTTGATTGGTATACTATAGTGTTAACAATTACAAGACCATGGAATTAAAATAGTTGAAAATTCTCAAAAAAGAAAAAAATAAGATATTCTCCATTTACCATTGTTGTGATGCTTGGGAAATAATTATTTTCGGCTGATACTTAGGTTGGATAAAGTAACAATACCTACTTCATTATTGCGAATTTAGAGTTCGTTGGTGAGGGTTATCTTTGCATTAGATACTAAATGTGTAGGATTGAAAAAAGAAATATATAGTATGGGATTTTTGATACAGTATAATTGTGGGAATTGTGGGTTTAAATCACCTAGGGAAATGGATATTTTAATAGATCCCTTAGGGATGACGGAGTTGTATATTTGCTCATGCAAGGAATGTAAATCTTTATTTCATAGGAAAAAGGATGGTTGCGGGAATGTGATAAACGAATGTCCTAAATGTGGCAATAAAAATATAGAAATACATGAAGATGTTTTGTCAATACCTTGTCCTTCTTGTGGGAATAGGGAGATGCATTTGGAATGTATTGGGACTTGCTTTTAAATTTAAACGCATAATAAGCATAAATAAAGTGTGAATTTTTCATAGAATTAAAATAGAATAATCATATGCAAACGAAACGAGAAGAATTTAATGAACTTTTGCGAATGACAAATCGCGAGGGAGTAGAATATGTAATAGAAGACTTAACAAGTTTAGGCTTTTTTGAGGCACCAGCTAGTTCTGTATTTCACTTAAATATAGAAGGTGGTTTGGTTGAACATTCACTAAATGTGTGTAAAGTAGCGTTGGAACTGCGTGATGTGATGATTAAACTGGATGATAGTTTAAGAGACTCACTTCCAAAGGATAGCGTTATAATAGCAAGTCTATTGCATGATGTTTGTAAATCGGATATTTACAAACCTGTGATAAAGAAACAAAAGAATCAGTATGGAGTATGGGTTGATAAGCCCGGATATAACCTTGATTATAGTAATTTTCCGTTAGGACATGGAGAGAAATCGGTCATAATGTTGCTTCGTAGTGGTTTAGATTTAAGTGACTATGAGATAATGGCTATTAGATGGCATATGCATTCATGGGATCTACCTTTTCAGTCTGCCGATATAAAAGCAAACTTAGATGCAGCAAAGAAGCAATGCCCATTAATTGCATTAATAATAGCTGCAGATGGACTGGCAGCAAACATGTTAGAAAAATAATTTCATAATGAATGAAGCTTGTTATACAATGAAAAAACATAAGAAAACGATTTTGTGGTTAGTTGCAGTAGTGGTTGCTGCCATGTTCCTATTGTTACTAATTTGGGCATGTCACCATATGGTTGAGAGAAATGCCAGATTCAGGACTTACGACAAATATGATAAAATCCCACATAATAAGGTGGGGCTGTTGTTGGCTACATCGCCAATAACACCTGATGGTGAGCACAATTATAACTTTGATAATCGTATTAAAGCTGTGTATGAATTGTATTTGACTCGTAAAATAGATTTCATTATAGCCAGTGGTGGTGATTATACGCAAACACAAAAGAAAGGTTGTGATGAACCTAAAGCTATACTTGACTCATTGACATCTCTTGGAATACCGGAAAATAGAATTATTCTCGACTATGAAGGCACTCGAACTTTGAACTCAATAGCAAAAGCAAAGAAAGTATATGCATTGGAAAGTATGACTATTATTTCGCAGAAATATCATAATAAGCGTGCTATATACCTCGCTGACAAATATGGCATCCGAGCTATAGGCTATAATGCTGAACCTTCACATATTAGTAGTAATCGTGTGAAAAATTCTATTCGAGAATGCTTTGCAAGGGTGAAAATGTTCATGGATATATTGACCAATAATAAGCCAAGCATCAAAAATGATTCGATACGCATACCTGAAGAGTATGAGCTATTCTATAAGGGAGATTTTCGTTGTTATATCAACTCAGTTAAAGGGCATATGGAGTCAGATATGATAGTTGGTAATTTTACTGGAAATGGAATAGATACTATTTATGTGGATTGCAATTTTGATAAAAGTCGGCTGAGTAAAGCTGAGAGACAAAAGTATGGTATAGGTTTTGCTGGAGGAGGGAATTCTGATGAGTATAATATTTGTTACGCAGTATCTAATAATTCAGTTTTACCTCCTGTAGAACTATTTAACCCAAACGGTTTGGTTCTTGAGGGTGATTTAGATGGTGATGGAAAAGATGAGTGGGGTTATCTATATGAATGGACATCAAGCCAATGGAGATATTATCGAGTTTATACTTTTGATACTAACAGTGGAACTTGGAAACACTTGTATTATGGGGATTTACTTGATACATCGGAATTTATGAGGGCAAGTGGTAAAGAAGTTGTTGAAAAAGGGCCTCGCAAAGGATTGATAAAAATAAATTGGGAAGCGCATCATAGAATAGTTCTTGATACGATAGTTCAACCAACATACACTCCTATAACAAAAGACACTTGGTAACCCCGAATATTTAGGAATAGATAGCTATAGCAAATGTGACCATAGAAATATGGGTTCATATAACTAAGCCATGTTGTAGTGCAATGATTTAGATGACTAAATTCGTGATTTGCAGATAAATAGCATTGCAAATGGAGTAAAATTGTTGATTTTGAATGAAAAAAGCAGCTTTGTGATTTATACACAAAGCTGCTGATATTTTATCATCATTTATAAGGCAAAAGTTTTTGTTTAAATAGTTACTTTTTACATAAATGTTATTAATTTTGTAATACCTTAAACAATGTATAAACATATAAAATTAAAATTGTATGAGAATTGGTATTAAATTTTTTTTCTGTTTAGCTTTTTTAAATTTATTAGTTCTATTCTCTTGTGGAGGGGGTAAAACGCATTCTGGAGAAAGTGCTTTTGAGTCAGATGCATCAGTGATTAGTTCTGAAGATAGAATACATGGAAAAGACTTCAAATGGAAATTCTTAACATTTTCTGATGGAACATATGGTGCGGAAGTTGAGGGAAATATTGTTTTAAGCAACTGTGAAGAAAAAGTATATAGTGAAGGCTATGATGGATGCTATATGTTCAAAACGCAAAAAGGTAACGATAAGTACTTATATGACATAAATGGGAATGAAATGTTTCATATAAATGGAATAGAATTTCTGAATGTTATGTCATATATGACAAATGATATTTTGAAAAATGGATATCTTCTAGTGGCGGATTTCGACGATAATGAAGGCGTATATAATCTTGATGGTAAAGAAATTATTTCACCTCAATTTTCATCAATTAGCCCAATATATTCAAATCTAAGTAATGGAGAGCGTGCTATATGGGGGTTTAAATGTGATAAACGAGATGATTATTCCACAAGTTATGTGTATGATTGGTATGGAAATTATGTTTTTTCAGGGAAATCACTATACCAAGAATCAAATACTGGAGTTTTGCCATTATTTGGTGCAGAAAAAAATGGTGTATCAGGCTTGTATAATCATAAGGGAGAACGCATATTAAGAGAGGATGATTATGATAGTTATGATATCGAAATTACAAATGAGGGTATGGCTTATATTGTTTTAGAAACTTATGAGGATTTAGAAGAATTTCGTGAGCAATCAGATTGTGAATGGATTGATATTAATGGAAATACATTAAAGCCCGTAGACGGGAGTAGGGATTTTTCGTTGTGGAATGAAAATTTAGAAATGACACGAAGAGCTAAAAGGGAACTAAGAGAGAATATGAAATCAATAAATAATGTCAAACCTCAACTTATAAATCACCATTCATCAGGGGCGTCTAATAATTGTGGTGGGCAAATTGATGGATATGTGAATTCTCCTGCTGTAATTAACCCAAATACTCCAACAGAAGACAACTCAAGGTGGGAACAACATTATAAAAGTACCTACGCAAAATATGAAAATAGAGTAATTGATTTATTTAACACATTAAATACTTTACAGACTACCTCTAACGGAGGAGCAACTTCATCATATGCAATTTCTGAGACAAAAGCAAGTATAAGAAATATTCAATCAGAAATGAAGAGAGTAAGAAACGAAGCACAACAACAAAATGTTTATATTTCAGTATCATCTTGGGAAACAGCAAGTTATTAAATGACAAAACGATAAGGCTCTATGGATTAGGGCTTTATCGTTTTATATATTTAGGAGAAATCTTCGAATTCCATTGATACGGAAAATTCCGGTAAAAAGGAAAAGAATTTGGAATATATATAGGGAGGGTAATAAAAAAAATGGCGAGGTGAGTCGCCATTTTTTTGTTGATTGCTATGTGTGAAAGTTTTTATTTCTTTGCTTTCTTAGCTGGTTTTTCTTCAGCTTTGGCTACTGGAGCTTTTTCTGCTTTAGGCTTTGCTTGTTTTGGTTCTTTGGCAGCTTTAGCTTTCTTTGTGGTAGCTTTTTTTGCTGTAGCTTTAACTTCTTTAGGTTGAAGTTTTTCGAGTTTAGCTTGCAACTTGTCGATTTCCTTGTTCAACAATGTGATTTCGTCACCTTGGTTCTTGATAGTAGTGATGAGTGAGTTGAGCTCTTCGCTATCCATATCAACTGGGAACAATGAATTTACGCGACTGATGAAGTCGCCAAGAATGTTCATATAGTTGGTGAACGCATCGAATGGAGAGTCGTAGATACCACGATTTACATCGATACCAGTGTTCTTAGTAGTCATGAAGCGGAAGTTGTTGCTTGCTTGCATGTAGCTCCAGTCTTGCTTGATGCGACGGTCGTTGCAAAGGTGTACTCTTTCGGCTACGCTATAAAGCTTGTCGAATGCTTCGCGTTGCATTACATTACCAAGCCAGCAGCTTGTGTCGCGTTCTTCGTCGATCCAAGACATTGGATAAGGAACATCGATTTGGTCAACTGATTTAAGCTTGCTGATGATTTCGCTTGGAGTTGAGAAAGTGATGCCCTTTTCCTTAGCGCATTGTGGAAGTGCCTTAAGGAATTCAAGGATGTTAGAAGATAGAGGTTGAGACAAACCGATTGAAGAAAGCTCCATAAAGATGTTGATAACTTGTTCATCTTCAGGCATGTCTGCAATCCAGCCGATGTATTTGTCGGCGAATAGTGGATATTCAGCCCAATCAGAGTCGGCGAATCTCAAACTAATATCGTCGGAAAGTTTGAAATCGCGAAGAAGTAGCTTAAGCTTAGGGTTGTGAGCGCAGTGGTAAAGGTAGTGAGGGCTCTTCCAACCAAGTACATGCTTGGCGCCTTCGGTGAGCATACCTTTGAATCCCATGTCGGCAACCATGCTACCGATTTCGTTAGAATAGATAAGTCCTGAGTTACGGAACACCTTAGGAGCTTTGCCGAACATTTGTGTAATCTTAGTGCGCATGTTTTCGACATCTTCGCGGAAGCATTCTTCGTTGGCAAGAGAAGATAGACCGTGAGAATAAGGTTCGCAAAGGAATTCGCAGCAACCAGTGTCGTTTAGTTGATGTAGAAGCTCGATTACAGAAGGAGCATACATTTCTAATTGTTCAAGACCAACACCAGAAACTGAAACTGCAACCTTGAACGCACCATTATTGTTCTTAGCCATCTCAATAAGAGTGTTAAGAGCAGGAATGTAAGAGCGTTCAGCTATTTCGTTGATACTGCGTTCGTTTTCGTAGTCGTCGTAGTAGTAATGGTCGCGACCGATGTCGAAGCAACGGTAACGTTTTAGATGTATTATTTGATGTATTTCAAAATATAGACAAATTGTTTTCATATCTATTAGTTTGTTAGAGATTAACGATTGTTTTTAATTAGCTCGTCGTAGATAGCGCGGTGCTTCAATCCCACCTTTTCCCATGTGATTTGGTCTACTTCCTTGATACCTTCTTCTTGTAGGTATTTGAATAGAGAAGGGTTGGTACAGATAGAATAGATAGCATCGGCCATTGCATTGATGTCCCAATAGTCCACTTTAATCACATTGTTGAGGATTTCGCCACAACCAGATTGCTTAGAAATGATTGAAGGCGTACCGCATTGCATTGCTTCAAGAGGAGCAATACCGAAAGGCTCAGAAACCGATGGCATAACGAATACATCGCTATTCTTGTAGGCTTCGTAAACCTGTTTGCCTTTTTGGAATCCAGGGAAGTGGAAACGGTCGGCAATACCACGAGCAGCAGCAAGGTGAATCATTTCTTCGAGTTTGTCGCCCGAGCCAGCCATGACGAAACGAATGTTTCGAGTGCGTTTCAAAACAAGAGCAGCAGCTTCAACGAAATATTCAGGACCTTTTTGCATTGTGATGCGTCCGAGGAATGTAACTACTTTTTCCTTAGGGTGTTCTACGCGAGGAATGTCTTGCAATTCTTGTGATAGAGGGTAAACAGCGTTGTGCATAGCGACACACTTGCGTGGGTCTTGGTGGTATTGGTTGATTACTGTTTGACGAGTAAGTTCTGATACACACATAATGCAGTCGGCATAGTCCATACCGTTCTTTTCGATAGAATAAACGGTAGGGTTAACCTGGCCACGAGAACGGTCGAAGTCGGTTGCGTGAACATGGATACACAATGGCTTACCGCTTACCATCTTGGCATGAACGCCAGCAGGGTAGGTTAGCCAGTCGTGTGCGTGAATAATGTCAAATTCTTGTTGGCGAGCAACAACGCCTGCTATGATAGAGTAGTTGTTGATTTCTTCGTGTAGATTTTTTGGGTATCCCCCAGCAAATTCCATACAACCGAGGTCGTTGGTACACATATAAGAGAAATCGGCATAAATCTTATCGCGAAAAGCGTAGTATTGCTCAGGTGTGGTGTAGTTAGGAAGACGCGATTTTAGATAATCGTAGTTCACATCTTTCCACACGATTGGCACTTGATTCATTCCGATGATGTTCAAGAATTTTTCTTCTTCGCCAGTAGGTTTAGGCAAGCAGAAAGTAGTTTCTACATCGCCTTGAAGGCTAAGCCCTTTAGTAATACCATAAGATGCTACAGCCAAACCACCTAATATCTTGGGAGGAAATTCCCATCCAAACATTAATACTTTCATATAGGTTCCTCCTTATATTAATAGTTGTACTTACTTAATAAATAAAGTGTTCTCTGAATTTCGGCTACATTCATAGCGAAAGATACGGCACCACGACCTTTGAAAGGAGGGTTTCCGTCGAATAGCTCAGGGATTGAACCGATACAGTGAGAAGAAAGCTCGTCTTCGTAGCTGATCATGTGTCGTTCAACGAATCCCACACCACCCATCTTGTAGATGCGCAAATATGCTTCGAAGTAGAAACCTGCAAGCCATGGCCATGCTGTACCTTGATGATAAGCATAGTCGCGTTGGTGTTGTGGACCTACATAGTTAGGGTTGTAGCCACCACTCTTAGGGCTTAGAGAACGAAGTCCCTTAGGAGTAAGCAATTCCTTTGTACAAATGTCGATAACACCCTTCTTTTGACGAGCATTAAGAGGAGAGTAGTCGAATGCAGCTGCAAAAATCATATTTGGACGAACGCTCCAGTCCATCATATGTCCATCAACATAGTCTAATAGATAGCCATGTTCGTTGAGGAATGTGTTTACGAACGATTGTGCTGTAGTGTCGGCAAGAGCGTTGATGTCTTCGGTAAATAATGAACTTTCCTTTTCGCCAAGAAGGTCGGCAGTGAAGCGAAGAGCATTGTACCAAAGAGCATTAGTTTCGACAATGTAGCCTGTGCGAGCGATGATAGGGCGTCCATTTGCGTGTGAGTTCATCCAAGTGATAGCTTTGTCGGTACCATTAGAGTAAACAAGTCCATTAGAGTGCAAATGAAGGTTGTTGTGTCCGCCCTTTCTGATGAAGTCGATGATTTCGACAAGCAAATCGCCATATTTTTCGCGGCATTGCTCGCGAGACACCATTTTAGCATATTGTTGAATACACCACACAGCCCAAAGAAGGATGTCAGGGTGCTCCATTTCGTAGATCTTGAGGTCGGTGCGTCCTTCGGCAATAAATTGTTTTACTGCTTTGCAAGCTGTGTTCATCACTGTTTCAAACTTAGCCACTTCGTCGATAGCAAGAGTGAGGCCAGGAAGAGAGATGAACAAGTCGCGAGCACGACACTTAAACCAAGGATAACCAGCAAGAATGTAGTATTCGCCACCTTGCTTGTTGAGGAATTGGTGAGCTGCATTGATTAGACAGTGTTGGAATGTGTCGCGAGGAGTGCGTTCTTCGCGTTCGTCTTCGAATGTCTTCTTCAATGTGCGAGTCTTTACTTCGGAAATACCTGCAGAGAAAACTACACTTTCACCTTTCTTGATATTGAATTCGAAATAACCAGGAACATAAAGGTCTTCGTTGAAATCGTAACCGCGTTCTTGTTCCTTAGTGTACTCGATACCACGATACCAATCAGGAACGAACTTAAATTCGTTCTTCTTGTTGAGCTGCATGAAAAGTTCTGGATAGCCAGGATACATGCAAGTCTTGATACCATTGTCAACAAGTTGATAGTCTTGGTTTGCTTGAGCATTTTGGTGAGTATATTCTCTCACGCTGCGGAAAGCAAGGAAAGGACGCAAACGCAATGTAGTGGCAGAATGTGCATCAAGAAGTGTGTAGCGAATGAGGATGCGGTTTTCGTGGTGAACGAAAAGCTTTTCCTTTTTCAAAATCACACCACCTACGCGATAGATTGTTGTAGGCACTTTTTCACACTCAAATTCACGCGCGTATTTGTGTCCGTTAGGACTATAATTGTTGCCCTGATACTTGTGAAGACCCAAGTTGAATTCAGCGCCGTGCTGAATAACTGTTTCATCAAGAGAAGAGAGCATAACATGGTTCTCGTCGTCTAATTCAGGAATAGGAATAACGAGCAATCCATGGTATTTGCGTGTATTGCACCCCACGATAGTTGTGCAATGGTAAGCTCCAGAACGATTGGTGCGAAGCACTTCCTTAGGAAGCGATTCTTCCAAGTTCGTTAATAGAGTTTTTTCAAATCTTAAATAGCTCATGTTGATGCTAATGTTTATTTGTTGTTATTAGATATTTTCAAAGGTAATAATATACGGAAACGAAGCATTCCCTCAGTGTTTAAATGAGGAATGCTTTATCGCCGTTACGAATTTACGCAAAAAAGGTGGTAATGCCAAGTAAAAATAGACAATTTTTTGCTTAAAATGGAAGCGAATTTAAAATATGTTTAGGAACATTGTTCTATAACATGAAACAATGTTGAGGAGGTGTAATTATTGCCGAGAATGTTATATTTTTAGCTCGTCGCGCACAGTGTTGACGAAATTCCAGAAATAATCTTCGAGAGATGATAAGAAAGATTTCTCGATGGTGTCGGTAATAGGCAAAAGCATTTTTATTCCACCTTTATGACATTTTATGTGAAGATTGGCCTGCATCATAATAGGGTCGCCATCGATGTGCATAACACCTGGTTTGCTACGACGAATGACTAATTCGGGCACGCGATAGGTGGTGATGTTGATGTCTTGATCGAGATGACGAGTGAATAGAAGGAAGCTCATTATGGCTGTGTCGAGTGGGGTGAAAGGGTGTATCACCGTTACATCGATAAGCCCGTCATGCATACTTGCTTTAGGCGCAATGAATGCGTTGTTGCCATATTGAGAAGCATTGCCACAAGCAATAAGAAAAGCCTCTTCGGAGATTACTTCATCGTCGATTTCGATGTGGTATTTTTGAGGACGATATTTCAGATATTCTACAAGAGTGTTTTGGATGTAGGTGAGTGGTCCTCGCTTGCCACTTAGTGCAAATTTTTCGCTCACATGAGCATCAAAACCTACGCCACAAGTGCAGAAAAATGGGTGATCGTTGACAGTACAGTAGTCGAGACTTTCTACATTATCGAGATTAATGATTTGGATAGCTTTCTCCATGTTGACAGGCACGCCAAGATGTCGAGCAAGTCCGTTACCTGAACCGCAAGGAATGATGCCAAGAGCTGTGTTGGAGCCACATAGAGCCGAAGCAACTTCGTTGATGGTTCCGTCGCCACCGATAGCCATTACTCCGTAAAAGTTGTTCTTGATAGCTTCTTTTGTGAGCTCGGTAGCATGTCCTGCATATTGGGTGAAGCGCACCGTTAGGGCAAATTTGTCCTTGTCGATGAGCTTGTCAAGTAATTCAGGAACATATTCTTTTTTTGTGGTTCCTGATATAGGGTTTATAATAGCTAATAATGTTTTCTTTTCGATTGTAGGCATAAATTATGCTTTGTGATGATGTAATCTTAAGAAATACGCTTCTTTACGTATTCTATGATGATATCAGCAACTTGTTCGGATGATAGTTTGGAAGAATCGATACATAGGTCATAGCTTGCTGAGTATCCCCATTCCTTATCGGTGTAGAAATTGTAGTAGTTAGAACGAAGTTTGTTCTTCTTTTCGATAAGTTCGATAGCTTCTTCAGCGTTCTTGCAGTCGCAACGCTTGATGATGCGTTTGATGCAAGCTTCTTCTGATGCAGAAATAAATATGCTGATAATGCAAGTGTGCTCGCGTAGTACATAGTCGGCACTGCGTCCCACGATTACGCAAGGCGATTTGTCGGCAAACTTCTTGATGACTTCGCTTTGAGCTTGGTAAAGCTTGTCGTCGGAGAATGAAATATCGGCCGAGAAGAAATTTCCAATGCTGTAACCAACATTGAATGCCCAAAGGTTAGATTTTGCAAAGAAATTAGGACTTCGTTCGTCGGATTCTTCAAAGAATTCGGTGTTAACACCCGCTTCTTTTGCTGCTTCGGCAAGAAGTTCCTTGTCATAATATTCGATGCCGAGTTTTTCAGCAATTAAACGACCAATTTCTCTACCACCACTGCCAAATTGGCGACCTATTGTTATCACATATTTTTCTTTCATATCGCAAAGATAAAATTTTATTATAATAAAAACAAATTATTGCCAAGAAGGATTTTGGGTGAGTTGTGGGTTGAGGGTAATTTGGGAAGAAGGGATAGGGTAAAGGTAGTAACGAGGATATAAAGTGCGAGAAGCTCGTGGTGCATAAATATAACCATCGATAGTATCGATTTGAGGCTTGATAGCATTGTGAATGTTGGCTCCAAGCATGATGTTTTTGTTGAGAGAAGTGTCGAGCTTGTCGAGTTGATGCCAACGCACTAAATCCCAATATCGGTACCAATTGTCAAACATCAGTTCGCAACGACGAGCGCGCCTTATTTCCCAAATAAGATCGTTAACACCATGGTTGTTGGCAGGATCGCTAAATCCCGGATTAACACTGAGATAAGGCAATCCTGCTCGGGTGTTGAGTAGGTTGAGAGTGTTGTCGAGGTCGGCTTGGGTTATTGAGCCGAGTTCTGCTTTAGCTTCGGAATAATTGAGATATATGACCGATAGCCAAAAAATGGGGGCACAAGTGTAGTTGGAGGTGGTTTGGTTTCGATAGTTGATAGGTAGTGCAGTGTTGTCGTATTTGCGGCAAGTGTAGCCAGTGGTTGAGGTCATTTGCATTCCATCGGGAGTTCGAGCCCAAGTACTTCCTTTGAAGGATAAAACGCTGTCAATAGTGGCGCTTAAACGCTTGTCGCGCACAGCAAGAGCACTTGAAATGTTGATGTTGTGTTGCTTGGTGTCGGAGTTGAAAGAAACAACACCTGCGTCGTTGGTGTTGACCGAAGTGAGAGCTCGAGGTTTACCATCGATAAATAAGTAGCTATCGAAAGCATCTTTGGTCATGCCACATTGTGTGGTAGAAGATGAGGTGTAGGCAATGAGTGAATGCGTGAGAGTGCCTTGTTTGTATGGCTTGTAGAAAATCATTTCGGGGTTGTTGTCAAGGTTGATGGAGTTGTAATTGCCTTGATAACTGCTGTTTAGATGTAAATTTTGTTCCGAAATGTAATTGCAGGCATCGATGCACGCATTTAAATAACGAGTGGCTCCAACGGCGTCGGGTTCAGCACCATTTTCGACTTCGGTGCGATATTTACGAAAAGTCCCTTCCCACAAACAAATGTCAGCTTTCATCGCATACGCCATATTGCGACTCCATGCAATTTTGCTCGATGAAACGGGCATGTTTTCAGTTGCGTAGTTGAGGTCGTCGAGAATGTTGTCCATGATGATATCACGATCGATGCGCTTACCATATAATATATCGGTATCGGCAATGGTGAGAGGAGTGTCTATCCATTGTAAATCGCCAAAATAGCGCACCATGTTATAGTAATGCCACGCTCGCATAAGTCGGGCAATGGCGAGAAATCGGGTTTTGTCGTTGTGGGATAAAGTTGAGGTTGTAACATTAGAGATAACGATGTTGGCAAGGCGAATTTGTTCCCAACCATTGTCCCATGCATTGCTTGTAGCAGGGATAGAGGTGTATTCCCATTCGTTAAAAGGGTTGCCAATCTGGTCGTCGCTAATGGTTTTGAAATAAAATAAGCCATATCCACCATTGTTGCCGTAGCCAATAAACGAGTTATAGAAAGAATTGGTGATACCTTCAACATTGCTTGCGTTGTTCCAAAAAGAGGGGTCGTTTTCAAAGCGATCAAGTGGCGCTTTGTCGAGCATTTCGTTACAACTTGCAGCAAATAACCCTAAGCAGATGGATGCTATTAAGTAAAGATGATTGAGAGTGTTCATAAGAGTAATGTTTTTAGAATGAGGCTTGAATGCCGAAAGATATTGTGCGAGTGATAGGAGCAACGCGTCCCCAAGTACCATTGCCAAGGTCGGAACCTTCTTCGGATGTATTGATTTCGGGGTCGATAGGATATTTGCTTCGTTTGATTATATTGCAAATATTTTCGGCGCTGAAATAGAAGCGTAATTTAGAGAGTTGTATCTTGTTGATGACCTTGCTGGGTACAGAGTAGCCAATAGTTATGTTTTTAAAGCGAAGGTAAGCCATGTTGACGAGGTAGCGCGTTTGGGGATAGAAATTGTGATTGCCTCGTTTAAGTACCGAAATTGTACCATAATCGGTGTTGCCTGGGTAGAGCATTGGATATTCGTTGCTCTGGTCGATATGGTAAGTATCAGTTTCGTAATCATAGTAGTTATAGCTTGTTTGGTTGGAGTAAATGGCATCGGCTCCACGCATAAAAGGCATAACAAAAGCCGATTGAGTCCATTGAGAGCGTTTACCTACACCTTGAAAGAAACAATCGATGTCGAATCCACGCCAAGTTGTTCCTAAGTGGAAGCTATATTCATATCGTGGTAGCGAATTGCCAATGACTGTAAGGTCGCCATGATCTTCGGCCGTACCTTTGCCACCATCAATAGTCCCATCGTTGTTGATATCCTTAAATTTGATGTCGCCAGGGCCATAATGGAATGAGCCTTGTTCGAGCGAAGACTGTGATGCTATGCCATCTTTATAAGAACCATCGGGATTAAAATCCTCAGTGGTAAAATATCTATCGGTTACAAAGCCCCAAATGTCGCCATAAGTCATGCCACTATAATATGAATTGAGCAATCGGGAATCATCGTTCCATGAAGTAACTTTGGTGGTTGCATCGCTAAGGTTAAATGTTGCATAGGTGTCCCAATCGCCAAATTTGTGGTGTAGTGATAAATTTAGTTCCCACCCACGAGTGCGAAGTGAGCCAGAATTGGTATAGGGAGCATCGGTGCCAAGTGTGGCAGGCATAGCTCTCCCTGGTGCAAGCATATCGCGAGTGGTGCGTTGAAACCAATCGAGCGAAAGAGAAACTTGATCGTTGAAGAAGCCGAGGTCAAGTCCCACATCGATAGTTTCGATGCGTTCCCAACTAAGAGATGAATCTACATAGGTGGGTGCACCAAGAGCGGCAATCTTGTTGCCATCGGGATCGAGCCAATAGGTGTTGCCGAGAGATATAGGTGATATTGTTGAAAGGAACATATAATTACCAACAGCTTGATTGCCTATTTCTCCGTAAGAAAATCGTAGTTTGCCGTTGTTGATAGAGCCTTTGAGTTTCTCAAAATACTTGTCCTCGCTAAAACGATAGCCTACCGAAGCCGAAGGGAAGAAAGCCCAATGGTCGTTTTTAGGGAAACGAGAAGAACCATCATATCGACCATTTAGTTCAAGTAACCATACACCACGCCAATCGTAATTGATGCGTCCAAAATAACCAGCAGCACTCCATTGATTAGCTTTACTGCCCGTAGTCTGTGTGCCATAAGCAAGGCTGAGTTGAGGAGTATCGGTAGAGTAAATATTTGTGCGCTTAGCCCAAAACTGTTGGGAGTGTTCGCTCTCGCCATTTATGCCCAACATCACATTGATGTTATGGTCGGAATCGAAAGTGTAAGAGTAGTTGGCATAAGCATTAAGATTCCATTTGGTGGCGCGAGTATTTGACTCGTAAATATAAGTGCCTATGCCAGCGTTTAATGTAGTGGGGGAGCTGATGTTGCCACCCCAAGTGTTGTAGAAAGTAACGGGATAGCCTGGCTCGGAGTAATCGCGATTGGTGATGTCGACAGTGTAATCGGCATTAATGGTTAAGTCTTTGGAAACTATAGCTTTAATGTATGCTGATAATTTTGTGAACGAGGTGTTGTCGGAGGCTGTAGCTGCTTGCTTTAAATATGCGATATCGTTGCGAGCATCGATGCCATTGATAGTGCCGTAAGGACCAAAGAAAGAGCCCCATCGCCAGAGATAAGTGTAGGTGGAACGACGAGCATTGGGTTGAGTGTATTTCTTGTCACTATAATTGAAACGAATGCCCGATTGTAGCCAAGAAGTGATGTCGTAATTAATATTTGCGTTGAAATTATATTTTGTTAGCTTGTCGGTATTGAATTTTAGAACACCATCTTTACTATTGTAGCCAAATGATGCATAGAAATTGGCCTTTTCACTTGAACCTTGTACCGAGATGTTGTGACTCATAGAAGGAGTCGACTTGCGAAACATAATATTACGCACATCCCAGTCGGCATAGTACATAGCACCCGACCCATCGGGATTGACAGAATAATCGCCCACATCGTCCCAACTCACGAAATGACGCATCTCGCGATAGTTGGATTTCTTTCCATTGTTTTGCTGTTCCCAAGCTACTGCGTAGTGCAGCATATCGTCGAGGTACATGCCGAAAAGTTCGTTTTCGATGCCTGCACGCCGATTGGCTTGCGACAAGGCGTGTAATTGTGTGGGGACATTAGGATAATCGGGTAGATAAGTAGGTGAGTCCCAAGCGAAATTATTTGAATAGCTTACAGTGAGTCGGTCAACATTTTTAGCCGATTTCGTAGTGATGAGAATAACACCAAAGGCAGCTCTTGCACCATAGATTGATGAAGAAGCAGCATCTTTAAGAACCGAGATGCTTTGAATGTCTTGAGTGTTGAGAAAAGAGATATCCTCCATAGGTACACCATCGACAAGAATATAGGGGGCGCTCTGCGCGTTGTTGCTCAAAGTGCCTACGCCACGAATGGAAAGCGACGGCTCGTTGTTGATGCCGCCTTGCGAATTTACCACCGATAGTCCCGATACAGTACCTTGCAACGCTTTGCTTAAGTCCTGTTGTGGTCGACCTTCTAAATTGCGGGCAATATCGACAGTAGCAACTGCACCTGTTAGGTTAACTTTCTTTTGTTGACCATAACCCACTACTACTATTTCGTCGAGCGCAGTAGTGTTGGTTTTCATGATTATGGTCAAATCGTTGACAGCCTTCACTTCTTGTGTGATGTAGCCTATGTAGGATATCCTTAGTATGGCATTGGGCGTAGTGCGCAATGAAAAATGACCATCAAGGTTGGTTTGCGTGCCACGCGTTGTACCCAATTCAAGTACCGATGCACCGATGATAGGTTCGCCTTTGTCGTCGATTACTTTTCCTGATATATTAATGAGCAATTCCTGCTGTGTTTGAACTTCGGCTTTTAATGAGACCCAAGGATATAGAAAAATGGCTTGCAGAAACAATAATCGTAGCAGAAGTGCGTAATCGGTACTGAGAATATGAGTTGTGCTTTTCATATTTAGAACGGGTATTGAAATTTCATACTGATATAACATTTAAGAAGAAATAATGTTTTGTGTGAGAGAAAAAGGGGAAGAAATGATAAATGTGTTGAAATAATTAGTAACTTTGTAGAAGAAGAAACTGAATTACTAAATCTTAAAAATTAGAATTTATGAAATGGTTTAAGAAATGCGTAACAACTGATTATGCGAACTTTAATGGTCGTGCTCGTCGTGAAGAGTATTGGATGTTTGTATTGTTTAACATGATTATTGCTGCCGTGTTGGGCTTCGTGTTGGGACTTTTAAGTTTGCCAGATTGGTTGGCTTATATTTACTCATTGGCAATCGTAGTACCAAACATTGCTGTTAGCGTGCGTCGCCTTCATGATATTGGTAAAAGTGGGTTGTGGTGCTTGATAGGTTTAATTCCATTTATTGGCGCAATTTGGTTGCTAATATTGTTCTGCAAGGATAGTGAACCAGGAGCAAATAAGTATGGCGAAAATCCAAAAGGTTTATAAAAAACAAAAATAAATTAAGATTATCGGGCAATGCAATGAGCGTTGCTCGATTTTTTTGTGATTAAAAATTGAGTGGGAGATTTGATTTTTTGTCGTAAGTGGAGTGAAAAGTCACTTTTTTTATGTAAGTTTGCAATTACTTTTGAAAATATAGATATATATGGTCGAAGAATTGAAGAAACAATTAGCAAAAGATCCTGATGGATTGCTAACATACGAATTTATCGCGAATAATATTGACTCGATAGATGATATAATGCCCGAATTGGCTGCAAATATTATAAATGTAGATATGACAGGTCAATTTGTGGTGAGTGCAGCTCGCTATTTGAATGCAATCGACAAAGAAAAATATGCCGAAAGTATAGATATGCTTGTTAAAGCAGCGATAGAAAAAGATCGTGAGCGCAAATATCTTGGCGATTTGACTGTGAGCCTTTGGGGTGCAGATTATAAAGAGCATGCTGAAGAGTTGAGCGCTCAATATGATAATTTCCGTCGCATATATAAGCGACTTTATGCAGTGGGAATTTAATTGTAGAAAACTATGATAAAAAATAATTTAGTGTTGGTGGTGGCAATGCTATTTGCCTTCGTAGCATGTAGTAATGGCACAACTGCGCAACAGCAATCAACCGAAACTAAAATAGTAGAGAAACAAAAAGTAATTATACCAGATATGACAAAAGTAGAATTGAATACCTCACTTGGAACTATTGTAGTGGGGCTGTATAAGGAAACTCCAAAGCATCACGATAATTTCGTGAAACTTGTAAAAGAAGGTTATTATGATGGCGTGCTTTTCCATCGCGTGATAAATAATTTCATGATCCAAACAGGCGACGGAAATTCAAAGACTGCAAAGCCAGGACAAATGCTTGGAACAGGTGACCCAGGTTACACTATCGAAGCTGAATTTGTATATCCTAAGTTCTTCCACAAGCGTGGTGCTCTTGCAGCAGCTCGTACAGCTGACCAAGTGAATCCAGAACGCCGTTCAAGTGGCTCACAATTCTATATTGTAACAGGAAAGGCATATAATGAACAGCAATTGATGCAAATGGAACACCAAATGCAACAAATGAATTTGCAAAGTATTTTCCAAGCAAAGGCTGCTGCACATCAAAAGGAAATCATGAAGCTAAGAATGGCTCGTGATACTGCTGGTACTGAGGCACTTCGTCAACAACTTATTGCTGAAACAGAAGCAGAAGCTGCAAAGAATCCAGTTAAGTTGACTGATGCTCAACGTGAAGCATATAGCACAGTAGGTGGTACACCTCACTTGGATAACCAATACACAGTATTTGGTGAAGTTCTTGAAGGAATGGATGTAGTAGCAAAGATTGAAGCTGCTAATACCGATCGCAACGACCGTCCAACCGAAGACATAAAGATAATTTCAGCTAAAGTAGTAGAATGATAGAGGTAAAAACCTATACACTTGCTAATGGGTTGAGACTAATCCACCATAAAGACGCTACCACACGAATGGTAGCGTTAAATTTATTGTATAAGGTGGGTGCAAGAAACGAAAATCCCGAAAAAACTGGTTATGCTCACTTGCTTGAGCACCTTATGTTTAGTGGGTCGGCAAATGCAGAGTCGTATGACGAACCATTGCAAGCAGCAGGAGGCGAAAGTAATGCGTGGACAAGTAATGATGTAACCAATTATTACGATATCGTTCCTGCTCATAATGTGGAGACAGCATTTTGGCTTGAGAGTGATAGACTACTACAATTGTCGTTGACCGAGAAGAAATTTGAAGCTCAAAAGAGTGTTGTTATCGAGGAATTCAAACAGCGTTGCTTGAATACACCTTATGGCGATGTGGGGCATATCATAAGAGAAAATGCGTACAAGGTACATCCATATAGATGGCCCGTGATAGGATTGAGCACCGATGTGATAGCATCGGCAACACTCGATGATGCTTGGGATTTTTTTTATAGCCATTATTCACCCGATAATCTAATTATGTGCGTGTCGGGCAATATCGAATTAGATAGAGCCGTGGAACTGACCGAGAAATGGTTTGGAGGAATAGCAAAGCGTAATGTGAAGTCGCAGATTATACCTGCAGAACCACTGCAATTGGAACCACGAAGAGTGTGCGTGCAACGCGATGTGCCTAAGAATATGATTTTGAAGGCTTATAGAATGTGTGGCCGTACCGACAAGGATTATCAAACAAGCGACATTATAAGTGATGTGCTTGCAAATGGTAATTCGGCTCGTTTCTTCCGAAATGTGCTTATGAAAACCGATGTGTTCTCATCGCTTGATGCTTCGATAGGAGGAAGCCTTGATCCAGGCTTGTTCTATGTGCGTGGTTATCTGCGTGATGGCGTAAGCTATGAAGAAGGAGAAGCTGTGATACAGAAGGAACTTGATTCGTTCTTGAATGAAGGCGCAAGTGAGTATGAAATAACCAAATATGTGAACAAATTGGTGTCGCGCGAGATGTTTGAGAATGTAAGTTATCAAGAAAAGGCGACTAAATTATGTGCATACGAATTCCAATCATGCGTGGATGATATCAATGCCGAAGAATCAAAATATAGAGCAATAACATGCGATGATGTGAAGCGAGTGGCACGCGATATTTTGAACGAAAAGAATTGTACCACACTTTTTTATGGCAATTTAGAATAAAAAACACTCATTTTGAAGATAAAGCAGAAAAAAGTTTTTTATAAAAATTGTCTTAACAACGGGAAAGTTGTATATTTGTAAATTGAATGATTGAATGTGGCAATGTTGCCACTTATAAAAAAAAATTAATATGGATTTGCGTGAAAAATCTTTGACCAATGAAAACTTGGAAAAAGAAACCTTGAATGAAACTGCAGAATTTGCTGCAGAATCTGTGAATGAGAATACCGAAGCTAATTCGGAAGTTGTAACTTTAGCTGAGGAAATTGCAGTGTCACAATACAGCGCACTTGGTAAGAGTGAGCTTGTAGATGCTATGGTGTCGTTGCTTGACGAACCTGTGGAAACAGTGCGTGAAGCAGTAGCCCAAATTAAGATGGCATTCTACGCATTGCGTAAGGCTGAGGTTGAGGCTGAAAAGGCTGAATTTGTTGCTGCAGGTAATGATGAAGCTGCATTTGAAGCTAAAGAAGATGCCGAAGAAGCTCGCATGAAAGATGTATTGAATCAACTAAAAGAAAAAAGAGCTGAATTTAATAACGCTCAAGAAGCAATGCGTCAAGAAAATCTCTCAAAGAAGCGTGCAATCATTGAAGAAATAAAGGCTATCGCTGTTGATCCAGACGGCGTAAACAAACAATATAATCGCGTACAACAACTACAACAAGAGTTTAAAGTAATAGGTGAAGTGCCTGCAACTGAAACTACTGAGTTGTGGAAGGATTATCAACAAGCAACTGAAAGTTTCTATGATTTGTTGAAGATTAATAAAGAATTGCGCGACTATGACTTCAAGAAAAATCTTGAAATCAAGCAACAACTATGTGCCGAAGCTGAAGAACTTGGTGCAAAAGAAGATGTAGTGGTAGCATTCCGTCGTTTACAAGAACTACACAACCAATGGCGTGAAACAGGCCCTGTGGCAAAAGAATTGCGTGAAGACTTGTGGAATCGCTTTAAGGAAGCATCATCGGTAATCAATAAGAAATATCAATCTTTCTTTGAAGATCGTAAGTCAAAGGAAAAAGAAAATGAATTGGCTAAGGTGGCTATCTGCGAAAAGGTAGAGGCTATCGATTTAGCATCATTGAAGACTTATGCTGCATGGGAAGAAGCTACAAAGGGCGTTATCGCATTGCAAGAAGAATGGAAGAAACTTGGTTTTGCATCACGCAAGGTGAATGCTGATTTGTTTGCTCGCTTCCGTAAGTCATGTGATGAATTCTTTGCAAGTAAAGCAGCATTCTTTAAGGGTATGAAGGAAGAACTTGCAGTGAATTTGCAAAAGAAGATTGCTCTATGCGAAAAGGCTGAAGCATTGAAGGATTCAACCGATTGGAAGAAGACTGCTGATGTGCTTGTTGCATTGCAAAAGGAATGGAAAACTATTGGTGCTGTGGCAAAGAAGCAAAGCGATACTGTGTGGAAACGCTTTATTGCTGCTTGTGATGCATTCTTTGAAGCAAAGAATAAGCAAAGCAACAATGCTCGCAAGGTGGAACATGACAACTTGAAGGCAAAGAAAGAAATTATCGCATCAATTAAGGCTATTCTTGCTGACGAAGCTGAAACTGAAGGTGGAAAGAAGGTGCGTGAATTGATGAAGAAATGGCAAGAAGTGGGCCATGTACCATTCAAGGAAAAGGATAAAATCTACGCTGAATATAAGGAATCTATCGATCGCGCATTCGATAAGTTTGATATGAAGGAAGTGAAGGCTACATTGAGCAACTATGAAAACTCAATAAGCCAAATGACCGATAAGGATAAGATTTATCGTGAACGCGAATTCTTGATGAGAAATTACGAGCAAAAACGCAACGAACTCAAGACATTCGATAATAATATGGGATTCTTCAATACTACATCAAAGAGTGGAAACTCAATGGTTAAGGAAATGGAGCGTAGAATTCAAAAGATTAAAGATGAGTTGGCTCTAATCGAAAAGAAGATTGAGCTTATCGATAGCAAGATATAATATTAGCAATGTCACACTTGAATGGGTGTGAGTGAAATAATCGAGCTACACCTAATATCATGGTGTAGCCCGATATTTTTTGAGTAAAAATGGCTATTGACGAGTAATCGTCGCCATATTGAATACGCAAGGAATGAATAAGAAAGGACGATACGGACATTTGATAGGCGGAATACTCACAGTTTCCGATTTCGTAGTGCTCAATGTGCTATTTCTGCTTATTGGCTGGTGCGAAATAGGGGAGAGTATTAATGAATTCTTTACAAGGCAAGTTTGGTTTATTCTAAATGTTTGCTTTGTGATAGCTCATCTTATTGTTCCCGATTTGCATAGCAAACGAGTGGTGTATGCCGACAAGGTGGTGATGAATACATTACGCCTTGTAGCTGTACATGCATTGGCGTTTGTGGCGATAATGTGGTTTCTCGATGGTGCAATGGGGTATAAACTGCTTGCAGGGTTCTATTGTTCGTTTGCCTTGGTGTTGATGGTGTGGTGGCTTGTATCTCGAAAGATATTGAAGGCTTATCGCACGCGAGGATTCAATTTTAAGCGAGTGGTGATAGTGGGCTGCAATGCAGTGGGTCGCCGATTGTTTGAGGAATTTGAATCGGATCAAGGATATGGCTACAAAGTGCTTGGAATGTTTGATAGCCGTGAGAATGCAAAGGATTGTGCGTGCTATAAGGGCGAGCTTGGAGATGTGGAGTCATTCCTGAAAGAATACAATATTGATGAGATGTATTGTGCGCTCGATGGCGAATTTGTGGTTACGCGTATGATACATTTGGCTGAATCGAACGCTGTGGATTTCTATTATTTGCCACAGATAGGCCGAACAGTGATGCGTCAATTCTCGCTTGATTCGGTAGGACGCGTGCCTGTGATGTCGGTGCGCTCAAATCCGTTGAGTAGTGCTGTGAATCGTTTCGTGAAACGAGTTTTTGACATTATTTTCTCAACAATTGTGTTGCTGTTCTCGCCAATAGTGTTGATTCCTGTAAGTATTGCGATAAAATTATCGTCGCCAGGTCCTATATTCTTTAAGCAATTACGCACTGGATTCAGAGGAAAGGAATTTTATTGCTATAAGTTCCGTACAATGAAGGTGAATAAAGATGCTGATACAAAACAGGCAACTAAAAAAGACCCACGAAAGACAAAAGTGGGTGAATTCTTGCGCAAAACAAGTATCGACGAATTACCTCAATTCTTCAATGTGTGGAGAGGTGATATGTCGGTGGTTGGACCTCGTCCACACATGCTTAAGCACACAAAAGACTATAGCGCACTAATCGATAAATATATGCTTCGCCACACGATTAAACCAGGTATTACAGGTTGGGCTCAAGTGAATGGTTTTAGAGGGCAAACTGACCACTTGTGGCAGATGGAAAAGCGTGTAGAATATGATGTGTGGTATGCCGAAAATTGGAATTTCTTCCTTGATTTGAAGATCATTTTCTTGACGGTGTGGAATGTGTTCCGCGGCGAAAAGAATGCTTATTGATAAGGCTTTAAATTGGGAAAATAGTTAGCTGGCGAGCTTTTTAGGTAGAGAATTAGGATGATAAAATAGCTCGCTGGGAGGAGGGATATAATAATGTTCCTCAAGGATTGATTGTATGAATAAATAAATAGTTTGAATATGACGGAAAAAGTAGCATGTATTCTTAAGGGAAAGGATAAACTTTGTGATGAAATAATCATTGTATTGCTTAATGCACTAAGTAAAGATGAACTAAGTGAATTGGATGAAGCATTATTGTTTGATGAAGAGAGTTTCTTTAAAAAGAGAGTTAAATATTTATTAAAAGATAAACTTGTAAAACAACCCAATAAATCAATATCGCTATTACTGAAGCAATTCTGCGACAAAAAGAGTAAGTGTGTGGTCTCATCACGCCGAGAATTGCAGAATAGGTATCCATATCAGTCGCAACAATGTCAGCGCAAGATTATAAGTGCATTCTTGATGTCGGGAGCGAAATCGGACAGAAGATGGGCGTATAGCGTGTTGTATAAAGAGTGGGATTCTTATTTTAAAAATCTCATAGCTAAATTGTGGAAAGGACAACGAGAAACGATGTGTGAATGGTTGGTCGTGAAGTATTTGCCAACCGATTTTCTGATGAACAATCTGGAGCTGTTCCATAAGTCATCGTATAAATTTCTATGTATCAGATTGGTGAATACAAAGGGTTTTACAATCGATAGGTCGATGTTGAATGACTATGATTATATTTATGTAGCAGCTAAGACAAAGATGGACATTGATAAAAAGTTTGTACAGCGCTTTCTGTATACTTATATTATTGAAACAATTAATGCAATGGACGATTTGTCATTAGAAATTGATTTGCGACCACGAAAAAGGTTTAATACAATTGGGGCAACAAGTTCATTGTGTGATTTGGGCAAAGTTCAAAAGATTTTGTGGTGTATGTCTGAGTTGGGAATGATAGACGAACTTATCGAATTTAATGGATGGGAAGTTGAAATATGGAACAAATATTATGAAACATGTGATGAGTTATGCGATGAAAATCTATTTAATACAAAAATATTCCGAGAATCAGTAAAATCGTTTGTAACGCCAATTGAGTTATTGGAGTATGAGAAATCGAAAATGAGGGAGATTTTTGGCTGTGATTATGTGGACTATGAATTGAAAAGAGATGACTACTTAGAAGAGAGGAAAATCATAAAAGGTGGCGAAGAAAAGGTCAAGATGTTAGAAAAAATGAAAGCCGAAAATCCCGAATTCAGTGCGGTAATGGAAGACCTGGAATTGGAATGAAAAAGTGGTTTTTGAGGTAAATTACAAGATGTTTTTATTGATAAATAGATATAATTGAATTAAATTTGTGGAGCGAAATAAAATAGTTGAATTATGAATAACCACACAAAGAAATTTAGCAGAATTTTAATGGTAATTGCTTTACTACTTGCAAGTGTTGCAGGTGGTGAGTTCGTTATGAACTCAAGTGAGGCAAAGAGTGATGTAAAAGTATATGTTTGCAAAGGTCCAAATGCAAAGCGTTATCACAAATCACCTGATTGTTGGGGACTGAAAAGTTGTTCGGTAGTGATTAAGAAGGTATCGAGAACTGAAGCTATTGACATGGGCAGAACCCCATGCAAGAGATGTTATTGAAAGATTTAAATTAATAGGGGAATATAATGAAATACTTGAAATTAATAGTGGCAGTGGCAATGATAGCTTGCTTGTTACCAATGCCTTATGGATTTTATACACTTGTGAGATTTTTTGCAATGGTCATATTTGCAGTATTTGCATATCAATATTATCAAAAGCATTGTAAGCCACTTTCAATAACATTTGGTGCGTTTGCATTATTGTTTCAACCATTTGTGAAGATTGTTCTTGGGCGTGGTGTATGGAATGTAGTTGACATAGTGGTTGCTATTTTATTGGTAGTTCTATGGTACAAAGAAAATAAAAAGAATGAAACTAATTAAGCGATTGTTTTTGCTGGGAGTGGCAATGGGTGTTGGCTTGTTGCTGATGCTTGTGGAGGCTGGCATACCTGATAGTGTGATATATCTTGATTATGCAGGATTTCGCACACTTGATTCGGTGGTTAGAGCAAAGGAAATTTTCGGTCAAACGAGCATTACAATAATATCTCAACGCTTTCATAACGAGCGTGCATTGCGCTTGGCTGATTATTGTGGCGTTGAAGCTGTGGGCTATTGCGCTGAAGATGTAACATTGGTGTCGAAGAAAGTGGAAATTGAGATTGTGCGTGAGTCGCTTGCTCGTGTAAAAATGTATATCGATATGCTAAGAGGAAAGCAACCTAAATTCCTCGGAGAAAAGATTGAGATAAAGTAATTTAATTAAGAAAAAATAGTGTGATATGAAAAAAAGTGTTTTTATGGCGTGCATGTGTGCGCTTGCGTTAAATGTGGCGTGTTTGTCAAAAGCAAGCTCGGAGACTGAGATTAGTGCCGATACCAATGCATTGCAAGGTACAATTGTAGAGACTGAAGGTTCAAAGAAGTATGAAAATGAGTATTACTCACTTACTGTACCTAATGATTGGGAGATAACTGAGAGTATTTACGATCGTAGGCCAGGATTAGAAAAATTCACTCCTAATGAAGTGATGACACTAAGTCAGCATGAGGTGTGTTTTGAAGGTGATAATGTGTTGGTGAAAATTGTGAAATCAAATTATAAGTTCGATAAACCAATTGAGTTTTATGCTGGATTATCTGTGTTGTCGAAGGGGCTTATGGATGCCGGTGAGTATAATGGAGTTATAGAGCAAATAACAGAAAAGCAACCATATAGATACACGCATTATGAACAATTAGATTCAATGCAAATTTCTGGTAGAGAAGCAATTGCGCTTTTGTTTTTGATTGTTCAAGATAATGAAGAAGAATTGGCACAACTGCAATATGTAGTAAAGAATGATAATAGAGATGTGTTCTATGTAAATGCTACATTTGGATCTGAAAAGGGTTATGATTTAGGAGACATTATACTCAAATCATTTAAGTTGAAATAAAAGATAGAGATATAAGAAACTAAAGGGTTGACTTCGATGTAGAAGCCAACCCTTTGTGTTATGAATTGATTTGTGGGATTATAATGCAAGGTTCTTGCGAATCTTTTCAGGGATTACATTCTTGTTTACAGTGATGTTAAGAGTCTTTGCAAGGAAATAAGCTTCGCTTACATAGATGAATCCTTTGTAGATTTGGTTAGTGTCCCAAGAGTTTTGCACTTTGTAGTAGCGGTTGCCGTCTTGGTCAACAGCCGAACCAACGATTACCATACCGTGGTCGTCGGTTGTTTGGTAGTTGTCGAACCATTCTTGACGCATTTCTTGAGTAACCTTGATTTCAGGAACATATCCATGGAAATTGTAGCGTTCTTTTTCGCGATCTTTGTCAGAAAGAGCAGTCCAACGAGCAAGTTCTGTACCTTCAAGAGTGTCGGCAGTCTTTTCAGCAGGCATAAGAGCTACACCATTTTTCCATTGCCAACCCTTTTCGCTTACATCGGCAGCCCAAGCTACAGTGTGACCTTTCTTGATAGCATTGTCAACAATAGCCTTCATTTCTTCCATCTTCACATTGTGGTATTGTCCCCAAATCCAGTTGTCGGCTACTTCAAGCGCGAAAGTAGTGTAGAATGGGTGGTGAGTGAACGATGTGATAGCTACATAGTCGTTCATGTCGATACCAAGAGATTCAGCGTAAGACTTAGAAGTGTATTCTTTGCCATCAACAGTGAAAGTAGCTGGGATTTCGCCAAGATAAGCATCAAGGATGCCATCAAGACCTTTTAGCCAAGCTGTAGAATATTTTGCTTTCTTACGATTCTTAAGAGCATCGATATAAGCCTTAAGACCATCGGTCATTTCATAGTGGTCGTGCTTTGCTTCGCCATATTCAAGACCCTTGTAAGCTTCTTCAGGCATCATGCCATAGCGTTCCCAAATGTAAGGAACATCAAGGTGGCTACCACCTTGTTCAAAGTGGATTTGTCCGTTTGTGCGAATGTAACGAACAGCCTTGTCGTGATAGCACTTGTAAACGACAAACATTTCAGAAAGATTTACTTCCTTGCCAGTGGCTTTAATAATTTCGTTTTCAAGGAAAGTGTTAGCCGAGAAGCACCAACAAGTTCCTGACTTGTTTTGGTTAGTAACAGGAGTAGATTTAGCTACTTTTACATCGGTAAATTTAAATCCTGTGCTGTCTGAATTCACTACTTCTTGTGCATTAGTAGAAAAAACAGTAGATGCAAGAGCAACAGCACTAATTAAAGCATATTTTTTCATAATGATAAATTGTGTTTAAATTTTGAATACAAAAGTACGAAAAAAAGTCAATTTGCTGAAAAAAAGTTATGAAATGTAGTCTATAATTCGTAATTTTGTATTAGAAATGAAACAATATAAAAAATAAATAGACTATTTATGAAGAAAATTTTAAGTATTACAGTTAGCGCTGCATTGTTGTTGGGTTCAACAGCATGTACTGCAATTCAAAACGCGTCTAACCAACAAAAAGGTGCAGTTATCGGAACAGCCGGTGGTGCTGCAGTAGGTGCAGGTATTGGTGCATTGATTGGTGGTGGTAAGGGCGCATTGATTGGTGGTGTGCTTGGAACAGCTGCAGGTGCAACAGCAGGTGTGCTTATCGGTAAGAAGATGGATAAGCAAAAAGAAGAACTTGCTAAGATTGAAGGTGCACAAGTGGAATCGGTAACCGACCAAAATAACCTACAAGCAATCAAGGTAACATTTGATAGTGGTATCTTGTTTGGTTTCAATAAGAGTAATCTAAGTGCATCGGCAAAGGAATCTTTGGACAAGTTTGCAGTGTCATTGAAGGAAAATCCATCAACAGATGTTGCAATCTATGGTTATACTGATAATGTGGGTACACTAGAAGCAAATAAGAAGGTTTCAAATCAACGCGCGCAAGCAGTACAACAATATTTGACTAATGCTGGTGTTCCTTCAGCTCGTTTGACAGCTCAAGGTTTTGCATGGGATAACCCAGTAGCAAGCAATGATACTGAAGCAGGTCGCGCACAAAATCGTCGTGTAGAAATCTATATCACAGCTAATCAAGAAATGGTTGACCAAGCTAACGCTGGTACATTGAAGTAAGCGATAAGTAAATAGATTGATAATAAGAAAGTGATGCTAAAATTTAGATTTAGCATCACTTTTTGTTTTTAGATGGTAAATAAATAGGAGTTTTATTTACCATTATAATGTTTGAAGATTGTTACTACTTCGTTGCGAAGGTAGGGGAGGTCGATAAGGTGATAGCGGCCATTGTTGGGGTGAAAAACAGCTAATCGGTTTTGTGAAACATTTATGCCGTAGTTTTTCTCAAGAATGTATCGATATATGCTCACTTGCAAAGCATAGTGCCAATAGGTGGTGTCACTGATGTGAGAAATAGGTGGCAATGCAGTCTTATGGAAAGGACTGTCGCATTCAACGCATCCGTTCATGATGAGTTTTTCGCTTCGCTTCCAATCATAGATAGTAAATATGCCATCGGAATATTCAAGAAAATCGAGAGTGCCTGCTATGCCATATTCTTCATCGAAAATACGCCATTCGGTGCGATAAGGATGTAGTGTGTGGTGAGCAGTGAATTGTAGAAAGAGGTCGAAGGTATCATCGCTTTGACTTTCGATACCCATATAGTGCTTTTCGATTTTGTCGTGCATAGCCGTGCCTAAATCGCGTGCGCGTTGAGCATTCTCTTCCCATCGAGCTTTTAGCTGCTCGGGAGTGATACCTAATTTAGGCGCTTTGCGAGCAGCCCAATAGTCGGCGTCAAACTTTTCGAAATATTCATCTACAAGCGTTGTAACCGAAATCATAGGTTTTCCATTGAGAGTGTAGATGTGTTTCTCTTCGTCGAAATGTAGTAGAGTGTCGCGCTGATGTGCATTGCGCGAGTTGTAATTGTGAGGCATAATAAATAGATTTGAAAAAGACACCCCAAAAGTTTTGGGCTTTTGGGGTGCTCAGTATTTAATATTTATCTTGTCGATTAATATTCGTTCCAAGATGAGATGTTGATGTCGCTGATAGGCTTGTTAGTGAAAGCTCTAATGTAGGCAGCGGCAAGACGAGCATTTGTCAACAATGGAATGTTGTGGTCGATAGCTGAACGACGAATGCGATAACCATTTGTCAACTCACGCTTGCTATGGTTCTTAGGAATGTTGATTACCAAGTCGATAGAGTGGTTAGCAATAAGGTTAAGAACATTTTCGCCTTCTTCATCAGGCCAGCACACTGGATGAGCCTTTACGCCATTTGATTCAAGGAATTTAGCAGTTCCTTCGGTAGCATAAAGTTTGTAACCATTCTTGTCGAGCATCTTACAGCAGTCAAGCATATCAACTTTACCACGAACATCGCCTGAAGAAACAAGCACAGCCTTTTCTTTGCTTGGAACATGGTGTCCTACAGAAATCATTGCGTTCAAAAGTGCTTCGTCGAAATCGGCACCTAAGCAACCTACTTCACCAGTAGAAGACATGTCTACGCCAAGCACTGGGTCAGCCTTGTGAAGGCGAGCAAATGAGAATTGCGAAGCCTTGATACCGATGTAGTCGATGTCGAATGTTGAAGAATCAGCCTTATCAACTGGTTCGTTAAGCATGATGCGTGTAGCAGTTTCGATGAAATTGCGTTTCAAGATCTTAGAAACGAATGGGAAGCTACGAGAAGCACGCAAATTACATTCGATAACCTTTACATCGTTGTTCTTAGCAAGATATTGGATGTTGAAAGGACCAGAGATGTTAAGTTCCTTAGCAATCTTCTTACTGATGCGCTTGATGCGACGAGCAGTTTCCATATATATCTTTTGAGCAGGGAACACAAGTGTAGCGTCGCCAGAGTGAACACCAGCAAACTCGATGTGTTCAGAGATAGCATACTCAATGACTTCACCATTGCGTGCTACTGCGTCAAATTCGATTTCTTTAGCGTGTTGCAAGAATTCAGATACAACCACTGGGAATTCTTTAGATACTTTGGCTGCAGCACCAAGGAATTCGTACATTGATTCGTGGTCGTAGCATACATTCATAGCTGCACCTGATAATACATAACTTGGACGAATCAAAACAGGGAATCCTACTTCTTCAACAAACTTATCGATGTCGTCGAAACTTGTCAATTCCTTCCAACGAGGTTGGTCGATGCCAAGGCTATCAAGCATAGCCGAGAATTTGTGACGATTTTCGGCACGGTCGATTGAAACTGGAGATGTACCAAGGATAGGCACATTGCGACGATATAGTTTCATCGCAAGGTTGTTAGGAATTTGTCCACCTACCGATACGATAACACCGCGAGGCGATTCAAGATCGATAACATCAAGTACGCGTTCGAAACTTAATTCGTCAAAGTATAGGCGGTCGCACATGTCGTAGTCGGTAGATACAGTTTCTGGGTTATAGTTGATCATGATTGACTTATAACCAAGTTTGCGACAAGTGCTAACAGCGTTTACTGAACACCAGTCAAATTCAACAGAGCTACCAATGCGATAAGCACCCGAACCAAGAACGATGATATTCTTTCCTGAATTGTAATCGTAAGAAATTTGGTGTGCATCGGCACCATATGTAACATATAGGTAGTTAGTCAAATCAGGATATTCAGAAGCAACTGTATTAATGCGGCATACCTTAGGAGTGATGTTAGAAGCTTTACGGTGTTCGCGAACGCGCAAAACATCAGCTTCATATCCACTTTCAGGATTTTCCACATAACGAGCTATTTGGAAGTCGCTAAATCCAAGACGCTTAGCTTCAGCAAGTACATCAGCAGGAAGGTCTTCGATCTTGTTGAAAGTCTTTAGCTTTTCAGCGTAGTCAACAATATTCTTAAGACGGCTCAAGAACCAAGGGTCGATTTTAGTAAGTTCTTCGATTCGTTCTACAGTGTAGCCCTTTTCGAAAGCTTGAGCGATAGCGAAGATACGAAGGTCTGTAGGGTGAGATAGTTCGTAATCAAGGTCTTTGAATTCGATGTCTTTGTTTCCAACGAAACCGTGCATGCCTTGACCAATCATACGAAGACCCTTTTGAATGATTTCTTCAAAAGATTTACCAATAGACATGATTTCGCCTACTGATTTCATAGCTGAACCAATTTCGCGATCTACACCAGCAAATTTAGTTAGGTCCCAACGAGGAATCTTAACAATCATGTAATCGACAGAAGGTGCAACATAAGCTGAGTTAGGAGTGCCCATTTCGCCGATTTGGTCAAGAGAATAACCAAGAGCAAGTTTAGCTGCAACGAATGCCAATGGATAACCTGAAGCCTTAGAAGCAAGAGCAGAACTGCGACTTAGGCGAGCATTGATTTCGATAATACGATAGTCATTAGTTTCGGCATTGAATGCATATTGGATGTTACATTCACCCACGATACCAATGTGGCGTACAACCTTGATAGCAATTTCTTGTAGCATATTGATTTGCTCTTGAGTGAGCGAAACAATAGGAGCCACAACGATACTTTCACCAGTGTGAATACCAAGTGGGTCGAAGTTTTCCATAGGAACGACAGTGAAACAGTGGTCGTTCTTGTCGCGAATTACTTCAAATTCGATTTCTTTCCAACCCTTCAAAGATTCTTCAACAAGAATTTGCTTAGAGTGTGCCAATGCGCTGTCGCAAAGTTCGTGGAATTCTTCGTCGTTATTACAAATACCAGAACCAAGACCGCCAAGAGCATAAGCTGAACGCACCATAACAGGGAAACCGATGCGGTGGGCAACTTCTACAGCATCTTCCATAGTTTCTACAGCTTGAGAAACTGGAGTCTTAGCTTGGATTTCGTCAAGTTTCTTAACAAATAGATCGCGGTCTTCAGTAATCATAATAGCTTCAACTGAAGTACCAAGCACCTTAACACCATATTTTTCAAGAGTGCCATTTAGGTAAAGTTCAGTACCACAATTTAACGCAGTTTGACCACCGAAAGCAAGTAAAATACCATCAGGTTTTTCCTTCTTGATAATCTCTTCAACAAAGTGAGGAGTGATAGGAAGGAAATATACTTTGTCAGCAACACCCTCAGAAGTTTGGATAGTTGCGATATTAGGATTAATAAGAACGGTAGAAATACCTTCTTCACGAAGAGCCTTCAATGCTTGAGAACCAGAGTAGTCAAACTCACCTGCTTGCCCGATTTTTAGAGCACCTGAACCGAGCAATAATACTTTTTTAATTCCGTCGATCATAATATAAAGAGTTTATTTGTGCAAATTTAATACATTAAATGTGGCATTACAAATAACCACAAATCAAATTTCATTTAAAGGTAGATATTTCAGTATAAAAAATAAAATCCACTGCCTTTGAAAAAAAGACGGTGGATTTTATGTGAATTATATAGATTCATATCTAATTAATCGGCTTTTGGCATTACTAAAGCGAAAATGAGATAGGCTAAAACACCAGTACCTCCTAAAATCACGAATAGCGCCCAAATGAGGCGAATAATAGAAGCATCAATACCGAAGTACTCACTCAGTCCTCCGCATACGCCGAAAATTTTCTTGTTAACTGCTGATTTTTGAAATTTCTTTTGCATATAAAGATTTTTCTAAGTCATTTTTTAATCGAGTGCAAAGTTACTCAAAAAAACTGATATTGTAAAATTTACAAAGTATTAAATATTTATAATTACAGCTCAAATCAATTATTTGTTTGCCCGCAATCGAATAATATAAGGACTACTTTGTTAGTATCCTTTTTGAAAGGAAGCGTCTCACTGGAATGTCGTAGCATTTTAAGCAAACATAGGCTAAAATAATGCTGAAGATTACAACTGATAAAGCAACAACCCAAGTGTCGGCAAGAGTGTAAAGCTTGTTCTTGATGAGCCACTGATAGAATAGGTACATAATAGGATAATGTACAATGTAGGCAGGGTAGGATATTTCGCCGAGAAAATGGCATATTGCCGAAGATTTTCTATCGGTTGTGCTGCCTGATGCACCTATCCATACAAGTAATGGGAAAATAACGATAACACAAAGGCTTTCAAATATGCCATTAATGTGAATGCCATTAAATTCGTTGAGGTAAGGAACCGAGAATAATGCAAAGAGAATAGCAGCGCATATCCAAAATGCACCACGAATGTTAATCGGCTTGAATGTGCGAGCTATTAACATCCCAATAGTGAATGGTAGCATCATTCGAAGCATACCACCCCAGAAGTTTACTGTGTCGAGAGTCCAACCCACACCGATACTTCCGTATTGAGATACATTAGCTGTAGCAAACCATATATGTATTAATGCCAGTATAGCTACAAGGAATGATAAAGCCTTTGTTGATAATTTTCTAATGAAAAGAGCATATAAAATGTTACCTATGTATTCAAAGAATAGTGACCAACAAGGACCGTTAAGAGGAAACATTTCGCCATTACCACGCACCTCATAGCTTGAATGACCAGAAATTGCAGGAATTAGAAACATGGCACACAACAGAGCCAACATGATTGCTGATGTAGTAATGTGAGTGCCGTCCCATTGTTGGCAACCTCCTATACAAAATGAAATGGTTCCAATTATAGCGCCCATTATCACCATAGGGTGCAGGCGAATGAGTCGGCGTGCAAAGAAACTGCGTGTAGTGAGGGATGATTTCCAACGATCATCGTAGGCATAGCTAATAACAAATCCTGACAAAATGAAAAAGAAATCGACGGCAAGATAGCCATGGTTGAGAGTTTCAATCATACCACCACTTGCGAAAGCAAAGCCTTCAAAAATATGATAACATATAACAAGTAACGCCGCTACTCCACGCAATCCGTCGAGAAGTTCGTAATGAGGTTTAGAGTCGACGAAATCAATTTTTGTCATAATATGAATTGTATAAGAGGTTAGAATACAAAGATATTAAAAATAATTGTAGTAAAAAAATGAGTAGTGTTAAACTGAGAGTGCTTATAGAATGTTAATTATGTAATGATTCTTAAAAATAATTGATTATGAAAAGTTTTTATGAAATGAATGAAAGTGAGAAACCTTTATTTGTGGATTTCTTTGCGATTTGGTGTGGCCCATGTCGAGTGATGTCGCCAGTGGTTGATAGATTGGAACGAAAATATGGCGAAAAAATGAATTTTCTGAAAATAGATGTAGATAAGAATGAGGAACTATCATTTAAATATAATGTGCATACAGTGCCTACACTGATGATTTTTAAAAAGGGAGAACCAGTGTGGCGAGTGGTGGGAATACAATCACAATCGATGCTTGAAGAAATCATCAAAAGTTTTGTGTGATTCGATAGTTTAGTTGAAATATAGAGAGGCAATGGTGGGCAATGAAGCTTATCGTTGCCTTGTTTTATGTTGTGCTTATGCAAAATCGGGATAAAATGTGTACCTTTGCATTTGTAACAAAAAATAGAAGCGAAACATCGATTTATGGTATCAATTGACGGACTTGCTGTCGAATTTGGAGGCAGCACACTATTTAGCGACATATCATTTGTAATCAACGAGAAGGACCGTATAGCCCTAATGGGTAAAAATGGTGCAGGAAAATCTACCTTGCTAAAGATATTGGCAGGCGTGCGTAAGCCAACTCGAGGCAGCGTATCGGCGCCTAAAGATACTGTTATAGCTTATTTACCACAGCATTTGATGACCGAAGATGGTCGTACTGTGTTTGAGGAAGCATCTCAAGCATTTGCACATTTGCATCAAATGGAGGCTGAGATAGAGGAGCTAAATAAACAACTTGCTGAGCGTACCGACTATGAGAGCGATGAATATATGGCTCTTATCGAAGAAGTGGCAACAAAAAGTGAGAAGTTCTATGCTATCGATATGACTCACTTTGAAGAAGATGTGGAAAAGACACTACTTGGTCTTGGTTTTGAGCGAAGCGACTTCAATCGTCAAACGAGTGAATTCTCGGGTGGTTGGCGTATGCGTATCGAATTGGCTAAAATGCTTCTTCGTAATCCTGATGTGCTTCTTCTTGATGAGCCAACCAACCACTTGGATATTGAATCAATAGGGTGGCTTGAAGACTTCTTGATTAGCAATGGTAAGGCTGTAGTAGTGATAAGCCACGACCGTAAATTTGTGGATAATATAACAACTCGCACTATTGAGGTAACAATGGGCCGTATCTATGACTATAAGGTGAATTATTCGCAATATCTTCAACTGCGTGCTGAGCGACGTGCTCAACAACAAAAGCAGTTTGAAGAACAACAAAAGATGATTCAAGAAACTAAAGACTTTATAGAACGATTTAAAGGAACTTATTCAAAGACCTTGCAAGTGCAGAGTCGTGTGAAGATGCTTGAAAAACTTGAAATCATCGAAGTCGATGAAGAAGATACATCGGCATTGAGATTGAAATTCCCACCATCACCTCGTTCGGGACAATATCCAGTGATGATGGATAGTGTGGGTAAGGCATTTGATGACAAGCGCATATTCTCGGGTGTAAATCTAACAATAAACAGAGGTGATAAAGTGGCTTTCGTGGGCCGAAATGGTGAAGGTAAATCTACACTTGTAAAGTGTATTATGAAAGAGCTTGAACACGAAGGAATACTAACGCTTGGTCATAATGTTCAGATAGGATACTTTGCGCAAAATCAAGCTTCACTTCTTGATGAAAATCTTACCGTGTTCCAAACTATTGATGATGTAGCCAAAGGCGATATCAGAAATAAGATTCGTGATTTGCTCGGTGCATTTATGTTTGGTGGCGAGGCAAGCACAAAGAAAGTGAAGGTGTTGTCGGGTGGTGAACGCACACGCTTGGCATTGATGAAGTTGCTTCTTGATCCAGTGAATTTGCTTATTCTCGATGAGCCTACCAATCACCTTGACTTAAAGACAAAGGATATTTTGAAGCAAGCATTGCAAGATTTTGATGGAACACTTATTTGTGTGAGCCACGACCGTGATTTCCTTGACGGACTTGCAACTAAGGTGTATGAATTTGGTCATGGACGCGTGCGTGAACACTTGTGTGGCGTGTATGAATTCCTCGAAACCAAGAAGATGGAATCACTTCAAGAACTTGAACGAAAATAATAGACATTATAAATATGAAAAAAGTGCTATACTGAAACAGTATGGCACTTTTTTGTGTAAGGTTACGAGAATGTTAGAATTTATTTGCCGATGATGATGGTTACACGAGCTTTGCTCATAGGCATAGTGTTGTCGTAGCTTATACCCCATATCAATTCGGTGCCTTCTTCGAACGAACGCATAACGGCGCTTAGTTTTTCCATGTCCATCATGTTGAGACCATAAGAGCGTGAACATGTGATGGTGAGTACAACATGCTTAGTGCCTGAACAGCCTATTTCGCGCATTTCGCGTAGAATTGTAACCACAATATTTGCAAGATCTTCAGCCTCAACTTCGATTGCCGCAATATCCTCGCAAGCAAGAACTGCTTCGAAATCTTGTGCGTCAATGTTGATTACTCGTTCGCAATCGCTTGAAGTGCGGCTTTTGATATGATTCTCTATTTCTTGTCGGTCGCGTATTATCATAGTTTGAGTATGTTTTTATTTGGTACAAAGTTAACTAATTTTGGATATATCAACAAGAAAAAGCAGAGATTAGTCTCTGCTTTTTCTATTGGTATTATCTAACTGTTGTCACCATTGATGAAAGAGTAGTGCTTGTCTTTAAGGTGCCTTCTGTGTAGCTACCTTTGTAAGTTATACATTCAAATGTTTCGCCTGAAGTAACTGTACCGTCGGTGTAAATCTTATAAGAATTACCTTTGACGAATTCAGGGGTAGAGATCAATATTGATGTGCCTCCAGCGCCTCCACTATCGCCAGGTCGACCACCGCCACCGCCAGGACGGCCACCACCACCAGGAGGAGTGCTACCACCACCCGAACTTGCTGTGCGAGGATTTTCGAATGAGATGATGTGATTACCATTAGCATCGGTGATAGTAAATAGTTGGTTAGTATTTAATGTGGCAGAGTAGATAAGAGTGGCTTGCTTAGTATTGTTGGTAGATGGAGTAGTGTTAGAACCACCGATACCAATAAGAATACCACCAGTGATTGTGAAATTACTACTCATATCGCAGTCAAATCCACCTTCAGGAGCGTTTGCACCTGATACAAATATTGTTCCACCGTTGATGATAAGAGTACCGTTAGAGTCCATAGCATCATTACCTGTAGCCATGCAATAAAGTTTGCCTTCATTGATTACAATAGAAGAAGCTGCATTGATACAATCGTCAACAGTGTTGATTTTAATATTACCACCATTGATTGTCATGATGTTCTTACTTTCAAGACCTTCACCACCGTTTTGAGTTGATGAAATATTGAGAGTACCATTGTTGATGGTCATGTTATTATCGGCTTTGAATACCTTAGGGTTAGCATAATCGGTGTTTTCTTCGTTAGAACCTTGTACCTCAACGAAACGAGCACCTGTTGTTTTAGCTGTGATAGAAGGGCCTTGAGTAGAGTCGCCAATGATAGCATCGAGGTCAGTACTGATACATTTACCACCGATACCTGTAGAAAGTAGATTGAATGTACCATTAAGAATAGTAAGATTACCATCAACCTTGATACAAGTAGAAGCATAAGAATCGATGTCGCCATTAACATCGGTGTATTTTGCTCCACCACCAGATACTGTGATGTCTACTGTACCACCTGTGAAAGTTGCATTGCCATCGATAGAGAAACCCTTACCTGCTTCACCAGAGTGATTGATGATGATATTACCACCATTCATTGTGAAATCACCATCAGATTTAATGATTGTGCAATAAGATGGGTCGTTATCTTCAAGAACTACATTACCTGATGCAGTAGCAGTGATATTACCATTGTTGATTGTCATGTCACCCTTTGTGCGAAGAGCTTTACCTTGGTCGGCTGGCATATTGATCTTGATATCGCCACCATTAATGATGAAAGTGCTATCGCATTTAATACACTTAGTGTCGGTAACAGTGATTTCAATATCGATGTTACCATTGTTGATGTTGATAATACCTTCGTCGCCATCGATACCGTCGCCACCAGTGTTGCGAGCAGTGAAATTACCACCATTCATTGTAAATTCTGTGCCAGAGTGAATACCATCAGATTTAGCCGAAACGATAGAAATGTTACCCGATTTGATTTGGATAGCTTTTTTGCTTGCGATAGCATGTTTTGTGTTGGCAGTAACATTTAGAGTACCGTTGCCTTTAAAAATCAAATCGCCTTTGCTATATAGACAACCATTTTCACCAGCAGTACCATCGGTTAAAGTAGATGTAGCATTAAGCTCGATAGTAGCTTTAACTTTAGATTGAATATTGATAGCACTACCTGTGGCGCTGGTGATATTAGCTCCGTTGAGGGCAAGAGTAAATGCCGATTCAGAAGAAATAGTAATAGAGCCATCGGTAGTCGTTCCGGTTACTTCATAGCGAAGTTTTTCGGCACTTGTAGATGTGATGACAATGTTGCCATTAGTTTTTTCAATGTTTACACCTTGAAAAGCAAAAGGATTGATAATGTCGGCATCGGTTCCATCGAAATTGATTGCGATAACATCTTGTTTGTCGCCGAAAGTAACATTCTTAATATCGGTATAAGCACATGAATGTGTACCCACATTGTCCTTCATATTAAAATTGACAGTAGCACCATCGCTTGAAAGGGTGATGTTGTCGGCCATAGTGAGAGGCAAACCGAGAGTTATGCGGTTATTTTGTTGAATCCATACTCTTTCGGTAGCCCAAGCTATTGTAGCAACAGATAATAAGGCAGCTATGATTAGAGTTGTCTTTTTCATTTCTTTACGATTTTAGTGATTAATTTATCAGCCTTAACAATATAAGAACCTGCTGAAAGGTTAGAAATGTTTAGACTTTTGCTATTGCTTGTAGCAACAAGAGTACCATTGAGCGAATATACTTGTATGCCAGATGTTTCAGCATTTACTGAAATAACATTATTCTTTATTGAGAATGCCTTTTTAGCTTCAACACTATTAATTCCCGATGGAGTAATGTCGAATTGTAGCATATTAAAGTCGTCCTTGGCATAATAAACCGATTGCCCATCGGTAAAAGCAAGTTTTACACCATTTCCGTCGAATGTGATTTCGTTAATAGTTGAGATTACCCACGAAGTGTCGCTGGCATTTTGCTTTACAACTAATACATCGGTAGCTGATGAAGAGATGGATAGTGTAAGCAAAAATAAAAGTATTAATTTTCGCATGTTTTATAGAGTTAAATTAATGGTAATAATCTATCTCTAGCAAAGATATGGAAAAAATAGGCAAAAACAAATAATTTGGAATATTGGAAAATAAAAAGGGGCAAAAAGCCCCTTTTTATAGATGTATTGAATGTGAATTTTACTACTTAGAATAAACAGCAGTAGGAAGGTCGCGAAGATTGTAGCGAGAAGCCATAATTTCGCCGTAGGCACCAGCAGTGCGAAGCGCAAGCAAATCACCTCGTTTAGTGGTAGGAAGAGTTTCATTCTCACCGAAGCAGTCGCTTGATTCGCATATAGGACCTACAACATCATAAATTTCGGTTGTTTCAGTCGTTGCAGTGATATTTTCGATGTTGTGGTGTGCTTGATAAAGGGCAGGGCGTATTAGGTCGGTCATACCTGCATCGGTAATAACGAATTGTTTTGCCGTACCTTTCTTTACATAAGTAACTTGTGTGATAAGTGAGCCACATTGAGCCACAATAGCTCTACCAAGTTCGAAATGTACTTCTTGACCTTCTTGTAGTATGAGGTTGTTCTTGAAAATATCAAAATAAGACTTGAAATCAGGGATTGGATTCTTGTCAGGGTTTTCGTAATCTACACCAAGACCACCACCTACATTGATGATTTTAAGTTTGAAGCCCATTTCGTTGACTTCCTTTTGTAGCGCATTGATTTTATCGCAAAGAACTTTGAAAGGTTCAAGAATTGTGATTTGAGAACCAATGTGGAAGTGTAGTCCTACCACATTAATATTTTTCAAAGTAGATGCTAATTTTAATACATCAGGAAGTTGCTCAAGGTTGATGCCAAATTTGTTTTCACTCAATCCTGTGGTGATGTATTTGTGAGTGTGTGCATCTACATTGGGGTTGATACGGAATGCAACATCGGCAATTTTCCCTTTTTGTTGCGCTAATTCATTGATAGCTTCAAGTTCGGGAATAGATTCCACATTGAAACATAGAATATTGGCATCGAGAGCAAGACTTATTTCGCGGTCGGTTTTACCCACACCAGCAAACACGATCTTTTTGCTATCAAAGCCTGCATTGATAGCAGCAGCTACTTCGCCACCACTCACACAATCGATACCAAGACCTGCAGCATTGATAGTGCGAAGAATGCGGTCGTTGGCATTGGCCTTTACAGCATAATGCACATGAAAGGGCAAACCTTTAGTGCAATCGTTGATATTGTTGAGAGTATCTTCGAGAAGTTCAATATCGTAATAATAGAAAGGTGTTTGCACCTCGTTGAATTTGTCTAATGGGAATTTTACAGCCATTTGAAAAAGTGCTTATTTGTTAAACAAATGCTTGCTAAGTAAGTTAAGAGCCTCAATTTTGTCATCTTTGTGAATAAGAACAGAAATGTTGTGGTTGCTACCGCCGTAAGAAATCATACGAACAGGAATTGTGCGTAGTGCGTTAACTACATCGGCTTCGAAACCACAATTTTGCCATTTGAGGTCGCCCACAACACACACGATGACCATGTCTTCATCGATTGTTACATCGCCAAGACCTTTTAGCTCAGATGTGATTTGCTCGAGGTTCTTTGTGTTGTCGATTGTTACAGATACGCCAACTTCGGAAGTTGTAATCATATCGATAGCAGTCTTGTTGTCCTCGAATATTTCAAACACTCTTTTCAAGAAACCATGTGCAAGAAGCATACGGCTTGATTTAATCTTGATTGAAGTGATGTTGTCCTTTGCAGCAACAGCCTTAATCTTGCCATTTTCGGTAGAATTGTGAATTAGAGTGCCGAATGCTTCAGGGCAAAGAGTGTTGAGCAAACGAACAGGAATGTTGTGCTCTTGTGCTGGTCGTACACATGTAGGGTGTAGGATTTTAGCACCAAAATAAGCCAATTCGGCAGCTTCTTCAAATGCAAGTTCTTGAACTGGTTCGGTTTTTTCAACAAAACGAGGGTCATTGTTGTGCATACCATCGATGTCGGTCCATATTTGAACTTCTTCGGCACCAATCATAGCACCAACAATCGACGCAGAGTAGTCACTACCACCGCGTTGCAAGTTGTCGATGTGACCTTCAGGATTGCGGCAAATAAAACCTTGTGTGATATAAATATCGGCATCGGCTGAAGCCTTGAGAAGAGCCGAGATGTGAGCTTTGATATAGTTATAATCAGGTTCTCCGTTTTCGTCAATACGCATATAATCGAGCGCAGGAAGAAGAACCGACTTGATACCTTGAGAAAGCAAATAGTAGTGCATTATGTTGGTTGACATCAACTCGCCTTGTGCAAGAATTTCTTTTTCGTATCTTTCGGAGAAATTACTCATAGTGTGAAGGCGAATAAAGTCGAAAATTTCTTGGATCTTATTTTTTGCCAAATCAAGATACACTTGGTCGTCAAACATTTCTTCAAGCGTGCGCGCATACTTTTGTTTAAGACCCTCGATGATGCCATAGGCTCCGTCGATGTCTTCGTTGTGTAGGCGCTCTGAAATTTGAACAAGAGAATTTGTTGTACCCGACATAGCTGATAGTACGATAATGTTTTTACCACGATTAGTGATTAGTTCGGCTACATTTTTAATTCGTTGAGCCGATCCAACAGAAGTACCTCCAAATTTTAATACTTTCATAAGTAAATTTTAGATATATGCGTAAGGAATTAATTATTCATTATAACTTGTTTGTCTTCGCAACGAATCACCTTGCCAGGGAATTGCTCGATTAGGTTCAAATTGTGTGTGGCCATAATCACAGTGGTTCCGTTTTCGGCAATCTCGTGAAGTAGCGACACAATTTGGTTGCCAGTATCGGGGTCTAAATTTCCCGTTGGTTCATCGGCAAGCACAAGGGTAGGTTTGTTAAGCAAAGCTCGAGCAATGACGATGCGTTGCTGTTCGCCACCTGATAGTTCGTGTGGCATTTTGTAAGATTTGTTGGACATACCAACTTGTTGTAATGCGCTCTCAATGCGTTCTTCAATTTCATTTTTGTCCTTCCAACCAGTGGCTTCAAGGACAAATAGAAGATTGTCGTAGACCGAGCGATCGGTGAGCAATTGGAAGTCTTGGAAGACAATTCCAATGCGTCGACGCAAGTAGGGGATGTCTTTCTTTTTGATGGAAGTTAAATCGTAGTCAAGAACAGATGCTTCACCTTCGATAATAGGAATTTCGCTATACATTGATTTCATGAGGCTACTTTTGCCGCTACCTACTCGACCAATGAGATAGACAAATTCTCCACTATTCAAAGAAAAAGTAACATTTTTAAGAACTACTAATTCTTTGCGGTGAATTTCAACATTCTTATAATCCACAATTTTTGTCATAATCTTCTTTTTTCTTATTGTGACGATTGTAAAGTGCTTGTGTAAGGTCCTCGATTCTTAATCCCTTTTCGGAAAGAAGAACGATGAGATGATAAAGCATGTCGGCAGCTTCGTAGACAAGTCGTCCGTTAGTGCCATTGGTAGCTTCAATTACAGTTTCGAGAGCTTCTTCTCCCACTTTTTGAGCGATGCGATTTATTCCACTTTCGAAAAGTGATGTAGTATAAGAGCCTTTTGGCATTTCTTCGTGTCGCTTGTCGATAAAGTCTTGCAAGAAAGACAAGAATTGTACGCCATAAGAATTGTCATCATTGAAACAAGTAGCTGAGCCTGTGTGGCACACAGGACCTATAGGGTTAACCTTGATGAGAAGGGTGTCGTGGTCGCAATCTTCCTCAATTGAAACAACATTAAGGAAGTTGCCACTTGTTTCGCCTTTAGTCCATAAACGATTCTTTGTTCGGCTAAAGAAAGTTACTTGTTTTGTTTCGAGAGTCTTCTCGTAAGCTTCAGGATTCATAAAACCAAGCATAAGCACATTTTTAGTGCCTGCATCTTGTATGATAGCGGGAATTAGTCCTCCCATTTTGTCAAAATCGAGTGCCATAGTTTTATAATCTTACATTTATATTGTTTTGTTTCAAATATTCTTTTAAATCACGAATGCCTATTTCGTTGAAGTGAAAAACACTTGCAGCAAGAGCGGCATCGGCTTTCCCTATTGTGAAAGCATCTTTGAAGTGTTCCATTGTGCCACAACCACCCGATGCAATAACCGGAATTGACAGGCGACTATTTAGCTCGGCAAGGGCTTGGCAAGCAAAACCTTCTTTTACGCCATCGTGGTCCATACTTGTGAAAAGTATTTCGCCTGCACCTCGCTCTTGAGCTTCGAGAGCCCAATCGTAAAGTTTTCGCTCAGTAGGCACGCGTCCACCTTTTACATAGCAGATCCATTCGCCATTGTCGCATCGAGCATCAATGGCTACAACGCACACTTGACAACCGAAATTGCTTGCAATGTCGGTGATGAGTTGAGGGTTGCGAAGAGCCGAAGAGTTGATTGACACCTTGTCGGCACCAGCGTTAAGAAGTTTGCCCACATCTTGCACCGAACCGATACCTCCACCTACGGTGAAAGGTATGTTAACATTCTCGGCAACTCGACGCACAAGGTCGATGAATGTTTTGCGTTCTTCGTAGGACGCAGTTATGTCGAGATAAACAAGTTCGTCGGCCCCAGCTTGACTATATGCACGCCCCAATTCTACAGGGTCGCCTGCATTGCGAAAATTGACGAAATTAACCCCTTTTACGGTCATTCCATCTTTAACATCAAGACATGGGATTATTCGTTTTGCTAACATTTGCGTTTTAAATTTTCGTATTCTAAGTCTTTGAGGGAAATTCTTCCTTCATAAATAGCTTTACCAGCAATAACGGCAGGGACATTGATTTCTTCAAGTTGTCGTATGTCGTCGATGCTTGCTACGCCACCACTTGCAATAATGTAAACACCTTCACATTCGGCTAATATCTCTTTATATAGGTCGATAGCAGTGCCTTGTAGCATGCCATCGCGACTGATGTCGGTGCTTATCACTTGTGTGATGCCTTTTTCGAGATAAGAGTTGATGAAAGGTACGATGTGCAAGTCGCTATTGTTAAGCCAACCATTGGTGGCTATCATTTTATTTTTTGCATCGGCACCGAGGATGATTTTGTCGGCGCCATATTTAATAATCCATGATTGAAATACCTTAGGATTGTTGACAGCAATACTGCCTCCAGTGATCATAGATGCTCCACAATCGAATGCAATGCGAGCATCGTCATCACTCTTGATTCCTCCACCGAAATCGATTGTCAAATTGGTTGCTGAAGCAATGGCTTCGAGTGTGCGATAATTGACTATGTGGCTTGATTTGGCGCCATCAAGGTCGACAAGGTGTAGGCGACGACATCCAGCATCTTCAAAAGCTTTTGCTGTGTCGACAGGCGATTCGCTGTAAACCTTCTTTTGGTCATAATCTCCTTTAGAAAGGCGTACACATTTTGCGTCTATAATATCGATTGCAGGAATTATCTCTATCATAGCTCAATAAAGTTTTTAAGAATCAATTCACCTATATCGCCACTTTTTTCGGGGTGGAATTGTGTGGCATAGAAATTATCACGATGCAAAGCTGCACTATAGTTGTCGATATAATTACAAGTTGCGATAGTGTGCTTGCATACAGGTGCATAATAACTATGCACGAAATATACAAATTTACCGTCAACGCCTTTAAGAATAGGGTTGTCGTTGGCCGATATGGTATTCCAACCCATGTGTGGAATTTTTAGGTCATGATGATTCGTATTGTCGAATCGCTTTACATCAACATCAAATATACCTAAGCAATCAACATTGCCTTCTTCGGAATGACGGCACAATAATTGTTCGCCTATGCAAATGCCAAGGACTGGTTGCTTAAGAGAAATGATAAGTTGGTCTAATCCCTTTTCTTTGAGGTATGCCATAGCTGAAGATGCTTCGCCAACTCCTGGGAATATGACTTTGTCGGCATTGCGAATAGTGTCGAAATCGTCGGTTACGATAGCTTCAATACCAATCCTTTTCAAAGCATAAAGCACTGAAAAGATATTACCAGCATTATATTTGATAATTGCTACGTTCAATTACTGTATGAATTAGGATGTAAAAATACTCGTTAATAATTAATGCAAAGATAATGAAATGGACTATTATGTCAAACAAAAAGATGTCTAAAGCTGTATTTTTATTGCTATTATGCGATAAATATACATTAAAAGTGCTATTTTATTTTAAATTTAGTCGTTTGAGGGTAGCAATTTGATTTCCGTTACCATCAAAAAGAGCTATTTCACCATTTTCAAGCTCTTTGCAAAATTGAGTTTCTTCGAGAGCAACGAGAAGAGCTGTTTCAATGTGGATGTTGCGACACATTTTTCGTGTAGAAACCAACTCTTGGAACTCTACGCCCCAATCCTTGTAAGGGTCGATGAATAGAGTGCCGTTGAATAGGTTGCAACCGCTGTTACCATGTATTCTCATTTCTTGAACATCGATAACGATGCGCACATTGTTGTCGGTTACACTTTCGTTGTTGATAGAGCTAACAGTCCAAGCTCCATTAAGCAAATTGATATTTTGATTCTTTAGATGTATCAAGTTTTGACCTTTAGTATTAACAAGTGTAAGGTGCTTGATGCCATTTTCTACTGAGAATTTGAAAGCAGTAGTTTCGTGTAGAGCTTTCATGATATTACGCTCAGATGTTCCATTATGGCATACCATCATAGTGGTTAATATATCGGAGAAAGCGATCTTGTTGGTACCCGAGATGTGGAACTTACCATTTACGATATTGCAACCATTATTGCCATAGAAAGTGCTATCGTTAAAATTGAATAAAAGAAAGGCTCTTTCGCGAGTGCTAATATCCTTGCCACGCAAAGTTATCATGTTCCATTCGCCATCGAAGTCGTGTGAAAGGTTGTTCGCGTCGTAGCTTACTGTTACAGTTTTGTCGTTATTGGCCATAATGTAAGATGTTGCTGAGAATAGCAAACAAGCAATAATTATATATAGTTTCTTCATATCTTGTTATCTGTTATTACATAAAATCTCGGTAAAGTTACGAAAAAATATCGAAAGGTATTAATAATGTGTTAGTAGATACATTTTTTTTGCTACTTTTGTGAAAATTTTTGTAAAAATAAAAGCATTTATCAATATGAAAAAGATTTTAGCTCTTGTGAGTTCATTTGTATTGGCGATAGGAGTCAATGTGCAAGCGAAAGATTTGGTGTATCATGATGCGACACAATTTCCACTCTATGGTACAGCTGTTAAAAATGATAGTGTAACGTATACTCGTTTGCCTGATTCATTGAAGACAAAAGTTCGCAAAGAATTATATAATTTAGGAACAAACACAGCTGGATTGTATATTCGTTTCTCATCGAATGCGAGAAAGATGAGAGTGAAATGGAATTCTACATTTAATGTGGAAATGAATCACATGACACCAACAGGAATTAGAGGTTTTGATGTGTATGCATTGATGGATAATGGAAAATGGGAATTTGTGAGTCCTGCACGCCCTGTGGTAAATAAAAAGAAATGTAGCGCGACTGTGTTTGCTGATATGAAACCAGGAATGCGTGAATATATGATGTTCTTCCCATTGTATGATGGAGTTGATAGTTTGTATATAGGCGTAGATTCGGCTGCAGTGATTGAAATGCCAAAGGTGGATTTGCCAAAGAGCGAAAAGCCAGTAGTTGTATATGGTACAAGTATTACTCAAGGTGGTTGTGCAACACGCCCAGGTATGTGCCACACAAGTATGTTGGTGCGCGACTTGAATCGTGAAGTGTATAACTTAGGATTTAGTGGTAATGGTCGTCTTGACCTTGAAGTAGCAGAAGTGATGGCGTCGATTGATGCAGGATTGTATGTAATAGATTGCTTGCCAAATAATAAGGTGGATGCGTTAAAGGAAAATATTGATCCATTTGTACAATATTTGTTGTCGCATCGTCCTGAAGTGCCAATCCTATTCGTTGAATCGCCTCTATTCCCAGGTTGCTTGTTTGATAGAAAAGAAGAAGGAACATTGAAAGAAAAAAATGCAGCTTTGCGTGACTACTATAAGAAATTAAAGAAGCAAGGTGTGAAGAATATATATTATTATGAGGCAAAAGACATCTTGACAGAAGATAGAGAAGGAACTGTAGATGGTTATCACTTTACCGATCTTGGATACTATCGACTTGCTAAGAAGATGTTGCCTGTGATAAAGAAGATTCTAAAATAAAAAGAACCTAAAATAGGATATTAGAAAAAGGATAAACCAGTTAAATGAGGTTTATCCTTTTTTGTGCTGTAAATAAGATTATCGTTGGAGTGAAAAATATTTAATTGATGGGTAAAAGTGTGATTTGGAGCTATAAATAGTGGCCGATTTTTCGTGTTTAACACAAAATTAACGGAAAATTCGTCGTAATGTCATAACTTTGCGCAAAATATCGAAAATAGATGAAGATTAGTAATAATATATATATGTGGCTGGTGGCAATTATGTTGATGATAGCCATAGGTCATGGAGAAACTGCAAAAGCGCAGATAAATACCGATCAAGTGATTAATATTGGTCGAAATGCAATGTATTTCGAAGATTATGTGTTGTCGATTCAATATTTCAATCAAGTAATAAGCGTGAAACCTTATCTTGCTGATCCTTATTTTTATAGAGCAGTAGCAAAACTTAATTTGAGCGACTTTAAAGGCGCAGAAGATGATTGTACCAAAGCACTTGAACGCAATCCATTTATTGTTGATGCTTATCAAGTGAGAGGTGTTGCGCGTCAAACATTGAGAGATTATAAAGGTGCAGTTGCTGATTATGAGGCAGGATTAAAGCAATTTCCAGAGCACAAGAATTTCTTGATGAACAAGGCTGTGTGTGAAGTGGCATTGAAGCAATATGAAAATGCTGAGGTAACTTATAGCAAGTTGCTAAAAATATATCCTAAGTATGATAATGCATATCTTGGTAGAGCTGAATTGTTTCTTGCACAAGGTGATACAGTGAAGGCTTTAGATGATGTGAATAAGTGCTTGGATTTGAATAAGAATGAGTCGAATGCTTATGTGATGCGCTCAGGTATCAGAATGAGGTATGAGCATAATGTGCAAGGTGCGCTTGAGGATATGAATGAGGCTATCAAGTTGGAGCCACATTATGCGGGCTATTTTATCAATAGAGCATTTATGAAATACAAGCTCGATGACTATTTTGGTGCTATGGCCGACTATGATTATGCGTTGAATCTTGAGCCAACCAATGTGACTGCATATTATAATAGAGCATTGTTGAAAATGGAGGTGAGCGAGAATAATAAAGCTATTGAAGATTTCTCGTATGTGCTACGAAGTGATCCAAATAATGTGTTGTCGCGTTATAATAGAGCATCGTTGTATCACAAGACTGGTCAATATAAAAAAGCTATTAAAGACTATGATGAGTTGTTGAAGGTGTATCCAAATTTTCAATCGGCACTCTATGCAAGAAGCGAGTGTAAACGCTTATCGGGTGATATAGCTGGCGGTGAAAGAGATTATAAGCGTTCGCAAGAATTATATAAGAAGAATAGAAGTGGCAATGATCCGAAGATGCTTGCAGAAAACAAGTCGGAGGACGAAGCTGAACAAAATGGCGAAGAATTTGAATCGGAAGATGCTGTTAAGAATAAATTCAATACACTCCTTGTAGTAGAGAATGATAATAGTATACGACCAGAATATGATAACAAAACACGAGGTAGGGTACAAAATCAAAATATGAAGATTGATAATGAACCTATGTTTGTGTTGTCGTGCTACACACAAGGTGGAGTGGTGCGTGATAATTCATATTATATGAAGGAAGTTGATGAGGCTAATGCGTCGCGACTGCTTCAATTTGTGGTGCATCTAACCAATAGAGTGCCTACACTCTACGAAGACCAAATACAAAGACATTTCAATTCGATAGAATATTATAACGGAATGCTTGCTACATCACAACCTCGAGCAATCGATTATTTAGGTCGAGCAATTGATTTTATGGTGGTAAAGAATCCTGAAGCAGCAATTAAGGATTTGAATAGAGCAATCGAAATGCGTCCTAATTTCACACTCGCTTATTTTGTGAGAGCAACAGCTCGTTGTCAACAAATAGAGTTGGAAGCGGCAAATGTGCATGGAGATAATCGCTCGCAAGATGAAATGATGTTTGCGCAGCGTAGACAAGCAAAAGAATATGAAGCTGTGATGGCCGATTTGGATAAAGTGCTTGAGTATTCACCAAATAATGTGTATGCACTATATAATAAAGGTTGTGTGTATGCTAAAAATAATAATCTCACTTCGGCGATAAGTTGTTTTACATCGGCAATCGAAGAGAAAAAAGATTTTGGTGAAGCCTATTATAATAGAGGTCTTGCTTATCTTCAACTTGGTAACAAAGAAAAGGGTATAAGCGACCTAAGTAAAGCTGGCGAATTGGGAATTCTACCATCGTATAGTGTTCTCAAACGCATGAATTAATAAATAGGTGAAAGAATCTCGATAGGAGATAATAAACAAACTTGTGAAAAAAGCGGTAAATTTTCGGAGTGTATTCCGTAAATTTACTATCTTTGCAAATTGAAATTTTATGTGAAATGTTGTGCCGCTTGTATGGCACACGAAAAAACTAAATAAACAAATGATTAATATTACTTTTCCTGACGGAAGTGTGAAGCAATATGAGAGTGGTATCACTCCATATCAAATTGCTGAAGGCATCAGCCCTCGTCTTGCTAAAGAGGTGCTTGCTGCTACTGTGAATGGTGCTGAATGGGATATTTCACGACCAATTTGTAATGATGGTGAAATAAAATTGTTTAAGTGGGATGATGCTGAAGGTAAGCATGCTTTCTGGCATACATCGGCTCACTTGCTAGCTGAAGCACTACAAGAACTTTACCAAGGTGTTCAATTCGGTATCGGTCCTGCTATCGAAAATGGTTTCTACTATGACATCGATCCAGGAGAAAACCAAATTACAAGTGCTGATTTCGCAAAGATCGAAGCTAAGATGGCTGAACTTGCTGCAAAAGATGAAGCAGTGGTTCGTGCTGACATTAGTAAGGAAGATGCACTTAAGATGTTTGGTGAAAGAGGCGAAACTTATAAGTGTGAATTGATCAACGGCCTCGAGGACGGAACAATTTCAACATATACACAAGGTGCGTTTACCGACCTTTGTCGTGGCCCACACTTGCCAAGTACAGGTGCAATCAAGGCTGTGAAGATTATGTCGATTGCAGGTGCTTACTGGCGTGGTGATGAAACTCGCAAGCAAATGGTTCGTATCTATGGTGTTTCTTATCCTAAGAAGAAACTACTTGATGAATATCTAGCAATTCTTGAAGAAGCTAAGAAGCGCGACCACCGTAAGATCGGTAAAGAAATGGAACTTTTTGCGTTCTCTCAAAATGTGGGACAAGGTCTTCCATTGTGGTTGCCTAAGGGTGCTGCACTTCGTGACCGTCTTGAACAATTCTTGAGAAAGATTCAACGCAAATATGGTTACTTGCAAGTAATCACTCCACACATTGGTAACAAGATGTTGTATGTGACATCAGGTCACTATGCAAAATATGGTAAGGACTCGTTCCAACCAATCCACACTCCAGAAGAAGGTGAAGAATACTTCTTGAAGCCAATGAACTGTCCTCACCACTGTGAGATTTATAAGACAGCTCCTCGTTCATATAAGGATCTTCCATTGCGTTTTGCGGAATTCGGTACAGTGTATCGTTATGAGCAAAGCGGTGAGCTTCACGGATTGACTCGTGTGCGTGGATTTACTCAAGATGATGCTCACTTGTTCTGTACTCCAGATCAATTGAAGGATGAGTTCTTGAAGGTAATGGATATTATTTTCTATATCTTTAAGGCATTAAACTTTGAAAACTTTGAAGCTCAAATTTCGCTACGCGATCCTAACAATACACAAAAATATGTGGGTAGCGACGAAAACTGGGAAAAGGCAGAGCGTGCAATCATCGAAGCATGTGCTGAAAAGGGCTTGAATGCTAAGTCGGTACAAGGTGAAGCTGCGTTCTATGGTCCAAAGCTTGACTTTATGGTGAAAGATGCTATCGGTCGTCGTTGGCAGCTTGGTACTATTCAAGTGGACTACAACTTGCCTGAGCGTTTCGGCCTTGAATATGTAGGTGCTGATAACCAAAAGCATCGTCCTATCATGATCCACCGTGCGCCATTTGGCTCAATGGAACGCTTTGTGGCTGTGCTTCTTGAACACACAGCAGGTAAGTTGCCTCTATGGCTTGCTCCTGATCAAGTGGTTGTTCTTCCAATTAGTGAAAAATATAACGACTATGCACAAAAGGTTGTTCTTGAACTTGCAGAAAAGGATATCCGTGCATTTGTTGATGATAGAAATGAGAAGATTGGTAAGAAGATTCGCGACAATGAGTTGAAAAAAATCCCATATTTGCTCATTGTAGGTGAAAAAGAAGCAGAAAATAACGAAGTTTCTGTAAGAAAACAGGGCGAAGGTGATAAAGGTTCGAAAAAAATTACTACCTTTGCAACCGATTTTGCTCTTGAGATAGAGAAAATGACAAACTTTTAATATTATTTAATGGAGAAAAAACCATCTTGGACAGGCCCTAAAAAGCCTACAACACCGCGACCAGCTGCAGATGTCGCAAAGAAAAAAGGGGATAAAGAAAGCAAAGACCAACACGCAATTAATGACCGAATTAGGGCAAAAGAAGTGCGTTTGGTGGGCGATAATGTAGAACAAGGAGTATATTCACTTGCTGAAGCATTGCGTATTGCTGATGAAATGGATCTTGATCTTATCGAGATTTCTCCTAATGCGGTGCCTCCAGTGTGTAGAGTTTTGGATTACCAAAAGTTCCTTTATCAACAACGCAAGCGTTTGAAGGAGCAAAAGGCTAAATCTACAAAGGTGGTGGTTAAGGAAATTCGTTTCGGACCTCAAACTGATGATCACGACTACAACTTTAAGTTGAAGCATGCTCAAGGTTTCCTTAAAGAAGGAGCTAAGGTGAAAGCGTATGTGTTCTTCAAGGGTCGTTCGATTCTTTTCAAGGAACAAGGTGAAGTGTTGTTGTTGCGTTTTGCAAACGACTTGGAAGAATTTGGTAAAGTAGAACAAATGCCAGTTCTTGAAGGAAAGCGCATGACAATAATGCTAACTCCAAAAAAGAAGTAAATAAGAGAAAATAAGAGCCTTGGGCTTTTTGGGTTGCCCAAGCTCTGTTATATGTATAATTAATTAAAAATTACAAAAATGCCAAAAGCTAAAACTAATTCCGGTGCTAAAAAAAGATTCGTTCTTACCGGAACAGGAAAGATTAAGAGAAAGCATGCTTACAAAAGTCACATCTTGACAAAGAAGACTAAAAAGCAAAAGAGAAA
>CAJGBY010000016.1 GCA_904501735.1 uncultured Muribaculaceae bacterium
TGTATACGACGGTGATGGAGTTGTGGTGTATTCATCAGTGAGCAATACTGAGAGCAAATCGCATTCATTTGCTATTGGCTCACTGTCTACCGATGATTATACTATCGAAGTGCAAATTGGTGACGACTATTACGAAGGAGATTTTACCATTAACTAAAAACTATTAAACTATTATATGGTACAGTTAATTTTTAATAGAGAAATAATTTGTATATCTTTGCGTGTGATAAACTATTAAAACTAAAAGATATGAAATCGATTAAAATACTATTACTAATGTTGGCATATGTGTTGTGTATGTTGAGTTGTGATGAGCCGTTGGATCCCACAAAAGAGGGTAAGGTATTATTAGGTGATAAATATGTGGATGTTTGTACAGAGTTTACTGATGAACAAGCAATAGAGATATTGAAATCATCATTATGGTATGATGATGGTTATCCGTATATTTACAACAATACCCAAATGGTGCAAGTATATGATGGTAATCGAGATAGTAAATGGTATAAATTTGAAGAAGGAGGTATATTTAAGACTGACTATGATAAAAATGATATTGATGATGGTCCTGAATTTGAATATGCTGTAAAAGATAAGATTTTAGCATTGCGCTATGTGTATCGTGATATATTGGGTAATATATATAGTGATAATACGAGTTATGTAAAGTTAGTGGGAATAGACAAAAAACGAGTGGTATTTGATATGGATGGAGTTAATTGTTACATACCTAAGGATTTCCCAATAAAAGTGGATGAAGACGTGAAAACACGCGTGGTGTGGAACGCTAAAAAATGATTTTGATATTTAATATTTAATATGAAAATGAGATATTATGTGTAATTAGTTTTTGACATATTTTAGAGAACCTTCCTAAAATTAATCGGTGATGTTAAGGTTGAAAGTGTTGATATCAATGTTGTTGGTCATAGGCTTAATGATGTATGCCCAACCTATTAAAAAGGTAAAGTCAGACAGTACGTTGACTAAGAGCCGTCTTGCTGAGGGGGTAAAACTTAGCAATGTTGAAGTGGTGGGCGAAAGAAAATTCGGCATAGAGAGCTCGCAGATGAGTGCAATCCAAATGAGCCCACTACAGATAAAGCGTGTGCCAATGTTTATGGGAACTCCCGACGTGCTAAAAGCTTTGCAGAAACTTCCCGGAGTGAATAGCGAGGGAGAGGGAACAGTGGGAATCTCGGTGCGTGGTGGCAATATCGATCAAAATCTAATCACTCTTGACGGAGCTACGCTCTATAATCCCGAACACTTGAAAGGCTACGCTTCGGCAATCAATCCCGATATGGTGGGAGGTATTGACTTCTATCGTGGAGCATTCCCTGCGAGATATGGCTCACGCCTGTCGAGTGTGATAGATGTATCAATGAAAGAGGGCGATTTCAAAAAATACCATGGCAGCTTGTTCTTAGGAGCATTATCAGGCAGTGCTATGATAGAAGGACCTATATGGAAAGACCACACATCATTTATAGTGGGTGGAAGAATGTCTTATTTCGACCTGATTGCTTATCCTGTGCTTGAAAAGGTGTATGATAACCCGGATGAGGTTCGTCCATACTCAAATATGAAATACTATGATGTTAATGCCAAGATAACACATAAGTTCAGCGAGCGAAATCGCCTATCAGCATCGTTTTATTATGGCAAAGATATAGATAACTCTGCCCCAACAAACACTCATTCGCTTAAGATAGAATCAGACGGTGAAGAGAATCCTCTGTTGGGGATATTTCCAACAGTGTATAGAACTATTGTAAATAGAGAAGATAGCGTATCTACCGGGTGGAGTAATCTATGTGGAGCGATAAATTGGGATTGGGACATAAATGACCGATTTAAGGTGGGTGCAAACGTGACTTATAGTAAATATGATTATAGTATAATTCAGCGAAGTTATTATTACAGCAGAAAGACAAATGATGCGTATACGATACCAATAGAGGAAAGAGATCCAAAGGATGGAGAATTTCTGCAAATTGAAGATGTAAATCAAGATTATTTCTCAAAAGTGGAAGAAGGCTTGATAGGTGCGCAATTAGGATTCAGACCTAATAAGAAGCATAATATATTGATTGGTACAGAAGTGAAATCACAAGAGTTTACACCACAAGTAAGAGTAAAAAATTCGTTCTATTATAAGACTTTGAAGTGGGCATCAAAAAAAACTTACGTCTATGAAAAAAGCAGTTATGTTGATACCATAATGGGCGGTGTTCATCAGTTGAAGCAATATAGCCTATATGCCGAAGATGATTATGAATTGAGCAAAAATATTAAGCTAAATATTGGTGTTCGCTTGGCATTGCACGCTGTGCAGGGTAAAACATATTCTTCGGTTGAGCCTCGCCTATCGATGCGTTGGAAATTCCTGAACGATCACGCGCTGAAATTATCTTATTCACGAATGGCACAATCTACTCACCGACTTGCAACAAATAATCTTGTGAGTACATCGGAACTATGGGTACCAATCACTAAGGATATTCCGCTTATGAAAAGCGACCTATATGCGTTGGGCTATGTGTATGATATATTGCCGGGAATGAGCGTTTCGGCCGAGGGATATTATAAGACAATGAACAATATTATCGAGTATAAGCAGAATGCTAATTATTCTTTTGCTATGCGTGATTGGAGTCAGATGATTTCGGTGGGTGATGGTCGCTCGTATGGTGCAGAACTTATGCTCGAAAAGACCACAGGCAACACTACAGGTTGGGTGAGCTATACATGGTCGAAATCGTTGCGGAAATTTGACCGTGCAGGCAATCAGTTGAATGGTGGCGAGGAGTTTTATGCTAATAATGACTGTCGAAACAATCTGAATATTATGATTTCGCACAAAATTCCAGTGAGCAAGAAATCATATTGGGAGCTAAATGCGTCGTGGAGTTATCGAACCGGTCGCAGAGGAACAATACCTGTAGCTCAGGCATTAGGTGGCAGATTTGCTTATTTTGATGGAATTGCAAGATATACTGCTGTATCTTCAGCGTCATCCCTTTATATTTTTGATAATGTGTCAGAATATTATATAGATAATACCCATATTATAGATGGTTTACGCTCTGCGATAAGCTTTAAAGAGATAAACGACTATGTGCTTCCGGCAGTTCATCATCTTGATTTGGGTGTAAACTTTGGAGTGAAGCACAAACTTGGAGAGAGTGTGATAGGGTTGAGCGTGTATAATGTATATAACCGTATGAATGCAAATACGGCTTATGTTGGTTTTAACGATGACAACAAAATGTTGTTAAAATTACAATGTCCATTCCCAATAATGCCATCAATAAGCTTTACACATAAGTTTTAATAACTAATTTTTTACATTAATGAAACTACGATATATTTTGTTCGGATTGGTGATGATACTATCGCTATCGGCATGTGAAAAGGAGATTGTTTTAACAGATGAACATAGGACAGATCGTTTAACTATAAATGCTATAGTTAATCCGGATACTGTGGTGTATGCCTATGTAACAGAAGCTAATGATATTGATTATTTTAATCTAATCTATATGCGTGCTGATTATTATCATTATAATAAGATATCTGCAGATAAAAAATATATGTATTTAGTAAAGGAATTATCTGCGCAAGCATTGAGGAATGCAAAGGTGGAACTTGTGGTTAATGATAGAAATGTGTATACGATGGTGTTTGATAGTATAGGAGTTACTTATAATAGTGAATATGTGCCTAAATTTGGCGACGTAATAAAAATCGTAGCAGAATCAAATTCTAATCCGTTGTCGGATGGTTCTGTAATAGGACTCGATAGAGTGGAAGCAAATACACAATTACCTACGACTACACCACGCCTATACGTAATGGGAACTGAATTAAAAATTAAAGCAAGAGAATATTACAAGGCAGTAGAAGCGTCGGGTGATACAGTAGAGATTACTGATATGTTTGGCTCTGATACTGTGATGAGAATTAATTTAAAAATCGTGGATCCGGTGGATGAAAAAAATTATTATCGTTTGATAGTGAAAAATGTAGGAAAGATAAATTTTTTGCCTAATCAAGCTTACCCTACTACTATGAGTGTAGATTATTTCGGCTCAGAGGATCCTATATTTTATGATTCTGATTTGATAAAACCATACGGTTTTTTGCCTGCTTATTTTTCGAATGTGTTTAGTGACGAACTTATAAATGGGAAGGAATATGAGTTTACAGTGGAAACAAGAATGAGGGCGAATAGTGTGATTACGCCATACGTTATTCTTGAATTACAACATCTTTCGCCCGATTTATATTATTATCTGAAGGACATCGAGGTGTTCAGAATCAGCGATTTTGACTTGTATACCAATCCAATTCAGATATGGAGCAATGTGAATGGAGGTTGGGGCGTGTTTGGCGCAATGACCTACGACACACACATTGTATCATTTTGAGAAAACTCTCCTTCTGAAAGAAAAACTAAAAACTATAATTATGAGAAATCGACTTACTCTAATCGTTGTAGTATTTTTATTAGTTTCAATGCTTCATGTTGAAGCTAAATCTACTATGGAGATGCTAATCAATAAGGAGTGGTATGAGATAGATCTCTCAAAGATGCAAACTCGTAAGGATTATTATGTGAAGTTCACAGGCACCCAACGCTTCATAGTGGGAGCTGACGAAGATGGTAACACCAAAGCGCGAGTACAAACATACTACCTTAGTAACGAGAAGACCGATATCTTCGATGAAGAGCAAGTAGGTAAGTGTCGTGAAGGCAAATATGTGGTTTTTCAAGGGAAGAAGCGTAAAGGTTACACCGAGGCTGTGTGTATGGAGTTGTATCAACTTGATGATATGAATATGCGAATGGGTGATGTTAAAGTTGCCAAGGCAGAACAACATTGTTTTGTTGTTAACACCGAAGAAGGTAAGGACTATGAAACTGATACACAAGAAGGAGATGGAACCGTGATTTCGACGCAAGATTTGCTTGTTGGAAAGACATGGTATGAAATAGATCGAAAAACAGGAAAGCGCAAACGCACCGAAGTGTTATTTGACAAAGATGGAATGGCATTACATTGCACCATAGCAAAGAATTTCAAACGAGAGTTGCCCGATTGGCAAATGTGCGAGTTTTATTTTAGTGATGAAATAGAACGCGAATTTGACCACTCAAAAATAGGGGACCGTGAAAACGGAATCTATCTGGTTATGAAAGAGAAAGTTGATGGTGGAGAATGGTGTGCTGTGAATTATGACATCACGACTTTGTCTGCCAATCGATTGGTGCTTGACTGTGTATATCCCGAAGGCATACCTACTCGCACATTCATGACACAATATGGCATAGAAACAATGTCGCGCAAGGTTCAAAAGCCACAACAATGGCAATTGATGGAAAATGCTTGGCACCGTCTTGATACAGCAAACTGGCAGAGGAGCCATTTCACTGAGCAATTTGATAGTATCAATGTGAAACGAAAATACTCGGTAATAATCGATGGAATACGATCGTTGAAAGAAACAGAGAATGTGTATTATATGTCGAACAAAGCCGATAGTGTGTTCGATTTTAGTAAGGTAGGAAAAGCCACCGAAGGAGATTATGTGGTGGTGAATGAGACCACTCGTGATGGAGGACGCGTTGCAGTGAGCTACAAAGTGGACTATCTTGACAATAAAAATATGCTACTAAGCGCAATGCTCGATAGTGTGGAACATTTAATAGCCTACGAGCGCGATTTAACATCAGAGGAGCAAGAGCAAATAGCCGAAGATGAAGCGTTGGCAGGAAAGAAACTTACCACGCTTGACCGCCTTTCGGGTCGTCAATGGAAATTTGACAAGAAACCTTATGCTACAATGTCGAAATGGCATCGTTGGTATTTTACCGATAGTTTGTGGGCAAGGGTCGATTTTGTATATGATGATTTTAAAAAAGTGTGGAACACACGAATAAAAACGCAAGTGTACTATCTGTCGGACTATGCACATCACAATTTCAGTTTTGACCAAGTGGAAAAGAAATACGAAGGTGGTAAATATATAAACTTTTATAAGGATACATATAGATATATATATATACCTAAGCCTAAAATTATTATATATACATCAGAAGATGGTTCAGTTACTGAAATACCACAACGACCAATGTATAACAAAATACCTGATAGGAGAAGTTATTCATACGAAATATGTTTTTTGTCGGAAAGATTGTTTGTTTATTCGCCCACAGAATCGACTTTTGTTCGCAAATTTAATATGGTGAATCGTTAGTCGGGTATTAACCGAATTCGAAGGAGAATGCTTACTCATCATAAGTATAGTCCGAAGGACTATTCATAAAAAATGCCTTTACTGGCATTGAGTCAAATGTCTTCGACATTATTTAGAGGCAGAGAAAGCAAGATGAACAAGTGTGTTTTGTCCTTCTGTCTTTAAATAAAATATGTCATTTTGTCCAGAAAAAATGTTCTTGTGTCTAAAGGAATTACAAACGATGCAGAGCATTCGCTTCGCATCGTTTTTTTAGTATTGTAGGGCGATGTTGTCGAGCCAAAGTGTCATTCCCACAGTGCCTTCGTAGGCTGTGCCGCAACCCGATGATGCCATGATGAGCATGTGGGTAGGGGTGGCGTTGGCATCGTCCCAGCCTTCTTCTTGCACAGGAACCATTTTTCCACGACTATTACGGGCATAATAAGCTTTTTCGCCACTGATAAGCCCCATGAATGGTTTATAGTCGGGGTGTTGTGTGATGTCTCCATAGAGCACAGGCAGCTTGTGGGCGTTAACCCAATAGGGGGTGGTGTGGTTGAAGCGCTCGCGCCCTGTGCCAACTCGCAATGCGTGTAGATTGCCGTCGCTGTCCTCCCATCTTCGTTGCAGAATGATATAAACTTCGGCATTGTCGCTGGTGTCGAGTTGCTTGCGGGGGCTAAATCCACTGCAATACATCATTCGGTTGTCGTCGGGCACCGATACTTTGTAGTCGAAGACGAGGTGAGTGGGGCGGCGGTCGAATGGGATACCCATTTCCATTTTGCTATATGGGCTTTTGGTGCTTGAGATGGGTTCTAACATCTCGCCGAGGAATATGCTCCCCGACACAAGCACTTTGATGTTGATTATGCCAATGGCTTTTACGCCCTCGAGAATAGTAGTCAATTTCACGCATCGGTCGTTGTTGCTACGAGTGTCGGGAAATACGGCATTGCTACATTTGGTGATACCCATCACTTTTGCCATGATATTGGAGGTTGCCCAAGGTGAACTGCTTGCGTTTTTGTAGGGAATGCCGCCTTTAATAGTGTCGTTAGGTCCTATCGCATAAACGGTTTTTGTTTTGCCTCCGATGATGGGCGATTCTTTGATTTCGCGCACTACCCATGAATTGAAATTGCCGTAAGGAATAGGGGTGAGTGTTTGTGCCGAGCCTATAAGGCACAAAGTGAGAGCAACTGTTGTAGTTGATAATCGAAATAATTTCATAGCTTACTATTTGTGGACTAAGTTTGTGTTGATACTCACAAATTTAACGATAAAAAAGGCTATGAAGTTCGAGGGGTATTAAAATGACTTGTTTCGTGTGTAAAAGGAACAACGAATCGTTGTGGTTAAGGCTTTTTCATAGCAGCTTGCGATAGGAGACGGTGTCCGATAGCGCAGTAAAGGCATTTTCGGGTGTCGCAGTATTCGCGTTTGGCTTGAATGAGTGCTTGCGAAGTGAGTGCGTCTTTGCAAGGCACGCCAGCTTTCACAAATGTGTCGACAATGGAGTTTTTCTCGGCTCGGAGCGATTCGAGCAGTGAGATAGCTCGGTCGGCAAAGTCGTAGTTGCCAGTAATGGCTGCGTGAGCATAGAAAAGTGGCGCAACGGTGTTGATGAGAATGATGTCGATTGAGCTATTGCCAAGTGCCTTGTGTGCGCTTGTTGCAGTGTCGGCAAACGAGTAGTGATTAGCCCAATATCCAGTGAGTTCTACTGTGAATAGTTGTCGCAAAGCCTCTTCGGTAGTGGCATTGAGAATGTTTTCCATGAGTCGGAAACCATTGTGAATGTAGTGCGCGAGCATCGCGATGCGACGGTGAGGGAAATTCTGCGGACGAATGCGGAATGATTTCCATGCTTCGGCTTCTATTGGCGCAAGTGTGAACTTGTTGGCAAGGAAAGCATATTCCGAACAGAGTTGTTGGTAATAAGCATCGTGAGGATGCAACGAACTGTTGAGCATACCAGCCTGTCCGAAAAGTAGAGCTTCGATTTGCAGCAAAGAGTCGCAATGCTTGTGCAAAAGTCGTAGTGGGGTGCGTCGCGCCAATCGTTCGAAAGCGTCATTGTTGATGCCAAATCCGAGATTTCGCGATAAGGTTACATAGCACACTTCCTCCCAACTACCACAGAAGTTGTCGTAGAGAGCCTTAATGCGTTCAGTCTTAGCTTGTAAACGCTCGAAAGCAAGCGATTGAATCCACTCGGAAAGTGTGAGTGAAGGGGTGTCGCGAAGGAGTGCAGCGCAGGGCAAGCTTTGAGTCGAAGCGACAAGGGCAGAATAGCGCTCGCCGAAGTCGTGAGCATAGTGTAGCACCATTTGCGGAATTAGCTCACCATTAGTGCGATACACTGGTGCGTCATCCTTTTCAACGACATGCAAAATCACCGAATCATACGCCTTATCGAGGTCGTGATGATGCTTTTTCCAGTCGGATGCGCGCACATGCACCTCTACGTTGCCCACCCACATATTGTTGTCTATCAAGATTTTAGCGTTAAAAAAGTCGGGGCCGGCATCGGTGTTGAGTGTTCCTGGATCAATGATGCGAATAGGCTTGCCATCGACGGTGGTCATATCCGCGAGGCTCCAAAGTCGGTGTTGCCATATATATTGCATCAGTTTCTCCATAAAAAATGTAGCTGAGGATTTAGATTGCAAATAAAGCTAATTGTGTGGAAATATCCGCCCGTTTTTCAAATTTTATGATAGGCGTGCAATGAAGTTGCCCACAATACAGCTAATTTTGTGGTCAAATTAATAGATGTTGTGAAAATCAATCAGAGATTAACTTGAGGCGGAGTCGTGAGATTGTGCCGAAACATGAAAAACACACAAAGAGAACCATTTTTTATTAAGGCGTGCCATGAGTACGCCTTTTTTTAGATCTTTGCGCGCGTGCTTTTAGTTTGGCTTTGTGCAGGAGCAGGCATGTAATCCTCTTCGTCGTCGATGTCGCTACGAGGATGTCGTTTTTTGCCTTCCTTGTAAGCTTTGAGTCGTCGTTGGGTTGCTTTCTCCTCGTTGTGTCGTTGTTCGGCTTGTTGACGGCGTATTCTCTCGTCGCGACGGTTTTTGAACTTAGCCGGATTCTGCATTGTCATGGAGATGATAGGCTTAGTCATGCGCGTGATAGCGATGAAATTTGAGTCGCGTGGAGCAGGATTGAAGAGAATGTCGTTCAGAGACTTACCAATGTTGAAACGACTTTGGTCAACATCGGTATGAATACCATTTACCTCGCCACAATCGGTGAATTGCCATAGAGTGTAAGGCACATTGTTGGCAAGAATAGGCTCGTTGTCGGAATACTTAGCGATGAACAATTCGTAACCCTCGCTGAAACTGCGTGCAAGGTAACGATTGAAGAAGTTGGTGCCAGTGTAGATGACAGGTCGCACGCCATAGTGCTGTTCGAGAAGATCGGCAAATAGCATCACACTGTCGGCAACTTGCTTAGCAGTCCAACGGCCTTTGACTTCGATGTCGATGAGAGGTGCAAGGTCTTGTTCGTCCTTGCGACAACGCTCGATGAAGTTTTTGAATTGGTCGTGAATATAAGAAGTGGCACGCAAGAAGTGGTAGCAGCCTACCTTTAGTCCTGCCTCGCGTGCCTCTCGTATGTTTTGCTCAAATGTGGGCGATACATAGGTTGCGCCTTCGGTTGCCTTGATGTAAACGAACTGAACATTGTCGTCGTTTGCTACTTTGTTCCAGTCGATGCGTCCTTGATGGTTGGAAACATCGATACCATGATACAAATCGGGCAAGTAATATTCGCTGTTTTCGGCTTGTGCATAGGCACACAACGACATCAACGATGTGATCGTTGATAGTACGATTTTGAATAATGTGTCGCTTGAAATGGGCATATTATCCTATTAGATGTTGAATTCCTTCTTGATAGATTCGACGAAATCGAGTTTTTCCCAAGTGAAAAGTTCTACTTCGATGCTCTTGTTGCCTTCGTAGTTAGACTTGAAGTGCTTAGTGATGGTAACAGGAGTGCGACCCATGTGACCATAAGCAGCAGTTTCTTCGTAGATAGGCAAACGCAACTTAAGACGCTTTTCGATAGCAGCAGGGCGCATATCGAAGATAGCCTTTAGCTTTTCGGCAATTTCAGAATCCTCCATATCGACATGCTTAGTGCCGTAAGTGTTGACATAAAGGCTCACAGGTTGTGCAACACCGATAGCGTAGGCAACTTGAACAAGCATTTCGTCGGCAATACCAGCAGCAACAGCATTCTTAGCGATGTGACGAGCAGCATAAGCAGCCGAGCGGTCCACCTTAGAAGGGTCCTTACCAGAGAATGCACCACCACCGTGAGCACCCTTACCACCGTAAGTGTCGACAATGATCTTGCGACCAGTCAAACCAGTGTCGCCGTGAGGGCCACCGATAACGAATTTTCCAGTAGGGTTGACATGAAGAATTAGCTTGTCGTCGAATAGCGCGCGAGTGTCGTCGCTAAGCTTAGTCAATACGCGAGGTAGAAGGATAGTTTCCACATCGTGGCGAATGATAGCAAGCATTTCGTTGTCGGCTTTATTTTGAGCTTCCTTGCTGTCGTCGGCAGGAGCTATGAAATCGTCGTGTTGAGTACTGATTACGATAGTGTGAATGCGTTCAGGCTTATTAGTGTCGCCATTGTATTCCACAGTAACTTGGCTCTTAGCATCAGGACGAAGATAAGTCATTACTTCGCCTTCGTTGCGAATAGCTGTAAGTTCGATAAGAAGAGTGTGAGCAAGCGAAAGTGAGATAGGCATGAACTCAGGAGTTTCGTTAGAAGCATAACCGAACATCATACCTTGGTCGCCAGCACCTTGATCTTCGGCATTTTCGCGGTCAACACCACGGTTGATGTCTTGAGATTGTTCGTGCAAAGCAGAGAATACACCACAAGCTTCGGCATCAAACTTGTATTCGCTCTTGTTGTAGCCAATGCGCTTGATAACCTTGCGAGTTACCTCCATAAGGTCGATGTAAGCATTTGATTTTACTTCTCCTGCCACTACCACTTGACCTGTGGTAACGAGAGTTTCGCAAGCAACTTTAGAGTTAGGATCGTAAGCCAAAAAGCGGTCGAGAATAGCGTCGCTAATTTGGTCGGCAACTTTGTCAGGGTGTCCTTCCGACACCGATTCAGATGTGAATAAATAGTTCATATTTTCCAAGTGTTTAACGTGGAAAAATGCAGGGCTTTCTACCTCAAAAATGTGTTGGTTGGATTGTTGTAGAACGCAGTTTTAGCATTTTTTTGTGTGGTTGCAAGCAGCCAAATTTTTCCACATAAGTTAATAATAAAATTGAAATCGGGTGCAAAGATAGTGCAATTACAAGGTATATACAAGTAAAAACATAGTTAAATTTTTGTGAGGTATATAAAAAAATGGTATCTTTGCGTGCTTATATTCCGCATATATTATATATGTGTGGAGTTTTGTTGGTTTAATTAACGGAAATAAAAACAAAAAATTAAATAATTAAATGGCTGCATTAGAAACAATTAGAAAGAAAGCCGTGCTGTTGACAGTAGTCATCGGTTTGGCTCTATTGGCGTTTATCTTGGGTGACTTGCTTAACTCAGGACAAGCTTTTTTTGGCGATGGAACAACTATCGTTAAAGTAGGTGACGAAAAAATCGACGCTGTTGAATTCCAAAAGCGTTATGAAGAAGTGAGCGCACAATATCAAAATAGTGGTGCTCAAATGCCTGACGGTGCATTGATTCAAAACAATGTAATCGAAGGTATGATCACAGAAAAATTGCTTAACAAGGAACTTGAAGCAGTGGGTGTGTATGTTACAGACCTTGAATTGACTGAAGCAATGACAGGTGCTACAGCAAGCCCAATGATGGTTCAATATGCTCAACAAATGGGCTTCGAATCACCAGCTCAAATGTATGATGTATTGTTCAACCCTGCAAAATATGGCTTCACTGCTGATCAAGTAGCAGAAGCTAAGGCTAACTGGTTGCGTCTTGAAAAAGATATGGAAATGATGATCAAGCAATCAAAACTTCAAACTCTTATGATGGGTGCATTGCAAGCTAACAAGTTGGACACAAAGGCAATGTTTGAAGAAAATGCTGTAACATCAGAAGTAGCTTATGTAAAGGGTAACTTTGCTGAACTTAACGAAGCAGAACTTGAAGTTACTGATGCTGAATTGAAGGCTAAGTACAACGAAGTTAAGAATATGTTCAAGCTTGATGAAGAATTGAGAACTGGTGTTGTGATTGCAGTAGATGTAGTTCCATCAACTCAAGACCAAGACGAAGCAAAGGCATTAATCGATACTACAATGACACTTCTTCGTGCTAACGCAGGTGTAGACGCAGTGCGTAGCTTCAGCGAACTTGTAATCAGCGAAAACAAGACAAGACTAAGCGATATTCGCGATACTCAAATCAAGGAATTCGTAGAAAAGGCTAAGGTTGGTGAAGTGAGCGAACCTAAGTTTATTTCAAACGAATATACAATTGCTAAGCTTAACGGCAAGGAAATGGCTGTTGACTCAGTGCAAATGAATGTTGTAACAGTTCAAGGCGACAAGAATGTTCAAGATTCTATCATGGCTGCTCTTAACGGTGGTAAGAACTTTGCTGAAGTAGTAGACGGTAAGGTAGCACAAGGTCAAGAAAATGTATGGCAAGTACTTATTGGTGCAGCTGACTCAGTAAAGACTAAGGTTCTTAACGCTGACGCTAAGTATTTCGTTCTTACAGCAAACGACCAAATGGCTTACATCGCTAAGGTGAACAAGAAAGTAGCTCCAAAGCAACTATATGATGTAGCAGTTATCTCTCACAAGGTTCTTCCAAGCGTGAAGACTATCAACGACCTTCGTGATAACTTGCAAGCATTCATCAACACTAACAACACTCTTGCAGCAGTTGATTCAAACGCTGTAAAGATGGGTTACCAACCAATGCCATTCGAACTTACAAGCACAACTCCTCAAATCAACGGTATAGCAAACACTCGCAAGGCTGTTCAATGGGTATTTGGTGCAAGCAAGGGTTCAGTTTCTCCTATCTTCGATAAGGAAAACAAGGACAAGATGGTAGTTGTAGCTCTAAGAGAAGTTTATGATGAAGGTTACATGCCATTGAACGATGCTAACATCAAGGAATTCGTTTCAATGCAAGCTCTTAACGATAAGAAGGTAAATGCACTTTACGAAAAGTACAATGGTAAGGCTAACGACTTGGCTGGCTATGCTGAATTGATGAACAGCAAGATCGATACAGCTCAAGTAACATTCGGTCAACCATTCGTTGCTGGTATCGGTATGGGCGAAAACAAGTTCGTAGCTGAAGTTTACGGTGCTAAGGAAGGTGAATTGAGCTCAATGGTTAAGGGTAACTCAGGTGTGTATGTGTTCCAAGTTGTTAAGCACAACCGCAGCGAACGCACTCCAGGTGCTGAAGTAGAACGCCAATTCAACTCAACTCGTGGTGCTTCTGCAGTAATGCAAAACATCGATGCAATCCTTCGCAAGTCAACAACTGTTGAAAACGAAATGATTAAGTTCTTCTAATCGAAGACTAAACATATCTCATTACAGATAGGCGTGTCGCAAAGCGATACGCCTATTTTTTTTGTTGTTTTGATGAGTAAATGGGAAAAGGAATGTGGGAAAATTCAAAAAAAATGCGTATTTTTGGCAATCAAATTGTAAAATGGGCTAAATGAGTGCTATAAATAACATACAAGACGAAATTATTGAGGAATTTTCGGGGTTGAGCGACTGGATGGACAAGTATGCCTATATCATAGAGCTTGGAAATGCAGTAGAACCTCTTGAAGATAAATTTAAGACTCCGGATAATATAATAGAAGGTTGCCAAAGCCGTGTGTGGCTTGTGGCCGATGAGCAAGATGGAAAGATAGATTTTCGCGCCGATAGCGATGCAATCATCGTAAAGGGTCTTATTTCATTGCTTATTCGAGTGCTTTCGGGGCATACTCCACAAGAGATATTGGATTGCGACTTGTATTTCTTGAAGGAAATAGGGTTGCAAGAGCATTTGTCGCCAACGCGTAGCAATGGCTTGCTCGCTATGATAAAGCAAATGCGTGTGTATGCATTTGCCTACAAAGCAAAGTTGGGCAACTAAGAAAAGAGAGAAAACAAAACTTTATATTAACTAAATAATACTATTAATTATGTTTAAAAACCATCCTAAAGGTCTTATCCCTGCGGCTCTTGCCAACATGGGTGAACGCTTTGGTTATTACATTATGAACGCCGTTCTTGTGCTGTTCTTATGTTCTAAGTTTGGCGTAAGTGAAGAAACAAGTTCATTGATCTATTCATTCTTCTATGCAGGTATCTATGTATTGAGTTTGGCAGGCGGTTTCATTGCCGACAAGACTCAAAACTACAAGGGTACAATCATGTCGGGTCTTATCGTAATGGCATTGGGTTATGTTGCATTGTCAATTCCAATCCTTGCTACAGCTCAAAACTCAACTTGGTTGTTAACTCTTACTTGCGTGGCATTGTTCCTTATCGCATTTGGTAACGGTTTGTTCAAGGGTAACTTGCAAGCAATCGTAGGTCAAATGTATGACGATCCTAAGTATTCAAGCCAACGCGACTCAGGTTTCCAAATTTTCTATGTATTCATCAACATCGGTGGTCTTGTGGCTCCATTCGTAGCTCCATTGTTGAGAAGCTGGTGGTTGGAATCACACGCAATGGTTTACAATGCAGGTCTTCCAGCACTATGTCACCAATTCATGGCTGAAGGTGAAGCAATGGCAAACTTTGCTAACTTGCAAGCTTTGATGGCTGAATGTGGTGGTGATGTAGCTAACATGCTTGCATCATGCGAAAAGTATCTTCAAATCTTTAACGAAGGTATCCACTATTCATTCATGGCTTCAGTAGCTGCAATGTTCATCTCATTGGTAGTGTTCATCTGCACTAAGAAGATGTTCCCAACTCCAGGAAAGAAGGAAGCTGCTGCAACAGTAGAATATACAGCTGAAGAAAAGAAGGCTATGGCTCAAGAAATCAAGCAACGCATCTATGCACTTCTTGCAGTTCTTGGCGTGGTAATCTTCTTCTGGTTCTCATTCCACCAAAACGGTACATCACTTTCATTGTTTGCACGCGACTTCGTTGATACATCAACAATCGCTCCAGAAATCTGGCAAGCAGTTAACCCATTCTTCGTGATCGTGCTTACTCCAGTAGTAATGTGGATTTTCGGTGCACTATCGGCTCGTGGTAAGGAAATTTCTACACCAAGAAAGATTGCTATCGGTATGTTCATCGCAGGTCTTGCTTACTTGTTCTTGGCAGTTTATTCATTGTATATGGGTTATCCATCAGCTGATGCTTATCGCGCACTTCCAGTAGCAGAACAAGTGAAGGCTGGTGCATGGGTACTTATCGCTCTATACTTCTTCTTGACAGTTGCTGAGTTGTTCATCTCTCCTCTTGGTTTGTCATTCGTATCTAAGATCGCTCCAAAGCACTTGCAAGGTCTTTGCCAAGGTTTGTGGCTAGGTGCTACTGCTGTAGGTAACTTGCTATTGTGGATTGGCCCTCTTATGTACAACGCAATTCCAATCTGGCAATGCTGGACAGTATTCCTTGTAGTATGTCTTGTATCAATGGGCGTAATGCTTGGAATGGTTAAGTGGCTTGAAAGAGTAGCTAAGTAAGAAAAATTCCAATACAAATAATAGAAAGAGCGCAACTTGTTGAGGGTTGCGCTCTTCTTGTTGTGATATTGTGTGGAAAAAAAGTTGCTTAGAGTAGCTGGATAGCGATGTGAGCGCAAGCTTCGGCATCGGCAAGCGCGTTGTGGTGATTGAGAAGGTCATATCCACAATATTCGGCAACGGTGTGTAGTTTGTGGTTGGGCAACATCTTTCCAAGTTTTTGTCGTGAAGCTTTACAGGTGCAATGAAACTGGAATTGAGGGTAGCTCATATCATAGTACTCAAATACCGATTTCAAGCAGCTCTCATCGAATGGGCTATTGTGTGCTACGAATGGCAGGTCGCCGATGAGAGGCTCGATCTGTGCCCATACTTCGGGGAAATAGGGAGCATCGCATGTGTCGGCATCATCGAGTCCATGTATGCTTGTGTTGATGGGGTGATAGTAGTCGGGGACAGGATGAATGAGGCTGTAGAACTGGTCGCAAATTTCGCCATCTCTCACCACAATAATACCTATGCTGCACACACTTGTGCGATGCGCATTGGCAGTTTCGAAATCGATAGCTATAAAGTCCTTCATTACTTGCGCTTTTTTGCTTTTACGATGACATTGTCGAATGCGTTACCGTTGCGGTCGTATGCAGTGAGCGCAATGTGGTCGCTGTTGACTTTGAATAGGATACCACTTACTGTTCTTGAGCCTTCACTCCAGCGAGTTTTGATGATGTCTTTGTTCAAAGTCCATTCTTTGAGCTCTTGTCCACGCTCGTTGTCGCTCGAAGTAGTTTGAATATACACTGTACCCGAGTTACCGTCGGTTTCTACGCCATTATATAGCGCATTTGTGCGTGCGTAGACATGGTTGTTGCCACTGATAGCAAGGTCGACACCACATTCGTCGAATAGTTTTTGCCAACGATTGTAGTGTGAAGTCTTGCCATTGGTGCCATAGAACCATTGATAGTGTTCCATCACTACCACATATTGTTTCTTGTTGCGTTTGATGACCTTTTTAACCCATTTTTGAGCAGCAGCAAGTCCTTCGTCGGTGTGCATAGCTTCGTTGTTGAGCATGATGAATAGCACATCGCCATAGGTGAAGTGATAGCACACACCTTCTTGAGTGTCGTAACCATTGAGAGGGTTGTTGTTGGCATTGCGGAAGAATTCGCTACTATTTCGCTTGTTGGTGCGGTCCATATTGTCGTGGTTGCCGTTTACGCCCGCCCAAAGGTGATTCTTGAAGTGGTCGTTGGTGTATAGGTCGCGCCAAAACGAGTAGCTACCACCCCAAGCAATGATGTCGCCCACATGAAGGATAGCATCGAGGTGAGTGCCATTCTTGGCTTCGAGGGTGTCGAGCATAGCCATAGCAGATTTGACACGCTTAGGCAGAGGGGTGTAGGCGTGGAAGTCGGAGATTATGGCAGCCGACCATTCGCCACTTTCGGGAGCAGTGTGGAAATAGCGAGTTTCGCCGTCTTTGAGGTTGTCGCCTATGCGATACATGTATCGAGTGCCAGGTTTAAGGTTCTTTAGCTCGGTAGTGTTGCGAATGAAGCGTGCTTTCTCGTGAATGTTTTCGCCTTGAGGAGTCTTAGAGTACATGCTATCGTAGGCAGTACAAAGTTCCTGTTGTGGAGTAGCTTTTTTGGCTCTTGCCCAATGGATGTCGCTACATTCGGTGTATAAGCAGTGAGTTGCTTCACCGTCGATGTCGGAATGCCAATTAAGACGAACACTTTTTGATGCATTTTCGCCAGGGTTGGCAATAACTGTATACACATTGCTTGCCCAAGCCGAAAGACTTAGAGCCGATGCTAATATTAGAGCTGAGATTCTCATAGTGGTTGTAGTTTTGTTAGTGAAAAATGGGGTTTAAAATAAATGTTACTTACGCTTTTTTGCTTTCACAATCACATTGTCGAGAGCATTGCCATATCGGTCGTAGGCAGTGAGCGAGAGTTGGTCGCTGTTGGCTTTGAGTAGGATAGCACCCATAGTTTTAGGACCCTCGTTCCAGCGTATTTTGATTTTGTCTTTGTTGTAAATCCATTCGTTGATAGATTCGCCTCGTTCGTTGTCGGTCGAAGGAGTTTGAAGATACACAGTGCCCGAGTTGCCATCGGTCTCTTGGTCGTTGTAAAGGGCATCGGTGCGCAAATAGATGTGGTTGTGAGCCGAGACAGCAAGGTCTACTCCATTTTCATCGAAGAATTTGCTCCAACGAGCATATTGGAAAGTCTTTCCGTTTCCACCGAGGAACCAAGGATAGTGTTCGAATACCACAGTGAAGCGAGTCTTGCGTTGATTCTTCTTAATCACTTTTTTAACCCATTCTTGAGCTGTTGCAAGTCCCTCATCGGAGTGCATCACTTGATTATTAAGCATAATGAACAGCACATCGCCATAGATGAAATAGTAGCACACGCCTTCTTGAGAGTCGTAGCCATTGAGAGGGTTGTTATTGGTGTTGCGAAAGAATTCTTTATTGTTGCGCTTGTTGGTGCGGTCCATGTTGTCATGGTTGCCGTTTATACCAGCCCAAAGATGGTTTTTGAAATGATCGTTGCTGTAGAGATTGCGCCAAAAAGAGTAGCAACCGCCCCATGCAATGATGTCGCCCACATGAAGGATTGCATCAAGGTGAGTACCATTCTTAGCCTCGATAGTGTCGAGCATAGTCATGGCCGCTTCAACGCGTTTAGGAAGTGGAGTGTAGGTGTGAATGTCGGAAATGATAGCCGCCGACCATTCGCCACTTTGAGGAGCAGTATGGAAATATCGAGTTTCGCCATCTTTAAGGTCGTTGCCTATGCGATACATGTATCGAGTGCCAGGTGTTAAGTTTTTTAACTCGGCAGTGTTGCGAATGAAACGCACTCGTTCGTAGAAATTCTCTCCCTCGGGCGTCTTAGAATACATGCTATCGAAAACTTCGCATATCTCTTGTTGTGGAGCCACTTTTTTAGCTCTTGCCCAATGAATATCACTGCAATCGGTGTAGAAACATTGCGTAGCATCGTTGTCGATGTCGGAGTGCCAATTAAGTCGTACACTTTTAGATGCGTTTTCGCCAGGATTCGCAATAACGGTATATACATCGCCTGCCCAAGCCGATAGGCACAAGAAAAATGCTAATATTAATGATGAGAGTCTCATGAAAATAGTTTTTAGAATGATGTTTCCACAAATTTAGTGATAAATAAGTTTTTAGAGAGCAATTTTGGATGAAATTTTTTAAAATATGTTCACCTTGAGAGGCCCGATATTTTTGATTCGTTGTAAATCAATTATTTTTTGCGTACATTCGCAGTCAAGAAATAAAATTATTATCGTTATGAAACAATTAGTAATAGCATTGATGATGGTGTGTGCTGTGGCAATGAATGCTGTGGCAGTGGATAAAGTGGAGTATGGCAAAAATGCGCGTGTGGAGCGCGTGAATGAGCCTATCGCTTATTTTGCTAATAAACCCGGTGCTACATTGAGTGGAAAAGAGTTTATGGAGAGCATAGATACCGTGGAGTTTTGGAAACGCGAAGATATGATCGTAAAAGCAATATTGGCAGGCGAAATGCCGAGCGAGTTGAAACGCTTCCAGAAGATTGTGTTCACTACTCCAGTGGTGGACTCGGTGGAAGTGCTTCGCGTGCCACATCGCGTAGAGATGTTGGTGTCGTGTGATTTCTTGTCGGTGGGTCGTGATGACGATTTTGTGCGTATGCCAATGGGTCCTCTTGCAGCTCAACAAATAGCCGACACATTGGGCTGTATCCTACCTACAACATATCTTGTGGATAGAATTGCTGAAGCATCGGAAGGACATATCGATATTTTCCCATTCCGTCCATTGGGAGGCCGAAATATGATGCCGATAGTGTTTCAAGATAGCGACAATGCCATCAAAGCTATTTATAAGGCAAAAGGATATAAGTTTGGACAATTTATTTCGGGACTAAAGAAGGAAGTTGTGCTTACTTACAAGATTCAATCGCGCGAAGAAATGAACAAATATGAGGCGATATATGGATGGTGCCACCCAGATGGCAAAGTACAACAACCATTGTTTGTGCGTCACGGCAATTTCTATGTCGACTATAGCCATGGAATACGCTTAATAAGTCGCACGGTGGTGATAGATGGCAGAAAGTGCGATGCAAAAGAGATATTGGAATCACCTAAGCTATATCGTTTGCTAAGCGATGAACCAGAGCCATTGAAAAAGGCAACTTATGCAGGTAATCCAAAGTGGTGAAAAATAAAAAAGGAGTGAGAATGTGTTTCACTCCTTTAGTTTTATTTATTCTTGTCAGCAACCTCAACGCCTGTGATGATGCGGTGTGAGTCGCCTCGCCAGAACACGGTGCCTTGATATTCTTCGTAGGTGAGATTTACTCGTTCACCAGAGCCTTTGAGTCGCATGATTACACGAGCAATCGAATCGTTGGAAACCGAGAATGGGAAGTCGCATTCGAGCCATTTGTCGGGGTAATCGACATATTTCTCAGAAAGAAGAAGTCCTTCGTAGGTCTTAAATAGTCGACCTTGACATTTCATTTCCATGATGCGTCCCGACTCTACAGCTTCGACAGTGTAGGGTGAGAAATATCTAAGCCACAACCAAGTGAACAAAGTAATGACAATAAGCGCCGCGATGCTATAAAGGGTGAGTCGAAGGCGATTGTAACCTCTAACGATGGTGTCGCTTTCGAGTTCGCGTTCTTCTTTCTCCTTTTCAGGGTCTACCTTATTGTCCTGATTGTTTAGGTTGTCGTTGCTATCGAAATCAATGGTTTTATTGTTGGAATCATCGATTTCCTCGATGATATCATCTTCAAAATCGTCGTCAAAATAGTCAGTCTTTTGTGCCATAATTGATGTGATTGAAAAAAAGTTATAGGCTCATTTTATCGCCCGAAGTGTGTACTATAGTTTTTCCTGTGGCGATGCGATGTTTGTCGATAGCCACATAGATTGCAGTGTAAATTCCAAGAATCACGAGCATCACAGTTTGTAGTCCCCATTCAAGCATAGCGAAAGCCGATGCGCGAGGGTCGAAATTAGATGTGTCGAATGTGCCCACACCATAAAGTGATAGCCCGAAAATGATAGCCACATGGTATGCGCCAAGTCCACCATTAGTAGGAACGCCCATACCGATGCTACTTAGCACGAACAATACAAGCATAGCCACCAAGGTGAGGTCGTGGGTGAATGTGAACGCAAACTTTGCAAGGTATAGCTGAATGAAATAGCAACCCCATATTAGCACAGTGTAAAGGATGAAAGTCCATTTACCCTTCATCTTGGTGATGGCATAAAAGCCGTCCCAAAGGTTGTGTGCCATAGTGTGTAGGCGAGCTATGAATTTGTTTTGTGATTGGCTCTTGAGAAGCCAAATAGCTATAGCGATGCAAGCTGCTCCAATAGCCCAAGTGAGTGGCGATGTAGCTATTGCAAAAAGTTTCTCTTTGAGTTGAGGGTAGGTATCAAGAAAAGCATAGAATGCGTCTTGCGCCAGGAAGAATGTGAAAATAGTGAGCAAAAGCACTGTGATAGTGTCGGTTAGGCGGTCGGCAACCATCGAACCAACTACTTGTGTGAAAGATGCTTTTTGACGGTCGGCAATGTATCCACAGCGCCACACTTCGCCCAATCGAGGGAAGATGAGGTTCACTGCATAGGTTCCGAAGATGGAACAAACGAGTGGATGTAGAGGTGCGTTGATGTTGATGGCACGAAGTTGCAATTGCCAACGCAAAGCACGGAACACATGGCTCCAAATGCTAATGAAAGCAATGAGGACAAACCACCAATAATTGACATCGTAACGCAAACAATCGAGCAGCTGTGTGGTGTCGACATTGACACATAGGAAATAAAACAGCCCGACGCCGATTATTAGGGGAATTAGATATGTGAGTATTTTCTTTAGCATATATATTACAACTTGTGACCAACTATAGGCTACGCCTCGGAATAAAAAACCAAAAACTTCGTTTTTAATTTTGTTCTTCACTCGGCTTGCACTATCTTTGTATTTTGCAAAGATAGGTGATTTTATCCGTTTTGCGTAATATCGAGAGCATTTTCGTTGAAAGAACCTGGAAAATTGCTAAAAAACAAGACTAAAAGCCAACAATTATGCAACAAGTAAAAGCAAAAAAGAATTTAGGGCAACATTTCCTTACCGACCTAAGTGTGGCACAGAAAATCGCTGATACTCTGATTGAATATCGCGAAAAACCGGTGCTTGAGATAGGTCCAGGTATGGGCGTGCTTACACAATATCTTATAGCAGATGGCCACGACTTGAAGGTGGTGGAACTTGACCGTGAAAGTGTGGAATATCTTGGCGAACACTATCCTGAACTCGATGGTAGAATCATTTCGGCCGACTTTTTGAAGTTGGATTTGAAGGAAGTGTTTGGTGAGAATGAGTTTTGTGTAATTGGCAATTACCCGTATAACATTTCGTCGCAGATATTGTTTAAGGTGTTGGACTATAAGGATCAAATACCTTGTTGTAGCGGAATGTTCCAACGCGAAGTGGCTCAACGAGTGGCAGCTCCTCCAGGCTCGAAGACCTATGGAATCCTTTCGGTGTTGCTTCAAGCTTGGTATGACATAGAATATCTATTCACGGTGCCCGAACATGTGTTCAACCCACCACCGAAGGTGAAAAGTGGCGTAATAAAGCTCACACGCAATGGCGTTACCGATTTGGGGTGTGACGAACATCTGTTCAAGACTGTGGTAAAGACCTCTTTCGGACAGCGCAGAAAGACCCTACGCAATTCGTTGCGTGGAATGGTGGGCGGAAATGCCGAAGTACTGGCACAACCAGTGTTCGGAATGCGTCCAGAACAATTGAGCGTGGCTCAATTCATAGAGTTAACAAACATAATAGATGCAAACCGTGTTCAAACAAAATAATAGGCTGTTATGAAAGAATACGATAAGGAGTTTATGGATGACTTGAGGGAGATAATCGCCCACAAGGATGTTGAGCTTGGTCGCAGGTTGCTTAAAGACTTGCACCCAGCCGATATTGCAGAGTTGTTCGAAGAATTAGATGTTGCCGATGAGGAATTTTTCGAAAGTTTGCTCGATGAAGAGACAGCAGCCGAAGTGCTTATGGAGATGGACGAGGATGACCGTCGTCGTCAACTCGAACAGATGCCTCCAAAGGAAATTGCCGAAACCCTTGAGCTTCTTGATACCGACGATGCGGTAGACCTTCTTCAAGAACTTGATGAATCGGAGCGTGATGAGATTATCTCGCACATCGAAGACGTGGAACAAGCGGGCGATATTATCGACCTGTTGAAATATGACGATGATACAGCCGGTGGTCTTATGGGTACCGAAATGATTATCGTGAACGAAAACTGGAGTATGCAAGAATGTGTGAAGGAAATGCGTACTCAAGCCGAAGAAGGAAGTATCGATGAAGTGTATAATGTGTATGTGGTAGATGACGACAATCGATTGAGAGGCGTGTTCCCACTACAAAAGATGATTACTCACCCATCGGTGTCGAAGATCAAACATGTTATGGAAGACGACCCAATCGTGGTGAAGACCGATACTCCAATTGAAGATGTGGCACACGATTTCGAAAAGTATAACCTTGTGGCAATGCCTGTAGTGGACTCGATAGGCCGACTTGTGGGACGCATCACTGTCGACGACGTGATGGACGCGGTGCGTGAACAAAGCGAACGCGATTACCAATTGGCTTCGGGTATCTCGCAAGATGTGGAAAGTGACGACAGCATCGTTACTCAAACTAAGGCTCGTCTGCCATGGTTGCTTATCGGTATCGGTGGTGGTATCGCTAATGCAATGATTCTTGGTAATTTCGAAAAAGGATTTGCAACCAACCCAGCAATGGCACTATTTATTCCACTTATCGGTGGTACAGGTGGTAGTGTAGGTATTCAATCTTCGGCTATCATCGTGCAAGGTCTTGCAAATGGTAGTCTTGATATAAAGAACTCAGGAAAGCAGTTGCTTAAGGAATTTGGTGTGGGTATAGTGAATGCACTCATCATATCACTCATTGTGTTTGTGTACAATGTGTTCTCTTTCGGTCCTAAAGATGTAACGACAATAGCTGTAACATTATCACTATTTAGCGTGGTGTTGTTTGCATCATTGTTCGGAACATTTGTACCTCTTACACTTGAAAAATTAAAGATCGACCCAGCGTTGGCAACAGGTCCGTTTATCACGATCACGAGCGATATCGTGGGTATGGTGATTTATATGCTTGTAAGTTCGTCGCTAATCGATGCTTTGAGCTAATAGGAGAAATAACAAGTGATGAAAAGGCTGATTTTTAGTGTAATATGTTGCTTGGCGATGCTTGTTGCGAGTGCTCAACGAATCAATGGTTCGTGGAACGGAAAGCTACAAGTGGGAATGAATGCGCTCACTGTTGTGATTCACATCGAAGGCGATAGTTGTACTATGGATAGCCCCGACCAAGGAGCATTCGGGTTGCCTGCGCAACTTAAAAAATGCACAGCCGATTCGCTTGTGGTGGAATTTCCTCAGATGAAGGTGGTTTATGAAGGAGTAAAGGTGGCTAATGAGATACGAGGCACTTTTACGCAAATGGGACATGGCATGCCATTGACATTGAAGGCAGGTAAGCCCGTGTATAACCGTCCTCAAACACCGCAACCTCCATTCCCATATAAAACAGAAGAAGTTACATTTGTGAATCCTCATGATCAAGCGTCGTTGAGTGGAACGATAAGCTATCCAGTTGATTATGAACGAGGAAAAACGCCTGTTGTGCTGCTCGTAACGGGTAGTGGGTTACAAAATCGTGATGAAGAAATATTTGAGCATCGCCCATTTGCAGTGATTGCCGATTATTTGGCACGAAATGGGGTGGCAACATTGCGCTATGACGACCGTTCGGTTGGGAAATCGACTGGAGATGTGAAGAATGCCACAACAGCCACCTATGCGCAAGACGCTGAGGCTGGATTGAAATATCTTCGTGATACAAAGGCTTTTGGAAAAGTTGGACTACTCGGTCATAGCGAAGGTGGAACGATTGCATTTATCCTTGCAGGAGCTGGTAAGACCGATTTTATAGTAAGCCTTGCTGGAACTGCTATTCGTGGTGATAAGGTGCTCGTGGGTCAAAATCGATTGATATTGCCAACACAAGGAGTTCCCGAAGCAATGACTGAAGATTATTGCAAAGCGCTTGAAAAAGTGTATGTTTACAAGATTGCTTATGGGGCTATGGCTAAAGCAAACTCGCAAATGATAGTTTCGATGGCTGTGGGTGAAACGAAAGTGTCGTTGCCTGAGCAATTGAGAGCAAATCTTGTTACATTGGTCGAAACTGATAATGCTTGGATAAATTACTTTGTGTCGTATGACCCTGCCGAAGTTATTAAGGCCATTAAATGTCCAGTGATGGCTGTGAATGGAACTAAGGATATTCAAGTGATAGTGAATGATAATCTACCAGTACTCAGAGCCTTGCTTCCACACAAAGAAGGCGATGTGATAAAAGTATATGAAGGTCTAAACCACTTGTTCCAACATTGCAAAAACGGCTCTACTATCGAATATATCAAAATTGAAGAAACCATCTCACCCGAAGTCCTCTCCGACATCGTTACCTTTGTGCAAAAGCAAAAGGATACAAAGAATTGATAATATCAACTATATTATCTATAGTGCCTATATAGTGTCGTTGTGAACTTTTGGAGTGTGTCATTGTTATAATATGAGTGTGACAAAATGGCAAGGTATGCGTTTTGGCACACTATATGTTATTTATGAGAAAGAAGATCTAAAATAAAAATAAAATATAAACTTAAAATATAGAAATATTATGACTATTAAACCATTGGCAGACAGAGTGCTAATCACTCCAGCTGCAGCTGAAGAAGTTACTTTGGGTGGTATCATTATCCCAGATTCTGCAAAGGAAAAACCTCTTAAGGGTACAGTTACTGCAGTAGGTAATGGCACAAAAGATGAAGAAATGGTAGTAAAAGTGGGCGATACAGTGCTTTATGGTAAGTATTCAGGCACTGAAATCGAAGTGGAAGGCGAAAAATACTTGATGATGCGCCAAAGCGACATTCTTGCTATCGTAGAATAATAAATCTTGTTTAATAACTATCAAAAACATTAAATTACAATGGCTAAAGAAATTAAATTCAATATCAAGGCTCGCGAAGAGCTAAAGAAAGGCGTTGATGCTCTTGCTGACGCTGTGAAGGTAACACTTGGTCCTAAGGGTCGCAATGTGATTATCGAAAAGAAGTTTGGCGCACCTCACATCACTAAAGATGGTGTAAGTGTGGCAAAGGAAGTGGAACTTGAAGATAAGTTCCAAAATATGGGCGCACAACTTGTGAAGGAAGTTGCATCAAAGACTGGTGACGATGCTGGTGATGGTACAACTACTGCAACAGTGCTTGCTCAAGCAATTATCACTACAGGTTTGAAGAATGTGGCTGCTGGTGCTAACCCAATGGACTTGAAGCGCGGTATCGATAAGGCTGTTGCAAAGGTGGTTGAAGGCATCAAGGCTCAAGCTCAAGAAGTGGGTGATGATTTCGATAAGATTGAAAATGTAGCTAAGATTTCGGCTAATAACGACGAAGAAATAGGTCGTCTTATCGCTGAAGCAATGCGCAAAGTGAAGAAAGAAGGTGTGATCACAGTTGAAGAAGCTAAGGGTACTGACACTACAGTGGAAGTGGTAGAAGGTATGCAATTTGACCGTGGTTACATTTCTCCATATTTCGTGACAAACACTGAAAAGATGGAATGCGAAATGGACGCTCCATTCATCCTTCTTTACGATAAGAAGATTTCTAACTTAAAGGATATGCTTCCTGTGCTTGAAGCAACTGCTAAGAGTGGTCGTCCTCTATTGATTATCGCTGAAGATGTGGATAGCGAAGCTCTTGCAACTCTTGTAGTGAACCGTCTTCGTGGTTCATTGAAGATTTGTGCTGTTAAGGCTCCAGGTTTTGGCGATCGTCGCAAGGAAATGCTTGAAGATATCGCAATCCTTACTGGTGGTATCGTGATTTCGGAAGAAAAGGGCTTGAAGCTTGAAGCAGCTACTATCGATATGCTTGGTACAGCTGAAAAGATTGCTGTAAACAAGGAAAACACTACTATCGTGAACGGTTCTGGCGACAAGCAAGCTATTGCTGACCGTGTGGCTCAAATCAAGGTTCAAATCGAAACTACTAAGTCACAATATGATCGTGAAAAGCTTCAAGAACGCCTTGCTAAGCTTGCTGGTGGTGTAGCAGTGCTTTACATCGGTGCTCCATCGGAAGTGGAAATGAAGGAAAAGAAGGACCGCGTAGACGACGCTTTGAGCGCAACTCGTGCTGCAGTGGCTGAAGGTATCGTTCCTGGTGGTGGTACAGCTTATATTCGTTGCGTTGAAGCTCTTGAAAACCTTAAGGGTGTGAACGATGACGAAACTACAGGTATCGACATCATTCGTCGCGCTATCGAAGAACCTCTTCGCCAAATCGTTTACAATGCAGGTCTTGAAGGCGCTGTAATCGTACAAAAGGTGAAGGACGGCAAAGGTGATTTCGGTTATAACGCTCGCACTAATAAGTTTGAAAACTTGTTTGAAACAGGTGTTATTGACCCAGCTAAGGTTACTCGCGTAGCTCTTGAAAATGCTGCTTCAATCGCAGGTATGTTCTTGACTACTGAATGTGTGATCGCTGAAAAGCCAGAAGAAAATCCAGCTCCAGCAATGAATCCAGGTATGGGTGGCATGATGTAATAACACATCAATAACATATAGTAAACAATAAAGCTCGGCGAAAAATCGTCGAGCTTTATTATTATCGTAAAAGAGGTGTGAGAATTACAACACAACCTTTAGAGTAGTATTACCTTGCTTCTTGATGAAGATGCCATTAGTTGGGTTAGCTACCTTTACGCCTTGTAGGTTGTAGTATACGGTAGGAGCGTTAAGGTCGGCATTTACTTCAGTGATAGCAGAATTTTCATCATATTCGCCTTCGCAAGCCATGATAGATACACTGCCGTTGTCGGCAATAGTGAGTTCGAATGTGCCGATAGCAGTTTCTTCTTCAATAGCCATTTTCTTGCCACCTTCAACAAGTTCAATTACTTCATCAAATGGTAGTATGCTATCTGCGTTGGTTGGTAAACCATAGAACTTGCCATTTACATTGATGTTGAATTCAGAGTCTTGAAGGTTGTTTTCAAGAGTGTAATAACCCGAACCGTTATCGATAAATTCCCATTCTTCGTTGTTGTTGCCAAGCGCATCGGTAGCCACGAAGATACCCGAAGTAGTGGCTTCACCAATGATTGTCAAGATAGGGCTGTTGCCCGAAATGTCGAGCTTGATAAGGCTGCATTGGTATGTTCCATTAAGTGTGAAGTTTTTGCTGTCGCCACTATTGGTAACATAGTTGTTGAAACCTACTTTGATATTAGCGCCATCGGTAGAGCCGTAGTTGTGCTTAGCCCATTGAGCATCGGCAATCTTGAAGAAACCTTGTAGGCGAATGTCGCGTAGTTCATATACATTTTCGCTCACTTCGGTAAATTTATAAGCTTCTTCGGCGTTCCAGTTGTTGATAGTACCACGAAGGAAAATGCCTTCGATGAGGACACCTTCTTCAACCGAAATAGATGTTGTGCCGTCTTCTTTTACATAGAAAGACATCTTTGATGCGAATGTACCAGTAGGAAGAACCATGTTTTTGCCGTCGCCAAGAGTAGTTGTGCCATATTGTAGAGTGGCAGGTTCGCTGTCGGCAGGCAAGCCATACCAGTAGCTATTAGCAGTGATCTTGAATTGTCCTTGTGATGCTTGGAAAGCTTTTTCAAGAGTGTAAACGCCGGCGCCGTGGCTTTCGAATTGCCAGTTAGCGTTGTCGCTCCAGTTGTTTACTTCACCTTTAAGATATACTTCAGAATTAGATTTGCTACCAGTGAACGAAAGTACAGGTGAACTGCCTGTCATGTCAAGAGTGAATGTGGCAATGTAAGTTCCGTCGGTGTAAAGATTCTTGCTCGAACCATCGTTGGTAAGAGTGATAGGAGTGTTGGCAGCAAGAGCTGCATTAGAATCCATAGGGCCGAAGCTTGCCGACCAGTCAGAGTTACCCACCTTGAAGAAGCCACACACCTTTACATTAGAAAGGGTATACACCTTGTCGGTGCTTGTTTTTTGGAATTCGTAGCTGCTGTCTAATGTCCAATTGTTGATTTCATTACCATATAGGTAATAACCAGTAGCATTAGGGTTCATATTAGCAACAGTAGTGGCTGTGAGACCTTTGTTACCACCTTTTTTCACTTCGTAGTAAGTGTCGATTGAAGGACCCTTCATGTCGACTGTTTGACCATTGCTATTATTGAAAATAAGGTTCCAAGTATCGTTAGAGCCTGTATTGACAGCCATTTTCCAATATTCAACACCGTCCACAGTTACTGTTTCGCTAAATTTAGTGCCTGGCCAAGTGTTAAGTAGTTCACCTGAATTGGTCCAAGCATACAGATTAAGTTGCGATGTAATGGAAGTTTTTTTGGCGTAGATGTTGATTACGCCAGCTGCGTTAGCAACACACGCGCAAAGAATTGCGAGTGAAAGCAAGTAGATTTTTTTCATTAGTTTAGGTTTTGTTTATTAGTGAATCAATATGTTATTTGTTTCAAGTTCTAAAATATCAGCTAAATTACGAAAAAAATATAATATTTAGGGTTAAAAGGGAGAGTATTTTGTTAAATGATATACTGCTATTTGTTGAGGCGCGCGCGCATAAATAGTGCTGTGATGACCGAAGTGAATAGTCCTACAACTGCAACCATCGCAAAAACTATAATTAAGTCGCTGAAAATCAGTTGCACAGGATAGCTGTCGATAATTACAGCTGCCTTGTCGCCTGCCAGTTTAATGAGTCCAAATTCTTGTTGGAGTAGGCATAGGATAACCCCAAGTAAAATACCTGTTAAAGCCCCTATAAATGAGATGAGTAGCCCTTCGGTTACGAAAATTTGAGTGATTTGTCGGTTTGTCGCTCCGAGATTTCGGAAAGTAGTGATGCTTTCGTCTTTTTCGATAATAAGAAGGGAAAGAGAACTTATTACATTGAACGATGCAATAATGAGGATGAATGATAGAAGAAGGAATGTTACCCATTTTTCTACATTCACCATTTTGTAGGCCGATGCTTGTTGCATAAGTCGGTCATTCACAGTGTAATCGTCGCCCAACATTGATGAAATGCGATTGATAACTGCGGTTTCATCGGCATTTTTGCGTAATTTTAGCTCTACAGCCGTTGCCGTGTTGTTATCGTAGGATAACAGCCTCTTAGCGACCTCAATAGGAAGAAAAACCATATCGCGGTCGTAGGTGTTTTGGTCGGTTTGGTAGATTGCGGAGATGTGGAGGGAGTCCTGACGGAAAGCGCCGGCAGGATTAGCGATGTTTATAACTCCTTGACGCTTAGGAGTGTAGATGCGTAGGTAATCGTAGAATCCTGTGCCCGATTGTAGGTTGCTTGCCACTAAGATGCTTATAATGGCGTACTTATCGGTGCTGTCGCCCAATTCGAACTCACCAAATCGTATCACATCGTCGAATTGAGTTAACTTGTTGTAGTCGTGAGAGATACCTTTTATGTTTACAGGCATTTGCTTGTCGGAGTATATCGCAAGAGCCTGTTCTTCGACTACGGGTTGCGACAACTCAATATCCTCCACGCTTCGAAGGACATTGATGATGCTGTCGGCATTGAGAGTTTTGCCAATAACGGGTTGAATCTTAACTTGAGGGTCGAGTTTGGCGAGCTTATCGCTCATGAGCCCAGCAAAGCCGTTGAATACCGAAAGCACGCACACGAGAGCAGTGGTAGCAATCACCACTCCACACACCGAAATGATAGAAATGATGTTGACTGCGTTGTGCGTTTTCTTCGCTTTCAGGTATCGCCAAGCTATTTTAGTTGTAAGATTCACACCAAGTGCTTTTAAAGGAAATCGTTATTCGGCAGCTTCGTCGTTTTGAACATCTTCCTTCTTTACAGTGCGGCTAAGAAGATTGTCGATGTGCTCAATATAGTCGAGCGAGTCGTCGATGTGGAAGAATAGCTCAGGAGTTTTGCGAAGTTGGAATCGCACCTTTTGAGCAAGGTCGTAACGAATTTGTTTAGCGCTCTTATTGATGCTTTCGATAAGAACTTGTGCCTTGTCGGAAGGGAAAATGCTTAGGTAGGCGCGTGCAATGCTCAAGTCGGGCGACACGCGTACTGCGCTCACGCTCACGATTACATTGCCTATTTTGGCTGTTTCCAGGCGAAATATTTCGCTCAATTCCTTTTGTAGAAGGCGAGCTATTTTTTGTTGTCTTGTTGTTTCCATATATATGATTTGTTTTTTTAATGCTGTTGTTTTTTGTAGATAATTGTTAGTCCGTCGCGAAGAGGAATGATTACCTTTTCGACACGGTCGTCGTGTGCTACCATGTCGTTGAAGCGAAGAATACCTTCGGTCTGAGCATCGAGTTTCTTTCCCCAATCGACCACTTTACCATCCCATAGAGTGTTGTCGGCAATGATGAAACCACCAGGTGCGAGCATAGGGAACACAAGGTCGTAATATTCGCAATATTCGCGTTTATTAGCATCCATAAACACGAGGTCGAATGTTTTGCCAAGTGAAGGAAGGATTTCGCGAGCATCACCGATGTGAAGGTGAATGCGATCGGCAAAAGCAGATGCTTCGAAGTAACTACGAATGAAATCTTCGAGTTCATCGTCGATTTCGATAGTGTGTAGCTCACCATCGGGAGCAATAAGACCTTCGGCAAGGCAAAGTCCAGAATAGCCTGTGAAAGTGCCCAACTCAAGGATATTGCGAGGGTTGATCATACGCACAAACATCTTCAATAGTCGTCCCTGCAAGTGTCCTGAACACATGCGAGGGCGAAGGTGATAGATGTGCGTTTCGCGATTGAGGCGCGCAAGATGTTCGCCTTCTTCGTCGATGTGCGAAAGTATGTAGTCTTCTAATTCCTCAGTCATTTTTTTTATTTGTTTTTCAGTGCTTCGATTGCAAGACGATAACTGTCGAGTCCAAATCCTGCTATTACGCCAAGACACACTCGTGAAATCATCGAATGGTGTCGGAATTCCTCACGCTTGTGCACATTAGAAATGTGTACTTCCACCACAGGAGTAGTGATAGCACTTATAGCATCGGCAATAGCTATCGAAGTGTGAGTGTAGGCTCCAGCATTGAGAACAATACCATCATATTCGAAACCAATGCGGTGCAATTCGTCGATGATTGCGCCCTCGTGGTTGCTTTGGAAATAAGAAATCTCGATTTCATCGCCATATTTGGCTTGAATAGTTTTTAGATAGTTTTCAAAACCCTCATTTCCGTAAATCGACGGCTCACGAACGCCGAGCAAGTTGAGATTTGGTCCGTTAATAATCGCTATTTTCATAACTTTATTTGTGTATTAATTTACAAAGTTAGTAAATTCTCTTGGACATATAGACAAAAAGAATGATTTTATAAGAAAGGAGTGCTGAAATAGAATAGAGTAGCGTGCAAAATGTTCACTATAGTGCGACTAAAGCTCATTAATGAGTTGTGATGCTGATTTGTGGAGTGTGGGGTGAATCCATCGTGGTGCGAGTTCTGCCATAGGGGCAAGTACAAATTCGCGTTTGTGCATCAGTGGGTGCGGAATGGTGAGTGTGGGTGTGTTGACAACGGTGTCGTCGACGGCAATGATGTCGATGTCGACTAATCGGTCGCAATAGGAGCCGTCGGCATTGCGATGCGATGCGCTACCCAGCTCGCGCTCGATGCGTTGTGTGATAGTGAGCATTTCTTGTGGCGAAATGTCGCTATCGATAGCAACTCCAATGTTATAAAAGATATTATCACTACTATATCCCCATGCCTGACTCTCGATGATGCTACTCACTTGGGCTGATGAGTGCAACGCGCTTTCGAGTGCTTCGATAGCGTGGTGAAGGTTTGCAGTGCAGTCGCCAAGATTGCTGCCTATGTTGAGGTAGAATGTCATTGTGATTAATGTGGATTATAGTTTATACTGACTTTGTGTTTTGAAAAAAGGGCTGGCGTTGTGCCAGCCCTTTGGGAGTATCTATTGTGATAGATTAAAGTTTTTTCTTCACTTGAACGATTTCGAATGATTCGATCATATCGCCTTCGTTGATGTCGTTGTAGCCTGCAACGCTTAGACCACAGTCGAAACCTGTAGTAACTTCCTTAACATCGTCCTTGTAGCGCTTCAATGAACCAAGATCGCCAGTGTAGCGCACGATACCGTCGCGGATTACGCGCACCTTACAGTTCTTCTTAACCTTACCGTCGCGCACGATAGCACCAGCAATGGTACCAACCTTAGAGATGCGGTAAGTTTGAAGTACTTCGGCAGTACCAAGGATTTCTTCCTTAGTTTCAGGTTCAAGCATACCTTCCATCGCATCCTTAACATCTTCGATAGCTGAGTAGATGATAGAGTAAAGACGGATGTCGACACCTTCGTTTTCGGCAAGACGGCGTGCAGCTTGAGAAGGACGCACTTGGAAACCAATGATATAAGCATCAGATGCAGAAGCAAGTACAACATCACTTTCGGTGATAGCACCCACAGCCTTGTGGATTACATTCACTTGTACTTCAGGAGTAGAAAGCTTGATAAGAGCGTCGGTCAAAGCTTCGATAGAACCGTCTACGTCACCCTTAACGATGATGTTAAGTTCGTTGAAGCTACCAAGAGCCTTACGACGACCGATATCTTCAAGAGTGATACGCTTTTGAGTACGCAAGCCTTGTTCGCGTTGAAGTTGTTCGCGCTTGTTGGCAATTTCGCGAGCTTCTTGTTCTGAATCCATCACATTGAATGTGTCGCCCGCAGTAGGAGCACCATTCAAACCAAGGATAAGAACTGGTTCAGCAGGACCAACCTTTTGGATGCGTTGGTTGCGCTCGTTGAACATAGCCTTAATCTTACCATAGTGAGTACCAGCAAGAATGATGTCGCCCATCTTAAGCGTACCATTTTGAACAAGTACAGTAGCTACATAACCACGACCCTTGTCGAGAGTTGATTCGATGATAGAACCAGTAGCTTGGCGATTAGGGTTAGCCTTAAGTTCAAGCATATCGGCTTCAAGAAGCACTTTTTCCATAAGTTCGTCAACGCCGATACCCTTCTTAGCTGAGATATCTTGTGATTGGTACTTACCACCCCAGTCTTCAACAAGGTAGTTCATGTTAGCAAGACCTTCCTTGATCTTTTCAGGGTTAGCAGTAGGCTTATCAATCTTGTTGATAGCAAATACGATAGGCACACCAGCAGCCGAAGCGTGGTTGATAGCTTCCACTGTTTGAGGCATGATGTTGTCGTCGGCAGCAACGATAACAATAACGATGTCGGTAACCTTAGCACCACGAGCACGCATAGCTGTGAAGGCTTCGTGACCAGGAGTGTCAAGGAAAGTGATGCGACGACCGTTTGCAAGCTTTACATTGTAGGCACCGATGTGCTGAGTGATACCACCCGCTTCACCAGCGATTACATTAGCATTACGGATATAGTCAAGAAGAGAAGTCTTACCGTGGTCAACGTGACCCATGACAGTTACTACTGGTGGGCGTGGTTCAAGGTCTTCTTCCTTATCTTCTTCGGTAGTGATAGCATTAACAACTTCCGAGCTCACAAATTCGGTTTGGAAACCAAATTCTTCGGCAACGATGTTGATAGTTTCGGCATCAAGGCGTTGGTTGATAGAAACCATAACACCGATGCTCATACAAGTACCGATAACCTTGTTGATAGGCACATCCATCATCACAGCCAAGTCGTTGGCAGTAACGAATTCAGTAAGCTTAAGGATCTTTCCTTCAGCTGCTTCCATTTCGGCAGCTTCGCGTTCGCGTTCGCTCACAGCATCGCGTTTTTCCTTACGCCACTTAGCAGCCTTCTTGCTTGGCTTAGAAGTGAGTCGAGCAAGAGTTTCTTTTACTTGCTTTTGTACATCTTCTTCGCTTACTTCAGGCTTGAAAGGACGCTTAGCTTTGTTCTTGTCCTTGTTGCGCTTGCCTTGACCTGGTTGAGGTTGTGCAGATTGGTTATTGTTTGGTTTTTGTTCCTTGCGAGAAGGATCGTTGTTGATTTGTTTTGCGCTCTTTTCGATGTCGATTTTCTCTTTGCCAATGCGTTTGCGCTTCTTGCGGTCGCCAGTTTCACCGCTTGTGGCAACGCGTGCAGCTTGTTGAGACTTTTCTTTAGCAATGCGTTCGTTGCGTTTCTCTTCCTTTGACTTTTTCTTAGGACGAGTTTGTTGATTGATAGAAGAAAGGTCGATTTTACCAATAACCTTAGGGATATTAGTAAGAGTAGGAGTACCCAAAGAGAATACTTCGTCGCTCTCGCTCTTAGGAGCTTCGGCTACAGGAGCCGGTTTAGGCTCTTCCTTCTTAGGTTGAGGAGCTGGAGCAGGCTTTGGAGCTTCCTTCTTCACTTCAACTGGTTTAGGTTCTTCTTTCTTAGGCTCTTGTTTAGGAGCAACAGGAGCTGGCTTAGGCTCTTCCTTTTTAGGTTGTGGAGCTGGAGCCGCAGGTTTTGGTTTGCCTGCTTGGCTAAGGTCGATTTTACCTAATACCTTAGGACCTTGAACAGGAGCTGCAGTAGCTGCGATTTCTTCTACAGGTTGTTCAGCCTTAGCAGGTTTAACTTTTTCCTTTTGTCTACCCTTGAAAAAGTCTTCCGACTTGATTTTTTGGTCGCGGTCGGACTTGAACGCATTAACAAGCATAGTGTATTGCTCGTCGCTAATGCGAGTGTTAGGGTTAGAATCAACTGTGATGTTGTTCTTGCTGAGGAAGTCAATGATTGATTGAGTTCCTACGTTCAATTCTTTAGCTGCTTTACTTATTTTTACTGGCATATATTTATAATAAGTTTATTGAACATCAATTTTAGTGAAACAGAGCGCACGCTATAAATAAGTGAAGAGTGGAGGGTGCGCCCCTCCCTCGTCACATAGGAGTTTTTTTATTCTTCAGAAGATTCTTCGATATCTTCATATTCGGCACGAAGCACTGCAAGTACATGGTCTACAGTATCTTCTTCCAAGTCGGCCTTTTCGATGAGCTTTTCGCGAGGAGTGTCAAGCACAGCCATAGCAGTAGCACATCCGATGTTCTTAAGAGCATCGATAACCCAGCTTTCGATTTCGTCCTTGAATTCTTCCAAGTAGATATCGTTTTCGTCAAGGTCGCGATATACATCGATTTCGTAACCTGTAAGCTTAGAAGCAAGCTTGATGTTAAGACCGCCCTTACCGATAGCAAGAGAAACTTCGTCTGGATGCAAGAATACTTCGGCACGCTTAGCGTTGTCATCAAGGCGGATAGTTGATACCTTAGCAGGGCTCAACGCGCGTTGAATCAATAGATATGGGTTGTTGCTGTAAGGGATAACATCGATGTTTTCGTTCTTCAACTCGCGAACGATACCATGGATGCGTGAACCCTTCACACCTACACATGCACCTACAGGGTCGATGCGTTCGTCGTAGCTTTCGACAGCAATCTTAGCGCGTTCGCCAGGGATGCGAGCTACGGCACGAATAACGATAAGACCATCGTGGATTTCAGGAACTTCAAGTTCGAAAAGACGACGCAAGAAGTTTTCGCTTGTGCGAGAAACGATAATCTTAGGGTTATTGTTAGTATTGTCGACACGTTCGATTACGGCGCGAACAGTTTCGCCCTTGCGATAGAAATCGGTTGGGATTTGTTGGTCCTTAGGAAGAAGAAGTTCGTTCTTGTCGTCGTCAAGAAGAAGAATTTCCTTTTTCCAAAGTTGGTAAACTTCGCCCGACACAATTTCGCCTTCCATTTCCTTGAACTTAGAGTAAATAGCATCTTTTTGCAAGTCAAGAATCTTGCTGGCAAGAGTTTGACGCAAATTCAAGATAGCACGACGACCGAACTTAGCAAAGTCGATCTTCTTAGTGTATTCTTCGCCTACTTCGCAGTCAGGGTCTGGATCGTCTGGGTTGTTTTGAGCATCAGTGAGGCTGATTTGAGTCACTGGGTCAGTAACTTCACCGTCGGGTACTACTGTAAGGTTTTGATAGATTTCACAGTCGCCCTTGTCGGGGTTCATAATAACATCAAAGTTTTCGTCGCTACCAAACATTTTAGCGATTACGCTACGGAATGATTCTTCCAAGACACTAATCATAGTTGTCTTGTCGATGTTTTTCAGCTCCTTAAACTCTGAAAATCTATCCACCATGTCGATGGTTTCTACTTTCTTTGCCATAATTCTATTTAAACTGAATCAAGTATTTAGTATATTTTATTTCGTCATAATTAAATGTCTCATCTTCGGTGACTTCGACAGGTCGTTTAGCACCTTCAGGCTTAACCTTCTTGGTGATACTTACTGTGAAATTGTCATCGGTAGCATCTTTAAGAGTGCCTTTGAGCTTGCGACCATCTTTTGTAAGAATTTCCACTTCTTCGTCGATATACTTTTCGTATTGGCGCTTCACCTTGAAAGGTGATGTAAGCCCAGCCGAACCCACTTCGAGTTCGTAGTCTTCGACGTCGCGGTCGAAATGGCTTTCGATAGCCTTGGTGAGCTTAGCACAATCGTCGATGCTCACGCAGTCCATAGAGTCGATTTCTACCACGATGTTGTTGTCGCGGCTCACAGCTACATCAACAAGGAACAATTCGCTTCCTTCGAGAGCTGTTTCAATTACTTTAGTTAGTTCTGATTTTTCAATCATAATGCGTATAAGTTATAAAAAAGAGGGAGCATCTTGCCCCCTCCGCATCCATTCCATGTGCAAAGATACGACATATTTGTGGAAAATGTATTATGGATGTGTGTTAATTGTGGTCGTAGATAGGCAAATAAGTGGTAAATTAAGAAAATTTAAGAAATAATAACTTTTGATTAAAAGAAGCATAAAAAGAATAACTGTCGTGATGCGCAATAACAATAATTGTCTAACTTTGCAGAAGTTATGGGGATAATGACAAATATTCCTAAGAAAAAAGACGAAATATGGCACTAAATAATTATAAAAACCTACTTTTTGACCTTGGTGGTGTGATCTTGGACTTGAAGCGTGAGGATTGTGTGCGCGCATTCGAGGCGTTGGGTATGGAGAACGCCGAAAGTGTGTTTGGTGAATATTCTCAAACTGGCGCTTTTCTTGCTCTTGAAGAAGGAGCGATAAGTGTGGATGAGTTTCATGCTGAGGTGAAGAAGATGCTACCACAAGGTGTTAGCGATGCTCAGATCGATGAGGCGTTCGGGCGTTTTCTTGTGGGAGTGCCAATGGCAAGATTGAAAGCTTTGGAAGAATTGCGAAAGGACTATAAAGTGTTTTTGCTGTCAAATACCAATCCAATACACATTAATGGTCGAATAGCTCAATATTTTGGCGTTGATGGTAAGACGATAGGAGATTATTTTGATGGAATGGTGTTGTCGTTTGAGGCAAAAGCAGCCAAACCAAATGCAAAAATATTTGAGTACACTGTTTTGCATCTTGGAATTAACCCTAACGAGACACTTTTCTTGGATGATTCGCAAAAAAATCTTGATGCAGCATCGCAACTTGGTTTCGGTGTGGCATTGGTGAGTCCTGGAGAGGAATTTGTGGATGTATTGAAAAGGGTAATTGGATAAAAAACATCGATGAGATGGAAATAATAAGACAAAAACATACTGTTGGTGATGATCGTCTCACTGCAACTATTGGGATGTTTGATGGAGTGCATTTAGGACATCAAACATTGCTTGCATCGTTGCATGAGGAATCGGCAAAACGAGGCACTCGTAGTGCTGTGGTAACATTTGCCCAACATCCACAAAGAGTGTTGCGCCCAGAATGTGGGTTGAAAATGGTGATGACAATTGAAAATCGCCTGAATTTGCTCGATGAAATGGGGGTTGATGTGGTGATTTTGCTTGATTTCACTCCAGAATTGGCGCGCCTTGACTCATCGGCGTTCTTGAAGCTTTTGAAAGAGGATTATGGCGTAGATACATTGATGATGGGCTTCAATCACCGATTTGGATGCGTGAAAGGCGAATATTTCGAAGATTATGTAGCGCATGGCAAGCAAATAGGAGTTGATGTGGTGCGTGCCAATGAGTATCAAGGTGAATTTAGTCCGGTGAGCTCGTCGCTAATAAGAAAGATTCTTGAAGAAGGTCGTGTGGACTTGGCAAAGAACTATCTTTCAAGACCTTTCGAACTTGAAGGCGTGGTGGTACACGGCTTCAAGAATGGTAGAAAGTTGGGCTATCCAACAGCTAATATTGATATAACTTCTGAATTGATATTGCCTCACAAGGGCGTGTATGCTGTAAATGTTGAACTTGAGGATGGCAGCAAATATGGTGGTATGGCTAATATCGGTGTGCGTCCAACGGTGATAAAAGGTGGAAATCAGACTTTCGAGGTAAATATCTTTGATTTTGACGGTGATTTGTACGGACAAATGCTAAAAGTGAAGTTTGTGAAATTCATGCGTTCGGAAATGAAGATGGGATCGCTTGATGAATTGAAACAGCAGTTGGCTCTTGATGCACAGGCTTGTCGAAAAGTCTTGGGATAATCAATAATTAATAACATAATAAAACAAATAAAGCACTTCATCACGAAGTGCTTTACTGTTTGTCGCCGTTTTAGAAACGGTCAACTCTAAATCCAATCTTTTTTTACCTTGTAGGGCAATAATTAATTTACCCAAAAAACTAACAACTAATAAACATTACTTATATTACCTATTGATTACCCGTTTAGGATAAATGCAACAACTATTATATAAATGAATCAAAAAACTATCTGTTCTAAATTGCAAGAAAACTCTATTTCTTGTCGTAAATCATAGGTTAGGAATCTAGTGCTCAAATGAACGAAAGACATATCTTTTGTTCATTGACAATGCAAAGATAGATAGTAAAATCAATCAAAGTATGAATATATAAGAGGAATATAAATAAAATAAGAATTTATAAAATTATAAACCCTTGAGATATAGTGAAATGAATTAATTTTAAAATAAGCGAAATATAAATCGATATATTAAGAGAAAGAACCGATTTTCATTACATTTTCTTCGAAATTTTCACGATCTTTCGCTTTGTTTTTGATTTTATTTCGGTAGGTGTAGATAGTGTTTACCGAATAATTGAGGAAGCTTGCAATCTTGTTGCTGTCCTCAACGCCCATACGCAAGAAAGCATAGATGCGAAGTTCGGTTGAGAGATGTCCTGGTTCTTTGATTGTGATTTGCTCTTCAGGAAGTAGTAATTTGTTGAAATCATCGATGAAAGTAGGGTAGATGTGAAGGAATGTGGCATCGAAGACGTCGTAGAATTGTTTGTGCTGCCCTTCGGTAAACTTGTTGGTTTTAGCCATTTTAAGGAGTTCTTCCACTTGACCTGCAGTGATCTTGCGGGTAACAATCTTACTAAAGTTATCAAGGCGTTCCATATAGATAGAGCAGATGTCGAGGAAGTGACCGATGTATTCTTCCTTGATGCTATTGGCCTTTTTAAGTTCTTGGCGTGCTTGCTTGGCGCGATTAGACTGCCCAACCACCACCACGATGATAATAATAAGCCCAACAGTAAGAATACCAACAAGGAAATTGGTAAAAACTAATGTTTCGCGTTGTTTTTCAAGTTCCTTTTTGTAGGCGCCGTCGATGAGAGGAATGATTTTTGACACTTCGGCCGTGCGCAAACGTGCATTACAGAATACAGCATCGGCGAGTGATGAAGAAATGTAGTTATAGGCGTGTTTGATATCTCCTTTATTATAGAGGTGTATAGCTAATTCTTGTATCGCCATAGTTTCCTTAACCGAACATTTGATGTCGCTCATAGCTGCGAGAGCCATGTAGTGAGCTGCAACATCTTGTTTGTTTTCGCTCTTTTTGATTGATGCCATGTTGTGCGCGGCGCGTGCATAGATGTTGCTATTTGCATGAATTTCATCGATTAATTCGCCGAAAAGTAGTTTTGCTTTGACGATTTCGTTGTTGGCAACATAGTGCTCGGCAAGGAAGAGTTTGTAGGTAGGAGAGTCCTCGTCGAGATATTCGATTTGCTTGTCGCGATAATAGTTGAGTAGCTTGTTGTATTTGTCGTATAGCTCCTTGTTGCCATAGGCATAGGTGGTAATATAGGCATAAAGTTGTCGGCTTGTGTCGAGCCATTCGCCTTTGAGTGATTCAGGAATGGTAGAAGATTCTACCTTATTAAGAGCTGTAATACCTTCCATGAAATAGCCCAAGATGGCAAGAGTCTTGATGCGACCAAGGTTGGCGCAGATGATCAATGTAGAGTCTTTGAGCGTGTTGGAAATGCTTAAAGCCTTGTCGAAATAGAACAAAGCCGAGTCGGAAATGAAAGTTTCGTATTCCTTGCCCAAGTCGAAATATGCTTCAAATCGCTTGTGGTCGTCGGTTGTCGATGTCAATGCGTTGTTTTTCAGAGAGTCGATGCGTGCAATCTTGGCTTTATCGTAGATAGCCTTTTGCTCGATTTCCTTGTCGAGAAGTTCGAGGTCTTTGTCAGATAGAGCATTCTGAGCATTGGCAAGCCCTATCGAAAAGAGTGATAATATTAAGAGTATTATAGATTTTAGCATAATTGGACGATGCAAATAATGAGTTGTAATATATGGGCAAAGTTAGGAATTATAATTGATTTTTGGTGTATATGTGTTGTGTAAAATTGTTATCTTTGCGCAATTATGAAAAATGTAGGAGAACGAAACGCAAAATATTACAAACAGATAATGACAGTAGGGCTGCCAATTCTATTGGGGCAGCTTGGTGTGATTATAACCGGATTTGTGGATACGATGATGGTGGGTCGTTATTCCACCGATGCGTTAGCCTCGGCGTCGTTTGTGAATAGCGTCTTTAATTTGATGAGCATTGTGTGCTTGGGTTTCTCTTACGGGATTACGCCAATAGTAGGAGCCTATTTTGCTAAAGGTGAAACTTCACGTATAGGAGTAGCGGTGAAAACGGCGTTATTGCTTAATGTGTTGTTTGGGCTGTTGTGTGGCGTGGTGATGCTCATAATGTACATATTTCTCGATGAAATGGGGCAACCAGAACATCTGTTGCCACTTATGCGTCCATATTATATAGTTATCCTTGTGTCGATGTTGCCTATGGTGGCTGTGAACGCATTGCGCCAATTTACCGACGGAATTACCGACACAAAATTGGGTATGATAATCCTATTGGGAGGCAATGTGCTCAATGTCGTAGGTAATTATTTGTTGATATATGGTGCGTATGGCTTCCCTGAGTGGGGTTTGTTTGGCGCAGGAGTGAGCACACTTGTGGCTCGAGTGCTTATGCTTGTGGTCTATGTGGTGTGTATATGTGTGATGAGTAAATATCGACCATATTTGCGCGGATTCATCGATGGAATCGTTACATTTGGCGAAATGCTCCAGGTTACAAAACTCTCATTCCCGATATCGATGCAAATGGGAATGGAAACAGCCATTTTCACCGTTGCAACAGTGTTTGTGGGTTGGCTTGGAGCCGATTATCTTGCAGCTTATCAAGTAGTGCTCGTGATGGGTACTTTCGGATTTATGGTATATTATAGCTTCGGTGCAAGTATGTCGATAATGATAGCCAATTATGCTGGTGCCGGAGAAAAAGAGAAAGTGCGCAGATGTGCCCGAGCAGGATATGTAATAATATTGGGTAGTGCGTTGGCAGCATCGCTCATGATCTTGCTTGCTGGTAAGCATGTGATGTGGTTAGTTACCCAAGACGAAGCCGTGATAGGAATTGCGTTGTCGCTTATCGTGCCATGGATAGTGTATCAGCTTGGTGATGCAACCCAAGTAGCCTATGCCAATGCTTTGCGTGGTATAAAGTGTGTGATGCCAGTGATGAAATACGCGTTTTGGTCGTATGTGGTGCTTGGTATTCCTGCTTGTTATGTGTTTGCCTTCCCGCTTGGTGGCGGTATTGTAGGAGTGTATTTATCGTTTGCCGTGTCGCTGTTTGTAGCGGGAGTTTTGTTTATGCGCCGATTTTACAAAGAAATTGCGTAAGAGCCCAAAACTTAGCCTCTAAAAAATTTGAATTGTGCAATATTCTATATAATTTTGCTAATCATTAACTTATGATTAATAGATAAGTTGTTGGCTTAGCACTTCAATGGCGTGTAGCTACAGCTTTAGAATAATACCATAAAATATGAAAAGAAAACTTCAAATTCTCAAAAAAGACCCATGGTTGGAGCCATTTAGAGCAGCAATCGAAGGTCGTCATGAAGATGCATTGAGAAAAGAACGCGAGTTGGTGGGCGAAAATGGCTCGTTGAGCGATTTTGCCAATGGTCATCATTTCTTCGGTTTACATCGCGATAAGAAAGGTTGGAAATTCCGCGAATGGGCGCCCAACGCTATTTGCATCTATTTGGTAGGAACATTCAACGATTGGGAAGAACGCGAAGATTATTGCCTTGAACGAGGTGAAAATGGCGTGTGGGAATTGTCGTTGCCAGCCAAAGCCATCAAGCACGGCGATTTGTATAAGTTGCGCGTGTATTGGAAAGGCGGTTGTGGTGAGCGTATTCCATCATATGCTACTCGTGTGGTTCAAGATGAAGTAACTTATTTATTCTCGGCTCAAGTGTGGGCTCCAGAAACTACATATCAGTTTACCGATGCCGATTTCAAACCAAACACATCACCATTGTTGATCTATGAATGCCACATTGGTATGGGTCAAAATAAGGAAGATGTGGGTACATATGACGAATTCCGTGAAAATGTGCTTCCTCGTGTGAAAGCCGATGGATATAATGCTATTCAGATTATGGCAATCCAAGAGCACCCTTATTATGGTTCGTTCGGTTACCATGTGTCAAACTTCTTTGCGGCATCGAGCCGTTTCGGTACTCCTGAAGAATTGAAGCACCTTATCGACACAGCTCACTCAATGGGTATATGTGTGATTATGGATATCGTACATTCACATGCAGTGAAGAACGAAGCCGAAGGTTTGGGTCGCTTCGACGGAAGCTACGATCAATATTTCTATGGCGACGACCGTCGCGAACATCCAGCATGGGACTCACTTTGTTTCGACTACGGAAAGAATGAAGTGATGCATTTCTTGCTATCAAACTGTAAATTCTGGCTCGAAGAATACCATTTCGATGGATTCCGTTTCGACGGCGTAACTTCGATGCTATACTATAATCATGGTCTTGGTCAAGCCTTTGGCGGATATGAAGACTATTACAATGGCGGACAAGATGTGAATGCTATTACTTATCTCACTCTTGCCAACAAACTTATTCATGAGGTGAATCCATCGGCAATTACTATCGCCGAAGAAATGAGTGGTATGCCAGGTCTTGCTGCTAAGTTTGAATGGGGAGGAATGGGCTTCGATTACCGCATGGCAATGGGTATTCCTGACTATTGGATCAAGATGATAAAGGAAAAGAAAGACGAAGATTGGCATCCAACTTCGATTTTCTGGGAACTTACCAATCGTCGCGAAGATGAAAAGACTATCAGCTATGCCGAAAGTCACGACCAAGCACTTGTTGGTGATAAGACTTTGATTTTCCGCTTGATAGATAGCGATATGTATTGGCACATGATGGTTGACGATGATAATATGAATGTGGATCGTGGTATCGCTCTTCATAAGATGATTCGCCTGGTTACATGTGCTACAATCAATGGTGGTTATCTCAACTTTATGGGTAACGAGTTCGGTCACCCAGAGTGGATTGACTTCCCACGCGAAGGAAATGGTTGGAGCTATAAGTATGCTCGCCGTCAATGGGATTTGGTGGATCGTGAAGACTTGAAATATCGTTTCTTGAACGCATTCGACAATGATATGATAGGCTTGATAGGCGGAAAACGCAATTTCCAAAGTCTCCCAGTAGAGAAGTTGTGGGAAAAGGACGACGACCAAGTGCTTGCATTCAAGCGTGGCGATCTTGTGTTTGTGTTCAACTTCAATCCAATGAAGTCGTTTGCCGATTATGGTATTCTTGCTCCTGAAGGCGAATATTCAGTGTTGATGAGTACCGATGATCCTGAATTTGGCGGACATGGCAACATTAGCAAGGATGTGAAGCACTTCACAATGCACGACGAGCTATATAGCAAGTATGGCGTAAGTTGGTTGAAGCTTTATTTGCCAGCTCGCACAGCTATGGTGTTGAAATTGAAGAAAGCGCGCAAGCCTGTGGCTAAAAAAGCTACTGCTAAGAAATGTGCAACCAAAAAAACGGCTGTCAAAAAGTCAACAGCTAAGAAAACAACCGCAAAAAAGACTAAGTAAGAAGTTTAAAAGGTTATGATAATAAGAAAGCCAGTAGCAAATGAGCTACTGGCTTTCTCTCTTGTGTGATTCATAGTAGGGCTGTAAAATAAGGTTATCAATTTTAACTTTTCATCTATTTATGGAGCTTCTATATATTAGACGCACAAAGCGCCAAAAAGTTTATTCAGAGAAGAAGTCTTTGTCGGCATTATATTTGGGATAGTGGCAAGCGCATGCGAGATAATCAAACAATTTAGTTCTTGATTTAGCATCTTTCTCCCACATTGCTTTAGTGCCTTCGTCGGATGCTTCAAAGTTGAGCGCATTGTTGATGGCTATACCATGAGCAAATTTTTCAGCATCTTGATTGGCTCCGATATAAGTGAATATCCAGCCTTTGGTCTTCAATTCTTCAACAAGAGCCTTGATGGCTTTGCCTGAATATTCGCGCGAAGCATTTTCGTAGCCATCGGTAATAACAGTAACCAAAACTGTATCAACTTCGGCTACATTCTTGCGTAAGTCGTTGATTGCAAATCCCATTGCGTCATAGAGAGGTGTGCCATAATTAGGCAGATACTTGTCGGCATCGATTTCTTTGATTTCGCTGGCAGGAATGCAGTGGTGGATAGTTTTGATGCTTTCGGTGTTGAACGACACTAACGATACGAAATGCTCTTGGTCGGGATGGTCGGCTTGAGCTTTGCGAATAGTTTGGATAGTTTCGTTAAGTCCTGAGATAGCTTGTTGCTTGATGCTAAACATTGAGCCACTTTCATCGATGATGATGAGATTGAAAATTCTGTTCTTCATTTTTCCTAGTTTTAATGTGTTTTTATTGTGCTGCGTGTGTTACAGCGTTAACTATTTTCTTCGAATACAAAGTTACAAATATTATGCCAAAAAAGGATTTGTGTCATAAAAAAAATTATACCTATATATATAGGTATATAAGTATATATAAGGTGTGACAAAGGAGAAAAATGAAAAAATAGAGTTGTTGAAACGATTTTTTTATCTAATTTTGTCGCCGATTCAAAAAAATGCGGTTGTAGAGATGGCCGTGAATAAATACACAATAAGCAACAGAAAAGAATAAAAGATGTCAAAGAATTTGGTGATAGTGGAGTCTCCTGCAAAGGCTAAGACTATAGAAAAGTTTTTGGGAAAGGACTATAAAGTTCTATCAAGCTATGGACACATACGCGACCTTCGCAAGAAAGACTTCAGTATAGATATAGACAAGGACTTTGCTCCAGAATATGAAATACCTGCCGATAAGAAGGAACTCGTGAAGGCGTTGAAGAAAGCCGCAAAGGAAGCCGATATGGTGTGGCTGGCGTCCGATGAGGACCGCGAAGGGGAGGCAATCGCATGGCACTTGTATGAGGTGCTCGAATTGAATGCCGCAAACACAAAGCGTATCGTATTCCATGAAATCACAAAGAATGCTATCCTTAATGCAATCGAAAATCCACGCGATATCGATATAAATCTTGTAGATGCTCAACAAGCACGTCGCGTACTCGACCGCATCGTAGGCTTCGAATTGTCGCCTATCTTGTGGAAGAAGATTAAGCCTGCATTGTCGGCTGGCCGTGTGCAGAGTGTGGCAGTGCGTCTCATTGTGGAACGCGAAAAGGAAATCAAAGCATTCCAAAGCGAACCATATTTCCGCGTAGTGGCTCAGATGAAGCCAGAAAGTGCTAACACTGTGATGAATGCCGAACTAAACAAGCGCTTGGCTACTGAAGCCGAAGCTCGCGAACTGCTTGAGGCATGTAATGGTGCAGTGTTCACTGTTGGTGATGTAACTGTGAAACCAGTGAAGAAGTCGCCAGCTCCTCCGTTCACTACTTCTACTTTGCAACAAGAAGCGTCGCGCAAGTTGGGATTCACTGTGTCGCAAACAATGATGGTGGCTCAAAAGCTATACGAATCGGGACATATCACATACATGCGTACCGACTCGCTAAATCTTTCATCGTTGGCTATAGCTACAATCAGTAACGAAATCAAGTCGCAAATAGGTGAAGAATACTTGAAGGTGCGCAAGTATCACACTAATGCTAAGGGTGCGCAAGAAGCTCACGAAGCTATTCGCCCTACATATATCGATAAGCACGATGTTCCAGGAACGGCTCAAGAAAAGAAATTGTATAGCCTAATATGGAAGCGCACTATTGCATCGCAAATGGCCGATGCTGTGCTTGAAAAGACTAATGTTGATATTAATATATCTAATCGTAGCGAACATTTCACAGCAACAGGTGAAGTGGTGAAGTTTGACGGTTTCTTGAAAGTGTATATGGAGTCGACCGACGACGATGTGGCCGATGGCGACATGGATATGCTTCCTGCAGTGAATGTGGGCGAGGTGGTTACTGCCGATAGCATTACTGCAACTGAGCGTTTCACTCAACATCCACCACGCTACACCGAAGCAACTCTTGTTAAGAAACTTGAAGAACTTGGTATCGGTCGTCCATCAACATATGCGCCTACTATCTCTACTATTCAAAATCGTGAATATGTGGAAAAGGGTGAAAAGGCAGGCGAAAAACGCGAATATGTGGTGTTGACACTCAAGAAAGGTGCTGTGAAGAGTGCCAAGAAGAACGAAAATACAGGTGCCGATAAGGGTAAGCTTATCCCTACTGATACTGGTATGATCGTGAACGATTTCTTGCAAGAATATTTCCCATCTATCATGGACTACAATTTCACTGCAACAGTGGAAGGTACTTTTGATAAGATTGCCGAAGGTGAGGAAAAGTGGAACGAGGGTATAGCTCGATTCTATGGTACTTTCCATCCAGATGTGCAAAAGGTGTCAAATCTTCGTTTGGAACACAAGGTGGGCGAACGCATTCTTGGTAATGATCCTAAGACTGGTAAGCCAGTGTCGGTGAAGATTGGTCGTTTCGGTCCAGTGGTGCAACTTGGTAGTGCCGAAGCCGATGAAAAGCCACAATTTGCATCGCTTAAGAAGGAGCAATCTATCAATACTATCACTCTCGAAGAGGCTATGAAACTATTTGATTTGCCTCGCGATTTGGGTGAGTTTGAAGGTGCTGTGGTAACTGTGGCAGTGGGTCGTTTCGGCCCATACATCAAGCACGACGGCAAATTCGTGTCGATCCCTAAGGGATATGCTCCTGAAACTATCACTCTCGAAGAAGCACAACAACTTATCGTGGAAAAACGCGATAGTGAGGCTAAAAAGGTGCTACGCACATTCGACGAAGAACCTGAACTTGAAGTGCTAAACGGTCGTTTCGGGGTGTATATCGCTTACAAGAAGAAAAACTACAAGATTCCAAAGGGTGTAGATATCGAAGCTCTCACTCTTGCCGACTGCTTGAAGATTGTAGAGGATGATGGTAATGCGCCTAAGAAGAAGGTGGTGCGTCGCAAGGCTGCTACTGCAAAGAAGAAGTAAACATAACAAGTAATATAATAGTGAAAGGCAGATGCTTCAATCAGCGTCTGCCTTTCGTGTGTTTTTTTGTAGAGCTATAGATTAAGTAAGTGTGCTATAAATTAAGTAATATATGAATCTCAATACCAATCATAGGGTGTATTGTGTTTTTCTTTTCTCTATTCCTTTGGGCTGTAAAAATAACTAATCGTGTGTCCTTCGGGTATTAAATTATGATGTTGCCCCTATGATTTTGTATTGCAAATTTAATATGAGAGTGTGGGGGAGTGCTTTTTTCTGCAACATTGTAGTGCATTTGAAGAAAAAACATTAATTTTGGTTGCAATTTTGCAATGATATACACAAAATGACTATGAAAGGACTATTAAAAACAATAATGATGTGCGCTGCATGCGCATTTGTGATAGGAAGTTGCTCAACAGGAGCGAAAACGAATGAAAACGCTGATGGCGAGGTTGAGAAAAAGCAGGCTGTGGATACGCTTGGCGAAAACGATGGACGATATGTGAAGATTGATTCGCTCGAAGGGCTGGTTGCGTATTATCCACAATTCTCGCGCATCGACCTTGCTATGGGTGTTATGCCAACAAAGGAAGATACGGCTGTGGTGTTCTGTGCAGCAGGTGCGTTCACGGGAACATATCTCGACGAGTTTAAACACACCAACATTGCTGGCGACCATGTGTCGGGTGGTATTCGATATGAAGGATATCAATGTGCTGTCAACACAGGTTGCTTTGCTTATTATGGCGGAAGCGAGTGGGAATTTGCCTATGGCGAACATGATCGACTACTTGATAAAGCTGCCGAAAAGGGTGGAATGGCGTATTCGCAAGTGATGATGATATGCAATGGCGAAGTGAAGCAAGATTATCGTGTTAATCCTAAAAATACGCACGACAAGAACGAGTTTCGTGCTTTGTGTGAACTTGAAGGCAAATTGTGTGTGATCGATTCTGACGGATTTGTACTTTTCAAAGATTTTGTGGCAAGTCTGGCTAAAGCAGGAGTGAGCAATGCTATCTATATGGATATGGGCGAAGGTTGGAACTATTCGTGGTGGCGCCACTCATGTGGAACTGCAGTCGAAATCCATGAAATAGAATCGGGCTATACCACCAATTGGGTTGCATTCTATAAATAGAAGGGGTTATGGAATTGAATTGGAAGTTTATATCTGATCTTGTAGGGTTTGCTGCGAGTTTGATTGCTATACTTGGAGCGGTGATTGTGGTTGTGAAATGGATGAAATCTCATAAGGATGGAATGTCTTATTTCTTGAATTATTCACGACACAATTTCTTTTACCCAAGAACCTTGGCAAATCGAATTTTAAAGGATAATTTGATGAAGCCGTTGGGTGATAGTAAATTCATTGATTATGGAAGTGCTATTAGTAAAGGATTCTATAGTGAAGATGTGGCTGAAATGGAGGTGCTTTGTAATGATGGGAAAAAGACCATATCAATTCCATATAAAGTAGAGATAAATTATATCGAAAGACCGAATGCAAAAATAGTCGTCAAAGATAGAAACTTGCATGATGTGTATCAGTTGTCGGAAACGCTTAAAAAAGAAACTGAGCCATTGCTACAAGCATTCTTGGAGACTAAGAAAAACACAACTGATGACAGAACCTTGAGGATAAAATCGATAGAGCAAGTTACAGAAAATGTGTATGAGTGCGACTTGCAATTGGCTACATATTACGATCAAGTAAGAACCAATCTCACGATAGATATGCCGTTGGGTGTGGGGCGTACGATGAGACTTGAAGATCTTTCGGGTACAAAACAGTTGAAAAAATTATCTGAATCAATATTGGCAAACACAATAGGAGTGTCGGCTATATGGATTATGCCTTATAAGAAAGGTGATAAGAAAAATTCGTATAAGGTGTTTTTGAAACCACGAAAGACTGAAACTGGAGTGTTCTATGATATGTTGGGTACGATTAGTGGTGTGGTGGAACCACCTATGTCGAATGTTATAGAATGTGATACTCTCGAATAATATGTAACATCTCAAATAAAAAAAGAATTCTTTCAAGAAGTAGGTTATAACCGATATTTGGAGGATATGGGTAGAGATGAGTCGGAAGTGCAAATTATACCTTTGGCTTATGTAAGAGAACTCATGCGAGGAGGAAAGCCTCAATTCTTTTTCTTAATAAAAACACCCGAAACGACCGAAAAGGTCATTTCAAAGTATTTCAAGGAGTCGTTTAATGGAACTGACGAATTCAAGAATAATATTATTTCTCAAATAAAAGAGTATAATATGTCACCCGAAACACAAGCCAATATGTTGTTTGCATATTCATATATACAAAGTCGTCAGAATTTGGGATATGCGGATATCTCAGATTGATTAAAGTTTGCGTGGTTGTTTTCTTTGATTTAAAGCAATGAGGATAGGATGGGGTATGATTTAAATCGATTCTGTGAGGCCTTGGATTTTGCGTATGAATTGGCGTTGGGTGAAATGCGTGCTGGGCGTAAACGATCGCATTGGATATGGTATGTGTTTCCTCAAGTGAAAGGCCTTGGTCGAAGTTACAACGCAAGATATTATGCGCTCGATGGGGTAGAGGAGGCTCGCCAATTTTTGAATTACGAAGAGCTTGGTGGAAGGTTGAGGGAAATAACCGAAGTAGTGTTGGAACATAGGGGCATTGATGTTGAGGATTTGATGAATGGCGAAATAGATGCTTTTAAATTGCGTTCATCGATGACTTTGTTCGACCTTGTTTCGCCAAATGATATTTTCGCTCAAGTGCTCGAAGCCTTTTTTGATGGTAATCGTTGCGAGCACACATTGGAAATTTGTGGTGAGTGATATACATATAATATATAATGAGAGAAATTATGGAACTAAACGAACATAATAAGCAGGAATTCCCGCCGATGCATACGGCAGAGCATATTCTTAATGGAACGATGGTGAAGATGATTGGTTGCCGTCGTGCCGATAGTGCGCACATCGAGCGAAAGAAGTCGAAATGCGATTATAACTTGCCACAGCCTCTCGCTCCCGAACAGGTGCAAGCTATCGAGGCAAAGGTGAACGAGGTGATAGATGCCGATATGCCAGTTACGGTGGAGTATGCTACGCAAAGCGAGGTGAAGGAGCGTTTCGATATGGAGCGTTTGCCCGATGATGTTAGCGAAACGGTGAGAATTGTGCATGTGGGCGACTATGACGAATGTTTGTGCGTGGGTGCACATGTAGAGCATACAGCGCAAATAGGAAAGTTTCGTATTTCGAGCACTCGCTACCAAGATGGGGTGCAACGAATAGTGTTTCGCCTTGATTTGCCTGCCGAATCGCCTTTTTTGGCATAAATTGGGTGATATTGGATTAAATTGAAAGTAAAACGAAATAAAGGTTTCGTTTTGAAACCTTAAAAACACTAAAAAATAGACTGTTTCGAAAGTGGGACAAATGTTAAATTGGTATTAATGTATTTTAACATATATTTAAAATACTGAAATTTAGTGTTTTAAACAAAAGTAAGTAAAAATATTTGGTGAAAAATATGAAAATATTTTGCCAGTTAAAAAACTTGTATTAACTTTGCACTCGCTTTCGGAAAGAAACACGGCAAGTGAGCCGGTGTGGTGAAAGCAATAAAGCGAACATTGAAGTATTTGCGATAGACTAAAAAGATAACAGGAAGCACAAGGTAAGAACAAGACTGAAGGGACTGCGGTTCTCTGAAAACGATTCTTAACTTAGGTGAAAAAACTGACTTTAATAAATCATCAACCGAGCCAAATAAAAAAAGAAAAAACGAAAAGTTGAAATAAAAACAACGGAGAGTTTGATCCTGGCTCAGGATGAACGCTAGCGACAGGCCTAACACATGCAAGTCGAGGGGCAA
>CAJGBY010000017.1 GCA_904501735.1 uncultured Muribaculaceae bacterium
ACGACCAATACGATAACCAATAAAGCCAAAATAGATAAAATATATACATATTTTGTCCTGTTTTGATATTCACGCAAATACTGATTCTCTCTTTCTTTCTGAGTGTAATTATAAAATGAATTTTGATGGATTATTGCTTCTCGTGAAGACTTTGAATTTATCGAATCCAAAATTTCATTATATTTCTTTGTATAATGATATAACATCTTGGCTTCATTGTGATATTCTGCTATTTCTTTTAACGAATTATATGCGAACTCCTTACAAGTAATAGAGGAAGATTCAAGCAACTCTAATGCTATAGACTCAGCCTTTTTATAGTCTTTCAATATTAATAAAATATTTAAAGATGCCATTCTTACATAATTTGTAACTTCAAGTTTTGGCAATAATGGCTCAACTATTCGATATTCTTTAATGGCTTGCTCATAATCTTTTTGGCTCATTAAGAAATCAACCAATGCAATTCTTGATTCCACCTCATCTATTCCATTAGGGTATAAATTCGTAGCAAATTCTATGGATTTTTTATAACATACTAATGCGCTATCAAATTTATTTATATTTCTACATGTATATGCTAAATCACTATAGTTATACATCAACCCAACCGAGTCTTCGCATTCAGTTTGGTAAGCGATGGCTTCTTGAAATTTGGGTTTGGCTTGCTCAAACATATACAGTTCGAGGAAGATTTGCCCCATTTGGCTTGCGATTTTACCTTTGCGATACATGTGTTCGGGTGAAGTGAGCACATCGAGGGCTTTTTGATAGTAATCGAGGGCTTGTGGCGCATCGCCTTGTTCACGACTCACTCGACCGCCATAGTAATAGGCTTCGCCAAGTTCGTTTTCGCTTCCACGACGCTCGAAATAGGCTATAATATCGGTGATGGTTGTGTCGGTAGTAATGTCGAGATAGGCTTTGTCGCGAGCCTTGATGTTCATTAGGTCGTAATAATAGCGATTATGTTCATTGAGCGAGTCGCGACACACATTGCCAAGCACTGCAAGCGCGCTATCGGTGGCGTTGCTGTCGGCAAGTTGACTCACTCGCACAAGACGACTATCGACCGAGCGACTACACCCAGCCAATAGCATCACAAAACTTAGTATGCCTATTAAAAGACCTCTCATGTATGCAAAGATAGACTAAAAAAATGGAATAATGGTGTGGTTTGTAGTATATTTTCTTTGGACAGAAGATCAGTTTTTAGACAAAAGGACAAAAGGACATATTTTATTTAAAGACAGAAGGATGTTTATTGGACTAAAAAACAAAAAACGATGCGAAGTTTGAATTTCGCATCGTTTGTATTATTCATTCTCAATATTTTCTCATCCTATTTTCACAAGCGAACGGAAACGCATTGGGATAGATGTTGAGAAGTTCATTTCCCGACGGGTAATAGGATGTACGAAACGGAGGGTTTGAGCGTGCAAAGCAAGTCGATTGATTGGGCTATGACCTGCACCGTATTTGCGATCGCCAGCAATTGGGTGACCAAGATCCTTCATGTGCACACGAATTTGATTCTTTCGGCCTGTGTCAAGCTCTACTTCCATCAATGAATAGGTCTTAGATGCCTTCAAACACTTGTAACGAGTTACGGCAAGTTGGCCTTTTTGAGGATCGTCGGTAGAATACACCTCAAATTGTGAGTTTTCGGCAAGATAGCTCTTCACCACACCTTCTGCTTGTGTTACTTCACCTTCGACCACGCACACATATTTGCGATTAAGAACCATGTTGTTCCAGTTGTGTTGCATAGCTTCCTTGGCTTCGGCAGTCTTAGCAAGCATCATCAAGCCCGATGTGTCGCGGTCGAGACGATGCACAATGAACAATTTGGCACGAGGGTCGTGATATTTCACATATTCGCGCATGATGCTATATGCTGTGCCGTCTTTCTTGGTGTCGGTACCCATCGATAGCAATCCATAACCTTTGTTGATAACAAGAATGTGTTCGTCCTCGTACACAAGTTCCACACGAGGGTTCTTGAACACTTGGAACGACTGGTCGAAGTTTACCGAGAATGTGTCGCCAGCATGCACTTCGGCATCGTAGCGCGATGTAGGCATGTTGTTGATGGCAAACTGATTGTGACGAAGCATCGATTTGATCTTCGTTGGCGAGTGGTCCTTAAGAATGCTTGTTGCAACTTCTAGAATTGTGCCGTCTTCCTTCACTGTCCAACTTTTAATGTTGTCGGGGCGATTATCTTTTCTCTTATTGGTGTGATTGCTTGGTTGTCTCATAAACTCGTTATTTTTCTGCAAATTTAACCTAAATTTCCGATATAAAAAATAGACACATAAAAGAAGCTCGACTAATAGCCGAGCTTCTCGATGATATTTTATTTTTGAGCAATCTTGCTTTGATTACATAACAACCTTTGTTGCCTTGCCTGCTTGCTTCTTAATGAAGATACCATTTTCAGGATTTACCACCTTCACACCTTGCAAATTGTAGTATTCAACAGGTGCGTTAATGTCGGCATTTACATCTTCGATAGCCGATGGAGCCACGATAACATATTCTGTTGAGTTCTTAAGACCAGCAATAGTGAAATACTTCATGATGTCACCATTGATAGTGATTTTTGCACCAAGATTAGCAGGATTATTCACCAAGTTCAAACCTGTGCGTACTGCGCCTGAAGGAAGTTGAACAGGAAGACACAATGCAACATCATTACACTTAGCATCGTCGGCTATGATTACATTAGTGTTTACAGCACCTTCGGTTGTAAACACTGGTTTATCCTTTGAGCCATCCAAGCATCCTACAATGTAACCTGTTACCCAAGCTTCTTTTTCTTCACCATCCACATAGGCAGCCATCGCTTCGGCCACTGTGATAGGAGACTCTTTTGTACCAAGCACTACAGGTTCTTCTTCAACATAGTTGAACATAAAGTCGTCGATACACCATGTTGCCGATGCAGCTTCAGGAGCTACATAATGGAAACCTACATATACTACATCGCCATAAGTACTCAAATCAATGTCACCTGAGCCAACCCAAGCAGAGAAACCACTTTCTGGAGCTTCAGCCAAAGCAGCAGGAAGTTCAGTCTTCACAGTTGCCTTTGCAGGGTCAACATCATTAAGTACATACGCCTTAAATTGAGTAGATGTAGTGCTATAAGCATTTACTTGAGTCTTGAACGATATAGTCTTCAACTCAGCATCTTTCACATTAAGAGCAGGAGAGATGAGCCATGTTTCTACTGGCACAGCTTCAGCTCCGTATGCACTCATTGATGCATAACCATTGTTGCTATATGACTTGTAAGTCCATTCCTTGTCGCCCGACACATTCACTGAAGCCCAAGTAGTAGGAAGTGCGCTATCGAACGATTCCTTAAGCGATGACACACCTATAATGCCCGAAGCATCGGCCAATGTAACGCTTGTAGGTTGCAACTGAGGTGTTCCGTTGTAAGATGACATAAAGCCTTCTACATTGAACTTAGCACCTTCAGCAAGACCTTCGATTGTGATACCAAATTGATTGTAAGCAGCAAATTTGTTTGTGCCGTCAGAAACTGTATAGTTCTTTGTTTTACCAGCGTCAAGAGTGAAATAAACGCCTTCAAGCTTCACATAATCAAGGAAATTGCAGTTAGCAAGGTCGGTTACAGCCTTCACTTCAGGAGCTACAGCAGTACCTGCAACGCCAGTAGCGAAAGAATCGGCAACAGGCGACAACTGAGCATTTCCACCATAAGCGCTTACAATACCTCTTGCACCAGCAGCGATTACATCACCATTGTTATAAGTCTTACCCACTGAGCCATAAACCAACATTCTACCCGATGCATCTTGAACGATTAGATTGCTACTATTTTGATATACAGCTATCAACTCACCAGCAAATTTAGCTGCTTTGCCTTTTTCAAGAGCATTGAATGCTGCGATGTCAGCCACAGGAGCAGTGAAATTGAATGTAGCACTTGCAGCTTCCGATGTAGTAGTGCCATCAGTAGCCCAAGCATAGATAGTGGTGTTGCTTGTAACCTTCAATGGGTCGGTGTATTCTTCAGCATCGCCCACATCGTCGCTATTGATAGCATAATATACATCTTGACCAGCAGCAGCCTTGATAGTTACATCCACTTCGTCGCCCACTACATATTCACCACCATTAGGACTGATTGAAGGAGCAAGAACAGCATCAGATGTAGCTGTAGTGATTTCGATAGTCTTAATACGCAATTGAGAACCAGTTGCATCAAGAACCACTTGATTAGCCGAGCCTTCCCATGTTACTGTTGTTCCCGATGCTGACACTGTACCAACAGATGTTGAAGGTACTGCTGCATATTTTGATGCAGTACAACTAAGAACCACCTTTACAATTGCTTCGTTTGATGCAGTTGCAGGGGCAATAGTGAATTTCGCATTTTTGTACACACGAATGTGGTCAGACGATGGCGCAACACAATCATTTGTTGAAGCTGATTTTTCATAAGTCAAGTTCCAACCATTGATTGTAGTGGTGTAGCCATTTACATCACCCGTCCAGGTAGAAGCCGACGAGTTAGTGGTGAGCGTGATAGTATCAGCCCACGCAAAAGTAGCTACCAAAAGAGCTACCAAACTAAGTAAACATTTCTTCATATGCAATATATTTTTATGATTTATAATTCTGTTGTAAAATTAGCAATTTTCCTCAAATTAGCACAACAAATCACCCAAAAGAATGCGCCTAAGATGTTGTAAAGCATATATATAAAAAACAAAAAAGCCTTATAATCACTATAAAGCTTTTTCCATTGTTGAGAGATATTATGATAATGTTATTTAATCCATTGTATTGTGTCAACTGTTTCGAGCATTCTTACATCAAACATATAATCAGCTCCGAAAATCTCAGGCTCCAATTCTTCGATCATTCGGCATGCTTTCACATAGCGACGATCATAATAAGCCTCGGTTGACTTGCTCACCACAACGCCTTGAGAGCAACTTGCGTGAATAAATTCAAAGGTTTCGTTTTCGTTGTCGGCCTTCGTAACGATTCCCACATGACCTACACGCGATCCTCCTGCACGACGACCATTGAAAAACACCAAATCGCCTGGTTGAAGTTCATTTTTTGCTACCACCTTTCCGCTTTGAGCTTGTTGCGATGATGTGCGGTCGAGTTTGTAACCAAAATGTGCAAAAACATAGCTTGTAAATCCTGAACAGTCAAATCGGTTTGGTCCCATTGCTCCTATTCTGTAACGAACGCCCTTAAATTTTGACGCATAGTCAAGCATTTCGGCAATGATTGGGTCCAACTCTTCTTCGTAAAACAAAGGTGAGTTTTTAATCTGTTCTTGAATTGTTCCTTGTTTTTTTACTATAAGTTGAGCTTTTGATGGCACAGAAAATGACATAGCGACAATAGCCACCAATGACATTACTAATATTTTCTTGATTTCCACCATAATAATTCTCTTCAACTTTAATCTAAAAACAAGCCCCAAACAAATTGGTTTTCCTTTTTCCTTAAAAGCAATGCAAAGATAAAAAAAGAATAGTCAATACACAAACAAATTAAACATTTGTAAACATTTCACACGCCACACTAGGCTCTCACACCCGCGTGTTTACCCTCTTTATATCAAGCATTTAAGCCACTTTTACAACAAACTATGCCGCAAATATTTTATCATCATTTAACACTTAATTTGCAACACTATTCCAAACATTTTAATATTTAATTTTGCCCAAATGTTAAATTTTAACATTTCCATTTACATATACTTAACAAACGAAAAAAGACCTTTAAGCTAAAACTTAAAGGTCTTTAACCTGGTTGTCTTACAAGGATTCGAACCTTGACAGGCAGAACCAAAAACTGCAGTGCTACCATTACACCATAAGACAATCCTAATCAAGTGAGACTCATCGTCCCAATTGCGATGCAAAGGTAATGCAAATTATTTAATCTACCAAATTTTTTGCGATTATTTTGCAATTACCAAGTAATAATTTTTCTTACCGCGTTGTGCAAGAATATATTTTCCGTTCAAAAGGTGTGATGCATCAATAGTCATGTTAGGGTCGCTAACCTTCTCTTTATTAACAAGAACGCCACCACCTTGAGTCAATTTACGCATTTCGCCCTTCGATGCAAATACTGCTGCATTATCTGTAAGCAAATTCACCAATGGAACACCTGCTTCGATAAGAGTTTTTTCTACTTCGAATTGAGGAACACCTTCAAATACGCTCAACAAAGTATCTTCATCGATCTTGTGAAGGATTTCTTGAGCCTTATTTGAGAACAAGATTTGAGATGCTTCTACTGCAGCTTCATAATCAGCTTCAGAGTGTACCATGATAGTGATTTCCTTAGCAAGACGCTTTTGAATTGGGCGAAGACCTGGGTTTTCAGCTTGTTCAGCAACAAGAGCTGCCACTTCTTCCTTAGTAAGCATAGTGAAAATCTTGATATACTTTTCAGCATCTTCGTCGCTTACATTCAACCAGAATTGGTAGAACTTGTAAGGAGATGTACGCTTAGGATCAAGCCACACATTACCACTTTCAGTCTTACCGAACTTCTTACCATCGGCCTTAGTGATTAGTGGACAAGTAAGAGCAAATGCTTCACCACCATCAGTACGACGAATAAGCTCAGTACCTGTAGTGATATTACCCCATTGATCACTACCACCCATTTGAAGGCGACAGTTATTGTTGCGATACAAATACAAGAAGTCATAACCTTGAAGCAATTGGTAAGAGAACTCTGTGAACGACATACCGTGTTGTGCTTCGCCGCTTAGACGCTTCTTCACTGAGTCCTTTGCCATCATGTAGTTCACTGTGATGTGCTTACCGATGTCGCGAATGAAGTTAAGGAATGAATAATCCTTCATCCAGTCGTAGTTGTTCACAAGCAATGCCTTGTTTTCAGCGTCGCTTTCGAAATCAAGGAACTTAGCAAGTTGGTTCTTGATACATTCTTGGTTGTGACGCAATGTTTCTTCGTCGATAAGTACGCGTTCTTGCGACTTCATTGATGGGTCACCAATCATACCTGTAGCACCACCCACAAGAGCGATAGGACGATGGCCTGCATTTTGGAAGTGCTTAAGCATCATCACGCCCACCAAGTGACCTATATGCAACGAATCGGCAGTTGGGTCAATACCAACATAAGCCGAAGTTAATTCCTTTTGTAATTGTTCTTCTGTGCCTGGCATCATATCATGAATCATGCCACGCCACTTTAATTCTTCTACGAAATTCATTGAATTATACTGTTTTATTTATTTTTCTATTAAAGATGTGCAAAGTTAGCACTTTAAACTGAGATTGCAAAAGCGACTATCGCAAATGGTTACCATTTTTTCAACTTATATATATAATATGTTCCTTCGGCGGCTACATACGACATTTCTAAGTCTTTTCCTTTGCATTTTTCAATTCGCACGAGATTTTGCCCCTTCTGCATTCCTGTGATTGTGAAAGGCGCATACCTATTGTCCGAAAAGTCTACAATTATTTCATCATCACTTTGATAATGCCACGACGCAAAGTTGTCGGTATAGACATGCAAGGATTCGTCAACCACGCGTTGACAATACACATTTGACTGAAACGCAAAATACAATGTTCCGTCGTAGCTTTCAAGTTCTTCGCCGTTATCCTCTATCGACACCACGCGCCACAATCCATACAACTCACCAATGTCGCCATCGTTGCGTGTACACGCCGACAGCAACACAAGCAGCGCACTAACAATATATATATTTAGCTTACAAGCATTCATAATCATTTCAAATTAAACATTCCACGATAGGACACCGAGAATAGCATTCCAAAGTTGTTGCCATACAATGAACCACGATCCAAGCCCACTTGTCCCTTGAGTTTCAAGCCTGGCACATTACGCCAATCATACACACACTCCACCATTGCCGATGTGCTTGTGCGTGGCACCGAGATAGGCACAAATATCGTACCCCATGATTTTGTGCGCGCGAACTTTGCTCTATAATTCAAGTCTTCAGTTATTCGTCCCTCTACTGCCACATGAAAGCTACGCAAACGGGTATCGGTAAGCGACAAATATCCATCGGTGTTATAAATGGGTGAGCGAAGCACTGGCGAACCTATCGTTCTGCCATAATATTGATAGCCATTGTAGGTATAGTTGTTGTAGTAGTTATCGCTTCCTGTAGATTCACTTACAATAGGAGTACCAACCATATCTACTGGATCCCAATGCAATGGGCCTCCTTGGTTCATCAAGTCGAGATATTCCACCACAGCGCCTGTTACATAACTATTCTTGTCGGCACTTTTATACTCTATTCCATATAGTCCATCAAAGCCATTCATCATACCAATACCTGAGCCATCTTCCCATGGCGATTGGTAATAGGCTTTCAACACAGAGCCATTACTAAAGCGATAACGCCCCATAATATCCCATGAGCCGATATGGCTTCCTTCAACATATGCTTGGTCGCCAATATTATTACCACCTGCACCAGGAATAAGCATTCTCACAAAAGTAGACAAATCGGTAGTCATCTTCACATTTTGCCACACCTTGCCGTTTTCATATCGGTTCAACTCTCCACCAAACTGAGCTGCGGCTTGCATTCCCAATGTTAGCGAGAATGGGTTAGATGGTTTTAGGTGGAAATAGCAGTATTTGTAGTTAAACCACAAGTCCTTTGTGATGAAACTATTGTAATAGGCATAGTGATTTTCGAGCCACTTGGCATCGGTTTGCTTATAATACCCTATTTCGCCCGAAATTTGCACCCAACCATTAGTAAAAGGGATGTCTTGTGGAGTAAAGAATCCTGCACGCACACCTGGCATTGGTCGTGAATTGGCCGAATAGGTCATATCACCCGAGCTCAATCGGTCGTTCAACATGTTTGAGCCTCGTTCTTTCAACCCCACCATCAAGAACACACTGCGATATTTCAATTCGCCATATAATTGCTGAATCCACAACGAAGATGGAGCTTCTTTGTGCAGTTCTCTTTCATTTGTTTCAAGGTTGTAACGAGAATAAGCAGTCTTTGTCATCACTCCACCCCACAGCGTTGCTCCATAACCAAAGCTAAAGCGCTTGCTATTATCCATTTCGCTTTTGAGCTTTATCTTTGCCAACGATGCATTGGTTTGCGATATCACGCCATGAGTGTTTGAATTGATAAAATAAGGAGCAAAATCGCCTGCGCCGAAATTATTCGACACCTCCAATTCATAGTCCAACTTATATTGTGCGTGCGCTTGTAATGCCACAACACACAACATCATTACTAATATTCTCAATTTCATTAGCTTCTTCTTTACCCCACAAAAGTAATAAGTTTTTCTACAATACTCAAAGTTACGCCCTCATTATATTGTCAAGAATTAATAAAAATGATACCTTTGCAAGAAAGAACGCAATTTTGGACTGAAAATGGCAAATATAAAATCGTTAATTTCTCAATCGTGGCAAACTGCCTTAAGTGTAGCAAAAATCATTTTTCAATCACGCCCTTGCGACACGCCTCCACAAGCCAAATCGGATGAAGAATTGGTAATCCTTGGCAATGGACCTTCGCTCAACGACACTATGGCAAACAACAAGGAGTTTTTGCTTGCACGCCATCTGCTTGCAGTTAATTTTGCTGCCAACACGCCCATTTTCACTGAGTTAAAGCCTAAATTCTACATGCTCACCGACCCTGTGTTCTTCAATCGCATGGAGCTTGACAATGTGCAACAGCTATGGCGCAATTTTGCCGAAACTGTCGATTGGGAAATGACTCTTTTCATTCCTACCAAAGCGAAAAAGAAGGGCGATTGGTTCAACAACGTTATCAAGAACAAAAACATCACCATTTGCACCTACAACATGACACCTGTCGAAGGAGTGCAATGGTTCGAAAATATGGCCTACAATCATCATTGGGGAATGCCACGCCCTCGCAATGTGCTCATTCCTTCAATTATGCAAGGCATTGCGATGCGCTACAAAACTATCTATTTAGCTGGCGCCGACCATTCTTGGCTGAAAACATTATCGGTCGATGATGACAACCGAGTGGTATCTATCCAACCTCATTTCTACAAAGAAGCCAAAAGTGAAGAGGAGCGCATAAAGAAGGATTACATGAACATACCACTTCACCAAGTGCTTGAAAGTATGTACATTGCGTTCCGAACATACCATGTTATTCGCCGATATGCCGACTATCGTGGTGTTAAAGTCCTCAACATCACACCCAATAGCTTTGTCGATGCTTTCGCGAGATTAAAGATTTAATCTTGCAACCCCAACTCTTAATTACCCTTTCCTAACTGAAGCAAATCTTCGGCGTGACGGAAATCGGCAGGGGAACCTATATCTATCCAAATGCCATTGATTGGGAATTGACGCACCTTGCCACCATCAGCAATCACACTTTCAAGGAAATCGGTTGCGTCGTAGTATTCGCCTCGAGGTATTCGATTCAACATCGAACGCTTAATCATATATATACCAGCATTAGCATAATAGCTATATGTTGGCTTTTCTTCAAGTCCTGTAACATTGCCTTCCTCATTGCTCACAAGCACACCAAATGGTACACTCACCACATAAGGAGTTACTGCCACTGTTACATCGGCGCCATTTTCGATATGAGTAAGATACATTTCCTCAAAATTTATCGTTGTGAACAGGTCGGAATTCATCAACAACACTGTATCATTCTCTATATCCTCAACCAGCGTGAGCGATCCTATTGTACCAAGACGACAAGGCTCTTTCACACACTTCACTTGAACACCTGCAACAGGTTGTGCAAAATGCTCTTCGAGCTGTTCGGCAAGATAGTTTGTAGTAACATTTATTCGGTTAATGCCATTCCGAGCCAACGCTTCAACATTATAGTCGATAATACATTTGCCACCAAGTTTGAGCAATGGTTTTGGAGTGTCGAGCGTGAGTGGACGCAAGCGTTCACCTTTGCCTCCTGCCATAAGCACTGCATCGATAGGAAGCAACGAATTTTGCACCGAGAAATCATATAATCGCACCACCTTACCTTCATTGTCGAGGCGTGGCACAAGTGTTACCTTTCCTGCGCGTAAACGGCGTATCTCGGCTACATCCACACTATCACCTCGCAACGCCACAAAGTCGCGATGCATCACCTCCGAAACAGAAGTGTCAAGTGCAGCTCCACTTATAAGGCTGCGACGCACATCACCATCGGTAAGTGTTCCGAGCACTTTGCCGTTGTCGTCCACCACAAACAATGTCATTGAGTTACCACCCGACAACGCATTCAACTGCTTTAGCGCATCGATTATTGTAGCATTAGCGCCTATTATATATTTCTCAAGTTTCATATCTTCTTCCAATTATTATTTTATCCAACGGAAAATATCCATAAACGACACTTTCTTGCCATACATTAAGATTCCACGACGATAGATGCGTCCTGCAAGCCACACAAAGGTGAATGCAGTGGCATAAAGCAATGCTATACTTGTTACAAGTTCCCAAGTTGGCACTCCGTAAGGCAAACGCACCATCATCACTATAGGCGAAGTGAATGGTATGTACGAACACCACACTGCCAACGGACCATCTGGGTTCTCAATGCAAGCCACCCCAGCCCATAGCGCAAACACCTCTATCATCATCACTGGCGTAACGAACTGAGAAGAATCATTTGGTTGGTCAACAGCCGAGCCAAACGCCGCGAAAAGTGAACCAAACAGCAAGAATCCACCAATTCCATAGAACAAGAACGATAGGAATAGCTGACCGAATTTTATGTTTGATATTTCTCTTACGATGCTTTCCACATCTACCGACATTGCTCCACCATGCGCTGCCGTCATGGCATTAACAGTTTCGATTGGGTCGCTTCCGCCAAAGAGCACACCACTCAATCCAAATACTGCACTTGCAATGAATGTCAACACTCCCCACAAGAACATTTGTGTAAGTCCTACAAGCGCAATACTTATAATTTTACCCATCATAAGCTCGATTGGCTTGCAACTGCTCACTATCACTTCCACAATGCGATTGGTCTTTTCTTCTATCACACCATTCATGATCATTGCGCCATACATTAGCACAAAGATATAAGAGAACATCGCCAACATCAATCCTATGATTTGCGATACCTCAACCGAGCTACTTTCGACTACACCGTCCTCGCCCCATCTTATCTCGCTCACGCTCACATGAGCTGTACATTCCTCAATCTTATCCTGGATATCAGGGATTCCAAGCGCTTCGATGTTGCGATCGGTTATTTCTTTATTGAAAGTTTCTTCGAGATGCGAAACAAGCGAATGCGAAACCGGTTTTTCTGAGAACACCGATAGATATTCGCGTTTTGCAAGATTTTCGGGCAATACCACTATGGCATACACACTATCGCGCACTCCTTCATAGTAATTGCGAGGATTCTTCTTTGCAAGACTATCCACACTCACAAATCGGAATTCATCGGTATCTTCAATGATGTTGGACATCTGCGCACCTTCATCTATCACCACTACTGTGCGTTGCTCGCCATCATTAAGCCCCATCAACAACATAGGAGCAAGCATACACAGAATGCTAATGAATGGTATAAGCAGTGTCGTTACAATGAACGACTTTCTCACTACTACATTGAGATACTCTCGTCGTATTATAATAAATAGTTTGTTCATCTTTCCACCCCTCCTTTAAATTTTCTCTTTACCATTCACAGCTTCGATAAACACCTCGTGCATACTTGGTAATATCTCGTGGAAACCAGTCAACTCATACTTGTCGTTAAGACACGAAATCACATCTTTCACATTCACGCCTTCACGCAAACGGATATAAGTAGAATCATCACCTGCGCGATGCACTTCATCGGGCTCAAGTGTGAACATTCCCATTTCGGGCAACACCACACCCTCACGCACATTCACAGCGTAGATGTGTTTCTTAAATTGATGACGCACCTTGTTCACATCGCCTTCCAACACCACTCGCGAATGATTGATTAGCGATATCTTTTCGCACAATTCTTCCACCGAGCCCATGTTGTGAGTCGAGAATAGAATTGTAGCACCTTCATTGCGCAATCGCAAGATCTCACGCTTCAAGATTTCGGCATTCACAGGGTCAAATCCCGAGAAAGGCTCGTCAAAAATCAACAATTTAGGACGATGAATCACAGTTGAGATAAACTGCACCTTTTGCGCCATACCCTTCGATAGCGCCTCAACTTTCTTGTCGCGCCATTCGGTAAGTTCAAATCGGTCGAGCCACGCATTCATTTCAGTTTCTATCTCCTTGCGTGGCATTCCCTTTAGCTGTGCAAGATAAGTAATCTGGTCGGCAACCTTCATTTTCTTATACAAGCCACGCTCTTCGGGCAAATAACCCATGCTATGTACATCGGTAGCCTTCAAGAGTTCGCCGTTAAGTCTTATTTCACCACTATCGGGATTAGTTATCTGATTGATGATGCGAATCAGTGAAGTCTTACCAGCGCCATTTGGCCCAAGCAAACCATAAATACAGCCTTCGGGAACCGACACATTAACATGGTCGAGCGCGCGATGCTTATCGTAGTCCTTCACTACATCTATAACCTCAATATAATTCATCTTTTTATTGTCCTTTCATTAAACAGGGAACTATAAATTCCCTTTAAATCACAAATTTACTCGTTTTACATCATATTAGACCCATTTTCCTCAAAAAAGTTGCAACCACCTAATAATTATCACTCCTATAATGACAAAAAACAAGGGAATTCGATAACGAATCCCCTTGCTCTATCTTTAATCGTTTCAATATCGATTATTGAACGAATTCATATTCCTTTACGCTCTTGAAACCTGCTGCACCGAAATATTTTTCAATGCTACCGTTAAGTTTCACTTTCTTACCAAGATTACCTGGTTTGTCAACAAGATTCAAGTTGTCACGAACAGTTCCCGAAGGCAATTGAACAGGAATACATTCGCTAACGCTTGTTGCATTTGGATTATCCGAAATCAAAAGGTTTGTCTTAGTTGATGTTGCTGTTCCGAATACAGCATTTGAGCTTAGATTCATACCATCAACACTACCCACGATATAACCAACAACCCATGCTGACTTTTGTGAACCATCAACAAAGTTAGTCTTAGCTGCAGCTACTGAGTATGGTTCAGTTTGTGAGCCTGCGCCTGTTGCTGGTTGGTCATTACCTGTACCAGGTTCTGTTCCTGTACCAGGAGTTTCGCCTGTGCCAGGATTGCTTGATGCATCACCAAACTTAACATCATCAACACACCAAGTTGCATAATTAGCATCGGCTGTTGCATAGAAACGGAAACCTACACACACTACATCGCCATAAGAGCTTAGGTCTAAATCACCTGAGTTAACCCAATCAGAGTAACCACTTGCAGGAGCAGTAGCGATTGCAGGGTTAAGCTTAGTCTTAGTAGCTGTTGCAGGGTCGTTAGTTGTCATTACATATACTTCAAATACTGAAGTCTGATTGCCATATCCATTCACTTGAGTGCGGAATGAAAGAGCCTTAGCTGTAGCATCCTTCACATTCAATGCAGGAGTAATCAACCAGCTATCAAATGGAGGTACACCAGTACCATTAGAAGAATAACCAGTCATTGAAGCATAACCGTTGCTATTATATGCCTTGTGGAACCATTCTTGAGGACCATAAGAAGTAGAACCAGCTACAACAACCTTAGTCCAGTTTGAAGGGATTGAAGAATCAAATCCTTCGTTCAATGAAGTCACAGGGTCAGTAGTTACAGGAGTATCGTTTCCTCCTGTTGAACCACCACCTTCGATTTCATATTCAGTTACAGTCTTGAAACCAGCTACACCGAAATATTTTTCGATGCTACCATTCAATTTCACTAGCTTACCAAGATTACCTGGATTGTCAACAAGATTCAATGCTGAACGCACTGCACCCGAAGGCAATTGAACAGGGATACATTCATCTATGCTTGTAGCAGCAGGATTGTCAGAGATAAGAACATTACTTGCAGTAGCTGTAGATGCGCTGAATACAGCATTGTCAGTGATTGACTTACCATCAACACTACCCACAATATAACCAGTTACCCAAGCAGCCTTTTGTGAACCATCAACAAAAGCAGCCTTTGCAGCAGTCACTGAATAAGGAGATTCCTTAGTACCTTCACCACCTACGCTCATACCTTCAAGTACAAAGTCGGCTTGACTACCTGATGTTGCAAGACCTTGATGTCCAAGTACAGCCTTGAATGCTGAAGCCTTTACAAGAAGATTCTTACCAAGTACATCATTATCTTTCAAGTTTGCCACACTGCGAAGAGCTGTTCCGTCAACAAGTTCTACAACCACACAGTTAGCAATATCTTTAGTGTCAGCAGTTGCGCCCAACACGATAGTGTTAGCCATAGCGAATGGAGCTTCCCATTGCACATCTTCATTGCTTGCTACTGCGTTCTTACCAGGCTTCACTGAACCAACGATGTAACCACTGAACCAACCAGTCTTACCAGTTCCTTGAAGAGCTGCAACATCTTCCATTACATAAGGATTAACTGCAGTACCCTTACCATCTTTGCTAAAACCGATGCAATCGTCGGCACTGCGAAGAAGAATTTGCCAAGCTGTACCATAGTAGCTAAGAATACCCACTACCGAACCAGTACCTACAGGAAGTTTTTGGCTACGGAAATCGGCATAGTTGCTATTACGAACAATGATTGTGTTACCATTCATATCTTGAAGTGTGCGGTTAGTGTTAGCATCATCAGTAGCAAATGTTGCTTTACCATCGGCTTCAGTGAACATCACATCGTCAAGGCGTACAAGTTGGCTTTGCCATGTGCAAAGACCTGATGGATCAGATGGAAGTGAGCCAAGCGATACCACCATTGTATCAATTTCGGCTACACGAGGGAAACCGTTGATTTCAGCGTGTTCCTTGAATAATTCAGGAGCCATAAATGTAGCTTCCCAAGCATTACCTTGAGCATACCATTCAGGATAACCAAGTTGTTGCAAACCATTGTACTTACCGATATACATACCTGTTGCATTGATCACGATTTCTTGACCCAAGCGATAAGTTGTATAAAGGCTATTTTGATTGATTGAAAGAGCTAAAGCAGCTGTTTCGTCTTGAATTACTAGGCTCTTGTAGATATTACCTGTTTCGTCGCTACTGATTACACGACCCTTGATAATAATATCCTCACCATCGGCTGTTTGGCCAATAGTATCGATATAATTGCGAGCATCGTCCCAATAGGTGTACTTCAAGTCATAAATAGTAGTATTCACCTTATCGGCGTTGGCTGCTATAGGTTCATGAATTGGCGGACGGTCAAATTCATCAGCACAACCCACCATCACAAATGCTGCAACCAGCATTAAAAGATATGATTTAAATTGTCTCATTGTCTTTATATTTTATTGTTTTTTACTTATCAGATTGATTTAGAATTTAATCCCCACATTCAAGAATACCTTCAAGCCTTGAGCATAGTAGTATTTGTTAGGATAACGGGTTGTTGTTGTCAAGTAATCCTTTGTATTGATACGACATTGTTGGTAACCCGATGTTTGAATGTTACGATTGTTAAGCAAGTTGTTTACATTCAAATTGATGTTCATCGATGCCGAACGATTCAAATATATCACCTTACCGATACTTGCATTCACAACAAACGCATTCTTCAACTTGTCTTGCTTAGTGAAATCTGTAATCCATGCTTCATATTCATCAAGTGAGTTAAAGTTAGATAAGATATCTGAACGCTCTTCGTGGCGATTAGGCGCAAGCGAGATGTAGCTGTCGCCCATATATGTACCATTTAATTCGAAGAACCACATCTTAGGCGCACGGTAGTTGAAACCTACACTCAAGCAAGTTTGTGGAGTTCCCGATACATAGTAATTCTTCAAGTAAACGATTTGTGTAGTGTCAGGTGACATACCATTTTCGTAGCTACGAGTACCCATTGGGCGATTCTTGTATTGATACTTTGAGAATGTACCTGCTACCGAAACTGAGAACGAAGGAGTAATAGATGCCTTCAAGCCCACTTCCACACCACGATATGACTTGCGCACATTTGTTAGCGCATAGTTCATAAATGTTTGGAATTCGTCGTCATAGAACGATAAGCGTTCAGTAGAGTTGAATTGTTCAGTCCAGAAACCTGTGATACTACCCTTAAGTGCACGATAACTGAACACATAAGAAATATCTCCCGACAACAAACGCTCGCTACTCAATCCTGCTACCACACCGTCACGAATACGAGGTGATACATAAGCGCGATCGCTCAACGGAGCCTTTGTGCCATAATAGCCATGTAGTACAAAACGGTTGCGACCATCAAGTTTGTAGTTCACACCCACCTTCACGCCGGCATTGTCAAACTGATGAAGTTCGCCCTTTCCATAAGAATTTTCAGGCGCGCGACCATTTTTCATATTACCAACGCGTTGGAATTGAGTGTAGCTAAGATTCAAGCCATAGTTGATGTCCCACTTAGCCAGATTTATCACATTTTGCACCCAAGCATTAGCTTTCACCGAGTTGATGTTGTAATCGTAACCAAAACGCTCACCTACACCCACTTTACGATTTGGATTATTTAGGTCGTTTTGTAGGATAGTTGGGTTGTCAGGATAATCGCGTTCTGAATATTGGTCGATATCAAGCCAATAATCACCACCAAGAAGGTCCTTAATAGTCTTATAGTAAGAAGCTTCTGAGTAGTTCACGCCCACACCTGCTTGAAGTGTCATGAAGTCGTTCAAACGAGTGTTGAAAGTTGAATTCAACTGATAATTCACTTGGTTGCTGTGGCGATTTTCAAGAATATATACCGAACTTGGTTGTCCTGCATATTCCTTAGCCAAATAGTTGGTTTGATATAGATTATCCCAGTCGATTTGGCGTTGACTTTCATCATTGGTCCACTTATCTACATACAAGTCATATTCTTCTTGATGATCGATGTAATAAGATGGTAGATAACGATAATAGTCGGGGCGTGGGTCAGATGCATTACACCAGTTAAGAGCCGATGAAGCATAGTTTGATGAACGGAATCCCACACCAGTGTTAAGTGTTGTTCCTTCTTTTGGTTTCCACACCCAGTTGATGATTGCAGTAGGGTCAAACGCTTCTACCACCTTGGCATTGCGCTTTTTGCCGTTTTGCCAACCCCAGTTAGGGTTATATAAGTTATCACCTGCAAGGTCGTAGGCTTCTTGAGCCACTGCCGATGAGTTAGTGCGCTTAGTTGGTGCGCCAAATGTTACAAATGATAGGCTGTGTTGCTTGTTGAACACCTTTTGTGCCGACAAGAAATAACCCCATGAATTGTAGAACGAACCTGGTGTTACACCTTCGTCGGCATATCGAGCAATTGCCGACATTGTTACTGCCCAACCACTCTTCATCAAACCAGTGCTATATGTAGCCATTGCACGAAGTTTGTAATTTGAGTTAGTGTAGGCCACGCTACCATTGAATCCTGGAGCATAATCTTCGGCAAACACCGAAATGTCGGTACTACCACCAATCTGACCGAAAGAGAAGTCGTTGGCTTCAAGACCTATTGTTACATCTTTGCGCTTGAATGCAGTGTTCATACCACCAATCATTGAGTAATTGAAACGACCGCGTGTAGCATCGTTGAAATTCACCCCGTTGATGTAAGTGTCGGAATATTCCGAGTCATAACCACGCAAACGGAAGCGCATCAAGCTGAAATCGTAGCTTGCAGCATTGTAATACACATTGTCGCTTGCGCCCGAAAGTGTAGAAATTGCTTGTGAAGCGCCTTCTTCGTCTTCAAGCTCGGCTTCGTTGATGGTGTAATCTTCGTCGCCAAAATAATCGGTTCCGTCGCTAACTTTCTCAGCATCAAGAAGAATCTTACCCAATTCTTCTACAACGCCTTCCACGATAACCACATTTTGCGACCAATCTTTAAAGCCATAACCCACCACAGATACCTTGTCGGTGCCTGGCTTGGCATTGGCAATACGGAAACTACCATCGACCGATGTAGTAACCGTAAGGTTTTGATTGTCTATCGTTACTATTGCACCTTGCACTGGAGCATTGGTACTTTTGTCGAGCACCACCCCGCTCACGCCCGTTGTTTGGGCTATCGCTGGCAAAGCGAAAAATAGCGATAGAAGCAAAAATAATTTGATTCTCATAATATTTAAGTATTTGTTTTTGTTTTTTCGTCTAAATCCTTTTAGCACTTATATTAAGTTTACAAAGCTACTAATTTTTTTTAAGATTTCTTATTTAATTTGTGAGTAAATGTAGATAAAGCACCCCTTATAGCATAAGGTTAAAACAAAAAACATATCTTTGCATATCATTAAAGCACTATTATCTATGAAAAAGCTACTATTACTGATGTGCGTGCTCTTGTGCGCGTGGAACACTGCCTTTGCCACCGACTATGAAGGCACTGGCTCTCTCACTCAACATTCGATTAAACACAAAGGTGTGGAATACTCTTATTACCTCTACACTCCAACCAATATTGCGAAAGATGCACCTCTTGTGTTGTTCTTTCACGGCTATGGTGAGCGCAATATCCCTTCTACCAATTTTGGGCTCAACCCGGTTGCCGACAAGCACGGGTTTGCGGTGTGTTATCCCGTTGGTCCTAAGGATTTCAAGGGCGAAAATTGCTGGTCGGTAGGATATTCTTTTCACATTGACAATAATTGGGAACGCGACGATGTGGGATTCACTATCAAGCTCGTGAAACATCTTCAAAAGACTCACAATCTCTCGCGCCACAATGTATTTGTTACAGGACACTCTAATGGTGGCGAAATGAGCTATCTATTGGCTTATAAAGCGCCTCACATCTTCGCTGCAGTAGCACCTATTTCGGGGCTTACAATGGAATGGATGTATCGCGACCTCAAGCCTCAACTCCCTATCCCTCTCATGGAGGTGCATGGCACTAACGATGTGGTATCAAAATGGAATGGCGACCCCGACAACAAAGATGGCTGGGGCGCATACATTGCAGTGCCTCAAGCTGTTGCTTTCTGGGCTGCCGTGAATCGTTGCACTCACGAAATCGCCGAGGAACTACCACGAAATGGCAACCAAGTGATTGCTCATCGCTATGTCGACGGAACCAACGGCAACCAAGTGTGGCTCTACGAAGTGGTGGGCGGCACTCACTCTTGGGCAAGCAACGGCATGAACACTGCCGAAGAAGTGTGGAAATTCTTTAGCTTATACATCAAATAAGCTGATATACATAAACAAAAAATCTCCAAAGCTTTCACTTTGGAGATTTTTCTTTTATAGAGTTATTGGTTATTACTTAACCACAATTTTAGCAACTTTATTGCCCACTGTTACGATGTAAGCACCTTCAGCAACATCGCTAAGCACTGTTTCGCCAGCCACTGTTACTGCATTGCGCACTTCAGCACCATTCACAGCATATAGCTTGATAGCTGCACCTGCTTCGGCACACTTAACGATTACATTGTTACCGTTTACAGTTACTGATGCTACATCGCCTTCGATAGCTTCAACGCCTGATTTTTTCACATCCATCAAGTCAGTGAAGATATATACATTAGGCAATTCAGAGTTAGTCATCACACACATAATGCCTTCGAAGTCATTCAAGAATGTAGTAACACCATTTTCAAGAGTATATTCTTCGTCGATATATAGCTCTTCGCCTTCAAGTACACCTGTGTCTTGGTTTACACCAGGAACGCCGATGAACCATTGATAAACTGTAGGAGTGTTACCAACCTTGATTTGATCACTCAAGTCTACCTTACCGTCAACACATACTGCATTGATAGGAGCTTGACCGTGATAGTAGTACACGATAAGGTTCTTCTTCAATGGAAGTGTCTTGAAAGTGAAGTTGTTGTTGTTGATAACAAGCATAATCAAGTTAGGCACTACATCGATATTGATTTCGCTCAATTGGTTGTGACCAATAGAGAATTGGCTAAGGTTCTTAACACCGCTCAAGTCGATTGAAGAGAAGTTATTATTATCAAGATACAATGCCCACAAGTTAGGGTTGTTAAGCTTGATTTCGCTCAATTGGTTATAAGCAGCCGAGAACAAACCTACATTAGGGTTCTTAGTCAAGTCAACACTTGTCAAATTATTCTCAGCCATTGCAATAGTTGTCAATGCTGGGAATTGAGAGAAGTCGAATGAAGTGAATTCATTGCCTTCAAGTGACAATTCTTGCAACTTAGTTGAACCTACAGGCAACTTAATTTCGCTCAAACCAGCACCACCAACAGTGATATTGATAGCGTCAGTCAACTTAGAACCATCGAATGAAGCAAGCTTAGCACCATCCATACTGAATACTGTGATAGCTTCAGTTGGTTCGTAAGTATATACCTTAACTTCAGCACCAGCCTTAGTTACTGCATCAAATAGCTTGTAAGATTCTTCCAATACATATTGAGACACTGTATTGTTACCATTCCAGTCGATATACAATGCTGTACCAGCCTTAGCTGCAGCAAGTGATAGAGACACGCTGTCGCCTTCGTTTACAGTCTTGAATGTAGCAATCAAGTTAGTTGGCATACCAGCAGCTTCGATTTGAGTAGTCTTGAACACCTTATCGCCAGCAAAACCTGGGTACAATGAGTTTGTCATTTCGCAATACACCTTACCCATTGTAGTGTTGATGAATGTTGTTACACCATTTTCTTCAGAATAGTCAACACCTTCAACAAGAGTTTCGCCTGACGCCTTCTTCCATACATAAGTTGTCTTGCCTTCACGGTTTTGAGAAGAAAGGTCTACACCAGGGCCCTTAGTTGCAACAAGGAAGTCAGCTTGAGGAGCATAGATGTAGTTTTCGTCCTTCAAAGTACCATGAGCTGGCAATGTTGGCATAGTGAACAAGTTGTTGTTACAAGCGAAGTATTCAAGCTTGCTTTGTTCAGGCATTACTACCGATGGCAACTTGTTGTAAGAAATGTCAAGATGCTTCAATTCGTAGCAATATGTGAAGTCAAGTTCGAAGAAATTATTGTGAGATAGGTCGATGTATTCAACATAGTCACCATTGTAGAAGCTAATCATTTCGCTTAGTTGGTTGTGGCTAAGATCCAAGTGATGCACACAACGCATATCGTTAAGAGTAACCGCTATAAGTTGGTTGTGGCTCAAATTGATATGAGAAAGTTCGTTCTTTGAGTAGCTGTTGTTAGTACCGCTTAGGCTCAACACTGAAAGGTTGTTACCACTCAAATCAAGAGAACGCAAGCAACGGTTCCAAGTCAAATCAATAGTATACAAACCTGCGTTTGCAATAGTAAGTTCGCGCAATGAAGCAAGTTTTGTAACATCGGCTGAATACATTGGGATATCTTTTACATTAATAGCCGAAACAGTCACACCTTCTGGAGCATAAACGACAACTGAACCATATCCAGCTCTTGTACCCACAACATTAGCAGTAGCTGGAGTAAGGCTTGATGTAGCAGTGAACTTCACTTGCTTCATATCACCGAAGTCAACATAGAAGTCGATAGGGTTTTCAGCTGTTGCACCTTCGATACCTACACCAAATTGGATTTGAGCACCTGCGCTCAATTCGGTAGTGAAGTTGAACACATTTGTTGGCTTGCCATATTCGCTTGCACTCTTAACCATGAATTTGCTTGTTACCAAGTAATTTTCATTGAATAAAGAGTTTGCAAACACTACTTTCATAGAGTCAACGTGAGCCTTCAAGATTTTCAACTTACCATCAGCATAGCTATAGTAGCTATTGTCAAGCAATTCAGAGATACTATCGTTATATTCAGAGATAGCATATACAGCAACCTCAGTTGTTGTACCTTCACGAAGTACGCGCTTGGTGAAATCAAATTCTTTTCCAATAGGATAAGATTTCTCCATTGCCATAGGACGTTGTTCGTAATAATATGTGTTCCAAGTTCCAGGATTAGTTGGCAATGTTGCATAGTCCATACAGTTCTTATTCAAGTATACTTGATACAATGAATTCTTGCAGCTTGACAAATCGATAGAAGTCAAATAGTTGTCTTGTGCATCAAGATATTGAAGCTTAGTATTCTTTGAAAGGTCAAGCTCAGTAAGTTTGTTACCACCACAGAACAAATAGTACAAGTTAGGGTTGTTTGTTACATCAAGCTTTTCAATCTTATATGAATTGTTGTAAGCACCGATGTGAGAGCAATACAATTCTCTCAAATATTTATTTTTGCTTACATCAATAGAAGTAACCTTAGTTTCAGAGACGTTAAGAATCAAAAGATTTGGGTTTTTGCTCACGTCTACGCTTGATACGTTTGTTACGTCAAGAGTCAAGCGTTGAAGATAAGGACAGCCTGTTGGGTCGATTTGAGTCAAACTAACATTGTGATAACCATCAAATGACATCATATTTGGATAATCCGACAAGTTAAAGTTTGGATCCATGTGTTCGATGATGCTCACTTCAAGGATATACAAATCAGGCTTGTTTGCACCAATTACAAGAGGAGTTTCAGCAGTAAATGTGTTGTCGCTCAAGTAAAGTGCGCGCAATTTTGTTTGATTTGTCAAGTCAAGACGCTTCAATTCGTTGTGGCTCAAGTCAAGGATGTCAAGTTCAACACCTTCGGCAAATTCGATCCACTCGATATAGCAACCGCTTGCGTTGATATAGTCCAACTTATCAGCGTCACCATAGATCTTTACGATACCATCCTTAGATACAGTACATTCAACATATGTACCAGTTATGCTACCAGAGCCATCGTCAAAAATAGCTGGCACAACTTCATATTCCGACAAACCGAAACCACAATCCACATCCATATAACATGAATCGGTAGTACCCAACACCAAAGAGAAGGCGTTGCTTGTTCCGTAAGTTTCGTAAATATTAGTACGGAATGTTACGATTGGCTTTGCAGTGTCTTGTGCATTTGCAACAAATGGCATCATCGCAAGCACAATCACAGCCAACAAATTAAAAATTTTCTTCATTATTTGTGATTATTATTATCAGCCTTACATGCCTCGCAAGCCACATAAGGCTGATTAATTATTTATTTTTACTTAACAATAATCTTTTGGCTATAAGCGCCGTTTACATTAAGCACATACACACCTGCAGCAAGAGTAGAAGCATCTACATTCACTTCGTCGCCTGCAGCTGCAACAACCTTAACTGCTTGACCTTGCATGTTGAAGATAGTTACATTCATTTCTTCAGCATCGCCCAAGAACACATTGTAAACATTCTTACCTGCGCTTGTTACCATCAAACGATCAGTCTTAGCTGTGATATCCTTGATACCTGAGTTGCCAGCGCGACGGATAACTTCCTTCAAACCAGCATAAGCATCAAACTTACCAGCACCCCATTGTACTGGGTCACCCGAGAATGTTGTTACATAGTCGTCCTTAAGTGCTGTAGTATTGATGATATCAATAGCTTCGTTCACTGTTAGCTTAGGATTAGCTTCAAGCCACAATGCCATAGAACCAGTTACAACTGGTGTAGCCATTGAAGTACCAAGTTGTTGATGCCAGTAGTAAGTAGTTTCGCCTTCAGTTACCTTAGCTTGAAGTGCATCGTTAGTAAGGCTGTTGTTTTCAACATAAGCTGTACTACTTGATGAAATGATTGTAGAACCTGGAGCACATACATGAGGAAGGTTCTTACCATTCACCAAAGTACCGAATGAAGAATAGCTTGCTACTTGTCCTTCAGGATATTTACCTTGACCATAAGTGTAAGAATAACGGTCAAGTGAGCACCAGTGTTCGCGAGTGTTATAAGCACCTACTACAATCACATTTTCACCTGTTGCAAGGTCGTTGATTGTACCATTTGTTGAACCATCAGTCCAACCATTCAAACCATAACCACTCATAGCAGTGTATTGACCATCGCAGAATGCGTCGATGCGTTGACCTTCACTACCGATTGCTTCAAAACCAATGATATAGTTTCCAGTAGCATTGTTAGAAGTGTCAAATACCAAATAGTCAAGAAGTGTTACATAACGGCCGCTATCTTCGTCGATCCATGAACCGATTCCGATATAACCATTGAAATAGCGAGTAAATGAAAGATGCGAAATATCGCCGTCGCTTGTCCAACCATCACCAGCCGACATATAAGTTGGCGCACCATTTGTATTACCTTCGATACCGAAAGATAAAACTTGTGTATTACGAGATTTGTTGATAACCTTCACATTAGCCTTGAATTCAGTTGAATCCTTGCTGTAGATGTAGATTTGACCCCAACGAAGATTTGGGTAGTTTGCAAAATAATCAGGATACATTGGGTGAATGAAAGTCTTCACTGTGTTGTCTGTTGCTGTAAGGTTCTTAGTAAGTGCAATAGGAAGAGCACCTTCGTTACCTGCAGCCATACAGATGATAGCTTCTTTACCAGCAAGTTCAAGATATTGGTTCATCACACCTGTACCATCGTGAGGACCCACATTAGTACCAACTGACAAGTTGATTACAGCAGGCTTACCTGTGTTGTAAGCATGGTCAAGAATACCTTCCATACCAAGAGCGATGAACATTTCGTTCAAGTCACCACATGATGCAGCGATATCAGCATCATAAGCCACGCCATAGTAAGGATTAGCCATATCTTTCACCACGCCAGCAGCTCCTTGAAGAGTTGCAGCCGACACATTACCCTTGTAGCTACCAGCCATGATACCAGTAGTGTGAGTACCGTGGAATTCATTTGGGTCGTCGATAGTGAATTCATTCACTTTGCCCGAGTAGTTAACTACAGAATATCCATCTTCTGCTGTGTTATCGATAAAGATATGAGTAAGTGAAGTGAAGCGAGTGCTACCGTCTTCCTTCTTGAAGTTGATGTGATTAGGTTCAACACCACCATCAACGATACCTGCGATTACGCCCTTACCAGTGTAAGCTTGTGGAAGGCCTTCGCCAGCGTGAATCTTATCGATACCCGTAACACGGCGTGCTGAGTCCATCTTAGCAGTCAATGGACGAGAAAGTTGCAATTTCTTCACTGAGCGCAATGCCGAGATGCGTTCTACATCGTTAACTGGCATTGACACAAGAGCGATATCGCCACGCACGCGAACCACATTCACACCTTCAGCTTCAAGTTGTTCTACTGAAGCAGCGTTATCAAGCTTAATCAAGCCTGTGATGTGATTAGTAGGGATGCCATATTGCTTCATAGCCTTCATTTGTAGCTTGCTACCTGGCATTTCCATTGCATTCATCACTTTGTGACGGCGCAAAATAGCACGATTGTCCATGCTCAATTGCGATTCAGCCGATACTGTCATCGCAAATCCCGCCAAAAGGACACTTAGAATGATTTTCTTCATAAATTTTAATTTAATTCTTTCTATTATTCTGTAGTTTTCTCAACTTTCGTATAGATATGGTGTTTTTAACTCAAAACACCCTTTTTTTATATGTAAACCGTCGCTATTCACATCTCTTAATATAGCGTTGGCTTTTAAATGTCAAAATGGAGGGAACACCGATCACTCGGTATTCCTTCCATTTTTATATCAAATTTGGGTTAAGTTTTTTGACTTTAAAGTCATCTAAACACTTAATCTAAATTAAAGAATAACCTTAGTAACTTTGTTGCCTTGCTTCTTGATGAAGATACCCTTTTCTGGGTTTTCTACCTTCACACCTTGCAAGTTGTAGTATTCTACTTCAGCTTCTTCAGCTGCGATTTCTTCGATTGCAGTGCTTTCGTCTACTACGAATGCATACTTAGTAGCAGCCTTAGTAGTGAATGCTTCAGTGCGTGGAAGAGCATAACCTCTTACAAGTTCACCTGAGTTACTTACAGCATATATGTTACCAGCCAAGTCCCAAGCGATATCGTTAAGGTTTTGACCAATACCATGGTTGATCTTAGTATTTGCAATCAAAAGAACATCGCCATTTTCGTTACGCTTGATATCGTAGATAGTGAAGTGACGGTCATTCTTAGCATATCCACTTGATGCAGCAAGTTGCTTGCCATCAGGAGAAACGCGAACACCACCACCACCACGAGCAACAGTAGCATCAAAGTACTTAGTTTCGCCATTAGCATCTACATATACCAATGCAGGAACTGTACTTGTTGGTTTTGAACGACCTTGGCAGTACCATGCACCACCTTCATTATCATAATCAACATTTGCTGACATAGGAGCAATAGTATAACCACTAAGTGGAGTAAATTTAGTTGGAACAGGAAGAGCTTCAGCAGTTCCAAGTGCATATTCATCAGCACGAGAAGCTGAGTTATTGAAGCCATATACACTAGCATTAGCACCAATTGTCATCAACTTCAAATTATCACCAGAACCCTTAACATCTAAGCCAACAACTGGAGCAGACAAGTAGTCTTCGCCAACATAGTATTCGTAAGTTGAAGAATTCAATGAACCACCAACAAGAAGTGATGTCCACTTATTATTCTTTACAAGATCTTCTTGGCTAGGTGCATATAGAATATAATCACCCATGTTATTACAACGACCGATAAAGATACGACCATCTTCAGCTACGCGAACGCGAGCAAAATCGGCGCCATTTGTAGGTTGGTTGTAAGTTACATCACCAAAGAATGCATACTTACCAGTAACTTCATTCTTAACACCTTGCATGTCAGGAGTAAAGATATAAAGACCAACGCCACCACCTTGATGACTCCAATATATATCTTTTGCAGGAACTGTAATACCTTCAGTTACATATACATTACCGAATGCAGGACTTTCCATATTGTTGTCAACATCAACACCACGTGGATGCCAGAAACCTTTATCACCGAAATATTCAACATTAGTCTTTTCAGTACCAGCCACTTCTACAGCCCATGTATAAGTACCATAAGGAAGTGAAAGGATGTCGATTGCTACAGTTTGTTCAGCCTTAGCAGTTGCACCTTCAGCAGTAGCTACTTCTTCTCCAGCTTCGTTAAGAACCTTAACTGTAACAGCAGTAGCGTCAGTATTCAATGCGAATGTAGCGTTCAACTTACCGTCAACGATTTCACTCTTAAGACCATAAGCAAATGGGTTTGCAGTACCTGCAGCAGGAGTAGATACTACAGTAGCAGCAGCAACGATTACAGTTGTGTTAGCGTCTACAGCAAATTCGCCTGTAGTAGCCTTACCATTTACATATACATTACCAGCAGTTTCAACAGCTACCATAGTACCAGCAGCTACCTTAACGCCTTCAGCCCAATTAGCATATTCCTTACCTGCAACCTTTACAACAACAGTTTCAGCAAGATCAGCAGCAACATCAAATGTTACATTTACACCTGGATCATTGTTCATATATACATTGATAACATCACCATTAGCAAGTGTCCATGTAGAGCTTGAATAGTTAGTTACATATACACCATTGTGGTAGATACCCATTGGAGCATTGTAATCAGTAGTCATCACATACAAGCGGAAGTTGTTTTCACCTTCGTTGAACTTGATGATGTTTTCACCTTGAGCTAGGTAAACTGATTCGTAGTTGTGAACGTAAGTAATTGAGCTATAGCTATAGCAAGGTTCGTCGATGATAACCTTTGCAGAGTAATCGTAAACGATTTCGTGAGCAGTGATCACGATCTTAGTGTCATCAGCATTTAGGTAGATAGTAGTACCATAAGAATCGTCGTAACCATAGCTACTTGCTTCTTCACCATTTACCAATACAGAAGTGATCTTGCAACCAGCAACCTTCTTCACTCTGATTGAAGCAGCCATTTCGCTCACTTCGATTTCATTGTCACCAGCTACCAATGCGATAGGTTGACCATAGTAGTCAGTAACTTCTACACATTGTGGGTTGTCGATAGTGATAGTAGCCTTCAATGTACCATACTTGTGTGCATCAAGAACGATATTAGAAGCTTCTTTCACTACAAAAGTATATTCAGATAGAGAAGTGTAGTAATCGCTTGGAGTAGTACCATTGATAGTAAATGCGCTGATAGCATAGTTCATGTTGTCAAGCATCAAAGTAACTTGCTTACCCATCTTCACTGTGAAATTACCATCAGCATCAGGAGTTACTTCAGTACCATCAACAAGAATACCTGTCAAAGCTTCCTTAGATTCTTCGTTTGCGAATGCTACATTAACTACAACATCTACATCAGGATATTCAGTTTGGATATCAACAACGCTACCGTCGTTAACATAAAGATACCAAGTACCATAGTTTTCAGCAACTTCAACACCATCAACAGCCACCTTATAATAAGTAACACCGTAAGGAGCGCTTAGCATAAGTGGAGATTCCATATCTGGAATGAACTTAACTGTGTTAGCACCATTTACAAGTTCAACTCTTTCGTTAGTTTGGCTTCTTTCAAGACCACCAATCTTGTCTACATTGTCAACATTTACAGTACAAGATGCTGTACGAGAGTCTTCAAGAGATACTGAAGTTACGATGTACTTCATTGAATAAGATTCGTCAATTGGGTATTCATACAAGTAGTATGTGCCATCCCAAGTGCTCGATGGAGTACCTGAAGCATTTGTTACCGACTTAATCATCGCACCAGTCTTTGGACTAATATAGATAGTGCTTGATTGACCTACTGTCAAGTCAAATGTGTTATCACCAGCCACAAGTGTTTGTTCTTCCCAATTTAACATCACGCTCACACGATTTGGATCGTCGATGTTAATTGTAACGCTTGCAGCATTAGCTGTGAATGACATTACTAATGCCATCACCGCCATCATTAAAAATGAGTAAACTTTTCGCATTTTAGTTAATATTTAAGATTTATAAATTTTGTATTATTATTCAATCTTTTTTGATTTTTATTGTAACACGATGATTATCATTGCATTAACAATAAGTAAAATTGTGCAAATTTAACTACATTCACACCAAATATGCAATTTTTTTCGACATAAAATAACCTTTTATGCATTATTTTGGTGTTTTTCTCGACTTATCGAATGCATTTATCTCTCTTTGCTCCCATTTTGGTCATAATCTATTTAAAATTTTGCAGTGTCAAGAGAATTTGCTACTTTTGACACATAAAATTATTATTTACCTATATTATAACATGAAGAAATTAGCACTTATCTGTCTAATCGCCTTGTGCGGATTGGGCTTAACTGCAAATGCTCAACAAAAAAAATACCAAGTATACGGAGCTGCCTTCTATAACTTAGAAAACCTCTTCGACACCATCAACAACAATGGCAAATACGACAAGGAATTCTCACCTGCTGGCGCGCGTCAATGGAATGCTGAGAAGTATTGGTCTAAGGTTGCCAATATGGCTAAAGCGATAAGCCACTTCACCACTCCTGCTACCCCTAAAGGTCCTGCTGTGATAGGTGTGAGCGAAATCGAAAACATCACTGTGCTTCAAGACCTTGTGAAGCACCCTCTTCTTAAAGAATGGAAGCTACAAATCGTGCATCACGATAGTCCCGACCGTCGTGGCGTGGATGTGGCTATGCTATACAACCCTCGTTTCTTCCGCGTGCTCAATGTTACCAATGCCAGAGTGGAGGTGGAAGGCTACGATAGCTTCCGCACTCGCGACCAAATGTGTGTAACTGGTCTTATGGGTGGCGACAAGGTGAGTGTGATTGTGAATCACTGGCCTTCTCGTAGTGGTGGCGAAGAAACTTCTCGCCATTTGAGAGCGGCAGCGGCTCACCGAGTGAAACTCACTGTTGACTCGCTTCTAAACGATGACCCTAACCAAGGTATTATCATCATGGGCGACCTCAACGACGACCCATTCAACGAAAGCGTGGCTAAAGTGCTTGGCGCAAAGAAGGATAAGAAGAAAGTGGGCAAGGGCGAACTTTACAACCCTGGATGGTCGTTGCTCGACAAGGGTATTGGCACACTTGCTTACCAAGGCAACTGGAATTTCTTCGATCAAATCATTGTTTCCGATTATTTCTTGACCAACAAGGATAGTGGTAAACTTTCTTACATGAAAACCAATGTGCTAAACTTTGATTTCCTTATCAATGCTAAAGGTCAATACAAAGGCTACCCACATCGCACATTCTCGGGTGGTGCATTCCTCAACGGATATAGCGACCACTTCCCAGTAGAAACATTCTTCGTAAAGAAGGTAAACTAATACAAAAAGCAAAACCGCTCGATATCTGATATCAAGCGGTTTTTTATTATCATCGTCGTTCTTAGTTCTTACTTTATTTCGCGATGTTCGCCAAGTTTTAGCTCCTCAACATTCTTCCACAGGAACATCTTGTCGCTTGGGCGAATCTTGTCGGCAATCTTGATTGAGAATCGTTGACCTTTCTTCGCCACCTCAACTGGTTTCAAGTCCACACGAATTTCTTCGATCTTAGCAGGCACTGCACCAGTAGTAGGACCTGTGATAAACACTTCATCGCCCACATGTAGCTCGCCAGCTTCCATTTGGAACTCTGCCACACCGATTTTTGAGAAATAACGAATACCCTTTGCGATGTAAACCTTGATTTTCGATGCCGAAGAACCATATTTTGAAGTCCATTCGCCAAGGCGTTGACCAAGATAATAGCCATCCCAGAATCCACGATTGAAGATTGTAGTCAATCGAGCATCCCAATCGGCTACCTTTTCTTCGGTGAAAGTACCTTCGATATATGAATTGATAGCCTCGTTGTAGCAACTTACTGCTGTACGCACATATTCAGGACCACGAGCACGACCTTCAATCTTAAACACACGCACACCTGCATCTATCATCTTATTCATAAAATGAATAGTCTTCAAGTCCTTAGGCGACATGATGTACTTGTTTTCGATGTCGAGTTGTTCGCCTGTATCGCGGTCGGTAACTGTGTAGCTACGACGACATATTTGTCCACAAGCACCACGATTAGCGCTACGGTTCATTTCGTGCAAACTCATATAGCACTTGCCCGACACAGCCATGCACAATGCGCCATGACAGAACATTTCGATCCGCACTTGTTCGCCATGAGGGCCTCTAATATCCTCCTTAAGAATGTTTTGATGGATATTATACACTTGTTCAAGATTCAACTCACGAGCAAGCACCACCACATCGGCATATTGCGAGTAGAAACGCACTGCCTCACTATTCGAAATGTTCACTTGAGTAGAGATGTGCACTTCCACACCAATGCTACGAGCATAAAGGATTGCAGCCATATCGCTTGCAATGATAGCCGAAATCTTAGCTTCCTTGGCAGCTTGAATGATTTTATGCATCGTCTCAATGTCGTTGTCATATATCACAGTGTTCACTGTAAGATAGCTCTTTAGCCCATTTTCGTGGCAATACTCAGCTATCTTATGCAGGTCATCGATTGTGAAGTTATTTGCCGAATTGGCACGCATATTCAATCCCTCGATACCGAAGTAAATAGCATCGGCACCACCCTGCACAGCAGCCACAAGCGACTCGTATGAGCCCACTGGCGCCATTATCTCAAAGTCTTTTCTTTCCATCATTATTAAATAATCCTGTGCAAAGATACAATTTATGTCAGAAAGATTGCGTAAATTTGTCGAAATTAGATATAAAATATGAAAAAGGTATTGGTTACAGGAGCCGATGGCTTCATTGGTTCTCATCTTGTGGAACTTTTGCTAAGCGAAGGATATGAAGTGCGCGCATTGAGCGTTTATAATTCGTTCAACTATTGGGGATGGCTCGAAGATGTGCATCACCCTAACCTCGAAGTGGTGTGTGGCGATGTGCGCGACCCTAATTATTGTCGCGAAATCATGCAAGGTTGCGACACCGTGTTGCACTTAGCAGCTCTTATTGCCATTCCTTACAGCTATGTTGCTCCCGACAGCTATATCGACACCAATATCAAAGGCACGCTCAACATTTGTCAAGCTGCCCGCGACCTTGGCGTAGAACGCGTAGTGGTTACATCTACAAGCGAGGTGTATGGTACTGCTCAATATGTGCCTATCGACGAAAAGCACCCTCGCCAACCACAATCGCCTTATTCGGCTACCAAAATCGGTGCCGATGCTATCGCTATGAGTTTCTACAACGCATTCAATCTGCCTGTAGTGATTGCTCGTCCATTCAACACTTACGGACCTCGTCAATCGGCTCGCGCCATCATTCCTACAATCATCACTCAGATTGCTAATGGTATTCGCGAAATCAAAGTGGGCGACCTCACTCCTACTCGCGACTTCAACTATGTGAAGGACACTTGCCGTGGATTCCTTTCGCTTGCCAAAGCTCCTGGTATCGAAGGCGAAGAAATCAATATCGCTACCAACTCAGAAATTTCGATGGAGGATACTCTAAAGACTATCGCTCGATTGATGGATGCCGATGTGAACTGGGTGCAAGACCCCGACCGCATTCGCCCTTCAAAGAGTGAAGTGTTCCGCCTATGGGGTGACAACACCAAGATTACCACTCTCACCGATTGGCGTCCTCAATATAGCATCGAACAAGGTCTTGCCGAAACTATCGAATGGTTCACCAAAAAGGAAAACCTTGCTAAATATAAAGCAAACATCTATAACCGATAACCCTTTTACTACCAACACCCTATGAAAGAGAAACAACTCATACTCGTGGGCGGTGGAGGACACTGCAAAGCTGTAATCGATGTAGCGATGGCAGCTGAACGACCCATTATGGGCATTATCGACGAGTCGCTCGCTATTGACGATAGCGTGGTAGGGGTTTCGGTCATAGGTCGTGATAACGACATCAAAGAGATAGTTGCCAAGCACGGCGATTCTGTCGAATTTCTTATCACAGTGGGACACATTAAGAGTTCTGCCATCAGAGTTCGCATTGCCAACGCTATCACACTTGCTGGTGGCGCTTTCGCTACACCTCTGATAGCTCCTTCGGCGCACATTGCTATCGGCGCACAGGTTGGTCGAGGCACTGTTGTGATGCACAACGCTGTGGTGAACACCCATGCCACTATTGGCGACAATTCTATCATAAACACAGGTGCTATCGTAGAACACGACTGCACCGTTGGCGATTTTGTTCACATTTCAACAGGTGCTATCGTGAATGGCATGAGCACCATTGGCAATGACTGCTTTATTGGCAGCCACGCTACTATAGCCCATGTAACAAAGGTTGCACCTACCACAGTTGTTGGGGCAGGAGCTGTAGTCGTAAAAGACATCGACGAAGCAGGCACTTATTGTGGTGTTTCAGCCAAACGAATTAAGTAAAACCACTATGAACAGAACCATAATCATTGCCGAAGCCGGAGTAAATCACAATGGTGATATGAACATTGCTCATCGTCTCATCGACGCTGCTGCCGATGCGGGAGTGGACTATGTAAAGTTCCAAACTTTCAAGACCGAGAACCTGGTGTCGTGCGATGCTCCTACTGCCGAATATCAAAAATCGGCTACCAATGAAACTTCGCAGTTCGCCATGCTCAAACGACTTGAGCTTAGCGAAGAACAACACCTCGACTTGATATATTATTGCCGTCAGAAAGGTGTAAATTTCTTGTCGACAGCCTTCGACCTTGATAGTATTGACCTTTTGAACCAGTTTGACCTCGATTTCTGGAAAATTCCAAGTGGCGAAATCACCAACTATCCTTATTTGGCTAAAATAGCTCGTTCGGGCAAGCCTATCGTGATGTCGACAGGCATGTGCGACAACCAAGATATTACAAATGCGCTATCAGTTCTTTACGAAAATGGTGCTCGCCAACAAGATATTACCCTATTGCATTGCAACACTCAATATCCCACACCTTTTGAAGATGTGAACCTATTGGCAATGCCTCACATGGGCACACAGTTTGATGTAAACATAGGTTATAGCGACCACACACAAGGTATCGAAGTACCTATCGCAGCTGTGGCACTCGGAGCCAAAGTCATCGAGAAACATTTCACCCTCGATCGCAACATGGAAGGCCCCGACCACAAAGCATCGCTTGAGCCACACGAACTCAAAGCTATGGTGGAAGCTATTCGCAATATCGAAAAAGCTATTGGCAACCCAGAGAAATGCGCTTCGGCAAGCGAAACGCCCAACAAAGCCATTGCCCGCAAGAGCATCGTCGCTAAATGCCACATCGCTAAAGGTGAACTGCTCACCGAAAACAATATCACAGTAAAACGACCAGGCAACGGCATTTCGCCTATGCGCTGGCGCGAAGTCATAGGCACTACTGCCATTCACGACTTCAACCCCGACCAACTAATCGAATTATAGCATCTATTCTACGATGAAACGAAAAATATGCATAGTAACAAGTACGCGCGCAGATTGGGGACTTTTGAGTGGAATAGCTCAAGAGTTGAACAAGCGTGAAGATGTTGCGCTACAAATCATTGCCACCAATATGCACCTCGATGAGCGTTTTGGCAACACTTGGCAAGAGATTGAACGCGACGGACTCCACATCGACTATCGTGTACCCATGCCTACCGATACCGACTCGGCAAGTGGCACAGTCAATGCCATGGGAGCGTGTATGCAAGGCATGTCGGACGCATTCAACACTCTACGCCCCGATTTATTGCTAATTCTTGGCGACCGCTACGAAATGCTTGCTGTTGCTGCTACTGCACTCATTCATCGCATTCCAGTAGCCCACCTACACGGGGGCGAGGTTACTCAAGGCGCTTTCGACGAGAGCATTCGACATTCTATCACCAAGATGAGCCACCTCCACTTCACTTCTACCGAGGAGGCACGCAATCGCGTCATTCAACTTGGCGAAAACCCCGACCATGTGTTCAACACTGGCGCAATAGGTGTCTACAACATCGTGAATACTAATTTCATGATACGCGAAGAGCTCGAAGACAATCTCGGAACCACAATTCCAGAGAAATCGATTTTCGTAACCTTCCACCCATCGACTCTCGACGACATCTCACCACGCATTCAATGCGAAAACCTACTTAAAGCGCTCGATAAATTCGACGATTTCAAGATATTTTTCTCTTATCCCAACAACGACCCATCGGGACAGGTTATCATCCAACTCATCGAGGATTTTGTGGCACAACACCCCGAACGAAGCGTTGTTTTCCCATCGCTCGGCGCGCGCCGTTACCTATCGGTGCTTAAATGCGTAGCTGCCGTGGTGGGCAACTCATCGAGTGGTATCATCGAAGTGCCATCAATGCACATCCCTACCCTCAACATCGGTATTCGACAACAAGGACGACAACGAGCACTCTCGGTAATCGATTGTGGCGTGTCCTACGACGATATTGTAGCTGGACTTGAACAAGTGCTATCCGACAGTGTGAGACAAGCGGCTAAAACCATTAGCAACCCTTACGAAAAGGACAACACTCTCAACCTTATCGTGAACACTGTGGCTACTTACCCTCTCGACAACATCATTCAAAAACCTTTTCACGACATCAATCAATGAAAACTCTATACATCATTCCTGCCCGAGGAGGTAGCAAGGGCATTCCTGGCAAAAACATAAAGCCTCTCGCAGGCAAACCTCTCATAGCCTATTCGGTAGAAGTGGCACAACAACTTGCGCCCGATTGCGACATCTGCGTTACCACCGATGACCTCGAAATCATTGCTACTGTGGAGAATATGGGGCTGAAAGTTCCTTTTGTGCGACCTGCCGAACTTGCCACCGACCACAGCGGAACCTACGAAGTGCTACTACACGCACTCAACCATTACGAACAGCAATGTATTAGCTACGACCGAATCGTACTTTTGCAACCTACTTCGCCATTTCGTACCGTCGACGATGTAAACAACTGCCTCAAGCTATACACACCCGACATCGACATGGTAGTGAGCGTGAAGCAAGCATCGGCCAACCCTTATTATAACGCATTCGAAACCGACGAGAATGGTTTTCTTCACATATCAAAAGGCGAAGGCAACTACACTCGCCGTCAAGATGCACCCCCAGTGTGGGAATATAATGGCGCTGTGTATGTGATCAACGCACAATCATTGCGCAAAATGCCTTTAAACAAATTCCCTCGCCGCCGAATGTGCGAAATGAGTGCCGAACACTCTATCGATCTCGACACCCCTACCGATTGGCTCATCGCCGAATCAATCCTAAAATCAAGAGAATAATACATCCTCACATAAAAAAAATATGAGCGGGATTGCCTCTCGGCAGACCGCTCATTTCGTTTTATAGGGAATAATAATTTTTCTTGTGATTACTTTTCGGCTTCGGCATCAAGATTGATAGCCTTAAGTGTACCAAGTTGGAATGTCTTCACCTCTTGAGGTGTTCCACGGTAATACACTTTGCCCGAGCCCGAACCACTAATCGATAGTTTACCACCATTTACACGGCAATACACCTTACCGATGCCAAGGATTCGGCAGCTCACATTTGTTGCATCAAGTTCCTCAGTGTTTACAACTGCGCTACCGGTGTTTTTCACTTTCAAATCGGTACACTTACCTTTCACATCTACACGACCTTTACCAGTAAGGATTTCCACCTCTACTGTGGTAGCTTCCACCGATTCCACTTTCAATGCACCATTCTTGATTAGCTTAAACTTGATATATGGAGTTGTGGCTACATTCTTCACGCACAAAGTACTATCGCCAAAGTTTTCGGCTTGGCTTAGATATTTCGAATACACCACCACAGTTGGCAGTTTCTTAGAATACACGCTATCCGATCCTACCGAAATCGATAGTTTACCTTTGTTGTTATTACTGAAAATCATTTGATTGGCCATTTGAGGCAACGAGCTAAACACAGCCAACCCTGTTGAATCGGGATTGCAACGATATTCAACATTGATATTATCGACTACCGACAAATTAGTAAAATCACCAACCTTCACCACGAAGCGTTGTGTTTCCTGAGCATTACTTGCAAAAACTACTGCAAGCACAGCTATTAGGGCTAAAAATTTGCTTTTCATATCATTAAATCTTTTCTATTGGTTATTATATAAAAACTTTTCTTCTACAAAGTTCAATATCTCGTCTAATTCGGCAAAGGTATTGGCCTTCAACATCGCAATTCGGGTTTCTCTAAAGTTAGGAATTCCCTTAAACAATGGTGTTGCTGCCAAGTGGCGACGAATGTGCAATATTCCACGATATTCATCGATTCGGTCGATACTTTCGCGTATCTGTCGGCGCAACAATGCCATCTTTTCGCTTGCTGGGATAGGGTCGATTGGAGAGCCATGTTGCATATAGTGCTTCATTTCCTTGAATATCCAAGGAGCACCTATCGATGCTCGTCCCACCATCACTCCATCTACACCATAACGATTGTAGTACTCGGCAAGTTTTTCGGCCGAAGTGATATCGCCATTACCGATGATAGGAATTTTCATGCGAGGATTATTTTTCACCTCGCCTATCAATGTCCAGTCGGCTTCGCCTGTATACATTTGGCTACGAGTGCGTCCGTGAATTGCCAATGCTTGTATACCACAATCTTGCAACTGCTCGGCAAGTTCCACGATTATCTTATTGTTGCAGTCCCAACCGAGACGAGTCTTCACCGTTACAGGAATCTTCACAGCATTGACCACAGCGCGAGTTATTTCAAGGAGCAAAGGCACATTGCGAAGCATTCCCGACCCTGCGCCTTTCGATGCCACCTTCTTAACAGGACATCCAAAGTTGATATCAAGCACATCAGGGCCAGCAGCTTCGGCTATACGCGCAGCCTCCACCATAGGTTCCACTTCCTTGCCATATATTTGGATTGCTGCAGGGCGTTCCGAATCATTGATTGAGAGTTTGCGTGTAGTAGAATTGATGTTGCGTATGAGCGCATCGGCACTCACAAATTCAGTATACACCATATCGGCACCTTGCTCTTTACATATCAAACGAAACGATGGATCGGTTACATCTTCCATCGGAGCAAGTAGCACAGGCTTTTCTCCCAAATCAATATTCCCTATTCGCATAAACCTTTATTATATTCGTCTAATTTCAATGCAAAGATAATAAACTCTAATATTACACTCCCTATCACCCCAACTTTTTCACAAAAATTAGTGTTTTTTGGAACAACTATGAACAAGGCATTGTGTTCTTCGCAAGAAAAATCCTAATTTTGCATTATAATTCGAACTCTTATGATTAAAGCTATATTTTTCGATATTGACGGGACGCTTGTGTCGTTCAAAACGCATCAAATTCCACAATCCACACTTTTTGCACTGAGCGAACTGCGCAAGAAGGGCATCAAAATATTCATATCTACTGGTAGGTCGTGGGGGCAAATGCAACACCTCAACGTTTTCCCTCAATTCGACGGATATATCACACTCAACGGCAGCTGCTGCATGGATGGCAACGGCTCGATCATTCATCAGGTGTGCATTCCTACTAAGGATTTGGAACGATTGGTGCAATATCTTCACACCAACAATTTCCCAATCGAGGTGGTGTATGCCGACCAAGAGGTTATGACATCTTCAAATGAGGTTGTGGAACGCGCTTGGGCCAATGTGAACATGCCTGTGCCACCCATTATTCCTCTACACGAATGCAATCTCAACGAGGTGTATCAGCTGGGGGCTTTCCTCAACACTGAAGAGCAAGAAGCGCTTAAAATCACCGAGCGATTTATGCCCTCGTGTGCCGAGTTGCGTTGGAGTCCCGATTTCTTCGACATTCTACCTCGCGAGAGCAGCAAAAGTGCGGGTATCGACCGCATCATCGAGCACTATGGCATCAGCATCGAAGAAACTATGGCATTTGGCGACGGTGGTAACGACATCGACATGTTGCAACACGCTGCTATTGGCGTAGCAATGGGCAATGCTGGCGACAATGTAAAGGCCGCCGCCGACCACATCACCACAAGTGTCGACGACGACGGCATTCTTAATGCGTTGAAAAAATTTAATATCCTATCCTAAAAGACATTTTAATGAAGAATATCGCAATATTTGCATCGGGTGAAGGCTCTAACGCCGAAGCTATAGCTCAATATTTTGCCAACAATGATAAGGTGTGTGTAAAATGTGTGCTCACCAATCGCCAGAATGCTGGCGTAAATCAACGCATGGAAAAACTAGGCATCGACACTCACTTCTTTCCCAAAGAGTCGTGGAGCAATGCACACGAAATAGTCGATTTCTTGCAAAAGGAGAATATACATTTCATTATTTTGGCTGGCTTCTTAGCTAAAATTGAACCTCCCATCATACACTCCTACAACCACCACATCATCAACATTCACCCATCGCTATTGCCTCGCTACGGGGGAAAGGGTATGTGGGGACGACACATTCACGAAGCCGTTATAGCCAACGGCGACACCGAAACGGGTATCACTATTCATTATATCGATGAAGACATCGATAGTGGAGATATTATTTTCCAAGCTAAGTGCGAGGTGTTGCCCAACGACACACCTTCAACTCTTGCCACTCGCATTCATTCACTTGAGCACAAACATTACCCTCAAGTCATCGAGATGCTACTCATTGGGCAGCAATAAATCAATGTTTATTACCTTCAAGCACGCCAATAACAGTTGACACAAATGGTGTTGGATGCAATGTATTGGCTTGCTCAAGATATTTGAGTGCAAGGTCACGCACCGACGCAAATTGCGAGCGGGTGCCTTCGGCATTTTTCCATTCCACATAATAATAATTACCCAATGCCAGTAGCGCATCGTAGTTGTGCGGTTCGACAGCCAAAACCTTGTTGTATTCCTTCACGGCATTCTCATAATCGCCTTGCAACATATAGCCACGCCCCACAGTGAGCAGATAGTTCACATCTTGAGGAGTAGCAGCAAGCAATTCTTTACCCACAGCCACCATATTGGGAGCATCGTTGCGGAAATTGTAAAATCGGAGCAATCGCATATTGATGTTGCGTCCAATCCAAGGTTGGCGTTGCTTCACCAGTTTTAAGAATTGCTCATATTCTTGCGATTCGCCTATCTCGTAGGCAAACTTATTCACTTCGGCAAATATCGAATCAAGAGAGATACCTTGTTTTTGAGTCATTTCAAGCAATCCCACTTGCGTCTTATCGTCCGACAATAGTCCACTTGTTACTATTGCGCGTGAATAGGTCTTCGGAACATTGGGGCGCTGATCTATCATCAACATATACATTGCATTCGCGCTGTTCCATTCTTGAAACTGCACAAATCGTGCTGCGCGCGCTTCAAGCCGAGCATAATTATCCTGCGCAAACACATTGCCCACACAGGAAACCAACACAAATATCAATAGATAGAAATATCTCATCTTTTCTTCTTGTCAACGACTAATATTTAAAACTACTTCCTCCAAGGAATTCGCGCAACAGCGATGTGCTTGGGATATCCTTCTCGCTGATAGGTGAGAAATAGCTCAAAAGCATTCGCAATCGCCATGCTTCGGCATATTCAGGCACATTGTGAGGCACTTGCTTCAATAGTGGTTCGGCATATTCTTTCATCACCCCAAGTTCGAAAAGCAACGACGAATTGAATGTTGCATCGGCATTCTCTTGATAAGGGAAAATCCATTTTTCTTCGCCAGCACGCACGCTTTGCCAACGAGCTATCGTATCCACAGCACTCACGCCACGATATTTGTGGTCGCGAATCATGCGACGAAGCAATCGGTTGTCGGTAGTAGGCACCCAGTTGTGGTCGTCGATTGAGAGTGTAGTGAGTGCACTTGCATACACTCTAAATTTCTGATCATCGGGAATATCGGCTGTCAATTCAGGGTTCAAGCCATGAATACCCTCTATAAGCAATATCGAGTTTTTACCGAGTTTCAGTTTTTTGCCTCTATACTCGCGCATACCTGTCTCAAAGTTATATGTAGGCATATCCACCTCTTCGCCAGCTATCAGAGTCTTGAGGTGTGCATTGAATAGCTCAAGATCGAGCGCATATAGCGATTCGTAATCATATTCGCCATTTTCATCGAGTGGGGTTTCGGTACGATTCACGAAATAATCATCGAGCGAAATGATTTGTGGCACAATGAGGTTACACATCAACTGGATGGCAAGTCGTTTGGACGATGTGGTCTTTCCACTCGATGACGGACCAGCTATAAGCACTATCCTTGCTCCACCCTTGCGATAACGACGAGTTATTTCTTCGGCTATCAACCCGAAACTCTTGGCGTGCAGTGCTTCGGCCACATTCATTAGCATTCCTGTGTCACCTCGAGCCACCACCTCATTCAACTCACCCACATTCTTAATGCCGATAATGTGGTTGAAATCAAGATAATCGGTGAATGCCTTGTACATCTTTTCTTGGCGCACAGGCTTGTCGGTCTTGGTTATATCGTCTTTACTTATGCCCATAAGCAGCATTCCTTTCTTGAATGCTTGTAGGTCAAACACCTTCAAGAATCCTGTCGATGGTGCAAGATTTCCGTAGAAGCTATCAGCAAGACCATCGAGTGTATAGTACACGGTGTATAGGTCTTGCGAATATTTCATCAATTTCACCTTATCGTCAAGCCCTTGTTTTTTGAAGATTTTCACCACATCGGTAGTAAGTTTCTCATGACGCACGAAAGGCATATTAGCTTCCACTATCTCGCGCATCTTGTGGCGAATGGTGGTTACCATTGCAGGAGCTGGCACAAGTATCTCTCCATCTTGAATGAATAGAGCGTAGTAGCCATTGGATATTGAATGTTCTATGCGAAGCTTTATGCCAGGGAATGCATCGTGTACTGCCTTATATAGCACCATACACAACGAATGCACATACACTCTTCGTCCCGAAGGTGAACTTGCATCGAGAAATTCTACTTGCTTAGGCGAAAACACAGGATAAGACATATTTTCGGTCTTATTGTTCACTCGCGCGCATATTGGTGTGATTCCTATTCTTTCCTTTAAGCGTTCATATATATCGCACAAGCGTTCTCCTCCTCGAAATTTCACATACTCCTTCAAGTTGGCGCAATAAATCTTCATTTCATTGTTCATAGCATTCTATCCTTTATAAATATCCGACCTCTAAGTTAGCAATAATTCCTTAATAATAACAATTTTTTTACGCCACGATTTCGATGCCTCATTATATTTTTCAAAGATTTTTTAATCACTATCCCCTATGTAACTTTGTACCCCAAAAACACACGAATATGAAAAACACACACGAAAACAATCAACATGAAGCGCAACGAGTGCTTCAAGCGGCCTACAATGCATGGGTGGCTGGCGCCGAACTGCGTAAATCGCGCGCTCGAAACAAAGATTTCACTTATGGCCGTCAATGGAACGACCTCACTATCGACCTTGAGGGTAACCCCATTTCCGAGGGACGCAAAATTAGAGAAATGGGCAAGGAGCCTATCACCAACAACATGATGCGACAAATGGTGAAGAGTATCGTTGGGCGATTTCGTAGCAACAACACGGGGTGCAACTATGCTTCGTCCTCCGAGATATATACGCAAAATCAGCTCGACGAACTCGATAGCCGAGCACTCGAGGAATTTCTCATCTCGGGGTGTTGCATTCAGCGCATCGACCACGATAGTCGCCTCTCTTGTGGTACGAGGGTGGACAATGTGAATTTCAACCGATTTTTCATCAATGCCATTCAAGACACGCGCGCATGGGACTGCGAAATTGTGGGGCAACTGCACGACCTTAGTCTTGCTGAACTCATCACACGCACTGGCGCTCGAGCCAACCGCAACCGTGCCGCCTGGATTCGCAACATCTACTGCAACGAAAACACCGAGAATGCTATTACCGATTTTTCGTCGCGATTAGGCGCCAACAACGAATGGTCAACCGACTTCTGGCATGCTCGCAATGGCAAATTGAGGGCTATCGAGGTGTGGACGCTCGAAAGTCGCGAAATCCTCAAATGCCACGACCTCAAGAATGCGCAATACTTCATTATCCCTCTCTCGGAGCACGAACTCATCAAGCAGAAAAACAAAGTACGAAGAGCCTCCAACCTGCCCGAAATAACTACACAATGGGACATTGAGGAAGTGTGGCGATGCCGATGGTTTTCTCCTATGGGCGATGTGCTTGCCGACTACCTATCACCCTATTGGCACAACTCTCACCCGTTCGTGATGAAATTCTACCCACTCACCGACGGCGAGGTGCATTCTTTCGTGGAAGATGTTATCGACCAACAGAAATATGTCAACAGACTCATCACCCTCATCGACCACATTATGGGAGCAAGTGCTAAAGGAGTGTTGCTATTCCCCGATACGGCACTCCCCGAAGGGTTCACTTGGAACGACATCAAACGCATTTGGAGCGCGACCAATGGCATTATCCCCTACTCGCCCAATCATTCAGGCGATATGCCTAAACAAATATCTACCAATGCCACCGACATAGGCGCTTACGAAATGTTACAGATTCAAATGAAACTTTTCGAAGATATTTCGGGCGTAAACAACGCATTGCAAGGTAAACTCTCATCATCAACAATAGGTGCCGAAACTTTTCAACGACAAATCGACAATGCAACAATAGCTCTGGCCGATATTTTCGACACTTTCAACGCTTTTCGCACCGAACGAAACAAGAAACTAAACGGATAAACAAAAAAAGAAGCTCGACATTATTGCCGAGCTTCTTCCGTTATAAGTTATAGCCTATTATAGGACAACCTTAATAGCTTTCTTGCCTTGCTTCTTGATGAAGATGCCCTTTTCAGGATTTTCAACCTTCACACCTTGCAAGTTGTAGTATTCAACAGGAGCATTTTCGTCGAATTCTACTTCGTCGATAGCAGTTGG
>CAJGBY010000018.1 GCA_904501735.1 uncultured Muribaculaceae bacterium
AAAGAAAGAAATCTTTGGAACTTACGGAGCAAGCAATACTGATACTGGCTCTCCAGAAGCTCAGATAGCATTATTCTCTATCCGTATTTCCCACTTGACTGAACACCTAAAGTCAAACCACAAAGATTATAACACTGCTCGCGCTCTTAAGAAACTTGTAGGTAAGCGTCGTCGTTTGTTGGATTACCTAATCCGCACTGATATCAACCGCTACCGTGCAATCATCGCTAAGAAGGAGCTTGGTATCCGTAAGTAATTCGATACCTCGTTATCAGAAACTCAACAACAGCTATCACAACATTGTGATAGCTGTTCTTTTTTTCACACCCTCACACAAAAAGAACTGAATGCAACACTAAGTTACATTCAGTTTATTCCTACAAAGACCTACTCGTCTCGTTCCAAAGCTTCCTCAAATCTCGTTATTATCTCTTTCACCTTTTCGAAACGCTTATACCCCAATTGAATTGCTCGCGGGTGATAGAACACATTATCGTCCATCACACTATTATAATGCGAAATCACTTTCTTGTCAAGACTCTCAAACAATCGATGTGCTTGCTCAGTCAGTTCAGGACTCAATCCCTTACCCCAACCTATATACACTATAGGCGATTTATTTATCAAGTCAATATCCAATTGTGATGTATACAGATAATCCGAATCTACTTTAGCATATATATCCTTCGCCTTATCACTATTAGGCTCCTTGAGATTAAACAAATTATACAGCAAGATTACACCTTTCAGTTCTCGTTCCTTATGAGCGTAATAGCCATTAAATATCTTTGGCAACCAATCTCTAATTGTCGCATCTCTACCAAAGTCTACCACTTGCCAGCCATCAGCAATCCCCGTCAAATTTCGAAGACTCTCCAGCTCCTTATCCAACAATTGATCAGCGGCTATAGTGACACTACCGGGATTCAGCAATATCGCTGTGCCTATCACATCCCAGCTATCGCCAAATTGCAGCACAGTATTACGCCTATAAGTAATATTGGTAGCCTCATCAGTATAAAAACATGCAAAAACCTTTCTATCTGCCATACTCTTAATATGAATCTCCACAAAGGTAATTAAAATTTCGCAACTCTCGCCACACCAACCACCTCACAACAAAAAAAAGAGCGCTGAGAAAATTCTCAACGCCCTTATTATGAAAACTTAAGTTGTAACCTTATGATTACTTCTTAGAAAGTTTTTCCTTCAATGCTGCAAGCTCTTCGATATCACCAAGAGTTGTCTTTTCGATTGATGCAGCTGGAGCAGCTTCTTCAGCCTTAGCTTCAGCCTTAGCAGCCTTCTTAGCAGCCTTCTTCACTTCAGCCTTAGCTTCATCTTCGAAAATGCGGCTGTGTGAAAGAATGATGCGCTTAACTTCCTTGTTGAATTCGATAACCTTGAAGTTCAAAGTTTCGTTTGCAGTTGCTTGTGAACCATCTTCCTTTACAAGGTGCTTAGGAGTTGCGAAACCTTCAACACCGTGAGGAAGAGCGATTACTGCGCCCTTGTCAAGAAGTTCAGTGATTGTACCTTCGTGAACGCTACCTACAGTGTAAACTGTTTCGAATACGTCCCATGGGTTTTCTTCAAGTTGCTTGTGACCTAGGCTCAAGCGACGGTTTTCCTTATCGATTTCAAGAACTTGAACTTCGATTTCAGAACCGATTTGAGTGAATTCAGATGGGTGCTTGATCTTCTTAGTCCAAGAAAGGTCGCTGATGTGGATTAGACCGTCAACACCTTCTTCAAGTTCTACAAATACACCGAAGTTAGTGAAGTTGCGAACCTTAGCTGTGTGCTTAGAACCTACTGGGTAAGTTTCTTCGATCTTTTCCCATGGATCAGCCTTAAGTTGCTTGATACCAAGAGACATCTTACGTTCGTCACGATCAAGAGTAAGAACTACTGCTTCTACTTCGTCACCTACCTTCATGAAGTCTTGAGCTGAACGCAAGTGTTGTGACCATGACATTTCGCTCACGTGGATAAGACCTTCTACACCAGCAGCGATTTCTACGAATGCACCGTAGTCAGCCATAACAACTACCTTACCCTTAACTGTGTCACCTACCTTAAGGTCTGCATTTAGAGCATCCCATGGGTGAGCTTGAAGTTGCTTCAAACCTAGAGCGATGCGCTTCTTTTCGTCATCGAAATCAAGGATAACAACATTCAACTTTTGATCAAGAGCAACGATTTCTTCTGGGTGATTTACGCGGCCCCAAGAAAGGTCAGTGATGTGGATAAGACCATCTACGCCACCAAGGTCGATGAATACACCGTAAGTAGTGATGTTCTTAACTGTACCTTCAAGTACTTGACCCTTTTCAAGCTTAGCAATAATATCTTTCTTTTGTTGTTCAAGTTCAGCTTCAATAAGAGCCTTGTGAGAAACAACAACATTCTTAAATTCTTGATTGATCTTAACAACCTTGAATTCCATAGTCTTACCTACGAATACATCGTAGTCACGGATTGGCTTAACGTCGATTTGAGAACCTGGAAGGAATGCTTCGATACCGAATACATCAACGATCATACCACCCTTAGTGCGGCACTTAACATAACCCTTGATTACTTCGTCAGCTTCAAGAGCAGCATTTACGCGATCCCAGCTCTTAGCTGCGCGTGCCTTGCGGTGTGAAAGAAGAAGTTGACCCTTCTTGTCTTCTTGGTTTTCAATAAATACTTCTACTACATCACCTACCTTAAGGTCTGGGTTGTAGCGGAATTCGCTGAATGGGATAATACCGTCTGACTTGTAGCCGATGTTAACCACTACCTCACGCTTGTTAAGTGCGATAACAGTACCTTCAGTTACATCTTTGTCCTTGATTGTGTTCAAAGATTCGTCATAAGTTTTTACCAATTCTTCTTGGCTCTTATCGCCAAATGTTTCGCCTTTTGCATAGGCTTCCCAATCGAAATCTTCAATTGGAGAGTTTTTAATTTCGCTCATCTAATTAGTTAATAAAATAGTTAATAATCTCTTACCAGCTCTCATCGCTGGTCATTCAAAGTGCAAAGGTAAGCATAATTTTCTGTTCCACAATCACTTTTGCTCAATTATTTTTCGCCAAATAGCCCTATTATTCATTTTTTATACTGCGAAGGCTATTAGTTACCACGCTCACACTGCTCAACGCCATTGCGGCACCGGCTATCATAGGATTGAGCAAGAATCCACACACTGGATATAATGCGCCGGCAGCCACTGGCACACCAATCACATTATATATAAATGCCCAAAACAGATTTTGATGTATCGTGCGCACAATATTCTTCGACAACTCAATAGCTTCGGGGATTTTCATCAAGTCATTACCCACTATTGCCATTTTAGCTATATCTATCGCAATATCACTTCCTTGCCCCATTGCGACGCCCATATCGGCTTGAGCAAGAGCAGCGCTATCATTGATTCCGTCGCCCACCATCGCCACACAATGCCCTTCGGCTTGCAACCTTGCCACAAACTCAGCTTTTTCGCTTGGCAACATTTGTGCTTTGTAGTTTTTTATGCCCACTTGTCGCGCCACAGCCTCGGCAGTCACACGATTATCTCCTGTAAGCATATACACTGCCACACCCATTTCGTGCATCTTTGCCACAGCTGCTACCGATGTCGCTTTCACCTTATCTGTTATTGCAATCAATGTGAGCGAGCGCTCTTCATCGGCAAGCCACACCACCGTTTTCGATTCATCTTCGAGTTCGTTGGCTCTCACTTCCAAGTCTTGCTCCATCTTTACGCCTTGCGACTTCAAGAACTTCGCATTTCCTACAAAATAGTGTTTTCCGTCGACCTCGCCTTTCACACCGCCACCCACAACAGCCTCAAAACCAGCCACCGACACACTATTAGCATCCAACGACTTAAAGTGACGCACTATAGCTTCGGCAAGTGGATGTTCCGACTGCATTTCAATACTATATAGCGCATCGGCACACGCATCCACATCAACATTAGCTCCATACACCACATCGGCCACCTCAGGGCGACCTTCGGTTATAGTACCTGTCTTATCGAGCACCACAGCATCAATTTTCTTTGCTATTTCCAAGCTTTTAGCATCTTTAATGAGGATTCCTTTTTCGGCACCTTTGCCTATACCCACCATTATGGCTGTAGGCGTAGCAAGACCGTGTGCACATGGACATGCAATAATCACCACCGTAACAAATGCAAGCACTCCTCGCACCACTCCGTCATTTCCTCCCCACAAGCACCAAGCCACCATCGACAGCAAAGCAATGGTTACAATCACAGGCACAAACACGCCTGCCACCTTATCTACTATTCTTTGTATTGGAGCTTTACTTCCTTGTGCATCTTGCACCATTTTTATTATCGTAGCGAGCATCGTCGCTGAACCCACTTTAGTAGCTTTCATTTGGAATGCGCCTTTCTGGTTGATAGTTCCTGCAAATACTTCGCTTCCCTCAGTCTTTTCAACCGACATTGGTTCACCACTTAGCATACTCTCGTCAACAAACGACATTCCGTTCATCACCACCCCATCAACAGGCACTTTCTCGCCTGGTCGCACAGCTATCACGCTACCTTCTTTTATATAGTCTATCAAGGTTTCGCGCAACTCGCCACTTTCGGTTACCACCATTGCTGTTTTGGGAGCAAGCCCCATGAGTTTCTTTATCGCCTCCGATGTATTACCCTTAGCTCGTTCTTCAAGCATTCGACCTATCATTATAAATACAACTATCATTGCCGATGCCTCGAAATAAACATGTGGCTCTACATCTCGCTTTTCCCAAAACTCTGGGTAAATCATATTAAATATGCTGAAACAATATGACACACCCACACTCAATGCCACGAGTGTATCCATGTTAGCCGATTTTTGCTTCAGTTGCTTCCATGCGTTCACAAAAAATCCTCGTCCGAAATAGAACACTACAGGTGTTGCGAGCACAGCCATAATCTCTTGCGCATAAGGTATATCATGAAACACCATCGACAACAGCATTATTGGTACCGACAGCACTATCGACCACACCACATTGTTCCTCAGCTCTTTATAGCGCACCTTTTCGCGTTCTTCCACCTGTGTCGCAGCATCCTCTCCCCCTGTTGCAACCAACTGAAATCCCATATTCGCCACCACCTCAGCAAGGCGTTCTATCGTTATTTCATCGGGGTTATAAACCAACGATATATTGCCTGCTGCCAGGTTCACATTGCACAACTGCACTCCTTGTTGCTTACCCAACACCTTTTCGATACGAGCAGCACAAGCCGCGCACTGCATACCCACCACGGGATACACTGCTTTTATTGTATTAGTTGCATTATCCATTTATTGCAATTCCTTACATTATTATTTTCTACAAATATAACACAATTACATAATATTAGGCATTGCCCGAACTCCTTTTTATTCATTTTTTTGTAACTTTGCCACTATGAAACGCTTACATCTATGTTTGGCTCTTTTGCTATGTTATGCACTGGCATGGGCTATTGATTACGATAAGGAATTTGCTAAAGTGGGCTTTGTAGACCTACAAAAGCTCGACAATTCGATTGCTGTAGAAATCAAATATTCTACAACCGATAATTTTATGGGTATAAATATGTATGGCGACCTTCACAAGGCCTACCTTCGCCCCGAAATAGCTAAAAAAGTTGCCCGAGCACAGAAATTATTAAAAGAAGTCGACCCCGATTACTCATTAATAATATATGATGCTGCACGACCTTTAAGCGCACAAAAGTCGATGTACAAAAAAGTAAAAGGGACTAAATTTCAGCGCTATGTAGCCAACCCCTACAATGGTGGTGGACACCACAACTTTGGATGTGCCGTCGACCTTACTATATTATATAAAGGTAAACCAGTTGATATGGGTACTGGATTCGACTCTTTCAGCACTCTTTCTCACATCGACAACGAAGAAACCAATCTTAAAAACGGAACTCTCAGCAAAGAAGCCTACAACAATCGCAAACTTCTACGCAACATTATGAAAAAGGTGGGATTCAATACCTACCGTCGCGAATGGTGGCATTTCGACTGCTACAAGATTAAGTACGCGCGTCAAAATTTTAAGTTACTAGACTTTTAACCTCCCCTGATCACATCGGGTCAACATCATAGTATAGGATAACTTGTTTCATACGGCTATCCACCTTGAGCATTTCCTCATAGATTTGGCGAAGGATCAATTTCACCTTTGGCATCGATGCTTCATTCTCCATCTTCAGCACAATCTGACGGATATAGAAATTCTGCACTCGAGCCACCATTGGAGCTTCTGGTCCTAACACTCTATGCTTAAACACTTGACGAAGCATATTGCTGTATCTCACCGACATTTCAGTAAGCACACTATCATCGCGGTGTTTCATATAGATATTTATAATCTTTGAGAATGGTGGATAATTGAACTTCTCTCGTTCTCCTATTTCGTAGCGATAAAACCCCAAATAATCGTGCGATTTCACAAATCCTATCACTGGATGACACACATCGCTCGTTTGTATCACCACTCGACCTTGCTTACTCTTGCGACCTGCACGGCCACTCACTTGCTCCATCATATCGAACGCACGCTCATCCGAACGAAAATCAGGGAAATTTATCATCGTATCGGCATTCAAGATTCCCACTGTACTCACTCCAGCAAAATCCAAACCCTTGGTTACCATTTGCGTACCCACAAGCACATTCATCTTTCCTGCCGAAAAATCATCAATCAACTTTTCGTAGCTATTCTTATTGCGAGTCGTATCAAGGTCCATTCGTGCTATACGATCGTTAGGGAACACTGCTTCCACCTCATCTTCTATGCGCTCAGTGCCATAACCTATAATTTCAATATCTGGCATCTTACACGCAGGACACATCGTTGGCAATTGCATCGTATACCCACAATAGTGGCATGTCAATGTGTGCAAATGCTTGTGATAAGTAAGCGACACATCGCAATTTTCGCACTTAGGTATCCATTCGCACTGCTTACACTTCACCATTGGAGCATAACCTCGGCGATTTTGGAACAATATCACTTGTTCTCCTGCTTCAAGGCTTTCGCGACACAATCTCACAAGACGACCCGAGAACATACCATTCATTTCTTTCTTGCGACGAGCCTCGCGAGTATCCACCACTTCCACTTCGGGCATTTCGATATCTTCATATCGAGTGAGAAGCGACACCAGTCCATATCGTCCCAACTCGGCATTGCGATACACCTCAACAGCTGGCGTAGCCGAACCCAGCAATGTCTTTGCTCCATGCATCGATGCAAGCATCATCGCAGCATTTCGGCCATTATAGCGTGGAGCAGGGTCTTGTTGCTTGTAACTTGTGTCGTGTTCTTCATCTACAATCACCAATCCAAGGTTAGCAAATGGCAAAAACACCGAAGAACGCACACCTATCACCACACATGGCTCATTACTATTCAACAGTTTCTTCCAAATATCCACACGCTCATTATCCGAGAATTTTGAGTGATAAATCAGCAACTTATCACCAAAAAACTGTTGCAATCGCTGTGTCAACTGTGTTGTCAATGCGATTTCTGGCACAAGATACAACACTTGGCGACCATTTTTCAGCACCTCATCTACAAGATGTACATATATCGAGGTCTTGCCACTCGATGTAACACCATGCAGCAAGGTTATATTCTTTTCTTTGAACGAATCTCTAATTTCTCGCAAAGCACGCGATTGTTCTTCGCTCAACACAGGCTTTTCTTGCACTCGACTCACTCTATTAGCAAATCGGTTTATCTCTTTCTTATATTGCTTTAAGATTCCTTTTCCTATCACACCACTAAGCACTGCCGACGACACATCAGCTCGAGCCAATAGCTCTTGTTTCTTCACTTCGCGCAGTGTTCCACTTTGCAACCATCGCGATAGGTCAAGATAAGCCAATAGCAATGCTTCTTGCTTATTACTTCGGTGCACCATATCAAAATAGCGATGCAATCCTTCTGCATCACCTCTCTCAAGATTGAGTGATATTAGCACTTCGGTCTTAGGACGATAAGTATCCATCACCTTCTCGGCCACATATATAGCATCTTTTTCGAGCATTCGGCTCACCACCGACTCCACATTCTTGAATCCTGTTGCATTAGCTATCTCGTTAAGTTGCACCTTGTCTCGCGACGACACAAGGTCATAGATAATGCGTTCTCGTTCGCCAAGCTTTACATCTTCAGTATCTTCATAGTCAGGATTGACTGTAATCACCGTTTCGCTTTCCACCTTCAACCCTGCAGGAACAGCAGCTTTATACACCTCACCTTGCGAACACAAATAGTATTCCGAAATCCACGACCAGAATTTCAATTGTGGGTGGCGCACAATAGGTGCTTCATCAAGCACCGACACCATTTCTTTCACCTCATATCCTTGAGGCTCATTGTGATGCACCATCACCACTATCGCTGTATAGAATTTCTTGCGACCGAATGGTACAAGCACACGACTACCTATCTTCACATCTCCAATTACTTCGGGAATGCGATAGGTAAATGTGCTATAAAGTGGCAATGGTAATATTACATCTATAAATCGTGTCATACGCCTATTTCTTTTTCTCTGATTTCCTTAATACTATTCCTCTCCAAAATTACGAATAATTCCACCAACCCACAAACCTTTACGGCATAAAAAAAGCAGATGCAGGTTAACTCCTACATCTGCAATATTTTATAAAATTCGCTTGCTTTTTAGAAGAAATAAGTACAAGTGAGCTTCCAAGTGCGATTCTTACCGATGAAATCGTCGAGTTGCTTTGTCTTAACACAATAGCTCAAGCCCCATGTATAACTTGCATTTACTTGGAATTTGCGGAAGATTTCAGCACCAAGACCTACATCCAGACCAAATTCTCCTCCTGGATAATTCATTGCCTTCAAATCGTTGTGTCCCATCAAGAATGAGAATTCTGGACCCACAAAAATGATTGGCATTAGAGTATTTTCAAATCCGTCAAGATTCTTATACTTAAATTTAAAGTGAATAGGAATTTCAAGATAGTGCAACATGCAGTTTTCTTTGCCATAACCTTGCGATGCCCACAATGGCTTATCGCCAAGATGCAAGCCCGCACCGCGTTGTGTATACAACACTGCTGCATCAAAACCAAATCCGATACCAGGCATCATCAATTCACCTGTTACACCTGCTGTAACACCTACATTATAGTTTACCTTGAACAATTTTTGATCAAATACCAAATTGGTCAAATCAGCACCCAAGGTAACGCCCCAGCGTCCTTGTGCCATTGCTACGCCTGAGCTCAAAAATGCCATGCATAGCACCACTAATGAAACTATTGTTTTCTTCATCTTTTATTGTTTCTATTCTAAAATATTATGCAAAGCTAACATATTTTATTCTAAACACAAAAAAAATCGGCATTTCCTATTGTTCATTTCTATCAACAACTCAAAAACACCGATAATTTCTACACATCTATATATTTCTTAGAACACAATCGCAGCTGTGATGGTCCAATAACTTTCCTTACTTTCTACTCCGTTAAGTTTAACTTCCGAACCAAAGTAATCTAACGCCTTAGTGAGTCCCATTCCATAATTTCCTGATATTTGGAAATGGCTAAATAGCTCCACTCCTAAGCCCACATTAAAGCCCACTTCGCATTTTCTATTCCTTACAAACTCTTCAATATCGGTTTCGCCCAATTTAAATACCACACTTGGACCTAAAAACACATAAGGAATCACTGCTTTTCCCACTACAGGAACATACAAACTATATTTTACATGAACCGGGATTTCCACAAAATCGCGTTTTAGTTGCTCTCCCTTCGAATTTTCCAATGTATTGCGATGAACATACATCACCGAGCCATCAATACTCAAGTTTGTTATAGGTAGCATGTACTCAAGCATTACACCTCCTGAAAAACCTAATTGATTTTCGGCGTTCAGCAAATCGTTCTTTATTTCTTCGTTGAAATGCAAATTATTCACCGACATTCCACCCTTTATACCCCATCTGAAATTACCAGCCGATGCAGTAAGGCTCATTATTGCCACCGCAACAACCACCAGCATTATTCTTTTTATATTCTTCATATTTAAACTTTGTTTTTACCTTGTTTTATAATAATATGCCACAAATATAATCACTTTTTCATTATTTGCACTTATCATTTTTTCATTAATAACAATTTAATGAACGAAATTAATTAACTTTGCATCATTATGGATGAAACTACAAAACTTCGTATCGAGGAAGACATCGTAAAAATGTTACGCACAGTCTTCGACCCTGAAATACCTGTTGATGTATATAGTCTTGGACTTATCTACGCCATCGATGTGCAAGACAATGGCGCAGTTCGCATCGACATGACTCTTACTGCTCCTTCATGCCCTGCTTCCGAATTCCTTATGGAAGATATTCGCATGAAAGTAGAAAGCGTGGAAGGCGTGAAGAGCCTCGACATTCAGCTCGTTTTCGAACCTGAATGGGACAAAGATATGATGAGCGAAGAAGCTAAACTCGAACTTGGCTTCCTATAAAAAACAAGCTAAAACTTTATTTCTCATGAGCAAGAATGTATATTTCCTTTCCGACCTTCATTTAGGTGCTTCTTATCTCCAAAACCCTTTGGAATGCGAGAAGCGCGTAGTGCGTTTCCTCGATTCTATCAAGGATAAGGCAAGCGAAATATACCTACTTGGCGACATTCTTGACTATTGGTACGAATATCGACATGTTGTTCCTAAGGGTTATGTGCGTTTCTTGGGAAAACTTGCCGAACTTGCCGATAGTGGTATCAAAATTCATTGGTTCATTGGCAACCACGACATTTGGATTTTCAATTATCTACCTCAGGAACTCGGCATCGAAGTTACCGATGGCATTATGGTAAAGGACATCATGGGCAAGCGCTTTTTCCTCAACCATGGCGATGCTGTGGGCAAGCGAAAAGCCTCTTTCTTGTTCATCAGATGGATTTTCCGCAACAAAGTGTGCCAATTCCTTTATTCAATGCTACCTTCGTGCCTCACTATCCCATTTGCCCACAATTGGTCGAGCCATAGCCGTAAAGCTGAAAACAACGATTGCATCAACGCGGCTCTACACAATATCACCAATTTTGCAAAGGAACATGCGCAATCTAATCCCGACATCGATTTTTATGTATTCGGGCACTTGCACACCATTGCAAACGAGCCTATCAAGGACACTACTCGTTGCATAGTTTTGGGCGATTGGATCGACAAATTCTCTTATGCTGTTTTTGATGGAGAAAACATCACCATCGAGAATTTTAACAATTAACACCCAAGTGTCATTTTGCTATCTTAACAGCCAATTAACATCAAAAAATAGGCTCAAGTAAGCACAAATTTCGCCTCTCTCAAATCATTTAGCTTTCATTTGTAAAGCATTCATTTGTTACCTTTTTTCTGACTCACCTCGAAAAAAGAACTTATTTAACATTCTTTATACTTTCGATGTTAACGCACCCAATTCTCTAACAATCAAACTTTTAGCATCCTTTAATGCTCGATTTCATCGACGATAACAACAAAAACATATTCAAAAACATATTTTCAAACTTGACACAATCCAAAACATTCACTTATATTTGTAGCACAAACCTAAAACAATCTTTTTTACCTTAAAAAAATATACCTATTGAAGACCTAAAAAGCGACTTTGAGAAAAAGTCGCTTTTTTGCTTTTATTTATACTTGTTTTTAATCACACTTTTTATTTATTTTGCAAGAAAAAGTATTTTAGAATGACAAAATATGCTATCATAGTTGCTGGAGGTAAAGGTACTCGATTCGGAAGCGATATGCCTAAGCAATTCCTACTCCTCAACAACACACCTGTGCTCATGCACACCATCAATCGTTTCGCTCAATGTGATTGCAACATAATCGTTGTGTTGCCCGAAGCGCAGATTGACCTATGGAAACAACTCTGCTCACAACACTCATTCACTACCTCACACACTATTGTTGCTGGAGGTAGCACTCGTTTTCATTCGGTCAAGAATGCTATCGACACCATCACACCCGCCGAAAACGACCTCATTGCAGTTCACGATGGTGTTCGTCCACTTGTCAACAAGTGCATCATTGACGAAGCTTTTTGTGTTGCAGCGTCTCATGGATCAGCAGTGCCTGCCATCGAAGTTACCGATTCTATTCGTCAACTCAACGGCGACAACGACTCCTCTCAAGCGTTGCTTCGTTCGTCGCTTCGTGCAGTGCAAACACCTCAAACATTCCAGGCCACTTTGCTCAAAAGCGCCTACGACACCCCTTTCTCCGATGCTTTCACCGACGATGCATCGGTTGTGGAAGCTGCTGGACATAGCATCACACTCACAAAAGGTAGTCCAAACAACATAAAAATCACCCATTCCATCGACCTTTTAATAGCCGAAGAGATTCTTAAAAATGAATAGCATATTACAAACCGACATAAAATTCCTTAAAGGCGTAGGACCTAAGCGTGCCGAAATTCTTGGCAAAGAACTCGGCATATTCTCCTATTATGACTTGTTGTATCACTTCCCTTTCCGATACATCGACAAGACTCATATCCACACCATCAAGGAAATATCGGGCGATATGCCATCTATTCAGCTCAAGGGCCGATTCATTACTTTTGCCATTCAAGGCGAAGGCGCGCGCAAGCGACTACATGCACTTTTCTCCGATGGAACGGGCAATATTGAGATTGTGTGGTTCAATTCGGTTAAGCGAATGAAAGAATCGCTTGTTGCTGGTAAAGAGTACATAATTTTCGGTAAACCCACACTTTTCAACAACCGCTATAGCATCTCACACCCCGAAATCGAGGACTATAAACCCAACAACGAGCCACAGGGACTTCGTGGGATATATACGCTTACCGATAAGATACGAAATAGCAATTTCTCTTCGCGCACTTTCCAACAACTCGAAGAAACCTTGCTTTCATCGCTAAAAAACATCGATGAAACCATACCAAAATCGATTTTAGACCGATACAAATTGATGGGACTTCAAGAAGCCCTCAACAATATACACAAGCCTCAATCAATCCACGCTCTGCAACGAGCACAACTACGATTGAAGTTTGACGAGCTATTTTTTCTTCAGCTCAACATTCTACGATTTGCCAAGTCGAGAAACAGCCGAATAATCGGGCATAAATTCGATAAAATCGGCGATTTTTTCAACAATTTCTACAACACTGCTCTCCCATTCCCTCTCACTGGAGCACAAAAGAGAGTTATCAAAGAAATAAGACGCGATGTGGGTAATGGCCGACAAATGAACCGTCTCCTACAAGGCGATGTGGGTAGTGGCAAGACTCTTGTTGCAGTTATGTCCACACTCATTGCACTCGACAACGGCTATCAAGCTTGTATCATTGCTCCAACCGAAATCCTCGCTTCACAGCACTATGCAACCGTGAGCGAAATGCTATCTAAAATTGGAGTGAATGTGGCACTTCTCACAGGCTCAACAAAGAAATCAGAACGCGAGATAATTCACGAGCAACTCATCAGCGGCAAGTTGAACATCCTCATCGGCACACATGCCGTTCTTGAAGATACTGTCAACTTCCACAATCTCGGACTTGTTGTAATCGACGAGCAACATCGTTTCGGTGTGGCACAAAGAGCAAAAATGTGGACAAAAAACACCACTCCGCCTCACATCCTCGTGATGACTGCCACCCCTATTCCTCGCACCCTTGCCATGACCGTATACGGCGACCTCGATGTATCGGTCATCGACGAGTTACCTCCTGGCAGAAAACCTGTTACAACAGTTCTACGATTCGACAAACAACGCCAAAATGTATATCGCTTCATCGGCGACCAACTCAAACTTGGACGACAAATATACATCGTTTATCCACTTATACAAGAAAACGAGAAACTGGATCTACAAAATCTCGAAGAGGGTTATCAAACCATACAGGAAACATTCCCAAGCTATCGGGTATGCTTCGTGCATGGCAAGATGCGCCCAGCCGAAAAGGAACACCAAATGCAACTTTTCGTAAACCACCAAGCTCACATTATGGTTGCTACTACAGTGATCGAAGTGGGTGTAAATGTTCCTAATGCATCGGTAATGGTCATCGAAAATGCCGAACGATTCGGACTCGCTCAACTCCACCAGTTAAGAGGCCGCGTGGGACGAGGTGCCGACCAATCTTATTGCATCCTCATGTCGCAAGAGAAACTCAGCAAGGACACTCGTCATCGCTTGAAGGTTATGACCGACACCAACGACGGCTTTGTGGTTGCCGAGGAGGACATGAAGCTTCGAGGTCCTGGAGATATGGAGGGAACACAACAAAGTGGCATATCTTTCAACCTCAAGATTGCCAACCTTGCACACGACGGACAAATAGTTCAGTTGGCTCGTGATGCCGCAAGCGAAATTATCGACGAGGACCCTACTCTGTCATCACCTAATAATCAGATTCTTGCGCGTCAACTATCGTTTTTGTTCCAAAAGCAAGCTAATTGGAGCCTAATTAGTTGAATAAAACACAGATAGGCCGCCTTTCTGTGCGCTTTCAATAGTTAATAATCTATAAAAACCATTTTGATTATCTACATCCATCTATTTGTATTTCAACACATTAGGCGACATACAAAATAAATACAATTATTAAAAGTCTGATAATCAAATTATTTCTTGTTTTTAATTTCAAAAATAAATCCTTAACTTTGGAAAAATTTTATTATTGTCGTTAAACCTAAACGAAATCAACATGGAAAAGACCTTAGTAATACTAAAACCTTCTGCCATGGGGCGAGGAATTGCAGGCGAAGTTATCGATCGTTTTATCAAGAAAGGACTCATCATTTCTGGCATTAAGCTAATGCAACTAACCGACGAGTTGCTCGACGATCATTATGCGCATCTTAAAGACCGCCCTTTTTTCAATAGGATTAAGACTTCAATGAAATCGCTACCAGTCATCGTTATGTGCCTTAAGGGTATTGATGCAGTGCAAGTAGTTCGCGCTATGGTAGGTGCTACAAATGGTCGCGCAGCTGCGCCTGGCACTATCAGAGGCGACTATAGTATGGGACAAGAAAACATCATTCACGCTTCCGATACTCCAGAAAATGCAGTTATCGAGTTGAATCGCTTCTTCAAGCCTGAAGAAATCATCGACTACACTCCTGCAGCTATGCATCTACTTTATGCCGACGATGAACTATAAGCGACTACACTGAATAAGAAAAGGAGCAAAAACAGAATGAATTTTAAAAAGATTTTAACGATAGGACTCACTGCAGTTTCAGCATTTTTGTTTGTTCAAAATGTTGAAGCTCAAAACTTGCAGTCTGTCTCATCTTACAACAACACACACGCACGACTTCTTGCATCTCAATCAAAGGTGCAAGACCAAATCAAGCTACACGAAACTGAAGAGTTCGCCAACAAGTGGCTTGAAGAAGAAGAACCTGAAATGGACATCTACACCGAAGGTTGGGACAGCCGCTTAGTCAACCCTTACGACCAAGCTAAAGTACCTGATACTAAGGTTATCGATGTCTCAAAATTCGCTATACCATGTCCTGGTAGAGTAACTTCTCCTTATGGATATCGCCCGCGATTCCGCCGTATGCACAAAGGTGTCGACCTAAAACTTCACACTGGTGACACAGTATATGCAGCATTTAGCGGACGAGTTCGCCTAACCAACTACGAACGCCGTGGTTACGGCTACTACATTATCCTTCGCCACGAAAACGAACTTGAAACCGTCTACGGACACCTTTCTAAGTTCCTCGTTCAAGACGGAGAAGATGTTAAGGTAGGACAACCTATCGCTCTTGGTGGTAACACAGGTCGTAGTTTTGGTGCACACCTACACTTCGAAACTCGCTACATGGGTTATGCAATCAACCCTGCCGCAATCTTCGACTTCGCCAACAAAACTACTCACACCGATACCTATACTTTCGACAAAAAGTCGTTCAAGAAATCACGCGACTACTCGCCTTCTTCACGCTACAAAGCTAAAGGCAAGAATAAGTATAAAGGTAAAAACACCTACAAAGTGCGCAAAGGTGATAGCCTCGGAAAGATTGCTTCACGACATGGCACCACAGTTTCAAACCTATGTCGCCTAAATGGCATAAGCAAGAACTCTAAGCTTTCTATCGGCAAAGTTCTACGAGTGAGATAATAAGATTTTATCAGAAAACAACAAAGGCTGTAAAGATCAACTTTACAGCCTTTGTTATTTATTGTCCCAATAATCTTTTCAACTCATTTGGGTTAGGGTTTTCAGCAACAATTCGTCCCGCTTTATCAAGCAAGAGCGATTTCATTCCTCTTTTTAGTCCATAACGAGAATACACACTTGATGTCTCATCGTTATAGCCATAGAATTGCGAAGCTCCATCTAATCCATCAATCTTTACCATCTCATTGTATACACCATAAGAACGGTCAAAATTCACAGCTATGTAGTCAACTCCCTTCAAGTCGCGCACCATGCGATCATATTGCACATTTGCAATGCGTGATTCAGCATCGGTCGACGCCCAAAAAGTAAGCAACACATAATTCCCTTTCATTTGCTGTAGCTCTACGCTATTTGTTTCGTTCTCCACGATGAAGTTTGGTGCTATGTAACCCAAACGCTCACCCATCGGATTCGAGCTATTACCAGCAAAGAAAACAAGGAACAGACTTGCCACAGCAATTGTCAACAGTGTTTTCTTCATATTACCATTTTTAAGTCATCAATAAGGCGTTTTCAAGCGATCTCCATCACTCACGCCATCGCCGATTTTCGGCTATAAGTATATTCGATTTTGTCATTCCGACAGTCCCGAAATACCATTTGTCGATGCAAAGATAATACAAAATATTTTATTATCCAAATTCTTCTCCTCGCACCACTTTTATAACCTCTTGTAAAACAGTTGTTTGCGAAAGAAATTCCAACATTCATTTTTAACATTTGAGGTTTATTTTAACATTTGTGTTAAAACTGCGATTCTATCGGCACATTCCATACATTTCACCACACGACAGCGCCTCAATTTTAACACTATCAGCCCCTCCTTCCTCACTTTTTTTCGATGTTAACAACCCATTATTAAATAAGTTACAAAAATTATGATTATCTTTGAAAAACTTTTATATTTTGAACGATTATGACCAACGATCAAAACAACTTCGAACTTATTCTTATTAACATAGCAGGAGAAGACCGTCCAGGTCTTACATCTGCTCTTACCGAGATTCTCGGCAATCACGACGCATCAATTCTCGACATTGGCCAAGCCGACATTCACCACAACCTCTCATTAGGTATCTTATTCAAGACCTCAAGCGAGAAAAGTGGTTGTATTATGAAAGAGCTACTATTTAAAGCCAGCGAAATGAATGTATCGATACGCTTCTCGCCTATCACCATCAAAGCCTACAACAATTGGGTGGCTCGTCAAGGCAAGAACCGTTGGATTATCACCATCCTTGGTAGAAGAATTACAGCCAAGCAGATTGCCGCTGTGTCAAAAGTCGTAGCCCAACAAGAACTCAACATCGACGCAATACAACGACTCACTGGCCGTATGCCTCTACACGAAGGTGAAGAAGCCATGAACAAATCATGCATTGAGTTCTCGGTACGCGGTACACCAACCGACAAGGGCATGATGCAAAAAGAGCTCATGGAACTCGCATCTACGCTCGATTTTGATGTATCAATGCAAGAAGATACTATCTTCCGACGCAGCCGTCGCTTGATTTGCTTCGATATGGACTCTACCCTCATCGAAACCGAAGTTATCGACGAATTAGCTATCAAAGCTGGTGTAGGCGACCAAGTGAAAGCTATCACTGAATCTGCTATGCGTGGCGAAATCGACTTCAAAGAAAGTTTCACACAACGCGTTGCCCTGCTTAAAGGCCTCGACGCAAGCGTTATGCGCGAAATAGCCGAAAACCTTCCTATGTCCGAAGGTATCGAACGACTTATGACCATCCTCAAGCGAACAGGCTACAAAATCGCTATCCTTTCAGGGGGATTTACCTATTTCGGCAACTATCTAAAGCAAAAATTCGGCATCGATTATGTATATGCCAACGAACTTGAAATCGAAAACGGCAAACTTACTGGTCGCTATGTAGGCGAAATCGTTGACGGAAAGCGCAAGGCCGAACTTCTTCGACTTATTGCACAAGTCGAAAATGTCGACATCGCTCAAACCATCGCTGTTGGAGATGGTGCTAACGACCTACCTATGTTGGCTACCGCAGGACTCGGCATTGCTTACCACGCTAAACCTAAGGTTAAGGCCAGCGCTAAGCAAAGTATTTCAACCATCGGTATCGACGGAGTGTTATACTTTATGGGATTCAAGGACTCATTTATCTCCGACGGCAACACACCTTACTAAGGTCCATTTACAGAACAACAATTTATGAAAAGATTTTGCATCAACATACTCACCCTACTACTCATAGTCAACATCGCCCATCCTCAGTCAGTAGGGCTCGTATTAAGTGGAGGCGGTGCCAAAGGCATCGCCCACATCGGTGTGATACAAGCTCTCGAGGACAACGATATTCCTATCGATTATGTTACAGGAACATCTATGGGAGCTATCGTGGGTGGTTTGTATGCTTCGGGGTACACTCCTCAAGAAATGATGCAACTTCTTATGTCTAAAGGTTTTGCCGATTGGTCAACTGGTGTCATCAACCCCAACTTGACCTATTACTACGACAAGAGTGAGCCCACTCCTGCATTCGTAAACCTTAATTTTGCATTGAGCGACACCACAAAAAATAGCTCGAGTATCATTCCATCAAGCCTCATCAACCCCATACCGATGAATTTTGCTTTTATGGAACTTTTTGCACCTTATACAGCACAATGCAACAGCAATTTCAACAATCTTTATGTACCATTTCGATGCGTTGCATCCGACGTGTTTCGCAAGTGCAAATTAGTTTGCTCATCGGGCGACTTAGGCGATGCTATTCGCGCCTCAATGTCATTCCCACTTGTTTTCAAGCCCATCTACAAGGACGGTCTACCTCTATTTGATGGTGGTATATACGACAATTTCCCTGTCGATGTGATGCGCAACGACTTTGCCCCCGATTTCATTATCGGCATCGATGTGTCTACCGAAAGTTCTAAAATTAATGTCAACAACCTCATCGACCAGGTCGAAGCTATGGTCATACAGGACCACGGCACCATTATCCCCGACTCTTTAGGCGTAAGAATGAACCTTAACCTAAGTAAATTTGGGTTGCTCGACTTCGACAAAGCGCAAGAAATATACAAGATAGGTTATGACCACACAATAGCCCTTATCGATTCTATCAAAGGACGCGTAACCACACGCATCTCGCCCACTTCACGCGCCATTGCTCGCAATACTTTTAAAAGCAAAACGCCTGAAATTGCATTCGATAATGTTAATGTTACTGGCACGAACAACAATCAGCAAAACAAATACATCAAACGACTTTTCAAGTTCAAAAAGAACTCTACTTTCAACATTGAAGAGGCTAAAATATCATATTATCACGCCATTTCCTCTCAAAAAATTAAAGACTTGCTTCCAACAGCAACCTTTAACGACACCACACAAAAATTCACGCTCAACCTAAAAGCCACCCCTAAAGACAACTACTCAGTGGGAATAGGAGGATTCCTAACATCATCTACTAACAGTATGATGTACCTCGACGCATGCTATAGCACACTTAGTCTCAATTCATTCGACGCCAACATCAGAGCTTGGATTGGACAATCATACTATGCTGGCGAACTCAGTGCAAAAATCTCACTTCGCACAGCATTCCCTTCTCACTTTGGCATAAGTGGCGTAATGTCGAAGCAAAAGTTCTACGAAAGCGACATGCTTTTCTATAGCGACCAACTACCAACATTCATCATCAACTACGACAACCACATTCGCCTTTCTTACGCTATGGCGTTAGGTCGCAAAGCCAAACTCGACTTCAGTCTTGGATATGGAATTTTAAAAGACTATTTCTACCAATCAAATATTGTAGACTACACTTCAGCCAAGCAAGACAACGCTCGCTACAAACTCGGTCAAGCAAAGCTAAATATTGAACGCAATTCACTCAACAATGCGCTCTACCCAACAGCCGGCAATCGACTATCACTTAAGGCAATGGGTGTTACAGGTAATTACACATTCTCACCTACTCTCAACGACCAAGTCACAATCAACAGCGAGTCAAAGCATCTCACTTGGATTCAAGCCGAAGTGGATTTAGAAAACTATTTCAGTCTAAATCGACACCTTACTCTCGGCACAAGACTCAACATATTAGTGTCTACAAAACCGCTACTCGGGAACTACACTGCGAGCATCATTCAGGCGCCTGCGTTCAGCCCAACACCTGCCACAAAAAACTACTTCAACCCTGCATTTCGCGCCAACTCTTACATAGCAGCAGGTGTGTTACCTATCGTGAAACTTAGCAACAAGTTCCAATTTCGCACGGAGTTCTACGCCTTCGCTCCATTCCGAAAAATCATCGAGAATTATGAACTAAAAGCGCAATACGACAAATGGTTCCGTGACCTAAGCTACATGGGTGAAGCATCACTTGTGTATAACCTCTCTTTTGCCTCTTTCAGCATATACGGCAACTACCTAAGTTATCCACGCAACAACTGGAACTTTGGAGTAAGTTTTGGGCTATTCTTCACAGCACCTAAGTTCCTAAAATAATTCTCGCAATTTTAATACAAACTCATCATCGAGAATTAAGTTACCCTAATTTTATATTATAAAATATAAATAGCAAGGCAAAATCCTTAAATCACCAAACAAATATTCACAAATATCTAAAAAAATGAAACAATCACACCAAAAAAAAGCCTCTTAGGTTGTGACATTAAAAATTTTATAATACATTTGTACGATGTTTCACATAAACTGCAAATACTCTATATGAGAAAAGTGCAATCTTGCAGATAAATATGAAACTAATATGAATATTAATTAAAGAATGACATCATCTACAAGTATATGTCACTCTTACGGTAAAAGAAAAAAATAATTAAACTATAAGTAATTATCAACAACAAACAAACATTTTTTTAACTTTTTATTCATTTAAATTATGGAAGCTCAAAAAAAGAGTGCCGCAAAGGCAAAAAACGCTAAGAAGGGCGGTTTCAACGCATTCGTTGTAATTCTTCTAAGTTTCGTGATTTCAATTTGTTTCTTCAATTTTGTTCTTGGTGCTCCAAGCAACTTCGATGAAGCAGGTCACCCAGTTAACCTATTGGGTACAATGTATCTTGGTGGTTTCGTAGTACCTATCATCCAAGGTCTTTTGGTATTGGTTCTTATTCTTTCTGTTGAACGTCTTATCGCTCTTGCTAAGGCTAAGGGTTCTAAGTCTGTTGACAAGTTCGTTAAGGAACTTAAGGCTGCTTTGGAAGCTGACAAGGTAGAAGAAGCTAAGGCTATCTGCGCTAAGCAAGGTGGTTCAATCGGTAACGCTGTTCTTTCTGCTGTTGAAGCTTATGCTGCTATGGCTAAGGAAACTTCTCTTAAGAAGGAAAACCGTATCGCTGCTATCCGCAACGCTCTAGATGAAGCTATCAACATGGAAATGCCTACTTTGCAACAAAACATGCCAATCATCTTCACTAACACTACTCTTGGTACTCTTATGGGTCTATTCGGTACAGTACTTGGTATGATCAAGTCTTTCCAAGCTCTTGGTCAATCTGGTGCACCAGACTCTGCAGCTCTTTCTGCTGGTATCTCTGAAGCGCTTGTAAATACAGCATCTGGTATCATGGTAGGTGCTCTTGCTGTTATCGCTTACAGCTACTTCGACGTTAAGATCAACGACATCACTTACAAGATCAACGAAGCTGGTGCTGTTATCGTAGCTACATTCGAAAACAAGTATTAATTTGATTATCCTAAATAATCAATTAAGGTAATTAAAAAAACATTTTATTGAAGTACAACTATGACAGTATCAACCGACAAAAAAGCTCCATTCATCGACATGACCGCGATGAGTGACGTTACAGTGCTTTTGCTTACTTTCTTCATGTTGACTTCTACATTCCTTCAAAAAGAACCAGCTACTGTAATTACACCTGCTTCTGTTTCGGAAGAAAAGGTGCCTGAACAAAACCTGGTTACACTTTTGATTACTAAGGATTCTCAAATCTTCATGTCAATTGCGGGTGACCGTGACTCTTCTTACTCAAGTGAGAAAATGCGTGAAGAAGTTTTGTTGAATGTAGTAACCGAACACAATAAGAAACATCCAAATAAGAAAATCGAACTTACTAAGGAAGACGTTCTTACTTTTGGTAACACTTATATGTATGGTCTACCTTTATCTCAACTTGCTGACTGGTGTAAATTGCCTGCGGAAAAACGCGACGCAATGTTAGACCCTCTCAAGAACAAGAACGCAGGTATTCCAATCGACATGGGAAAGGATGTAGAAAATCGCAACGAATTCCAACAATGGATGTTGGCTCTTTACAATACTTCAAACCCAAATCTTGCTAAAGCTATCAAGAGTGGTAAGGGTATTGCTATCAAGGCCGACGCGACTACTCCATATTCTGTAGTTCAAGTGGTAATGGACAACTTGCAGACTTTGAAGATGAACAAGTTCACTTTGATGACTGCACTTAAAACTGAAGAAGATTAATTATGGCAAAAGGTAAAACTTATACTAAAAAGAAAGATGTTCGTGTAGACTTCACCCCTATGGTGGACATGAACATGCTATTGATTACCTTCTTCATGCTCTGTACTACTATGATCAAGTCTCAAACTTTGCAAATAAGTTTGCCATCTAACGAAAAGGTGGATAAGACAGAACAGAACAAGGTAAAGCAATCTGAAGCTGTTACTATCATTGTCGACAGCGAACTTAACGACGAAGGCGTTCCTACTAAGGACTTTGTTTACTACTACGAAGGTATGCCTAACGTTGAAGACGCCGACAAAGATGGTAAGATCGACAACAATATTATGAAGGAAATCCAATTCTTGGGTAATGAAAACGGTAAGGCTCAAGGTATCCGCGCCGTTCTTCAAGATCGTAATAAGCAAGTTGTTGAGAAAATCGCTACTTTGAAAGAAGACTGGAAGGCTAAGAAGTTCCACAAGAACAAAGCTATCAACGACAGTATCTATCAAGCACGCGCTAAAGAGATTCGTAACGATTCAACTTTGACTCGTCCAGTTATCATCATCAAGGCTACTCCTAACGCAAGTTATAAGAGCTTGGTAACTGCACTTGACGAAATGCAAATCAATAATATCAGCCGTTACCAAATCGACCGTATCAACGGTACTGACTCTGCTATGATGGCTGAATATTTGATGGCTCGTCAAAAGTAATGTGAGATCTATGTAATTGTTTAATTGTAAAAATCAGAAAGGAATTTTATTATGGCAAAAGATGTAGATCTAACGTCGAGAGAATGGAGTGATATCGTATTTGAAGGCAGAAATAAAGAATATGGTGCTTATGTACTTCGCGTAAACTCTAAGCGCCGCCACATGAAGGCTGCTATCTGGACTCTAATTGGACTTTTCGCTATTGGTATCGCAGTTACTTCTTACCTAAGCGTACAAGCTTATATCGCTGAGCAAGAAGCTAAGATTACTGACCAACTTGACCAACAAATGGTTGAATTGGCCGATACTCAAGAAGAAGAGGAAGAAGAAATCCAAGAAAAAGTTGAAATGCCAGAGCCAGAAGCTCTTCCAGAAGAAATCCTTAACACTGTTAAGGTTACTGAGCTTTTGATCTCTAAGGACGAAGATGTTAAGGCAGAAGACGAAATCAAGACTCAAGATGAGTTGAAGGAAACTGAAACTGCTTTCGGTGCTACCGACTTCGATAAGGGTACTGACGACCGCAATGTTGTACGCGAATACAAGAATGAGGTCATCGTTGAAGAAAAGAAACCAGAACCAGAACAAGTGTTCACTGCTGTTGAGCAGATGCCACAGTTCCCTGGTGGTGACGCAGCTCTTATGAAGTTCTTGAGCAGCAACATCAACTATCCTCAAGTTGCTATGGAAAATGGCGTACAAGGACGCGTAATCGTTCAATTCGTTGTAACTAAGAATGGTTCTGTAGGCGAAGTGAAGGTTATTCGTAGCGTGGACCGCGACCTTGATAAGGAAGCTATCCGTCTATGTAAGTCTCTTCCTAAGTTTATCCCTGGTAAGATGAATGGTCAGGCTGTGAATGTATGGTACACATTGCCTATCACATTCAAGCTTCAAGGTTTGAACTAATACAACACTTGATTTAATACTCATTTGAAGTATTAACATATTAGAATCGCAACTCTCTCGGGTTGCGATTCTTCTTTTTTATACCTTTAGCAAACTCAATTCAGATAAATTCACTATATTTGCATTACACCAATAAAACTATTCTATATGACAACCTACCGTTCAAAAATCGACCATTGGCTGTGGATATTAATCGTAGTTATATTTATAGCAAGCTACACCCCAGCCTTCTTTACACCCGACACACCATGGTTACCCATAATCCTAACTCTTATCTTTCCTGCTTTTCTCATCATCAACATATACACCAATACCTACTACACAATCGATGAAGAAAAACAAATCCTAAGAGTAAAAAGTGGATTCATTGTCGACTACAAATACGACATAAACAAGATTACACACATTCGCAATACAGGCACTTGGCTTAGCGGTCCCGCGTTATCTCTCGATCGAATAGAGATTTCCTTAGGCAAGCGCAGAAAAGTCGTCATATCGCCTCTATATAAGCCTCAATTCATCGAACACCTCACATCACTCAACCCCAACATCACTGTTGAAGATTGATCACCTACAACAACTTCAATTAAAACACATACTCACACCACACATCACACTATAATCACTATCACACCACGATAGCCCCATCACACTATAGCTTCCCCTATCACACTATAGTTACTACAGCCACTATAGGCACTATCATTACTATAGCCACTATTCACCCACATAGACACAAAAAAAGGAGCTACATTTCTGTAACTCCTTTTAGTGGGCGTTGACGGATTCGAACCGCCGACCCTCTGCTTGTAAGGCAGATGCTCTGAACCAGCTGAGCTAAACGCCCTATTGATTTCTCAATTGCGATGCAAAGGTACGACTTTTTAATTTACCATGCAAATATTTTAGCAAAAAAAATTACGATTTTATTTAAAAAAAGGTCGTGTACACTAAAATACACGACCTTTTTAGCTCAAATATCATTAATCTTGATTATTCAAACACCTTATCATATCGATTCACGATCTCCTTGAATCGAGGCAATGAGCGTAGTGATAGCAAGTTCACCTCACCTTCACGATAGTCATAAATCGCATAATAGTTACCATAGCCATTTGCAAGCGCGCTTTCAAGCAGATCAAGCGCCTTATCATTATCGCCACACAACGCATACACTACCGATGCTGTGTAATATGATTCACCACCTGCAGTTGGATACTCAGCTACTATTTTATCAGCCCAAGCCTTAGCTTCATCAAATCGTCTCAAGCCATATAGAGCCACACCTCGCAATGAATAGATATCATCTTCAAGGTCGAGCACCTTCATATAGTCATTTTTAGCGCTTGTTTCGCCCTTCAAGTAAGTCTTGCTTAGCCAAGCACGCAAAAGGATGTTTTCTGCTATTGTTGGGTCGTTCAACAATGCTTCATTGATTGTTGTCAACGCATCTTTGTAGTTACCATCAAGAATGTGCAACAATGATTTTTCACGCAATGCATCAATATAATTAGGATTTGAGCCAAGCGCCATGTACACACTTTGCAAACCATCCTTTGTCATACCCATTGCACTTTGGATGCGAGCCTTCAACACATAATATTCAGGAGCTTCAGCGTTCATCATTATAGCAGTATTCACTCTATTCAAAGCCTCCATATAACGGCTCAAATTAAAGTTTACAAGTGCGCTATAATAATAGATGCCATGATAATCATATAATTTCTTATCGATAATCAAATTCAAATCCTTCAATGCTGCCGAGTAATGGTTATGTTGCATTGCCACATGCGCTCTAATATAATAGAACATACCCACATCTGGAGCCTTATCAATCGAATTAGACAACGCATCTATCACATCAGCATAATTAGTGTGGCTCATATCCACCAATCGTTGCAACGCACCCGACATATCATTCGACACACTAATTGCCGAGATAACATCTTGCGCAGCACCTTTATAATCGTTCATCAACACAAGCACATCCGAACGATTTAGGTACACGCGTGGTTCTGCTGGATACAAATCCACTGCACGATTAGCATATCTTGCGGCCTCATCATAATCTTTTTGCATCACAGCCACCTTTGCCAATCCTGCCATTGCATGAAAGTCCAACGAATTGCGTCTCAATAGCGTAGTATACGAGCTCTTAGCTGTTTCGTAGTCGCCACTTTCGAAACACATATCACCAAGCAACAACACAGTATGTTGATCCACTGGTTTTATCGTATTCGCCATTTTCAAGTCGGTGATTGCCTTTTCTTGTTCGTTTCTGATGATATAAATCTTTGCTCTAAGTACATACGACTCGAATAGTGTCGATTCATCCGATTTTGGTATATATGTCAAAGCGTTATTTATATCTTCTAGCGACTTCAAATACTCACCATTCAAGAAATACTGATTGGCACGGCTATAAAGCAACGCATAATCATAAGGATTTCTTGCCAATTCCTCATTATATACAGCCATCACAGCCGCATTAATACGCTGTTGTGTTTCACTCATGTTAGTTTGAGCTTGTGCCACAAACGATAATGCCGCTCCTGCCAACACGCATAGTGTTACAAATTTCTTTTTCATATCTTTTCTTAAGTTCTTTTATATTTCTGTTTTATTCGCCCTCTTTTCACTGTATTTGCTTTATTGTGTGACAAGCAAAGCATGCTGCCACAGCTGCAGTCTCAGTACGAAGACGACTATCTCCCAATGTCACAGCCACAAAGCCATTTGACAATGCTGCATCTACCTCTTCACGGCTAAAATCGCCTTCAGGCCCCACAAGCACAAGCACTGGTTCATTTGGCTTATACTCTTTCATAAAGTTCTTACGCTCCACTATATCATCGCAATAGCATATAAACTTTTGTCCCTCAAACGGCATTTTTATCACATCCATCACAGGCGTCAACTCATCGAGTTGCGGCAATGTTGCTTTCAGCGATTGTTTCATCGCCGACACAAGGATTTTCTGCAATCGTTCGGTCTTCAACTCCTTTCGTTCCGAATAGCGACATTTCACAGGAGTCACTCTATCAACTCCCATTTCAGTGCACTTTTCTGCAAGCCATTCTATTCGGTCAAGATTTTTTGTTGGCGCCACACACAGCACAATCTCACTACCCCAATGCGAGCCCGAAGCGATGCGCTCCACTATCTCCACCCCGCACTTTTTACTATGAGCCAACGAGATTCGGCAACGATACAACACGCCCTTGCCGTCAACCACTTCCACCTCATCGCCTTCTTTCAAGCGCAACACACGAACAGCATGTTGCGACTCTACTTCGGGCAACATAAGTGTTTCTTCTATATCAGGAGCAAAAAACCTATGCATTTCCGTCAGTTTAATTCTATTTTAGGCTTCTTTTGGTTCACGGAAGATAATTGCAAACAACACTGCTACCACCAATGCATAACCTGCAAATATCAACCATGATGTATTCCAACCTGCAATTTGTGCCAATGGATCAGTTTGTGAATACACAAAGTTATTCACTACTGCTTGAGCACTTAGAGTACCGATTGTTGCACCAATACCGTTGGTCATAATCATGAACAAACCTTGTGCACTACTACGAATAGATGTATCAGTTACCTTGTCAACATACAATGAACCTGAGATATTGAAGAAGTCGAATGCTACACCATAAACTACCATTGATAGGATGAACATCCACACGCCTTCGCCTGGGTTACCCAATCCGAACAAACCGAAGCGTAGCACCCAACCCAACATTGCGATCAACATAACCTTCTTGATACCAAATTTCTTCAAGAAGAATGGGATAAGTAGGATACACAATGTTTCGCTCACTTGAGATAGCGAAATCAATGCGTTAGCATGGTTTGCACCAAATGTATCGGCATATTCAGCAACACCCTTGAACGAAGTTATAAATGGGTTAGCAAAACCATTTGTAATTTGCAACGACACACCCAATAGCATTGAGAAAATAAAGAACACTGCCATATCTTTGTTTTTAAACAAAGTGAATGCTCTAAGTCCCAAAATATCAACAAGCGAATTGCTCTTACCAGCACTCTTATCCACTGGGCAGTTAGTCAATGTCAACGCATAAGCCGATAGGCACAAGCCTAATACTGCCGACACGAAAAATTGTTCGTAAGTTCCTTGAAATCCAGCGAAATCCACAAATAGCATTGAGCAAATAAAACCAATCGTTCCAAACACACGAATTGGTGGAAATGCCTTCACTGTATCAAGACCTGCTTTGTTCAACGCAGTATATGCTACCGAATTTGACAAGCCGATAGTAGGCATAAAGAATGCCACACTCATTGTATAAAGTGAGAATAATATACCAAACTCCACTTCAGCGCCTGCGCTCATTGCATAAGCACCTGTTGCACCCATGAACACACCTGCAATTAAGTGACATAGGCTAAGCACCTTTTGCGCTGGAATGAATCGGTCGGCAACGATACCTACCAATGCAGGCATGAATAGCGACACGATTCCTTGAATAGCATAGAACCAACCGATATTTTCGGCCAAACCCACCTTTGCAAGGTAATTTCCCATTGATGTAAGATAAGCTCCCCAGATTGCAAACTCCAAGAAGTTCATCACAATAAGTCTCAATTTGATATTCTTCATAATGTATATATTTTATTATTTTTTTATTCTCCCTTTTTCTCAATAATGATTCGTTTTATCTCGGCAGCGCGTTCATATTCTTCTCGTTCCACACATTTCGAAAGCATCTTCTCGAGTTCTTCCACAGCAAACTTCTTCAAATCTATTTCTTTCAGTTCGCTATCGACAGGTGCCACTTTTACCTCACCTTTTTCCGATACAAATCCTGCTTTTTTCAAGATTTCTCGAGTCGTATATATTGGAGCACCTGTGCGCATTGCAAGAGCTATCGCATCGCTTGTGCGTGAATCAATCACCACTTTGCGGTCATCATCGCCGAAATGCAGTTCCGACAAGAACACTCCATTCTCAAATTTGTATATGAACACCTCTTCCAAGCCAATACCGAATGCGTGGGTCAAACTCACTATCAAATCGTGCGACAACGGACGAGGTGGTCTCACATTCTCAAGCTTCACCGCAATCGACTGTGCTTCGGCTACTCCCACTATCACAGGAATGCGATATGCTCCACCTTCTTCCGACAGTACAAGTGCATACGCTCCTGCCTGTATTTGGCTCGAAGTAATTCCCAGCACATTAAGTTTCACCTTCTCCATCGACAAAGTCCTTTAGTCACGCACTTTTTGACCTGTTATCACTCCACTACCATAGCACAAATGACCAGTAGCATCATATATCACAGCAAATTGTCCTGGCGCGATTCCTTGAACCTTCTTTTCCGATTCAATCACATATTCACCGCCTTCCAAATGCGTAAATTTAGCCTTAATAAATTCTGGCGTGTGGCGATTCTTGAACATTATCTCTACAGGACCATCTACACCCTCCCAAGGATTACCCGAGATGAAGTGCATTTCATCTATATGTATCAATTTGCCATATTGCTTTTCAGTTTCATAGCCATTACTTACATATATCGTATTGTCCTGTACATTCTTTTTCACCACAAACCAAGGTCCACCACTCAAACCAAGTCCGCGACGCTGACCTATAGTATGAAACCAGAAGCCCTTATGTTCGCCTATCTTCTTGCCTGTTTCGAGTTCGATGATATTACCCTTCTTTTCGCCAAGATGACGACGAATAAAATCATTATAATTTATCTTACCCAAGAAACATATTCCCTGGCTGTCTTTTCTGAACGCATTAGGCAATTTTGCATCTATTGCAAGTTGACGCACCTCGCTCTTAGGCATTGTTCCAAGAGGAAAAGTAAGATGCATTAGTTGTTCGTAGCTTATTTGAGCCAAGAAGTCAGTTTGATCCTTTACAGGGTCTACTGCAGTAGCAAGATATTTTGTTCCATTCACAAAATCGGTACTTGCATAGTGACCTGTGGCAGTGATGTCAAAATCCTTACCCCATCTTTGCTCAAAATAGCCAAATTTAATCATCTTGTTACACATCATATCGGGATTAGGTGTCAATCCTGCCTTCACTGTGCGAAGTGCATATTCCATCACATTATCCCAATATTCTTGGTGCAACGACACAACTTCGAGTGGCAACCCATATTTCTTTGCTATTAGGCTACACATCTCTATATCTTCTTCGGCTGAGCAATCGCCCTCGCCGTTATCCATTCCAATTCTTATATAGAACAAGTTTAAGTCGTGCCCTTCTTCTTTAAGTTTATGCACAACCACCGCACTATCTACTCCACCTGATATAAGTACTGCTACATTCATATCAAATTCTTAATTCTTTTTTCTATTTAGAATCAGCTTTCTTCCAATTCAAATTCCTTAGCTTCGGCTTCGCCCTTTTCGTCGATACTTGTAAGATGTACCGAGATGATATAATCAAGCGAAATCTTTCCAGGACCTGCAAGCATCATGAAAAGGAATATTCCAAGGAACATAATAGGCAAGAAAATAGCTTGCCATGAATAGAACGACACTGCTTGTTGCATCATCAAGTCTTGAATAAGCGCAATCTCAGCTATCACCATTGATATGATTGTTGGAATCAAGGCAAATCGTGTAAACAAGCCCAGAATTATCAATGTAGAGCATATAATCTCTATTAGGATCATCAATAGCAATGATGTTTCGCCTCCAAGTCCCATCACACTATGAAATGTAGGAGCAAGATCGCTGAAATGTGATATTTGGCGTATTCCGAACTGCATAAACATCACACCTGTAAACAAGCGCATAAACAAACGCGCCATGTTAGTAAATGTCAACCCTGCACTATACAGGAACATTCTTTTTATCAATTTTCCAGCCATATTATTTCCTTTCTTTTTTATTATCTCAACAACATTTCTACTGTAATATTCTTATGCGATATGCATTTTTGTTCGTCCAGCACAAAAACACTTGGCGAAATGCGAATATCGAACACATCCATCGCGTCTTCCGATGCCACAATGTCCCAATTTGACGCCCAGCCGCGAGCATCTGCAGCCCATTCAGCTGTATATTTCTTTGGGGTAATGCACACCACCTTCACTTTGCCTTGAGCTATTAGGTTGTTCAATGGCACACTTGTGCTTAGTTTCAACTTGCTAATCATACAATCTATGCAATCACCATCGTTAAAGAACAATATTGTCATCGTATTAGCAATCAATTCGCTCAACTTGCGTCGTTCGCCATCCACTGTCACAACTTCAAGCTCTGGACATGATGCTCCAATCGCATTTTGATTAATCTTCGCTATTTGCTTTGCATAATACTCACGATCTTTCTTCTTAATCGATTTCGACTTCACCATTGCTTCAGCAAATGGCAAATAAGCCTCATCACTTGGGAATATTGCATCATTAGCATACATATTACGCTCTGCCAAACGACCCAACAACTCAAAATTAACCTTGTTGCTTTGTGCCTTGTTCATCAAGTCTCTAACCGAATTCACAACCACAGTCTTATGCGCATAAGGAAAGAAGTCAAGATAATCTTGGAACGCCTGTTCAAAAGCAGCCTCATCTTTGATAGGCTTCGATAGGTCAAATTTGTTCCAAAAACGAATCACCACATAGTTTGCTCTATCTTGAAACGACTTTATTGTATCGGGCGCTTGTGGGTATTCAAACAATGTTTTAGGTGCTACAGTGCCCACCACTTCATTTATATTTTGGGCTACCATAATTGGCGTCATAGCCAATAGAAACATCAATAAAAGTATATTTTTTTTCATATCTTTTTTGTCTTTTTTTACACTACATAGATTCTCAATGTAAAAGTACGCCAATATCTTAACATTACAAAATAAAACGCCACAAAACAGCCCTCAAAACAACATTTTTTAGCGAATACACGCCCATTTCAACACTTTTATTCAACAAAGAGATAGCAGAGACAATAATGCCTCTGCTATCTCTTTATCTCAGCACTTTTCCACCCCCTATCCACACATTGCGAGGAGTAGAATTTGTACTATTATCACGCGAGCAAACATACTCATTGGATAAACCGTTGTATATGCTACCGACGATGCATCACCTTTCACCACATCGTTGGCATAATTCAACGCCATTGGGTTGGCCATACTTCCACAAAGCATACCTCCCACTGTGGCATAATCCATCTTCATAATCTTATTGGCAATAAATGCCATTATCAACACTGGTACTATTGTGATAAGGAATCCAAGACCTATCCACATCACGCCTTCTGGACGCATCACCGTTTCGACAAACTCAGCTCCGGCATCTATACCCAAACAAGCGAGATATAGCGACAAACCAAGCGCACGCATCATCAAGTTGGCACTTCGTGTTACATAGGTAACCATATGGAAGCGTGGACCAAATGTACCTATCAGAATACCCACGATAATTGGACCTCCTGCAAGACCCAACTTCACTGGTGTGCTCACTCCAGGTATTTCAATAGGTATTGCTCCAAGAATCAAACCGAGAGTAAGTCCCACAAACACCGACACGAGATTAGGTTCGCCAAGACTCTTCACGGCATTACCCATCATCTCACGCACCCTCTTCACATTTTCGGCATCACCCACCACTGTAAGGCGGTCACCAAGTTGCAAGCGTAGTTGTGGACGGGCAAGGAATTGCAAACCAGCTCTATACACACGAGTGGTATTCACCCCATATTTATTGCGCAAATGCAACGAACCCAATTTCTTACCATTCAATTCAGGCTTTGTAATCAATATTCGTTGCGAAACAAGTTGGCTATCCACCTTGTTCCAGTCAATATCGCGCTTATTCCAGTCGGTATTTTCTTGTTCACCAAACATTACTGTTAGCGCAGGCACATTTTTCTCATTTGTTACCACAAGAATACGATCGCCTTCATGCAGCTCGGTTTCCGATGTTGGTATACACACATCATCATCACCTCTCCACAAGCGCGACACAATATAATGATTGCCCTTAAGTACTGGAATTTCTTTTAGTTTCTTATTAAAAATTGCAGGGTTTTGAATCTTGAATGCAGCAATAAATGTTCCATCTTGTTCTTCGTTTGGCAACAGATTTTCCTCGCCTTTATAGAACACCTTCTTCACCACTGCAAGTGCCATTATCACACCCACTACACCAAGAGGGTAAGCCACAGCACAACCGAGGGCAAGTGCACTACTATCAAGACCGAGTTGCATCAATGTTTGCTGAGCAGCACCAAGAGCTGGAGTATTAGTTACAGCACCACACATCACACCCACCATATCGGGCAACGCAATACCTGTTGTCACGCTTGCCACCACAGTAGCAACCGTACCCAATAGTATAACCCCCAAAGCAAGCATATTTAGTGTAATACCGTCCTTTCGAAAAGAACTGAAGAAACCAGGCCCTACTTGCAACCCAAGTGCATACACGAATAGTATAAGACCGAAATTTTCGGCATAATTCAACATCTTCGAATCTATCGACAATCCAAGATGACCTGCCAAAATACCTACAAAAAATACAAATGTTACGCCAAGCGAAACACCCCAAACCTTAATTTTACCAAGCGACAAACCCAATGCGCATATGATTGACAGCACGATTACCGCTTGCAAGGCGCTATGTTCTACAAGAACAGAATTAAGCCATTCCATAAGTTTTGATATACCTAAAATCTTTTTCGCCCGCAAAATTAATCAAAATAGCTCACATATCACCACATTTCCACACAATAATGGCTCAATCAAGTAAATTTACCTCGATTGAGCCATTAATATTTCTAATTATCCGGGAATTTATTAACCGTAGATAATCTTTCCGTTTTCATCGCGGTTTTCGTCAATGAAACTCTTGTTGTATTGAGTCATACCACGAAGCGACATACCCATATTTGAGAAACCACCATCGTGGAATAGTGTTTGCATTGTTACCTTGCGAGTCAAGTCGCTGAACATTACCACACAGTAGTCGGCACATTCATCGGCACTTGCATTACCAAGAGGCGACATGCGATCGCTAAAGTCATACAAGCCATCAAATCCCTTAATTCCACCACCTGCAGTTGTGAATGTAGGTGATTGTGAAATTGTATTGATGCGCACATTCTTTTCACGACCATAGATATAACCGAAGCTACGAGCTATGCTTTCAAGAAGTGATTTAGCATCGGCCATATCGTTATATCCGAAGAATGTACGATGTGAAGCCACATAGGTAAGTGCAAGAATTGAACCATACTCAGTGATTGCATCCAATTTCTTTGCCACTTGTATCATCTTATGAAAACTGATTGCACTAATATCGAGTGTCTTGTCGAAAAGACTGTAATCAAGGTCATCGTAAGTGCGCTTTTTACGCATATTTGCACTCATCGCACAGCTGTGAAGCACGAAATCAATCTTTCCGCCAAGAGCCTTTTGTGCTTCAACGAAAAGCATTTCAAGATCTTCTACACTTGTTGCATCGGCTGCGATAACAATTGAACCAGTCTTTTCAGCAAGTTCATCGATTGTACCCATGCGGCACGCCACTGGCGTATTAGTCAACACTAATTGTGCGCCTTCTTCATGACAGCGTTCTGCAACTTTCCATGCAATTGAAGAATCATTCAATGCTCCAAAGATAATACCTCTCTTACCTTTCAATAAATTGTATGCCATAATATTCTCTCTTTTTTGTTTCACTCCTTTCTCCGAAAATACATTCACAAGGAGTATTAATTAATAATTATCAATTCGACCACAAAGGTACAACTTTTATTTCACACAATATTAACCCTTTTGCAAAAATACCTTAACAGAGCAACTACCACTCCTCAAATACCCTATCCTAACACTTTATTTTGTATCTTTGTAAATCGAAGTTACGAAAAAGGTCTAAATTATTGAGAATGAATAACGACCTTTTGGTTGAATATGTATTGGGTTACGAATTAGCAATATACAGAGTGTTTTGGTCTTCTGCGTTTTGCATAACTTCAAATAACTCTTTCTGTATCGC
>CAJGBY010000019.1 GCA_904501735.1 uncultured Muribaculaceae bacterium
GGTGCATACGTGGGACTGGATGAGGTATGCCTCTCACGCGGAGAACTATACACGGTTCTCATAAATAAGGAAAGAAAAGGCGGCAAGGGTTCCATTATAGCAATCATCAAGGGTACTCGCACTGAAGATGTATGCAGGGTGTTATTGCAACTCTCACGTAGGCGTCGCTTCCAGGTAAGGGAGATAACTCTTGATATGGCTGCCAATATGGCGAAGATAGCCTCCACATGTTTCCCCGTAGCAAGGCAGGTCATAGACCGTTTTCATGTACAACAGCTGGCATTTGAGGCGTTGCAAGACATGCGCATCAAGGCTAGGTGGGAAGCACTGGACGAAGAGAACAGGGAAATACTTAAAGCCAAGGTACAAGGAAGGACCTATCAGCCTGCCGTTTTTGAAAACGGGGATACAAGAGCACAGTTGCTGGTAAGAAGCATTTATCTGCTCTACAAGAAAGAGAGCCTATGGAGCAATGAGCAGAAGGAAAGGGCAAGGATACTTTTCCGTGAGTATCCGGATATCAGGAAGGCATATTATCTGGCGATGGGGCTGGGTCAGGTTTATCACTGCGCAAAATCCAAAGGTGTCGCATACACAATGCTGGCAAGGTGGTATGACAGGGTGGAGAGAAGCGGGTTTACAGCATTTGCAAAGGTTGTGAGAACCATATATATGCATTATGAGAGAATTCTAAACTTCTTTGACAAGCGTTCTACAAATGCTGCATCGGAAAGTTTCAACTCTAAAATCAAGGCTTTCAGAGCACAATTCAGAGGGGTAAAAGATAAAGATTTTTTCCTTTTCAGACTGGCAAAATTATATGCGTAAAAATGAAATCCCTCAGAATTTTACGTTGAGCCGCTATTTTTGCTTACTTTATTTTTTGCTACCCCAAAATGATTCATCTTAAATAATACACAAAACGCCCAGTTCTTCATTGTTGGGTGTAAAAAAGGGTGTAAATCTCGCAAATGCTTGATTTACACCCTTTATTGCGGAGAGAGAGGGATTCGAACCCCCGGAAGCTCTCACTTCAACGGTTTTCAAGACCGCCGCAATCGACCACTCTGCCATCTCTCCAGACGACCGTTTATCATTGCTGATATTCGTTGTTGTTGTTTAACGAGTGCAAAGGTAGAACTATTTTTGATACTGTGCAAATATTTTGGCAACTTTTTTGCATTTTCTTCAAAAAAATATTTCGAAAAATATTGTAATTTCTGTAAGTGCCTGATTATTCGAGTTCTACGATTGTGATGCCTGCACCACCAAATTGCACATGTTCGTCACGATAATTTTTTACATTAGGTATTGCGTTGAGATATTCTCGTATTCTTACCTTCAAGATACCGGTGCCAGTGCCATGAAGAATGCGTACTTGTCGCACACTAAATTGTGTGGCATCGTCGATGAAATAGGTAACGGCTTGTATGGCTTCGTCGGCACGCATGCCACGGACATCGATTTCTTGCTTGAAATTGAGTTGTCGCATACGCATTTCGTCGCTTGTAGAACGGCTGATGAAGGATTTTTCGCTTTTTTGCTTAGGTTGAGCTTGTGATTTCTTGAGTTTTTTAAGCTCAACTTTGGTTTTGAGCATACCAAATGCCACGATAGCATGTTTTCCTTCGATAGAAATAATTTGTCCTACAGTGGAGTTGCCTTCCATTGTAACATTATCGTTGGCGTTGAAAGTAACTTCTTCGACCTTTGGCTTTTCGGTAGGAACTTTCTTCTTAGCCTTCTTACCATGAGGTAGGATAGTCTTGATGTCGCCTTCGTTGTCGGTATGTTCTAGCGCGATGCGTTGCTTGAATTCGTCGAGTTGTCGGCGAATCTCTTTGGTCTGTTCTTTTTCGGCTTGCGCGCGCTTAATGTCGTGAATCGTGCGCTCAATAGTAGAATTACTCTTTTTGAGAAGTTCTTTTGCCTCTTGTCGAGCTGCGTGAATGATTTCGCGTCGTTCTTTGTTGAGCGATTCGGCTTGCTCGTTGTATCGTTCGATGATGGCATCGATTTTTTTCTGCTTGGCGTGGATTTCTTGTCGCTTATTTTCCCAATAGCGGCGGTCGCGCGCAATGTCGAGCAGATATTTATCCATATTCACATAGTCGCTACCTACGATTTCGATGGCTTCTTCAACCACACTTTGTGGAAGACCGATTTTGCGAGCAATCTCGATAGCAAAAGAGCTACCAGGGTAGCCCATAGAGAGCTTGAATAGAGGTTGCATCTTGCCACGGTCGTAGAGCATGGCACCATTCACAATGCCTTCGCTGTCGTCGGCAAAGGTCTTAAGATTTTGATAGTGAGTGGTGATGACCCCGAAAGTCTTCTTGTCGTTGAGCTGATGTAGGATGGCTTGCGCGATTGCACCACCAATTTGAGGCTCAGTACCCCCTCCAAACTCGTCTATAAGCACGATTGTGGCATTGTCGGCCTTCTGAAGGAAGTATTTCATATTGGTGATGTGCGAGCTATATGTACTTAGGTCGTTTTCGAGTGATTGTTCGTCGCCTATGTCGATGAAAATGCTTTTGAATACGCCTATGTGCGAGTTGGCATGCATAGGAGGAAGCATACCACATTGAGTCATGTATTGAACTGCGCCAACAGTCTTAAGGCAAACCGATTTTCCACCTGCGTTAGGACCTGAAATGAGCAGTATACGGTCGTTTCCGTCGAGAGTGATGTCGAGAGGTACGACTTGCTTGTTGTGTTCGCGCAGTGAAAGGAAAAGAGCAGGATGAATGGCGTGATACCATTCGATTTGTGGCTTTTGTTCAAGAACAGGCATGTTGCAGTCGAGTTCTTGAGCAAAAAGTGCCTTGGCGCGAATGAAATCGATTTGACCGAGTAAATCGTAGGAAACGAGCATGTCGTCGATGTGTGGACGGATGATGTCGGCCATTTCGGTGAGGATACGAATAATTTCGCGTCGCATATCTGCTTCGAGTTCGCGAATGGTATTGTTGGCTTCGACAATTTCGCCCGGTTCGATGTAGACAGTTTTACCAGTAGCCGATTCGTCGTGTACGATACCATGTATTTTGCGCTTGTTCATAGGTGCAACAGGGATAACGAGTCGTCCGTCGCGAACTGATGGAGAAACATCGGCATCGAGAATGCCCGACATCTTACCTTCGGTGATGATGCGTCGCAAAATACCATTGATGCTTGCTATGGTGCTTTGTATGGCTTGTTTTATCGATAATAGAAGCGGAGAAGCATTGTCCTTGATGTTGCCAAATTTGTCGAGGATGCTGTCAATTTCCTTCATTACCTCGTTGAATGACTGCATGTTAGAGCAGAGTGTAGTTAGGTGAGGGTAGGGAGTAGCGCCTTCTTCGTTTTTGCGATCAAAGAATGCAGAAATAGCACCTATTGTGCCAAGAGATTTGCGAAGTTTGAAGAGTTCGTCGGCCGACATATACGAGCCAAGAGCACGAATGCTGTGCAATGCTGGGGTGGCATCGTGAAAATGGTTGAGTGGGAACTCCTCTTGTGTTGTGATAATAGATAGAAACTCATTGGTTTCGCTAAGCATACGCAACACAGTGTCGTAATGCGCGCAAAACTCCATATTTTTAGTGTGAGCCACGCCGAGCGGACTCATACAATAACTTTCGATCACCTTGCGAATGGTGTCGAATCCTACTTTCGTTTCAAAATTATTAGGATAAATCATACTGTGTGCAAAATTACGAAAAAATATTGTAATTTGAGGCTGTAATATTTTATCTCTGATGCGTAAATAATGACTATTATTTATTATCTTTGCGATAGAATAAGGTGTTCGATGCATTAGATGTGCTGCGAATGAAAAGGGAACTTTGGTGAGAATCCGAGACTATACCCGTAGCTGTGAGTTTTACAAAAACTCCGTGCATTCTTGATGACCACTGCCGACAAAGGTGGGAAGGTCGCACGGACAAAACGAGTCAGAAGACCTGCCTTTTTCTGTTTTTTTAGATGCTTTCGGGAGTAGAGGCGTCAAAGATAATGTCTGAATAAAAAGATTAGATCTGTCATATTCCCGTAGGTGTTATAGGCATAGAATAATTTAAAAGTATTGCGTATGATACAAACTGTAGTCAAAAGAGATGGTCGCATCGTGGGCTTTAACCGCGAGAAAATTGCTGCTGCTATTCGCAAAGCAATGTTGACAACTGAAAGTGGCGAGGACGAAGTTCTCGTGTATAAGATTGTGGATAGAATTGAAATCCGCGGTAAGGAACAATTAAGCGTAGAAGAAATCCAAGATATGGTAGAGGTGGAACTAATGGCTTCACCTCGTAAAGAAGTTGCGAAGAGTTATATAGCATATCGCAATAAGCGTAGCATCGCGAGAAAAGCAAAGACTCGTGAAATGTTTCTTGAAATTGTAGAAGCTAAATCAAACGATGTAACACGCGAAAATGCGAATATGAATGCTGATACCCCAGCGGGTATGATGATGAAATTTGCATCGGAAACAACAAAGCCTTTTGTTGATGATTATTTGCTTTCGGAAGAAACATTGAGAGCAGTAAGAAATAACTACTTGCATATTCACGATAAGGATTATTATCCAACAAAATCGCTTACTTGTATTCAACACCCATTGGATAAAATTCTTGAAAATGGTTTCCAAGCAGGTCATGGAGAAAGCCGTCCAACAAAACGAATAGAAACGGCTTCGATAATGGCATGTATATCGATGGAAACTGTGCAAAATGAAATGCATGGTGGTCAAGCAATTCCTGCATTTGATTTCTATCTTGCTCCTTATGTGCGTAGTAGCTATATCGAAGAAGTTAAGATTATCGAAAAATTGTCGGGGGCTGATTTGAAATTTCTATATGATGCCAAGATAGATGATTATACAGTGCGTGAGCTTGATTTTATGCAAGGCGATGAGCGCTATAAGCAACATGCTATTAATAGAACGGTAAATCGTGTGCATCAGTCAATGGAAGCATTCATACATAATATGAATACTATTCATTCGCGTGGTGGTAATCAGGTGGTGTTCTCTTCAATTAATTATGGTACTGATACTTCGGCAGAAGGTCGTTGTATAATTAGAGAGCTATTGAACTCAACTTATGAAGGTGTGGGTAGTGGATCTACTGCAATATTCCCAATTCAGATATGGAAGAAGAAACGTGGTGTAAGTTATTTGCCAGAAGATAGAAACTACGATCTATATCAACTTGCTTGTAAGGTTGCAGCACGCCGTTTCTTCCCTAACTTTGTGAATCTTGATGCTACATATAATCATCATGAAAAGTGGACTCCAGAAAATCCAAAGCGCTATCTTTATGAAGTAGCAACGATGGGTTGTAGAACTCGTGTGTTTGAAAACCGTTATGGTGAAAAAACATCAGTTGCAAGAGGTAACTTGTCGTTCTCAACAATAAATATTGTGCGTCTTGCGATAGAATGTATGAGCATTGAAGACAAGACACAAAGAATTGAAATGTTCTTTGCGAAACTCGATGATATTTTGGAAATCACAGCAAAACAACTGTGTGATAGATTTGAATTCCAAAAAACTGCTCTTGCAAAGCAATTCCCATTGTTGATGTCGTCGCTATGGGTTGGTTGTGAAGGCTTGAAACCAAATGATATGGTGGGCAGAGTGATAAATCAAGGAACATTGGGTATAGGATTTATCGGTCTTGCTGAATGTCTTATTGCATTGGTTGGTAAGCATCATGGCGAGAGTGATGAGGCTCAAGCATTAGGATTGCGCATTATTACATATATGCGTGATAGAGTGAATGAGTTCTCTGAACGCTATCAACACAATTTCAGTGTATTGGCAACACCAGCTGAAGGATTGTCGGGACGCTTTACTCGAATTGACCGCAATAAATTTGGCGAAATTCCAGGTGTAACAGATAAGATTTATTATACAAACTCTAATCATATACCTGTATACTATAAGTGCTCGCCAAAGCATAAGGCAGAGATTGAAGCTCCATACCATGATTTAACTCGTGGCGGTCATATTTTCTATATAGAAATTGATGGCGATGCAACTCATAATCCACAAGCAATTATGGATATTGTAGATTTGATGGATAAGAATAATATTGGTTATTGTTCGGTAAATCACAATCGCAATCGTTGTATGAACTGTGGTCATGAAGATGCACAAGAAAATTTGACGGAATGTCCTAAGTGTGGAAGTACTAATATCGATAAGTTGCAACGCATTACTGGTTATCTTGTGGGAACAACCGATCGTTGGAATAAAGCAAAATTGGCTGAGTTGAATGACCGAGTTGTCCATAAATAATATACGCGTACTTGATATAAAGTATGGTACATCGGTAGATGGGGTGGGACTTCGCACATCAATCTATTGCGCCGGGTGTGAAAACCATTGTGTGGGATGTCATAATCCTCAATCGTGGGATGAGAATGGTGGAGAGCCTATCCTCGTAGAAGAATTGTTTGATCGTGTCGTAGATGCTGATATGAATGTAACCTTTACGGGTGGAGATCCTATGTTTCACCCTGAAGGTTTTATAAAGTTGGCAAAGATGATAAAAGAGCGAACAAATAAGACTATTTGGTGCTATACGGGTTATCGCTTTGAGGATTTGCTGCAACATCCAGTGCGCCGCCAGTTGGTTGAACTGTGTGATGTGATCGTAGATGGAAAATTCGTGGAAAAAGAGCGAGACTTGTCACTGCATTTTAAAGGTAGTCGTAACCAAAGGATAATAGATGTACCTAAATCGTTGCAAGGTGATGTGATTTTATTGGACTGTTAATTACAATAATGATAAAAAGAAAGAGGACGGCTTAAAAAGTCGTCCTCTAATATTTTGTGTTGTTATTGAAATTACTTGCTAAGAGCAGTTGCAACGTCAACAGCACAAGCTACAGTACAACCTACCATTGGGTTGTTACCGATACCAAGGAAGCCCATCATCTCAACGTGAGCAGGAACTGAAGAAGAACCAGCGAATTGAGCGTCAGAGTGCATACGGCCAAGAGTATCAGTCATACCGTAAGAAGCAGGACCAGCAGCCATGTTATCTGGGTGAAGTGTACGACCTGTACCACCACCTGAAGCTACTGAGAAGTAAGGCTTACCAGCAAGTACGCGTTCCTTCTTGTAAGTACCAGCAACTGGGTGTTGGAAACGAGTTGGGTTAGTTGAGTTACCAGTGATAGATACATCAACACCTTCGTGCCACATTACCTTAACACCTTCGCGAACATCGTCAACGCCGTAGCATTTAACCTTAGCGCGAGGACCCTTAGAGTAAGCGATTTCGTTAACTACCTTCAATTCGCCAGTAGCGTAATCGAATTCAGTTTGAACATAAGTGAAACCGTTGATACGAGAGATGATCATAGCAGCGTCCTTACCAAGACCGTTCAAGATAACGCGAAGAGGTTCTTTGCGCACTTTGTCAGCCTTAGCAGCAATCTTGATAGCACCTTCAGCAGCAGCGAAAGATTCGTGACCAGCAAGGAAAGCGAAACACTTAGTTTCTTCGCGAAGAAGACGAGCAGCAAGGTTACCGTGACCAAGACCTACAAGACGGTCGTCAGCAACAGAACCTGGGATACAGAATGCTTGAAGACCGATACCGATTGCTTCAGCAGCATCAGCAGCGTTCTTGCAACCCTTCTTCAATGCGATAGCACAACCCACAACATAAGCCCACTTTGCGTTTTCGAAACAGATAGGTTGAGTTTCTTCGCAAGCCTTATAAGGATCGATACCATAAGATTCGCAGATAGCGTTAGCTTCTTCAATATCTTTAATGCCGTTTTCGTTCAAAGCAGCAAGAATTTGCTTGATACGACGGTCTTGACTTTCAAATTTTACTTCTCTAATCATAGTTGTAATCCTCCTTATTATTCTTTACGTGGGTCAATATATTTAGCAGCTTCTTCAAATCGTCCGTAGTGACCTTTAGCTTGTTGAAGAGCTTCTTCAGCAGGAACGCCCTTCTTCAAGAAATCGGTGAACTTACCAAGGTGAAGGAATTCGTAACCGATAACTTGGTTGTCTTCGTCAAGTGCCATACGAGTACAGTAGCCTTCGGCCATTTCAAGGTAGCGAGGACCCTTAGCCAAAGTACCGAACATAGTACCAACTTGGCTACGAAGACCCTTACCAAGGTCTTCAAGAGAAGCACCAACTACAAGACCGCCTTCAGAGAAAGCAGACTGAGTGCGTCCGTAAACGATTTGCAAGAATAATTCACGCATAGCAGTGTTGATAGCGTCGCACACAAGGTCAGTGTTCAAAGCTTCAAGGATAGTCTTACCAGGAAGAACTTCACTTGCCATAGCAGCTGAGTGAGTCATACCAGAGCAACCGATAGTTTCAACCAATGCTTCTTGAATGATACCTTCTTTTACATTAAGAGTTAGTTTGCACGCGCCTTGTTGAGGAGCACACCAACCGATACCGTGAGTAAGACCTGAAATGTCTTTGATTTCTTTTGATCTAACCCATTTTCCTTCTTCAGGAATTGGCGCTGATGGATGGTTTGCACCCTTCTTTACACAGCACATTTCTTGTACTTCGTGTGAATAAACCATAATTGTTTTAGTTTAAAAAATTAAATGTTATAGTTTGTCTTTATCTCTTTGATATAATTCTCATTGAGAGGCTATTGTGAACTTGTGAGTACACTATAAGCCATTTTCATTGTAAAATTACATAAAAAAGCCCACTCCACAAAAAGGAATGAGCATTTTTAGTGATTTTTTTTGAAGAAATGTGATTTTATTTGTTTCTCACATAATTCTTTGCACCATGTGTAGGGCTGTGTAGCTTTAGAGAGTCGGAAGAAAGTGTAACGATACCCCAGCTAATGGTGTCTTGTAATTGAGGATCGATTGCACTTTGAGAAATCATGGTAATGGTGTCGCCCATTTGGTCCCACATTTGGTATACCATAGTGGTGACTGTGATGGAGTCGGCTTCGTTTCGGGTGTTTATTTTTTTCTCTTTTTTCACTTCGGGTGTGCCTTCCATGGTGTAGTCGCTGTTGAAACGCACTTTTTTAGGAGGTTGGGTGGTCGGAGTATTGCTATTTACTGGAACCTCGATCCATTCACCTATGATTTCGATAGCTGAGTCGCCTTGAAGGGCTTCTTCTTCGGCAAGCATCTCATTTGCGCTTTTCGATTGAGAACATGAGCTTAATAGCCCAAGCGCGAGGGCAAAATACATTAACTTTTTCATACTTCTGTTTCTTTTTAGTTCATATTAGGTACTTAATATTCTATGAACATAACAAAAGTGTGAATGAAAAGTTTTGTTGCGAGTGAACTCAAAATGCAAGACGATATTGAAGGCCGTCGTGAGGTTGTTGTGATTGTGAACGGCGACGGAGGGTGCGTGAAAGTGTGTCGCTGATGCGAAGCAGCATGTTGAACGCCCAACCTTGTGATTGGTTGCGAATGTTTAGTTGCACGAGTCCACAATGGCTATCGCAGTCGGTTGTCATCATGTTGATGATTTCATTGATGCTTGTGAAGTTGTGGGCATAGATTGATTTGATGGTTTTACCCTGAGCAACAATCGATGCAAAAATGTTGTCGTCCTTTGAGATGCTTTTGTGAGTTGTCATATTTAGTCCTCCTTGTTTGATTTTACATTGCAAAGTTAGGAAGGTGGTGGGCAACTAAATTGCACGGCAAATATAAATAGGGTTAAAAAGGAACATATGCAAGTGTAAATGTGTTCTAATTTTATGAAACGAATTGTAATGTGTATGATAGAGGCGCTTTTAGCTGTGGTGATGATTGGCGCAGTGAAGCCTGTGGGAGGGAGTGATTTCTTGAGTGAAGGTGGTGCTAATTATTCTGCAACGGCTCATGTGATGGTAACATTGCCTATTACGCATCGTGATGTGAGGTATAGTGTGAATGTGTATTCGCAAGATAATCCAAGTGATTTGTTGTTGGGCGTGAATTATTTATTAGAAACCGAAGACTCTACGGGAAAGAAGTCCTTTGATGCATATTTTGATGGGAATTATTTTTCGTTTTCGGGAGATAAGATGCGCGAGTATCATTGTAAGCAAGATTCGTTGCCATTTATTGATAGGAAAGTCAAAGGTAGAGTGATAAATGGTGTGCATAAGTCGGGGATCGTGTCGGTGTTGGTGCCCGCAGTGATAAATAGTGAGATAGCAGCTATTGCACGAGATAGTGCAAATAAAATAGATGTGGTAGAAGATTCTATTGTGGAGGGAAAGCGAGTAGCAGTGATGAAGGTTGAAGAATTTGTGCAAGGAACTCCTGCGCGATATATGGAACTGATTGCCGATGCGGAGTCGCGATTGCCTGTAAGTTATACGATGTTGACAAGTCCTGGAAGTGTGGGCGAGCAATTGATAGAGGTGAAATGGGAAAATAGGAATGAGCAAATGATTATAGACGAAAAGTCTTTGATAGAACGCTTTCCAAGTGTGTTTGCAACCTATAGAACAAGTAATTATGGCGCAGATGAGTTGGTGGGTAGGAAGTTGCCAATATTTTCTTTGCCATCGTTGTCGGGTGAGCGATATATATGGAAAGGATACTTTAATGAGCCCACGATGCTTGTGTTTCTGCGGGAAGGCGATGGTGTGAATGATGAAACTATAATTGCGGTGAAGAAAGCTGCATCGGATGTGCCTATGGTGACGGAAATAGTGTGGATATTTATGGGTAAAAATGTGGGTGTGGTAATGGACTCGATGAACGGGCACCCCGATGATTATACGACACTATTTAATGGCGAACGATTTGCAGTGCAATGTGGAATAACCAGTATGCCCACTGTGGTGCTTGTGGATAGAAATGGCGTGGTTGAGAGTGTGTCGATAGGGTATTCTCCAAAACTAAAAGCAGACCTTATGCAGCGAGTGATAAATATGAGGTGATACTTAGGGCGTGTATAATTTTATTTTTACAAAACAAATTCTTAATTTTACGGAAATTTCTAAAAACGATATTTAGAGATATGAAACAAGACGAAAAAGTAGCATTGGTTCGCATAATGACCGAATTGGTGAAGTCGGACACAGTAATATGTAGAAGTGAAATGGCTGTGTTCGATGAAATATGTGAATCGTACAAGATAGACAAAGAAGAAGCATTGGCAAAGGCGCATAGTATAACATTTGCTGAGGCTGTTAAACGATTGAAGTCGGTACAAAATGATTCTGACGAAGACGGTAAAACCGAGATGTCGAAAATCATGGGCATATTGGAGCGTCTATCGCTTGCTGATGGTGCATGTGAGAGCTCGGAAGCGCTGTTGATTACTGCGTTGCGCATAGTTTTAAGTAATGATGGCGAAGGCGAGGTAGATTGCAGTTGTGATGTACTTGACAATATAGCTCCTTTCACAGTGTTCTATGTGGAGAGCGAATATGATACAGAAATAAATAATGAGATAATTGAGAATTATCGATTAATAGAGCGCGAATTCAAACTTGCAGGTTTTGAATTTGTGTATATTCCTAAGCGCGCTGAATCATTCAAGGCTATGAACAAAGATGCCTTGAAAGAAATTATCGGGTTCCTTGCGCCAACAATAGCACAAAGTAGCAAAGATGTGGTAGATAATGTGTATGAAGAAATATGCAATCTTGATACAGTGAACTTTGCTCACTCTTTGCTTAGAAATAAGTTGGGGCTTGAATGCTTGTATGACACTGAGCCATCGTTCCTTGTGAAATTGGGCGATAGCAGGGTGTCGTTTAAGCCTGTACACAATTATTTGAAATTCATGACAAAGGGCGATGTCGTGGCCGATGTTCGCCTATTTGTGGATAGCTATTTAAGTATAGTGAAACCAAATAAGGTGGAGGTGAGCGGCGTGTCGTCGTGTGAAAATTGTTTCGAATATAGTGGTTTCAATAAGTCGATATTTGATTTGCTTGCTTTCCCAAGTAAGAGTTGTGCAAGTAGGGTGTTTGTCGACGAATACAATCTTCGTATAGTTTTGGAAGATGTAAAAGAGACTTTAGATGTGTATGCCTATGAGCGAGCTTTGTATACATTCTTGTTGTATGCAAGAGTGGAAGGTATAACAATACGCATAACCGAACGTGATAAAGCTAGAAAGGAACGAAACAATCGTATTTTTAATAAGATTTATCAAAAGATGAATGATAAGGGCGATTATAATGGAGATTCTTGGGATGCAGTAGGCTTGAAGTCGTCGATATCGCGTATTAAGAAAAGAATCAAGGCTATATCGCTACTTGAAAATAAAGATGATTATATCCCAGTTCTTGATGACAATGGTGTATTGTCGTTGAGGGTGAGTACCGACAAAGTGTTGGTTAGAGATTCTTCGGGCAAACAAGTGCTGATGAAGGATAGTGCTGCTTGGTATAAAATAAAAGAGTGATTGAGAATTAGGGATTGTAGAGATCGTGATTGAAGAAATCCATAATTTCCTGTAGATGCTTGTATGCCATTACGGCAGGGCTTTCGGGATTGAGTTCAATAGCTTGGCAATAGGCGTTCATCGCTTGTTGCCAATCGTTTTTTTTGCAATGAGCATTGCCAAGTAAGAAATATGCTTCGTCGCAATGAGGGTTATTGGCTATAGCAAGCGAGAGTAGCTCGATAGCCTTATCGGTGTTGTTATTGTTGAGAAGTTCTTTGATATGATTCATATTGCAAAGATAGTAAATAGGAGGTGTATATAAAAACAAAATCCTCGACTCACGCCGAAGATCCGCTTTAGTATTAATCTTTTAATACTATTTACATAAACCATAAAACTAAATCTTAAAACCTATGTCATCACGACATAATGTTTTTTAGAATAACCTTAAAACTATTACCATGAAAACTTGATGCAAAGGTATGATTTTTATGTTACATAACATAATTTTATAGTATGTTTTTGCTGAAAAATAATATTTTTTAACAAAAAAGGCTGAAAATCGAATGATTTCAACCTTTTTGACTCGTTTTTTTGATGATTTGTAATCTGAAATTCTATAATCACATGTTATAGATTGATGTGCTTAGAATCGATATTTTCGTTCAGGAATATAGATGCTAATGAATTAAATTTGTCGGCATCCTCGGTGGTGAGGTAAGAGCACGAACCATTTTTAGAACATTTGATGTCCATTTCATGGTGTCGGTTGAGATAATCGGCAAGACTATCGGCAATAATTGTACCTTGCTCTACGATGTTGATATGATCAGGCGTGTATTTACGAATCTTGTCAATCAATATAGGGTAGTGAGTGCAACCAAGGATTATACTATCAATGTCGTTGCTTTGTTGCAATAGTTCGTTGATGTATTTGTGTACGAAATAGTCGGCACCATCGCCATGCGCTTCAAGATTTTCAACCAATGGAACCCAAAGAGGGCAACTTTGAGAGAAAACTTTGAAGGTAGGGTGTATCTTTTCGATTTCGATATCGTAGGATTTGCTTTGGATAGTTCCTGTGGTGCCAAGAATGCCGATATTACCTGTGTGAGAAATCTCGCCAATCTTTTCGACTGTGGGGCGAATAACGCCAAGCACTCGTTTTGTTGGATCGATGTTTGGCAGGTCGTTTTGTTGGATATTTCTTAGAGCTTTAGCCGATGCAGTGTTGCATGCAAGAATAACAAGATGACAACCTTGGTCGAAAAGGTATTTAACGGCTTCGAGAGTGAAACGATATACAATATTGAACGAGCGCGGTCCATAAGGAGCTCGTGCATTGTCGCCAAGATAGAGATAATCGTATTGAGGAAGTTTCTTGCGAATAGCATCAAGAATGGTTAGTCCACCATAACCTGAATCAAAAACGCCAATTGGTCCTATGCCTTGTGCTTGATTGTTCATATTGTAGAAGTTTTCACAAAGATAATTCTTTTTATAGATATAAAAAAATTAAACCTCGACTCATCGTCGGGGTTTGCTTACTAATTAACTTTGTAATACCATTAACTTAAACCTAAAAACTAAAAATCAAAAACTCATGTCTCACGACAGAAGTTTTTAAATAACCTTAAAACTATTACCATGAAAACTGATGCAAAGGTACAACTTTTTATGTTATAAAACATATATTACAACAAAAAAATGCGCTAAATTAAGGAAATTTAAATGTTGTATACATAAATTCAGTGAAAAAATGGGTGTTTTAGCCCAAAAATGGCTGATTTGGGGGGTGTGTTATTTGTTGAAAAGATTTACAAGTTGAGCAATTTCGGCTGCAGAATTTTCGCTAATGTGCGCGCCAATAGGCAAACAAATTACTTCGTTGGCGAAATTTTCGGCTTCTTGACAAGAATTGCCTTTGTAATCTTGATAGCAAGGTTGTAGGTAAACAGGCGAAGGATACATGATGTCGGTACCAACGCCATTGTCTTGCATAAATGAAACGAACGCATCACGATTAACGACTCTCAATGGATATTGATGCCACACTTGATAAGAATCGTTGAAAATGTGAGGTTTGGTAATAGATTCGTTGTCGATGAGGGTGTTGTAAATGTTTACAATGTTTCGGCGACGGTTGTTTTCGTCGTCGATATGCGGTAGCTTCACAAGAAGCATAGCAGCTTGGATTTCGTCCATGCGGCAGTTGAAACCCTTGTAGATGTTGTGATACCTGCGGTCGCAACCATAGTTAGCCAATGCTCTAACAGTATTGGCAAGTGTGCTATCGTGAGTGGTAACAATACCAGCATCGCCAAGCGCGCCTAGGTTTTTGGTAGGGTAGAAACTTGTGCCAGCTGCGTCGCCCAATCCACCAGTGCGATGAGTGCTATATAGACCTTTGATGTTGGTGCTTGCTCCGATGGCTTGTGCATTATCCTCAATGATTTTTAGCCCGTAATTGTGAGCTACATCTTTGAGTGTGTTGTCCCAACACGGAGTGCCATAAAGGTGAACAGGCATAATGGCTTTGGTGCGCAATGTGATAGCCTTCTCGATGAGAGATGTGTTGAGATTGAGAGTTGATGCCGACATGTCGACAAACACAGGTTTTAGTCCTTCGTCGCTTACTGCAAGGGCTGTAGCGATGTAGGTGTTGGCCGACATAATGATTTCGTCGCCTTCGGTAAATATCCCCATTTCCTTATAAGCTCGGATGATGAGCTTTAGAGCATCAAGTCCGTTACTTACAGCTACAGCGTGAGGAGTGTCGCACATTGCTGCGATTTCCTTTTCGAGACGCGAAACATATTCACCGTTGATGTATCGGCCAGAAGCGATAACATCGCACGCAGCCTTCATGAGAGCTTCCTCAAAAGGTGCATTTACGGGTTTTAGGTCAAGAAAAGGATATTTTAGTGCCATAAAAATTAGTCGTTGTTGCGTTTAGGAGCTGTGCGATCAAGAAATTCATCGAAGTCGCACACATAATCTTCGGGTTCGTAGTCGTGAGATGAAATAGCAAGGACAACTGAGCCAGAAGAGAAGTTGTGAAGGGTGTTCCAAATACCAGGAGCAACCAATAGCCCTACATTAGAACGATTGAGATTGTAGGTCATAGTGTCTACGCCATCATTGATGGTAACACTACAGCTACCGCTTACTGCAACGAGAAGATTGGAACACTCGATGTGAGAGTGTCCACCTCGTTCTACACCACCAGGAACATCATATATGTAGAATATGCGTTTGATGTCGAATGGAAGTTCTTTGCCACTTTCGACAACAGTGAGGTTGCCATTCTCGTGATGGTGCTTGTTGAGCGTGATGAGACGGCAATCATTGAGGCTTGATGTGGCGTGAGAATCAATCGTTTGTTTCATTTGCAGTTTCTTTAAAGAGGTTGAAATCTTCGATGTAGTCGGCTTCATTGTATTTGGTTGATGATAGTATGGCTGCCACCGAATTGGTTGAGAAATTGACAATTTCTCGCCACATCATTGGTGGAACATATAATCCATAGTAGGAGCGCGACATGTGAAATGTGTTGCGATTGCCTTTGCCATCGTCAAGAATGACATCAAAACTTCCCGAAAGAGCAATGATAAATTCCTCTTGAGTGCGAAAAGCATGTCCAGAGCGAGTTCTGCCGCCAGGAACATCGTAGATCCAATAGGTGCGTTCAATCTTGAAAGGAATGTGATTATTCCCTTCAATGAAAGATAAGTTACCTCTTGGATCCTCTATCTTGGGTAGGTTGATGATATGTGCTTTATTTGATGCCATGTTCAGCAAGTCTAAGAAGATATTGTCCGTAGCTGTTCTTTTCCATAGGCATAGCAAGAACTTTAAGTTGCTCGGCAGAAATCCAGCCCTTACGGAATGCAATCTCTTCGAGAGCAGCTACTTGAACGCCTTGTAGATTTTGGATAGATTGAATGAAATTGGCAGCATCGTTCATTGATTCAGGAGTACCTGTGTCGAGCCAAGCAAATCCGCGTCCAAATTTTTGGATAGCAACGCGTTTTTGCTCAAGATATATTTGGTTGACAGTGGTGATTTCTAATTCTCCACGCGCTGATGGCTTGATGTTTTTAGCAATTTCGACCACATCGTTAGGGTAGAAATAAAGTCCTGTAACAGCGTAGCTTGATTCGGGTACTGCAGGCTTTTCGACGATTTTAGAAGGGTTTCCTTCGCTGTCGAAAGAGACAACTCCAAATCTTTCAGGATCCTTTACGGCATAGGCGAATAGGGTTGCTTTGTCTTCATCGGCTGTAACTTTCGCTTTTTCAAGCATTTGCGTGAAGCTTTGTCCGTAGAAGATATTGTCGCCAAGAACAAGACACACCGAGTCATCGCCAATAAATTCCTCGCCGATGATGAATGCTTGCGCTAATCCACCAGGGAACGGTTGTTCGGCATATTGGAAGTTAACACCAATCTCTTCTCCTGTACCAAGAAGTCGCTTGAATAGAGGTAGGTCGACAGGAGTTGAAATGATAAGAATGTCCTTGATGCCAGCAAGCATAAGCACAGAGATGGGGTAGAACACCATCGGTTTATCATAGATAGGAACTAATTGCTTAGAAATTCCCTTTGTTATGGGATAGAGGCGTGTGCCACTACCACCTGCAAGAACTATACCTTTCATTGAATTAGGAGTTTAGATTTGGTTCTAACTTGGAGGTTAATTATCTTTTTGAGTACATTTCGTCGTAATACTTTTGGTAGTCGCCCGATGTTACACTTTCAACCCATTCTTGGTTGTCAAGGTACCAAAGTATTGTTTTCTTGATGCCTTCTTTGAATGTGGTTTCGGGATACCAACCGAGCTCTGTAGCAATCTTTGTTGGATCCATTGCGTAACGCATATCGTGTCCTGGACGGTCGGCAACATATTCGATCAAATTGTCGTTGATGTCGCTAAGATTGCATTTAAGAAGAGCTTGATATTTAGGCTCGTCGTTCATTGCTTGAGCAATGAGTGATATTACAAGTTTTACGATGTTGATATTGCTTTCTTCGTTGAAACCACCGATGTTGTATACCTCGCCAAGTCGTCCTTTGTGAAGCACCATGTCGATGCCTTTAGCATGGTCTTCAACATATAGCCAATCGCGCACATTTTCGCCCTTGCCATACACAGGTAATTTCTTGCCTTCAAGGATATTCTTGATAATTAGTGGAATAAGCTTTTCAGGGAAGTGGTAAGGGCCGTAGTTGTTGCTACAGCGTGTGATATTGATTGGGAAATCGTAAGTGTGGAAATAGGCGTTAGCAATCAAGTCGGCGCTTGTCTTTGATGATGAATAAGGCGAGCGAGGTGATAGCGGAGTTTCTTCGGTGAAATAATTGTCGCCAAAGGTCTTCATATCGGTGCGATTGCCAATCACTTGACGGATTTCAGGTGTTACTTCAAGAGGTTTTGCTGTGTCATAATCTTTTTCGAGCGAACCATACACTTCGTCGGTAGAAATTTGAAGGAATTTCTTGCCTGGCTTGTAGGTTGCCTTTCCGTTGGCATCTTTGCCAGTGAACCAAGCTTGACGAGCACATTCAAGCATGTTGTGAGTGCCAAGAATGTTGGTTTCGAGGAAAAGCTTTGGATTTGTGATACTACGGTCAACATGACTTTCGGCAGCGAAGTTAACGATATAGTCGACATCGTTTTCGCTTAGAATCTTAGTTACAAGGTCGCGATCGCTAATGTCGCCTTTTACAAAAGTAACATTAGGCAATGTAAGCTCCTCTTTAATGGTGAGTAGATTGCCTGCGTAGGTTAGAACATCAAGAATGATGATGTTAACATTGTTGCTGTAAATCTTAAGCAAATATTTCACATAATTTGCGCCAATAAATCCAGCTGCGCCAGTAACAAGATATGTCATATTGTTGTAAAGAATTATCAGTTAATTTACAAAGATAATGAAATTATATAATATAAACGCGAATTGAGGTGTGAATATTTTGTGCTATAGCGTGTTGAGTGGGTGTAAGAGCAAAAAAAAGACTATCCCGAGGGATAGTCTTAATATTTTGAATATTTAGGATTGACCGATGATTAGTCAACATTCAAGTTAACGCGCTTGAATGAAAGAACCTTCAATTCAGCGTCAACAGCCTTCAAAGTTTCGCGTACAGTCTTCTTGTCTTCACCTGTAACATCTTCTTGGTTAAGCAAGCAAACTTCCTTTAAGAACTTGCCAAGACGACCCTTAGCGATGTTTTGAATCATAGCTTCAGGAAGATTAGCAGCCTTTTCAGCTGAAACAGTAGCGATGATTTCCTTAGCCTTAGCTACATCTTCGTCAGTGATCCAGCCCTTAGCCTTGTTACTTTCCATGTGGTCTTCACTGTCAACGTGAGCAGGGTTGATACCAGCCTTCTTCAAAGCAGCTTCTACAGCCTTTTGAATTTGTTCTGCCTTAGTCTTTTCGATAGCAACAGCGATTTCCTTTTCCTTAACATCTTCAGCAACGTCGCATTCGTCAACAGCGATAGGGTTCATAGCTGCAACTTGCATAGCAACATTCTTGTATACTTGTTCGTCAAGACCTGCCTTGTTGAAAGAAACAAGAGTAGCAAGCTTGTTACCGAAGTGGTTGTAAGCGATAGTAGCAGGAGCTTCAACATATTCGAAAGCACCAAGTTCCATCTTTTCACCAGTCTTACCAGATTCTTCAATGATAAGGTCAGCAACCTTTTGACCATTGATTTCAAGAGCCTTAACTTCGTCGATGCTCTTAGCCTTAGCTGCAACAGCTGCAGCAAGGATAGACTTAGTAAGGTTAACGAAGCCTTCGTTCTTACCTACGAAGTCAGTTTCGCAGTTAAGAGCTACTACAGCTGCGTATTCGCCAGTAGATTGAGCGATAACACAACCTTCAGAAGCGTTACGGTCTTCGCGCTTAGCTGCTACAGCTTGACCCTTCTTGCGAAGGATTTCGATAGCAACATCAATATCATTGTCGGCTTCAGTCAAAGCCTTCTTGCAATCCATCATACCAGCACCTGTCATTTGACGAAGTTTGCTGATGTCTGCCATTGTAACTGCCATAGTTATAATTGTATTAATAGGTTATTTATTTGATTAATATTTTCTTTTTAAAAAACTGAGGCGAGGACTCAGTAGAATCTTCGCCCTCAGTAATTATGAGTGTCTTGATTGAAAAAACTGTTGAAAAATTATTCAGCAGCTTCTTCAGCTACAGGAGCTTCAGCTTCAGCAGCTTTGCGACGACCTACGCGTGCACGCTTAGCCTTAGGAGCAGCAGCTTCTTCTTCCTTAGCGTCAACCTTTTCAACCTTGCGTTCTTCTAGACCTTCAGCCATAGCTTCGCAAACTGTAGAAAGGATGATTTCGATAGACTTAGAAGCGTCATCGTTAGCTGGGATAGCGAAATCAACTACATTAGGATCTGAGTTAGTATCAACGATACCAAATACAGGGATACCAAGGCGATTAGCTTCAGCAACAGCAATGTGTTCCTTCATTACGTCAACAACGAAAAGAGCTGATGGAAGACGGTTCAAGTCAGCGATTGAACCAAGGTTCTTTTCAAGCTTAGCGCGTTGACGAGAGATTTGAAGCTTTTCACGCTTTGACAAGTTGTCGAAAGTACCATCCTTAGCCATCTTGTCGATAGTAGCCATCTTCTTAACTGCCTTACGGATAGTAGGGAAGTTAGTAAGCATACCACCTGGCCAGCGTTCGATAACATAAGGCATATTGATAGAAGTAGCCTTGTCAGCAATAACTTGCTTAGCTTGCTTCTTAGTAGCAACGAAAAGCACCTTCTTGCCAGCCTTAGCAATGTTTCTTAGAGCTGCAGCAGCTTCAGCAAGCTTTGCGCTTGTCTTGTATAGGTCAATGATGTGGATACCATTGCGCTCCATGAAAATGTAAGGAGCCATAGCAGGATTCCATTTACGCTTTAGGTGTCCGAAGTGACATCCTGCTTCAAGTAGTTGTTCAAATGTTGGATTTGCCATTTTGTTTTTTTCTTTTTGTTTACATTCGTCTTAAATCAATCCTGCCGTAGCCCTAAGCTGGGATCGGCAAGATTTGGATACTAAACACTATTCTTTTTTCAGCAATATAATAATGAAAAGTATTAACGCTTGCTGAATTGGAATCTTTTGCGAGCCTTTGGTTGACCTGGCTTCTTGCGTTCTACAGCGCGAGGGTCGCGAGTTACGAAACCTGCTGCACGAAGAGCTGCCTTGTCTTCAGCGTTGATCTTAACCAATGCACGAGCAATACCAAGGCGAAGAGCTTCAGCTTGACCCTTGTAACCGCCACCGCATAGGTTTACTTTGATATCATACTTACCAATTACATCAAGAAGAGCAAGAGGTTGCTTAACGATGAATTGAAGAATTGAAGATGGGAAATATGATTCAAGTGTACGCTTGTTGATAGTGATCTCGCCATTTCCTTCTTTTACGAATACGCGAGCGATAGCCGCTTTACGGCGTCCTACTGCATTAATTTGTTCCATATTCCTCTATCTTATTTAAGTTTGTTGATATCAATTACTTTAGGATTTTGAGCTTGGTGTGGGTGCTCAGGACCATTGTATACATGTACATTCTTGATTAGTTGTGCTCCAAGACGATTCTTTGGAAGCATACCCTTAAGAACTTTGATGAACAATGGGTTGATACCAGCCTTAAGCTTGTAAGTTTCTGCTTTCATCTTCAAGATAGCTGGAGTAGCTTCGCGTTGTCCACCTGGATAACCAGTGTAAGAATAGTAAATGCGGTCATTCCACTTTTTACCTGTTAGAGCCACTTTGTCAGCGTTGATGATGATTACATTGTCACCACAATCTACATGAGGAGTGTAGCAAGCTTTATACTTACCACGAACGATTTTGGCTACCTTTGCGCAAAGGCGACCCAAAATTTGGTCGGTAGCATCAATAACTACCCATTCTTTTTGTGCGTCTTCAGCCTTAACTGAGACTGTCTTGTAACTTAAAGTATCCACTTTTTAAATTCCTGATTAATAGTTAAATAATTACCTCGTAACACAAAATAAACTCGGCCAAAAGTTTCCTTGTGTCCGTAAGTGCTTAATATTTTGGATATAATCGGCGTGCAAAAGTACAAAAAATATTTGAAATAGCAATGAGTCAGTGGCTTATTTTTTGAAAAAATACTTTGAGCTAAAATTATGTAAAGAAAGACCGACACTGGAAAATGCTTTCTTGTGTCGGTCTTTGTGTTGTTAAAATATTGTTTAATTCTTGTTACTTTGGGAAACTCGCTATTATGCTTGGAATATAAATTCTTTGGCTTGAACCGAGTGTTACTTCTTTATTGTTGTTGTTTGCTTTAAATTTTAGAATGATTTTGTCAATCTTTTCTAATTGATTGCAACCAGGTTCTTGTTGTATTGTGAATTTGTATTGTGAGAACTTAATATCTTTTTCGTTTGAAGATTTAATCGTGATAGTGTTAGAATTGTCTCCAATAATAGTCAATTCGTCTAACTTATTATTATAGCTATCATAGGCTTCGATGTTTGCCTCTATATCCATAGGTAGAGTGTTGTAGCCGTTTAGTACGAATTGTATTTTATCGATGTCTTTAGTATTATTTTTAAGGAAATAAGAGATGTTCTCGATCGTCTCAGTGTGGTTAATGTTTATGTTAGATAATGAGTACTTTGCAATAGCATTGTAGTTTGCATTTAGGGTGTAATCAGTACCTAAAGTAAACATATTTGAGTATTTGTCGTTATTTGTGATGTTGGTTGATGTGATTTTGTAAGTTCTTGAATCGGAATGTAGCATATTTGCGAGATCTTCATTCACGATATTTATGGTGTCGTTGCTACTTGCACTATAAGGTTTGTTAGATATAATATAGGTTGTTTTGTTGTCGCGTTTTATGCAGTATTTGTCTTCGAGACTTATGCTTATAGGAGCGCCTGTGGCTGCATTTGATACAGTGTCCCAAGGTGTAATGTCTAAATGTGCATCGAATGCAGATTGTGAAGAGTTGGCATAGGTAAATTGAAACATAATGTCATCGCATGAAGACGAAATGTTTTTGTCTTTGATGAAATCAGGGATGTTTGTGATAGAGACTGCATTGTTGATATGGATGTTGTGAGTTGTGGCTCCATTAATTTTCTGAATAGAATAATCGTTTGCACTTTGTCCTAAATCAATGCATATATTAGGGTTTTGGATATTTGAAGGGAAGTATTTGATAGAAACTTGTGCGTTAAAGCTGATAATATCCTCGAATGAAATGTATTTTTTGCCGTTCTCTTCGGTGATATATTTGTCTTGATCTTTTTTGTCGATAATTATGTCTTGGATGCGGAATGAGAAATAATTATGAAAGTTGTTGGATTCATTTAAAACAAGACTGCTAATGTATAACTTGTTTGATCCATCTTTTAGAGTGATAAAATCGGGGAACAGTATGGTAATGTCCTTGATGTTGATTTCTTCAATTCCAGCTGCGTTTACACTTGGGTTCTGGATTGTGAAACAAAATGAAGACACTCTTTGTATTTGAGCCGAATAGATGGCTTTTAATTTAGATGGTAGCTCTGTCTTTGTGTTTTCTTTCTTAAAGTAAGATTTTAATGACATGTCAGCAGTGTATTCTTGGAGACTACTGTTATTTGATATAGGTAAACTTATGATGTCGGGTTCGTTAAATAAGACATCAAATCCATTAAGTTTGAAAGATTCGATTGCATCTAATGTGTAGCTGTGATTTTCGCTGCCTATAACTTCGTAAGTGGCATTGAAGCCACAATCATTGTTGCTTTCGAAATGAATGTTTGGTAAAGTTGTGTTGATGAGAGCCGGAATGCTGATTGGTTCGACATTAGGTTCGTCGATGGTTGGTTCTTGTGATTTTGGATCACATGAGCTAAGTATTACTGAGCATAAAGCATGAAATGCGACAAGAAAAATAGGTTTTGTGATGACTCTCATAATATATTAGTTTTAAAATTGAAGAATCTTGAGTTTAAACTGATGCAAATGTAAAAAAAACATGGACTCACAAAGAGTGAATCCATGTTTTTTAGTGAATATTCGCTTTAATTAATTGAATTATTGTTAATTTAAACGATTTCGCGACCTTCAACGATAGCTTCAGTATCGCGAGCGATTAGATATTCTTCGTCGGTAGGGATAACAACAACTTTAACCTTTGATTCTGGAGTGCTGATTACTGTTTCAGTACCACGAGTCTTAGCGTTAAGTTCTTTGTTAAGTTCAACGCCCATAAATCCAAGAGGAGCACAAACATTTTCGCGAACGCCTGTTTGGTTTTCGCCTACACCACCTGTGAATACGATAATGTCAACGCCACCCATTTCGGCTGCATAAGCACCTACATACTTGATGATGCGTTGTTCGTACATTGCAAGACCAAGTTGAGCGCGTTCGTCGCCTGCATTATCGGCAGCTTCGATTTCACGCATGTCAGAAGAAATTTCTGTTACGCCTGCAATACCACTTTGCTTGTTGATGATATTTTGGATGTCCTTAGCAGTAAGGTTGTGCTTTTCCATGATGTAAGTAAGCGCACCTGGGTCAACATCGCCTGAGCGAGTACCCATCATTAGACCTTCAGTTGGTGTTAAACCCATTGAAGTGTCGATACTCTTACCATGGCAAACTGCAGTGATACTACCACCATTACCTACGTGGCAAGTGATGATCTTTTGGTCTTCATAGTTTACGCCAAGGAATTCGCACACGCGCTTAGATACATAGCGGTGGCTTGTGCCGTGGAAACCATAACGACGCACGCCGTCTTCCTTGTAGAACTTGTAAGGAAGGGCATACATGTATGATTTAGCTGGCATAGTTTGGTGGAATGCTGTATCGAATACGCCCACTTGAGGAACATCTGGAAGGATGCTTGAAATAGCATCGATACCAGCGATGTTTACTGGGTTATGAAGAGGTGCGATGTCGTAGCATTCTTTTACCTTATCGATAACTTCTTGTGTGATAAGTACACTCTTGTTGAACTTTTCGCCACCATGTACTACGCGGTGACCTACAGCATCGATTTCGTTGAAACTCTTGATGCAACCGAATTCTTCGCTTGTGATAGTGTCAAGGATAGCCTTGATAGCTCCTTGGTGGTCGGTGATGTCAAGTTCTACAATTTTCTTAGAGCCGTCGGCAAGTTTGAACTTGATGAATGCATCAGCAAGACCGATTTTTTCTACTCCACCTTCAGCCAGAACTTCGTTAGCCTTGATTTCGATGAGTTTGTATTTTACTGAGCTGCTACCGCAGTTAAGAACCAAAATATTCATAATTGTTATTGCTTATATAATAAGGTGTAAATTATTTGTTTTCTTCTTCTTTTTGTGCGATTGCTTGGTTGGCAGTGATGATAAGAGTTTTGTAGATATCTTCAGGGCTACAACCGCGTGATAGATCGTTAACTGGCTTTGCAAGACCTTGAAGAACTGGACCTACAGCTTCGGCATTACCGATGCGTTGTACAAGCTTGTAAGCGATGTTACCTACTTCAAGGTTAGGGAATACAAGTACATTAGCCTTACCAGCTACTGGGCTACCAGGAGCCTTGCTGAAACCTACTGATGGAACGATAGCAGCATCGGCTTGTAGTTCACCGTCGATGATAAGGTCTGGGCACATTTCTTTAGCGATCTTAGTTGCTTCGATAACCTTGTCGCAAGTTTCGTGAGAAGCACTACCCTTAGTAGAGAAGCTAAGCATAGCTACAACAGGATCGATCTTAGCTACTGCTTTAGCAGTTTGTGCTGTTGAAACTGCGATTTGAGCAAGTTCGTTGGCTGTAGGTGATGGGATTACAGCGCAGTCGCCAAGAACAAGAATTCCGTTTGTTCCATAAGGAGAACCTGCAGGAAGAAGCATTACGAATGCACCCGAAACTACATTGATGCCAGGGGCAGTCTTGATAACTTGGAATGCAGCGCGTAGCACATTACCTGTAGTGTTTTGTGCACCAGCAACTTGTCCGTCAGCCTCGCCAGCCTTGATAAGAAGGCAGCCAAGGTAAAGAGGGTTTCTGGCGGTTTTGCGTGCAGTTTCCATATCGATACCTTTGCTCTTGCGCATTTCGTAGAACATTTCTACATATTTTTCGATAGCTGCGTCGTCGGTGTTGTCAACGATTCGAGCTTTGTTGATATAAGTCAAATTTAGCTCAGCAGCTTTTGCTAAAACTTCGGCAGGGTTGCCAATTAGGATAACTTCGGCCACTTCTTCAGCCAATACTTGATTGGCAGCTTGAAGTGTGCGGATTTCTGTACTCTCTGGAAGGACGATGCGTTGTTTGTTAGCTTTTGCCCTTGCTTTAAGTTCTTTAAAAAGGTCAATCATAATGTGTGAAATATTAATTGCTACAAAATTACTAACTTTTCTTGTGTGAAACACATAAAAAACGAAAAAAATCACTTAAAAAGTTGCTTATATATAAATTATGTGTTAGATTCGCAAAGAAGAAATGAATATCAGTAATCTATACAATAGAAAAACGCTATGGCAAAGAAGAAATTTACGCTTGAATTTGATATGAGAGGGACTCCGCAATCGATGCTGTGGATGTATGTAGCAACGCCGAGTGGCCTCGATCAGTGGTTTGCCGATGAGGTGGAACAGGATGGTAAGAAATTTACCTTTTATTGGGATAAATATCCCACTGAAGCTATGCTGTTGTCGATTCGTTCGGGCGAACGCGCTAAATATCGTTGGGTTGGTGATGATGATAAGTCTTATTTTGAATTTAAAATAACTGTGTCGGAGCTAACAGGTCATACCCTTCTAACTATAGTGGATTTCGCTGATGCTGACGAGGAAGAAGAATCAAAAGCTTTGTGGGAAAAACAGATGAAAGTGCTTAAGCGTAAACTTGGCTGCTAAATATCTTTGAATAAAGATGTGTTCTGAATGAATGCATCTTTTTTGTTTTAGGAGTAGCGTGCTTGGGGTGATAATTGGTAATGTTGGGGGTCTTTTTTGCTTATGCCGATTAAATTTCTTAATTTTGCGCTCTTGATACGAATTGGAAAAATGTTTAGAATTAAGAAACTATATTTGTTTATACTTCAAACTTTCTTGCCATTATTCTGTATGACATTTTTTATAAGTCTGTTCATCGTTATGATGCAGTTCTTATGGAAGTATATAGATGACATGGTGGGAAAGGGCTTAGATATCGCTGTGATAGGGGAGTTGTTCTTCTATGCGGCGCTCACTATGGTGCCATTGTCGCTTCCATTGTCGATTTTGCTTGCATCATTGATGGTGTTCGGTAATCTCGGGGAACATTTCGAGCTTACTGCAATGAAGGCTTCGGGTGTGTCGTTGATAAAAGTGATGAGCCCACTTATTGCGCTTATAATGATGGTTTCGGTATGTGCGTTCTTCTTTCAGAATAATGTGCTGCCTAAGGCGCAGGTGAAAATGTGGACATTGTTGTTCTCGATGCGACAGAAATCGCCTGAACTGGATATTCCGGAAGGTGCATTTTATGACCAAATACAAGGTTATAACCTATATGTGAAGAAGAAAAATCCTGAAACGGGTATGTTGTATAATGTGATGATATATGATGTATCTAAGGGGTATGGTCATGCGAGCGTTATGGTGGCCGATTCGGGAAAATTGAGCTTTACAGAGGATAAGAAATATCTGTTTTTGCAATTGTATAGCGGAGAATCGTTTGAGGATTTGAAGGAGGATCGTTCGTTGGGAAAACGAGGAAATGCGCTTTATCGTCGCGAAACTTTCTCATTGAAGGAAATTATGGTGCCATTTGATGCTAATTTTACTCGAATGGATGATGGCGCGATGCGTAATCAATATGTGGGTAAGGATCTTACTGAATTGCGACGCACAGTTGATTCGGTGAATGTGAAAGTGGATTCAATGGGTAATAGTGTGGCTCGTCAGATGCTACATGCCACGGTGTGTGGAGTGCCAGTGAGAAAAAATACGATAAAAGAAGGTAAGACAGTTGAGGAGAAAGTGAAGCCTGTGGCGATGGCAATGCCTATAGCATTCGATTCTATCTTTGCTGCATCTACATCGGAAAAGAAAAGCCAATATATTTCGGATGCTCTTCATCGTGCTAATAGTGCAAAGCAAGAGTTTGATTATAAACGATATACTTTTGAGGAAAGTTTGATGTCGATAAGACGACATCAGATTGAAATGCAACGCAAGTTTACGCTGTCGTTTGCGTGCTTGGTATTCTTCTTTATTGGTGCGCCGTTAGGAGCTATTATTCGTAAGGGTGGCTTGGGTACGCCAATCGTTATTTCGGTGATTTTGTTTATCGTGTATTATATATTTGATAATATGGGGTACAAGATGGCGCGCGATGGTCACTGGGCAGTGTGGAGAGGTATGTGGTTGAGTTCGGCTGTGCTGTTGCCTCTTGGTGTGTTCTTTACATATAAGGCGGTGAACGATTCGGCTGTGTTTAATCCCGATGCTTATTTGAATTTATTTAGAAGAATTACTGGAATGCATCAAGTGCGACATCTCGAAATGAAAGAAATCGTGATGGATGATGTGGAAAATGGTGTTGCATTGGCAAAGGTGAAGGAATTGAAAGAAGCTTGTGTTTCTTTCTTGGAAAAATATAGCAAGCCTCAGTCTTATTTAAAATATTGGACTTATGGGTATGATGAAGCATGCCGTACTGATATTGCCGACAAGTTGGAGGATGTGGCATCTTATTTGGAAAATTCTCAAGTGCAACTTGTGATAAATAAAACTGCCGATTTACCAATATTGCGTGATTTACTATTATATCAACCTGCTAAATCGCCTAAGTTTGGATGGCTGATGGTGGTATTGTTCCCAATAGGCTTGTTGGTATATGCTTTTGGTAGAAGTTCGCAGAAAGCATTCTTGCATGACATTCGCCATACAGTGAAAGTGTGTGATAGTCTTACAGAATTGCTTCAAAAATAAAATTCTATATATAATAATGTAATAATAAAGCCGTCCGGTACTAAAATATGGTTCTGGACGGCTTAGTTTTTTTTGTAGTTGGTTTATTTGCGTGGATTTTTAAGTGATATTTGATGAAAAAATGCTCAAAAAGTGAAAAAATGTTCTAAAACATAAGATAAACATTTTTTAACAAACGGCTTAAAAATGGGATTTTCAGTGTGTTAAGTATAAAATGCACGAAAATCATTATTTTTTTCTTGCACTGAATTTTGCTATTTTGGAAAAAGGTATTAA
>CAJGBY010000020.1 GCA_904501735.1 uncultured Muribaculaceae bacterium
CGACAGTTAAGATGTATTTGATGTGTCAAAGATACAAATTTAAAAGCAAATCACAACTTATTTGCCACTGCTTCTATGCTTGATGGGATGTATTTGATGTGTCAAAGATACAAATTTAAAAGCAAATCACAACATTTATCACAAAATCATTTTCAAGAACGAAGATGTATTTGATGTGTCAAAGATACAAATTTAAAAGCAAATCACAACTGCATTGAAGAATGCTATTGAAAACGGCAAGATGTATTTGATGTGTCAAAGATACAAATTTAAAAGCAAATCACAACCTGAAGAAGATGCTACATTTGGAGCGGAATGATGTATTTGATGTGTCAAAGATACAAATTTAAAAGCAAATTACAACGAAAACGCTAAATTATAGTTGAGAGTTATAATTAAAAAGGGTGAACTTCAAAAAAAAATCTTAAAAAGCAAAGAAACTCTTATCAACACATTATAATATATATGTATCATAAATCCCATATTAAATTCCACACATTAACATAACACAAATACTATTTATCATAATGTTAATTATAGTTCAATTATATCAAAATTATTATTTGACCATAAATAGATTAATTATTACCTTTGTAATAACAATTTTGAATCTAAAATTAAAGGTAATGAACTTAGAAACTTTACAAGGCTATCTAAATAACTCCGATTTCTTTGAATTTATTTCAACAAACTTAAATGCAGATACAAATGCTCTCCGTTTGAAGAAATTCAAGGATCTCACATTTGATTCAAAATTTGCTATTCTACAAATAGAATGCAAAAAACGCATTCAAAAAAAACTACCAGAATTATACGACACAAAGATTTTTCTATTCCCAAGCATTTTAGCAACCGAACAATGTACGGCTCAAGAGATTGCTAAATTCCATTCAACTCTTTTTGACGAAAATGAATTAGTTCTTGATATGACTGCAGGACTGTGTGTTGATGCTTTTTATATTTCAAAAAAAGTAAAACACATCACAGCTCTTGAACTAAATCCCGACACTGCATTACTTTCAAGTTTTAACATGTCAAATCTTGCTAAAAACATTACTGTTTTGAACCAAGATTGTAATGATTTTATTAATTCGACCAATCAGACTTTCGATTCGGTATTTATCGATCCAGCACGCCGTGGCGACAACAACAAACGACTTTTTGGTCTCGTCGATTGCCAGCCAAATATTATAGAGCTGATTCCTGCTATAAATAACAAGGCTAAAAAGCTCATTATCAAGGCTTCACCCATGTTAGATATAACTCAGTCAATCAACGAGTTACAGCACCATGTTAGTAACATCTGGGTAATCGGAATCAATAACGAGTGTAAAGAGGTGCTTTTTAAAGTTGATTTACAATGCGATAGCCCTATCACACCTATTATTCACACTATTAACTTTGAGAAAAATTGCATTCAAGAGCTTTCCACAAATGAAAATGCAACAAAATCAACAAGTGTAAGTCCTGAATGTGGAATGTACTTATATGAACCTAATAGATGCATTATGAAGGCTCAAATTTTCGGTACTCTTGAAAATAACCTTAATGTGTCACCAATCCATCACAATTCGCATCTATTTGTAAGCACAAATGAAGTTGACAATTTCCCTGGTAGAAGTTTTATTATCGAACAAATCATTCCGTTCAAGAGCAACGAACTAAAACACATAAAAAAAGAACACCCACAAATAAATGTGAGTGTTAGAAATTTCAAACTTTCAGCCGAAGAGCTTAAGATCAAGCTTAAAGTGAAAGATGGTGGAGAAAAATACTTATTTGGAACAACCGATTGCAACAACAATGCAATTCTTATCATCTGTTCCAAAATTTAAATACTCAACTCCCCTATCGTTTCATAATGCGATCTAGCATTCGCTTATCTTCCCTTTCTTTGATTGATTGACGCTTATCATAAATCTTCTTACCCTTTGCAATTGCTATAACAAGTTTAGCAAAACCTCGCTCATTGATAAACAATCGAAGTGGTACGATAGAAAACCCGGCTAAATCATTATTCTTTTTCAATCGCTCTATCTCTTTTTTATTTAGAAGCAATTTGCGATCTCTACGAGCTTCATGATTATTGTAACTACCATAGAAATACTCTGATATATACATGTTTTTAACCCACACTTCATCATTGTTTATAAAACAAAAAGTGTCGGTCAATCCAGCTTTTCCGGTACGAATCGATTTAATCTCTGTTCCAGTAAGCACAATGCCTGCTGTAAAAGTTTCAATGATTTCGTAATCAAATGTAGCTCTTTTATTCTTTATATTAATCTGATTATTTGCCATAAGTCATTATTACACATTAGGTAACATCATTTCAAACATATATTTAATACACAAAGGTATTCCTAACAAAAATATAGCCATTGCTGTCAAAAATGACTTTTCTTTATCTGTAGGTATCTCCAAATACAATCGTCCACAATAAGCCACATACACTACATATACTGGCAATAAATCGAATATTGGAAATCCTGGTACAAGATTTTTCAACACATTAATTATAACCAAAATACATAGGTTGAGCACCAAATAATTATTAAATCTATTTGTAGCACTTTCGTTTTCTGCAGTAAACTTAAACAAACTAGTAATCCAGAATGAGATTAAGAAAAATGCAACAAAATACTTAATAAAATCTATCATTGCACTAACAACCATCACTTTCAAATCCATTTCGACATATCCACTAACAAATGGAACGAATTTTGAAGCAGCAAGGATTGCTAAGCAAGGATAAAATAATTTGCTCAACAATATATTATTTGGGATCGAGTATTTATCAAATCCTTTCCAACCCACTTTAGGCGAAACAAGCAATTTAAATAACTTTCCGAAAAACATAAATATTTCTATATTATTTAGAAATACAAAATTAATACAAATCGTCAAGAATTGAGCAATTTTACCCAAAAATAATCTCTCATTTAAAATTATAACACCTCAATTCTAAATAGTATTGTAAACTTTGCAAAAAATCACTATTTTTGTAACATAAACAAATTATAAATTAAAAGTGAAAAAATTATTTACTCGTGCTATTACAGGCGGACTATATGTAGCATTAATTATATGCTCACTTGTATGTGAATCACAATATCTGTTCTATGCAGTATTTTTGACATTTATAGTGTTCGGAATATGGGAATTTCAATCACTTACCGATAATAAACAAAAGAATCCAAAGCTTCTTAAATTTATCGATGTAATTGGTGGGATAACTATGTTTATCTCTTTTTCATTATTAGCTAACGACTCTAATGTTGGAATCGTTTGTATAACACCCTATCTTGCCTACCTAATTATACGCAACATAGCCCAATTATATATTCAATCAACAACAACACTTGAAAATTGGGCTCAATCATTCATGGGACAATTATTTGTTGCGCTTCCTCTATCACTTCTAAATTTCATCTATTACAAAAACCCTCTATTGCTGTTAGCTATATTCATTTTTATATGGTTAAATGACACTGGAGCATATTGTGTTGGTTCTTTAATAGGCAAACACAGACTATTTGAACGAATTTCGCCTAAGAAATCATGGGAAGGCTTCTGGGGAGGTTTGATCCTCTGCGTTATTTCAGGAATTGCAATAGCAACATGGCTCAATTCTTATTTCAATGGACCACAACTATACGGTTGGATAGTTCTTGCTGCTATTGTATCAATATTTTCAACATGGGGCGACCTTTGCGAATCCCTTATTAAGCGCTCTATTGGCGTTAAAGATTCCGGCAAGATTTTGCCTGGTCATGGAGGTATTCTTGATCGCATTGACAGCCTTCTTTTAGTTTCTCCTACAGCATTATTATTTTTCACAATATTAGAATTAATTAGTAAATAAAATTTCTCAACATATGAACAATCAAAGATATGACTTAAGAGGCGTATCGGCATCTAAAGAAGATGTTCACAACGCAATTAAAAATGTAGACAAAGGATTATATCCTAAAGCATTCTGCAAGATTATTCCTGATATACTTGGAGGAGATCCTGAATATTGTAATATTATGCATGCTGATGGCGCTGGCACAAAGTCATCTCTTGCTTACTTATATTGGAAAGAAACTGGCGACATGAGCGTATGGAAAGGTATTGCACAAGATGCCTTGATTATGAACATTGACGATTTGCTATGTGTAGGTGCAACCGACAACATCCTTTTGTCATCAACTATCGGACGTAACAAATTGCTCATTCCAGGTGAAGTAATCTCAGCAATTATCAATGGTACTGAAGAATTGCTTCAAGAACTTCGTCAAGTGGGCGTAAATATCATCTCAACTGGTGGCGAAACTGCCGATGTTGGTGATTTAGTGCGTACAATTATCGTAGATAGTACCGTTACTTGCCGAATGAAGCGTAGCCATGTAATCAACAATGCTAACATTGCTGGAGGTGATGTTATTGTAGGTCTTGCTTCATTTGGTCAAGCTACATACGAAAAAGAATACAATGGTGGTATGGGTAGCAATGGTCTTACTTCTGCACGCCATGATGTTTTTGCTAAATATCTTGCAGAAAAATATCCAGAAAGTTTCGACAAGAATGTTCCAAATGATTTGATTTACTCTGGTAATGTAAAACTTACTGATAAGGTAGAAGGAGTAGACATAGATGCTGGCAAACTTGTTTTATCTCCAACTCGCACTTATGCTCCTGTTATAAAGAGAATTCTTGATGAAATGAGAGATAAAATTCATGGTATGGTACACTGCTCTGGAGGTGCACAAACCAAGATATTACACTTCATCGACAACAAGCATGTCATCAAGGACAACCTATTCCCTACTCCTCCTCTATTCAAACTTATCCAAGAACAATCAGGAACTGATTGGAAGGAAATGTATAAGGTATTCAACATGGGACACCGTATGGAAATCTATTTGGCTCCTGAAGATGCTGAAAAGATTATCGAAATTACTCAATCATTCGGTATCGAAGCTCAAATTGTAGGTCGCGTTGAAGATGCTCCTGAAAAGAAACTTACAATTAAGTCTGAATACGGCATTTTTGAATATTAAATATGAATGTTCTGCGCAAATTATGTATATTAACAATTAGTTCATTCCTACTAAGCCTAATTTACTCATGTGGTAGCTCAAGTAGGAATGAACTAATACAAAATTTGCCCGACACTCTGAAAATTGGGACTCTTTACAGTCCAACATCGTTCTTTATTTTTAGAGGCGACACATTAGGATACGAATATGAGCGTATTCAAAATTTTGTTAGCGATAAGAAAATACACTCTAAATTCTATATCGCTCGCAATATGGCCGAAATGATTTCTATGCTAGATTTAGGTAAAATCGACATAATCGCATATGAAATCCCTATCATTAATGAATACAAAAACACACTTATCAACTGCGGCAACGAGACCGTAACAACACAAGTTCTCGTTCAACCCAAATCGGACAATATGATTACCGATGTAACGCAGTTAATAGGAAAAGATATATATGTCGAACAAAATTCTAAGTATGAAATTCGTCTACGAAATCTAGACAATGAAGTTGGTGGTGGAATCAACATTCATAGTATTAATAAAGACTCTATCATCACTGAGGACTTGATTAAAATGGTAGCAGAGCGACAAATACCACTTACCATCGTCGACAGCGACATCGCAAAACTTAACCAAACTTATTTCAAGAACATCGATATTAATCTTCCCATCAGCTTCGAACAACGAGCATCGTGGGCTGTAAATAAATCAAATACAACTTTAGCCGATAGCATTAATGCTTGGTCGGAAACTTCTAAAAGTATCATCGACAACAAACGACTTTTGAAACGATATTTTGAGCGTAGCAAGAGCAAATATAGCGATTTAAGTATTCCTAAAATCAATTTCATCAACGGAAGAATTTCCCCTTATGACGAAATCTTCAGGAAATATGCACAGGAAATAGATTGGGATTGGCGATTACTTGCAGCTCAAGCTTGGAGCGAATCTCATTTTGACACAACAGCTGTTTCATGGGCAGGAGCTAAAGGACTCATGCAATTAATGCCAAGCACAGCAAGAGCATATGGACTTGCAGTTGAACAAATGGAAAACCCTGAGCTTAATGTTAAAGCAGCAGTAGCTAACATAAAAGACCTAAATAAAATTTTCGCTAAAAGAGTGCAAGATCCAACTGAACGAATTAAATTTATTATTGCAGCATATAATTCGGGTGCAGGTCACATTCTTGATGCGATAGCATTAGCCGAAAAATATGGCAAAAACCCACAAGAATGGGATAACAATGTAAGTGTTACACTTCAATGGAAAGCTAACCCAGAATACTTTAATGATGAAGTATGCCGAAATGGTTATTTCCGAGGTAGCCAAACAATAACTTATGTAAAAAAAGTTGAGGATTGTTTTAAATACTTTTCCTCAAATGTAAAATAACAACCTAAATAACACTTTTTATTATGAGAAAGAAATATTTATCAGTAGCAGTTGTATTAGCCCTTGCTTCTTCTATGATGTTTTCATCTTGTGTAGGAAGTTTCACGCTAACTAATAAAGTATTAGAATGGAACAAACAAGCAGGTAGTAAATTCGTAAATGCTGTCATTTTCACAGCTTTCTGCATCATCCCAGTATACGAAATCACAGTTTTAGCCGATGCACTTGTAATTAATACTATTGAATTCTGGTCAGGTACTAACCCTGTCGATGAGGTAAGCACAAAAATCATTGATGGCAAAGACGCTAAATATATGATTGAACGCAATAAGTATGGCTACACTATCACAAACCTTGCCGACAACTCTATTGTTAAATTCAACTTCAATGAAGCTGATAATTCATGGGCTCTTGAAGCAAATGATACAACTTATCCATTGCTTCAATTCGTTGACGACAACCATGTAAAAATGATTGCACCAAACAACGAATACAAAACAGTTGAATTGAGCAACGAAGGTGTTCTTGCATACCAAGAACTTATCAACAATAACTTATTCTTTGCTCAAAAATAAGAAAATAACACATAAAAAAAAATCCGAAGAATGATCTTCCTCGGATTTTTTTTTATATCTCTATCAATTAATATTGTTCGATAGCATTAAGCTTTTCTTCGTCATTAAGTTGATAATAGATTGAACGCAATGCATTCTTAGCGTCGATATTACCCTTATCCAATTCATAAGCCTTTTCAAGGTAAGGCAATGCTTGTTCATACAAAGGATTTACCAACTTTGCTAGAGCGTCACCAGTCAAATCAGTCTTTTCGTCACGAATCTTAACAGCCTTGTTGAAATAATAGCGACCAAGGTCAAATTGAGCCTTTGATGAAGTTGGGTCCAAATCTACAGCCTTCTTGAAGTATGGAAAAGCTTCTTCAATAGATTTTTGGTTTTCAACCAAGTTACCCTTCAAGTTAACCAATTCAGCACTTTGTGGGTCATCAAGAATAGCTTGATCAACGATCTTATTAGCTTCAACATAATTTTGGTTATTCAAATATCCATTGATAAGGATACGAACATATTGACCATCTTGCTTACCATATAGAGGCAATGCTTCTTCTGCAATCTTAACGATAGCTGGTTCGTTGTTTGATTGAGCAGCACAGTTCAAAGCATAGTCAAATACTTCTTTCTTCAAGTAACCCAACTTACGAGCTTTTTCGAATGCACCAACTGCATCCTTTGGATTTTCACCTTGCCACAATGCAATACCTTGATAGAATCTAATTTCACCTAGAATAGTATCTGCTGGTGCAGCAATCTTACCTACCATATATGGTTCAAAAGGTAGTGTGATGAATAGTTCGTATGCCTTAACTGCATTTGCATAATCCTTAGCATTATGAATTTCACTCATAATAGAATTCAAAGGACTGTAGTTTTCAGCCAACATACTTACTACATTCTTAGAGAATCTTGTCTTCACCTTTACCAAACCAGTTTTCTTGTCTACCTTTGGAGCACCAGTCTTTTTGTCAACTTCTGGAACTGTATCCAATGGAAGAACTTTCTTCAAGTAATCAATACCTGCTAAAAGGTGCTTACCAAGAATTGTTGCATCAACATTCTTGCCAATCATCTTTTGCTTAAACAACTCGTCGAATTCATTCATTTCAACCTTAGCTGCAACGAACCAAGTGTAAGCATCTTTTTCTGAAGTTGCATCAGTAAATGCAGGTTTCAACTTTTCACTCAAAGTAGCATACTTTGCTGCTCCAATTTCTTTCTCTACTTCTTTAACAAGCTTTTCTTGTGCATTCATACCCATAATACACATAGAAGAGCACGCTAACATTAAAAATAGTTTCTTCATACCGAAAATAATTATAAAATAATTGTTAATTGATTTCTGTTTCAGTTACTTCATTAGACTGATTATCTTGTGTTTCGTTTAATTCAACATTTTCAAGAGTTTCAACTTCGTCAATTTCAGTAGTATCTACTTTACATACTGAAGCAATTTCATCTCCTCTCTTATCAAGATTAATCAATCTCACGCCTTGTGTAGCACGACCCATAACTCTAATATCGGCAACATTCAATCTCAATGTAATACCCGACTTATTAATAATTACCAAGTCATTCTTATCATTTACGCTCTTAATAGCCACCAATTGCCCTGTTTTTTCGGTTACATTGATAGTTTTAACACCCTTACCGCCACGATTAGTAATGCGATAGTCTTCAAGATCTGAGCGTTTTCCGTATCCTTGTTCCGATACCACCATTACAGTATTCTCAGTACCCTTAGGCATACATATCATTCCGACAACTTCATCGCCTTCCGATAATGTCATACCCTTAACACCTGTAGACATACGGCCCATTTCTCTCACTGTACTTTCATGGAATCGGATAGCATAACCTGACTTATTTGCCAATAATACTTCGCTATCACCATCGGTCAATCTCACTTCTACCACTTGGTCGTCTTCACGAATAATAATCGCATTTACACCATTAACGCGCGGACGAGAATATGCTTCAAGCTTAGTTTTCTTAATAATACCATTCTTTGTACAGAATATCAAGTTGTGAGTGCTGTTATATTCAGGATCAGTTAGATTCTTACATCTAATAAAAGCATTCACCTTGTCATCTGAATCGATATTAAGCATATTTTGGATTGCTCTACCCTTAGAGTTCTTGCTACCTTCAGGAATATCATATACCTTCAACCAATAGCAACGACCCTTTTGTGTAAAGAACAACATGTAGTTATGCATTGATGCTGGATAGATATATTCAATGAAGTCTTCATCACGAGTATCACTACCCTTCGCACCTACGCCACCTCTGTTTTGAGCGCGGAATTCACTTAAAGCAGTTCTCTTGATATAGCCTAGATGAGAAATTGTAATAATCATTTCATCATCAGCATAGAAATCTTCAGCATTGAACTCACCTGCTGTATATTCGATAACAGTTTTTCTTTCATCACCGAATTTATCTCTAACATCAATCAATTCTTCTTCAATAACCTTACGACACACAGCTTCATCTGTCAAAATGTCATTCAAATGTTGAATCAACTTCATCAATTCAGCATATTCATCGTGAAGCTTATCTTGTTCAAGATTTGTAAGGTTACGCAAACGCATTTCCACGATTGCACGAGTCTGAACTTCATCAAGATTAAATCTTTCGCTCAATCTTTCGCGTGCTTCGTCTGTTGTTTTACTTGTTTTAATAATATGTATTACTTCATCGATATTATCCGATGCAATAATCAAACCTTCAACAATGTGTGCTCTATCTTGAGCCTTCTTCAATTCAAATTTTGTGCGTCTAATTACAACATCATGACGATGATCAAGGAAGTGTTGAAGAATTTCTTTTAAGTTAAGAGTTTGTGGACGGCCTTTTACCAATGCAACATTATTTACACTGAAAGAAGATTGCAATTGAGTCATCTTGAATAATTTATTCAAAACAACATTAGCATTAGCATCTTTCTTGATATCAATAACGATACGCATACCCTTACGGTCACTTTCGTCATTAATATTAGAAATACCGTCTAAACGCTTTTCTTCAACAAGTCGTGCGATATCTTCAATAAGAACGCGTTTATTTACATTATAAGGAATTTCAGAAACGATGATTTTTTCTCTATCATCTTCTGTTACGATTTCAGCCTTTGCTCTTACCACAATTCGGCCTCTACCTGTCATAAATGCATCCTTAACACCAGAATAGCCATAGATAATACCACCTGTTGGGAAATCTGGAGCTTTAATGTAATGCATCAATCCTTCAATATCAATTTCTGGATTTTCCAATAATGCAAGACATCCATTAATTGACTCAGTTAGGTTGTGAGGAGGCATATTAGTTGCCATACCTACGGCAATACCTGAAGTTCCGTTCACCAAAAGATTTGGGAATCTTGTTGGAAGAACTGTTGGTTCCTGCAATGTATTGTCAAAGTTATATGTAAAATCTACAGTATCTTCATCAATATCACGCATCATTTCCTCGCCCATTTTAGCCAAGCGAGCCTCGGTGTAACGCATTGCAGCAGGGCTATCACCATCGATAGAGCCAAAGTTACCCTGCCCTTCAACCAATGGATAACGCAATGCCCAATCTTGTGCCATACGCACCATAGCAAAATACACTGAAGAGTCTCCATGTGGGTGATACTTACCAAGCACTTCACCGACAATACGAGCTGATTTCTTAGTTGGAGCAGTTGATACATTACCCAATTTCTCCATACCAAACAACACCCTACGATGTACAGGCTTAAAACCATCACGCACATCAGGGAGAGCACGCGACACAATCACCGACATAGAATAGTCAATGTATGCCGACTTCATTTCATTCTCAATACTGATCTTTCTTATGCGATCTTCCGACATATTTTTTAATAATTATATTCTTTTTTACAATCGCCTCTTTGAGCTTCTAAAGGAGGACTAATTTTTCATAATTTGAACATACAAAGATAATAAAAAAATGTGATATTTCACCCTATTCACACAACTATTATTACGAACAATTCAAGAGTTTGGCATAATAATTGCTATATTAATAATTATTAATAATTCAATTCGTTATTATATAAACCACACATATAATTTTGTGGTTAAAAATAGAACATAAAACACATTAAAGTCATAATTTATGAAATTTGACAACGACAATTTAAAATACTCTGCACATAACGAGATTCGCTATACACAACCTCGCATGGGAGCGGATTTCGCTAATGATGACGATGATGATGATTTTGCTAATGACTCTCCACAAGGTAAGAGTAATTCAGACGATCAATCGCAATCTCGCGGAGCCACTAATAAAACTACCACTAAAAATGGTACAGGGACTCCAGTCCTTGACAAATATGGCAAAGACATGACAAAAGATGCCGATAATGGTAAGCTTGATCCCGTTGTTGGCAGAGAAAGAGAAATAGAACGACTTGCTCAAATTCTTAGCAGACGCAAAAAGAACAATCCCGTCTTAATTGGTGAACCAGGCGTCGGCAAATCAGCTATTGTTGAAGGACTTGCACTTGCTATAACCAAGCGCAAAGTATCACGCACATTGTTCGACAAGCGCGTCATTTCACTTGATATGGCTTCACTTGTTGCTGGCACAAAATACCGAGGACAATTTGAAGAAAGAATAAAAGCTGTAATCGATGAATTGTCATCTAATCCTGATGTCATCTTGTTTATTGACGAAATTCATAACATCGTTGGCGCAGGCAATGCCAATGGTTCAATGGATGCAGCCAACCTACTCAAGCCAGCGCTTGCTCGAGGCGAAATTCAATGTATTGGAGCAACTACACTCGACGAATACCGCAAAAACATCGAAAAAGATGGCGCTCTTGAACGCCGTTTCCAAAAGGTTATAGTTGAAGCTACTACGGCCGAAGAAACTCTTAAAATCCTAAATCGTATAAAAGATAAATACGAGGAACATCATGGAGTTACTTACACCCCCGAAGCTATCGAAAGTTGCGTAAAACTAACTCAAAGATACATCAGCGACCGAAACTTCCCAGATAAGGCTATTGACGCTCTTGACGAAGCCGGATCAAGTGTGCGCATTGCAAACATTACTGTGCCTAAAGAAATCGTCGACCTTGAAAAAGAAATTTCTGAAGTTCAAAAAAATAAGGTTAAGGCAGCTCAATCTCAAAACTTTGAAATCGCAGCCAACTATCGTGACATGCAAGAACAACTCACCAAAAAGCTCAACAATGTAAAAATTGAATGGGAAAAAGAGTTGGCACAAAAGCGCGAAATAGTTGATGCAAACAAAATAGCTGAAGTTGTGGCACTTATGACTGGTGTACCAGTGCAACGCATTGCTCAGGGCGAAAGCGAGCGCTTGCTCAAGATGGGCGATGAGCTAAAAGACATCATTATCGGTCAAGAAGAAGCTATCGAAAAAATCGCAAAATGTATTCGTCGTAATCGCGTTGGTCTCAAAGACCCTAATCGTCCTATTGGCAGCTTTATGTTCTTAGGACCTACAGGTGTCGGAAAAACATATCTTGCAAAAAAACTTGCCCAATTCCTATTCGGTAGCGAAGATGCTCTAATTCGCATCGACATGAGTGAATATATGGAGAAATTCTCAGTCTCGCGTCTTGTAGGAGCGCCCCCAGGATATGTTGGATACGAAGAAGGTGGACAACTTACTGAAAAAGTGCGCCGTCACCCCTATTCCGTTGTACTTCTTGATGAATTAGAAAAAGCTCACACCGATGTTTTCAACATGCTTCTTCAAGTAATGGACGAAGGACGCCTAACAGATAGCCTCGGACGCAAAGTTGATTTCAAGAACACAATCATAATTATGACATCAAACATTGGGTCACGCGAGCTAAAAGACTTCGGAGGTGGAGTTGGTTTCAATACCGAAATCATCACCAAGGAGCGTTCATACAGCGTTATCACAAAAGCTTTAAATCAGCGCTTCTCGCCTGAGTTCTTGAATCGCGTTGACGATATCATTATGTTTGATTCTCTTAACAAAGATTCAATTTTCAAAATCATTGATCTCGAACTACTATCTTTCCACAAGAGAGTGCAAGAATTAGGGCTAAATCTTGAAATTACACCTGAAGCTAAAGATTTTATAGCAGAAAAAGGCTACGACAAACAATATGGTGCAAGACCACTCAAACGAGCTATACAAACACACATTGAAGATGAATTGGCTGAAATACTTCTTCGTGGTGAGGCAAAAACAGGAGATACAATATTAATTGATATCAACCAAGACAAAACAAAAATTACAACATCAATCAAATAACTATAAAGACTCCTTGGAGGCACCAAGGAGTCTTTATTTTTCCTACACATATCTATTTCACATTTATTTTTTCATTTCTTCGCCCTTATTTTCTTCAGCATTGCTCTATGCTTATCAGCTAATTCATCAAACCCAAGTTCATCATAGACTTCCACAAGTTTTTCGTTACATTTTATGTTATTTTTATCTGCTTTTAATGCTCTTTTTAACGATTTCAATGCTAATTCAATTTGGTTCTTATCAAAACAAATACAACCAATATAATAATTAGCTTCAAAATTCATTTTATCAATTTCCAACACATTAAAAAACAATTCTTCGGCCATTTCTTCCTCACCATATTCATAATAAAGACAAGCCTTACCAATTATAGCTTCAACACAATCCTCCCACAATTCTAAAGCCTTATTAAAATTTGCAATAGCCGATTTCACTCCAATAGAATTTAACGAAAGTTTGCGTTTTCCTCCATAGGACACCTCGCCTTCTCCAACGCAACTATATTCAAGTGATTGACGACCCATTTGCACATATTCATTGGCGAGATTATGAAGCACTTTCGTTTGCAATTCAAGCTTCTTTTTCAAAGTCTCAACCACAGCATAAAGTTCGTCATTTTGCACTAATTTTCGACTTATGAACCGTTGTGTCAGTGGCAAATCCAACACATTCTTAAGTCTAACAGCCTCCGCAAAAGACGAAACCGCCGCTCTAAAATCTCTATTATCGAAGGATTTTATTGCGTCCTTGTATAAATTATCAGCTTTTGAGCTTTCTAATGTCGCATTTATTAGTGCTTGATTATTAAAATTACGACTAAATTCCACGACCGATTGATTAACGATAACATCTCTTTCGCTCAATGGTTGACATAATGTTATACCCTCAAGAGATGTACAACGAGACAACGCAACATAGGTTTGACCACTGGAAAATGCACCTCCTGAGAAATCAATTATTATATTATTAAATGTAAGCCCTTGACTTTTATGCACCGTCAAAGCCCATGCCAATTTTAATGGAAATTGCTTGAATGTTCCAAGAACTACCTCTTTAATTCGGTTTTCCTTTTCATCGTAGGTATATTGCATATTTTCCCATTCAGCAGGTTCCACTTTATATGTATACCCATTTTCAAGTTCCACCGTTATATCTTCAACCCCACATCGAGCCACTTTACCGATAGTTCCATTAATCCATCGCCCATCTTTATCGTTCTTAATAAATATAACTTGAGCTCCCACTTTTAATTCAAGATCATGGGATGTGGGTAAATTCTGCAATGGGAATGTGCCATCAATCTCTCCTTCATAAAGATATTCTTCGCTCTGAATTTCCGACAATCTACTTTCATTAATAACATCTACAGTATCTCTACGAGTTGCAAGGGTAATTACGAAGTCGCTACCACTTTCAGCAACGCCATTCATATAACGAGAATTTATTGTTAACAAATCCTCTCGAAGCATTTTATTCACCCTTATTCGATCAAGAATAGAAATAAATTTACTATCCGTTTGTCTATAAATTTTTCTCAATTCTATTGATACAATATCCATTTGTTTAAATGCAAAGGCATTGAAGAAAAAGAACTGATTATAAGCCCTTTGCAGTAAAGGTCTCATCTCAGATGTCACAACTGGCTCTAACTGAAACACATCGCCCACAAGCAGCAACTGCTTTCCTCCAAAAGGCTCTCGCATATTACCCGAATACACTCTCAAAACCTTATCTACAAAGTCAATCATATCGGCTCGAACCATTGATATCTCATCAATAACTATAAGTTCAAGTTCCTTTATCAACTTAACTTTATCTTTAGAATACTTTAGTGTACTTCTTATCTTTTTCACCGAGAAATCTACATCATCGGGCAGCAATGGTTTAAATGGCATCTTAAAGAATGAATGCATTGTCATGCCACCCACATTTACAGCAGCAATACCTGTCGGAGCAAGCACTACATATTTCTTCTTTGTAGTTTCACAAATATAACGCAAGAAAGTACTTTTCCCTGTCCCTGCTTTACCTGTCAAGAAAATTGAACGGTGTGTATTTGTTACCAAATTCCACGCATTCATAAAATCTTGATTATTAAAATCGAGTGTTATATTTGTGTTCTTTACCATATTATGACCATATCATTTCAAAATTCAAAAATACAAAAAATCAGTCGTATTAAAAAAAGAATGAGGCAAAGATTTTCCATCTTAACCTCATAAATTATATTTCTTTTCTAATTAGAATCTATAACCAATAGACCAAACTATTTGATTATTATTATCTGTTATATTAGCACATTGTACACCATGTGATGTTGGAGCAAAAGCCTTATATTCACTCGCTTTCTTCTTATGAACATATGCTAGATCAGTATAGAATCCCTTATTTCGATATCCCACGCCACCTGTTATATATTGTGTTGACTTATCAAATACATAAGCTGGCATGGTTCCCGATGTAATAATATCTATTTTATCTCTTAACGCATCCTCATTTACTGGAGAACTTTGATAAGCATAACCGAGTCGAAGGCTCACTGATGGCATCAATCTATATTCGGCGCCAATACGAAATATATTCATATTTTTATAATAATCCTTGATTGAAGCGCTTACTTGAGGATCTTCTTGGTACATATCATAATCATACTCATATTGAATATTCATATCTTTATATGCCACCATTTCATATTCTCCACTCAATATTAGCTTACTACCCAAAACAGTAGCTGCACTAACATTAAATCTCCAAGGTGACTTAATTTTATAGCTCACTTCATCTGCATACCCAGCATTAGCTTCTTCTAATCCAGTTTTTTTGAATCCAGTATTCGAAATGGTTTCATAACTCATTGTAGAATAAATTTGGTCAACCATATTCCAATAAGTTGGTGTGTGAATTGACAAACCTAATCTCAATTCTTGGATTGGTTTTACTATCACACCAAATTTAAAGTTCAAACCATTACCGCTCGTATTCAACCAATTTTCCAAGCCAAATGATGCAGTTCCATTTTTATCCAACTGCCCATTATCATTATTAACTACAGTTGCATCGTTGAGTGCCTCACCATAATATGTATACTTACTTAGATCCATGCTACTTACACCTAATCCAAGCCCCCAATACAACATATCTAAAACATTGCCACCCAGATTGATACTAAATTCATCTACACCACCCTTTTCTATCACTTCGTATTCACTAAAACCCTGAGTAGCGCCATTCATCAAACCCGTAAAATTATTCCCATCTCCATAAGAATCTTTGCTTTGTGGGTTAATTATATATGAATTATATGCCATGATACTAAGCCATGGTGCATGTGAATCAAGATAAGGATCACTATCATCAAAATATGCCAAGTCATAAGTTGTATAACCACCTGAGTTGGTTACATCAGCTATATAATTTGACAAAGATTGTTTTATATTATCCATTCTTCCACTATATCTCCTATTGTAAGACACTGGTCGATTATAAGAGAAACCAAAATTCAGATAAGGCATAGTTTCAGAATTAAGTCTAAACGCGCCTACATAACCAAAGTTGTTTACATTAAATTTTGTTTGATTTACTTTAGAAGACAAGCCATTAGTCGATGCTTCACTTGATTGAATATCCAAATTTAATGTCAATCCAACATCAGAACTTCTATACACCCCTATTCCACCTGGATTGTGATTTATTGAGGATAAATCACCTCCCAAAGCACTATAAGCTCCAGCCATCGACATATAACGAGCAGAGCCCTTAAGGTCAGTTTGCGACACAGAATATGCATCTACAGCTGTTTGCGCAACGGCAAACATTGGCAATGCAACAATTATTGATGTTATTATTTTTTTCATAGTCTATAAATCTTAAACATTACACTTAAAAACGACAAATCGTTTATTAAATACTATCTGCGACCACCTCGGCTACCACCACCTCTATTTGAGCCTCCACCACCAAAAGAAGAGCTTGAGCCTCTATCATAATTGTCGTTTGATGATCGACTTGATCTCACACTATTATTATATGAGCTACTTGAACTATTTCTATAATCATTGTTACTACTCATTGATGGACGACGACCTCCACTATTTGAAGAAGAGCTATTTCTTCTTGAGCTTGACTTTCGATTATCCGATTTAACCGATGAATTTCCACGACCCGATGTCGAAGAAGGACGACGGCCCACACCTTCATTTGTAGTATTCACACCGAATGGGCGACGACCACCTGCATTATATGTAGGTCGATTATTACCTCCACCTGAAACAATGCTACCTCCTCCTATTACTGGATGATGAACATGTCCTGGATACCAACCATGTGGATAGTGATGATGATGGTGATGATGATACATAGGATAATACCAATCCCATCCATAACCCCAACACCAATCATAATGCCAATTTGAATAAATCCATGGATTATACCAACCATAATTCCAAGTTAATGGCATATTCCAATCATACATAAATGGATTGTAATATGTGGTTGGAGTTCCTATTATAATATTAATTTCGGGAGTATTAGACTCAGTTACAACAGATGGATTATAGAATCTTCTTATTCTATCAGTATAAACAAAATCACCTTGAGCACCTAATGGCATGCTATCAGTAGCTAATGTATCAATATAGGTGTATCTACGATTATATTCATCAACATCGCGCATATCTCCTATATTATATATTACATCATAAGAATTAAATACATCATTATCTTCAATGTATTTATCGTTTTTCGTCTCTACTTTCTTTGTTTCCTTTGATGGATTATAGTATATGTCATCATAATCTTGTGCACGACTTACTAAGTTTGAAGTCAACAACAATGCACTTAATATTAAAGATAATTTTACTTTCATAGTCAGCTATAATTTAATCAATTTAATCTTTAGACGAGTTCAAACTTATAAAGTTTAATCTAAATCATTTGCTAAATTAGTAAAAAAAGTCATGTATTAATTTCGCAACACTCTGATTTATATCGTTTTTAAGCAATATTAAGATAGAATTCACATCTTTAGATAATATTCACGGGTAAGTGCAATATATTCATCAGTATATTCATGGCGAGACTTTTCTATCTCCATATATTCAACGACACACGCACATTCTTGTTTAGAAATTTTCCACAACAACCTTTTGACTTCTCCTCCTAAAAGTGGACGAATATATGTTTTATTAGCCACATAACAATTATTCATCATTATTATATTATCAAGATGATTTTCAACATCACTTGGCGTAATCAAACATATAAAGCCATTATCATTTAATAATTTAACAGCACATTCTATCAAATTCTCATACGACAAGGAACTTGTATGGCGTGCATTTTTGCGTTTCTCTTCTTGACAAACAAGGCTATCAATAAAATAAGGTGGATTAGACACTATAACATCATATCGCAAATCACAATCCTTCGAAAATGTAATAAAATCGTCATGTATAACCTTCATGCGTTCAGCCCATGGGGACTCGTTGAAGTTTAATGTAGCTTCAGCAAAAGCATCAGCATCTATTTCTATCGCATCGATATTTGCATTACATCGTTGTGCCATCATCAATGCAACCAAACCAGTACCAGTACCTATGTCAAGCACCGAATTGGCTGCTTTAACATCGGCCCATGCTCCAAGTAGAACACCATCTGTTCCCACTTTCATTGCACTTTTATCATTTCGCACACTAAATTGCTTAAATCTGAACACTTTTTCTCGAGCCATAAAAAATTTTGAAAATTATATTTTTTCACATTTCAACATCAATTTGATTACAAATTTAAGCACTTTAGTCCATAAATCATTAAACCAAACTATATTTCAATATTAATTTATTACAAATCATCACAAAACATCATTAATTGACTATTTGTTATTAAAAAGATAAAACATTAATTTTGTAGAAAATTAAATCACACTACTATGTTTAGCGAATTTAACATCCAAGAATTTCTAAGTGCATTCATTGTACTTTTTGCGATTATCGACATTATTGGTTCTGTACCTATTATTATCAACCTTCAACAAAGAGACCGTTCGGTCAATGCACTCAAAGCATCGGTTCTATCATTTGTACTTATGCTTGTGTTTTTCCTTGCCGGCGATTTGCTTTTAAAACTTTTCCATGTCGACATCAATTCATTCGCATTAGCTGGGGGTATAATAATTTTTGCTATTGCGCTCGAAATGATTCTTGACATCGAAATTTTCAAGAACAATGGTCCTATTAAAGAAGCAACTCTCGTACCTCTTGTATTTCCTTTGCTTGCTGGTCCAGGTGCATTTACAACATTACTTTCACTAAAAGCAGAATTTGCTTCTATAAACATTCTTTTAGGTCTTACCGCAAATATGATTTGGGTATATATCGTTCTTAAAATTACCCATAAAATACAACGAATACTTGGAGAAAGTGGTATTTTCATTATCCGTAAATTCTTCGGAGTAATTCTACTTGCAATCTCAGTCAAACTTATCACATCAAACATTTCTATTTTGATAGGATAAACCGACATAAATAGCATAAAATAAGCTATCTCACAAGAGATAGCTTATTTTATTTTGATGACAATTATTAACATCAACTTTTTATATCAAAACCCTGTTGACGCAAATAGTCAAGCATATTATAGCCCATGATATCCTTATAATATTCAAGAATATGACCACACCAGTCATTATCTGTTTTAAAACCTGATCTTGTGGCATTATACACCTTTATTATATCATCATAATATTTCAATTTATCCACAAGCCCATCTTCATTATACTTATTTTTATGTATCACAGCTCCACGAGGTTGCTTTGGCTTTACATCTGGCTTCTCACGAGGAACACCCACTGCAAGACCACACACCACAAACACACCTTGAGGTAATTTCAACAATTTTGCTAATTCCTCTGCATTTGCTGTTCTCGTATAACCAATACAACAGCTTCCAAGCCCACAACTTTCTGCCGCAATCAATGCATTACCCATCGCTAAAGTGGCATCTATAATACCCACCATTACACCATCCAATGTTTCTGTTACAGCTGGCATTTTCAATCCCTTTTCATTCGACAATTTAGCTATTTTATTATAATCGGCGCAGAATACAAAAAATCTATTGCAAGTTTTTATCTGCTTTTGTCCCGTTAGAGCATATATTTGCTCTTTTAATGTTACATCAGTAATATCTATTACCGAAAACTGTTGACCATTATAACTCGTAGGAGTGTTAAGTATAGCCGTATATATAACATTCAGCGCGTTATCTGAAATTGGTTCACGCTCATATCGACGCACACTCGTACGCTCTTCAAACATTGTTTTTATATCTTCCATATTCATAGTTTTGCATTCTTAACTTTAAACATTCTGCAACTACTTATTGTTTAAATAATCTCATTTAACTAACACAAAAATACATTTACCTATTATAATCTACAACAGAACAAATCTATCACATAATACACATTATCTATATATCAACTTTACATTCCCAATCTATTTGAATTATCTTATTTCATCTAATAACATTATTGTTACCTTGATTTATGGTTTTTATTTGTTTTTTTGCTAATTTTGTAGGAAATTACGCGTATTATAGATTTTATGGCAAAAACTCCATTATTAGAACGACTAGAAGGCTTAGATGCTCGTTTCGAAGAAATAGGCACTCTTATCACCGACCCAGCGGTAATTGCCGACATGAAACGCTATGTTAAGCTTAGCAAAGAATATAAAGATCTTGAACAGTTGCTTAAAGCAGCTAACAAATATAAAAACCTATTAAATGGCATCGATGAAGCAAGACTCATTCTCGAAACTGAGACCGATGAAGACTTGCGAGAAATGGCTAAAGAAGAGCTTGAAGCTAATACTGAGGCTGTGCCAAAAATGGAAGAAGAAATAAAACTTCTTCTTATTCCTGAAGACCCAGAAGATGGTCGCAATGCCATTGTCGAAATCCGTGGTGGTACTGGTGGTGACGAAGCTGCTATCTTTGCTGGCGATTTATTCCGTATGTACACTAAATATTGTGAAACAAAGGGATGGAAAACCGAAGTATCAAGTTTCAATGAAGGAGCTGCAGGCGGATTCAAGGAAATTGTATTCACTGTAAGTGGTCAAGGTGTATATGGCACTATGAAATATGAATCAGGTGTGCATCGCGTACAACGCGTTCCTGCCACCGAAACTCAAGGTCGTGTACACACATCGGCTGCATCTGTAGCTGTACTACCCGAAGCAGAACCTTTTGATGTAGAAATTAATGAAGGTGAAATCAAATGGGACACTTTCCGAAGTGGTGGTGCTGGTGGACAGAATGTCAACAAAGTTGAATCGGGTGTTCGCTTGCGCTATATGTGGAAGAACCCAAATACAGGCGAAACAGAAGAAATTCTTATCGAATGTACTGAAACTCGCGACCAGCCTAAAAACAAGGAACGAGCATTAACTCGACTACGCTCTTTTATCTACGACAAGGAGCATCAAAAATATGTAGACGACATCGCTTCACGACGCAAAACTATGGTATCAACAGGCGACCGCTCGGCTAAAATTCGCACTTACAACTATCCACAAGGTCGTATTACCGACCATCGCATCGGTTATACTATATATAATTTGGGTGCATTTATGGACGGAGAAATTCAAGACTGCATCGACCATTTGATCGTTGCCGAAAATGCCGAAAAGTTAAAAGAAAACGAACTATAAATAACTTTACTACAATATGAATAAGCAAGAATTAATCAACAACATCAAGGCTAAGAAATCTTTCTTGTGTGTAGGTCTTGACCCTGACCTTGAAAAGATGCCAGAACACCTACAAGGTGATTTATTCCAGTTCAACAAAGCAATTATTGATGCTACAGCTCAACACACAGTGGCTTACAAACCTAATCTTGCTTTCTACGAAGTATTAGGATCAGAAGGCGTTAAAGCTTTTGAACAAACAGTAAAATATATTCAAGAAAATCACCCTGACATCTTTATTATTGCTGATGCAAAACGAGGCGACATTGGCAACACATCAAAGATGTATGCAAAAGGTCTTTTCGAACACACTAATGTTGACGCTATCACAGTTGCTCCTTATATGGGCGAAGATAGTGTAACACCATTCCTTGGTTACGAAGGTAAATGGGTGATTCTACTTGCTTTAACTTCAAACAAAGGCTCACAAGACTTCCAATTCGGCAAAGACGAAAATGGTACTCCCCTATTTGAAAAAGTTCTTCGCAAATCAGCCGAATGGGGCGACGACTCTAACATGATGTATGTAGTTGGAGCTACTCAAGGTAAAATGTTCGAAGAAATTCGTCGCATTTCACCTAAATCATTCCTTCTTGTACCTGGCGTTGGTGCACAAGGTGGTAGCCTAAGCGAAGTTGTAAGATATGGTATTATTCCAGAATGTGGACTTCTTGTAAACTCTTCTCGTGGCATTATCCACGCATCAAAGGAAGCTAATTTTGCTGAAGTTGCTGGCGAAAAAGCTAAAGAGCTACAAGAAGAAATGGCACAACTACTTGCCGAAAATGGAATAATTTAAGTTATTTCAACCTCAGAAAAGAAAAAACATCTTCCAATACGACTAAATGTCAAAAATTTAGAGTATTTTTGTGTGTTATAACAGAAAACAATATTAATCATTTTAAATAATTAAAGAAATGACAATCGATCAATTTAATTTTGCTGGTAAAAAAGCAATCGTTCGCGTGGACTTCAATGTACCATTGGACGAAAACGGAAAAGTAACTGACGATACTCGTATTCGCGGTGCACTTCCTACTCTAAAGAAAATTCTTGCTGATGGTGGTAGCCTAATCATCATGTCACACATGGGCAAACCTAAAGGCAAAGTTAATCCTAAATTCTCTCTTGGTCAAATCAAGGATGTAGTTGCTGATCGTCTTGGTGCAAATGTAGAATTTGCTCCTGATTGTGCTAAGGCTGCTGACGCTGCTGCAGCTCTTAAGCCAGGCGAAGTGCTTCTTCTTGAAAACCTTCGTTTCTACCCTGAAGAAGAAGGCAAGCCAGTAGGTATCGACAAAGAAGATCCTGCTTATGCTGAAGCTAAGGAGGCTATGAAGGCAAGCCAAAAAGAATTCGCTAAGACTCTTGCAAGCTATGCTGATGTATATGTAAACGACGCTTTCGGTACAGCTCACCGCAAGCACGCTTCTACAGCTGTTATCGCTGACAGCTTCGATGCTGACCACAAGATGCTTGGCTACTTGATGGAAAAAGAAGTAAACGCTGTTGAAAATGTACTTAACAACATCAAGCGTCCATTCACAGCTATCATGGGTGGTTCTAAGGTTTCTACTAAGATCGGTATCATCGAAAACTTGATGGACAAGGTAGATAACTTGATTCTTTGTGGTGGTATGACTTACACATTCGCTAAGGCTCTTGGTGGTACTGTAGGTGTATCAATCTGCGAAAACGACAAGCTTGACCTTGCTCTAAGCATCATCGAAAAGGCTAAGGCTAAGGGTGTAAACTTGGTTCTTGGTGTTGACTGCGTATGTGCGGACTCTTTCAGCAACGATGCTAACACTCAAGTTGTTCCTGCTGGTAACATCCCAGAAGGTTGGGAAGGTCTTGATGCAGGTCCTGAAACTCGCGAAAAATTCGCTAACGCTATCAAGGATGCTAAGACTATCCTTTGGAATGGTCCTGCTGGTGTATTCGAATTTGACAACTTCACAGCGGGTTCTCGCGCTATCGCTGATGCTGTAGTTGAAGCAACTGAAAAGGGAGCATTCTCACTTGTAGGTGGTGGTGACTCTGTAGCTTGCGTAAACAAGTTCGGTCTTGCAGACAAGGTATCTTATGTATCAACTGGTGGTGGTGCTCTACTTGAAGCTATCGAAGGTAAAGTTCTTCCAGGTATTGCAGCTATCAAAGGCTAAAAAATTGTATTTTTAAGCATATTTAAGGTTCATTCTTCTAAGAATGGACCTTTTATGTTTTAAAACCATAGTAATTTCGTTTGTTTTAACAAGAATATTTGTTAAATTTGCACGATTAATAACAATAAAAGTTTCTATTGAAATATAATAGTTATATACCATAGAAAATAATTCAATAAGAAAACTAACAAACCTAAATTACTATAAAATTCATAATTAAAGTTATGGCAGAAAACAAAGAAAAATTGTTTACCGAATTTCCTCCGATTTCTACCGCTGAATGGAAAGCTAAAGTTGAAGCTGACCTAAAGGGTGCTGATTTCGCGAAACTTGTTTGGCGAACAAATGAAGGTTTTAATGTACAGCCAATGTATCGCGCTGAAGACATTAAAGATTTAAAAACAACTGATTCTCTTCCAGGAGAATATCCTTTTGTTCGTGGTACTAAAATCAACAACAACTGGTTTATTCGTCAAGAAATCGTAGTTTATGATGTTAAAGCCGCAAACGAAAAGGCTCTTGACATTCTGAACAAGGGTGTTGACTCACTTGGATTCAAACTTAAAGTTGAACCAACTGAAGAAAACATCGCAGCATTGCTTGAAGGTGTTGTACTTGGTGCTGTAGAAGTTAACTTCGCATGCTGCCCAGGTAAGGCTGTAGAATTGGCTAATGCTCTTGTTGCATACATTAAGGCAAACAAGGCTGAAGAAACATTCAATGGTTCTATCGAATTCAATCCTTACAAGCGTCTTCTAAAGCATGGTCTTGCATTCCCTAAGGATATCACTGCTACTGCAGTTGAACTTGTAAAGGCTGTTGCTGATGTTAAGAAACTTCGCGTTCTTGCTGTAGATTCTTATATGCTTACTAATGCAGGTGCTTACATCTACCAAGAAATTGGTTATGCTCTTGCATGGGGTGCTCAATGGATGACAGCTCTTACTGAAGCAGGTCTTACTGCTGATGAAGTAGCTAAGCGCATCAAGTTCAACATGGGCGTTTCTACTAACTACTTCATGGAAATCGCTAAGTTCCGTGCAGTTCGTATGCTTTGGGCTCAAATCGTTAAGCAATATGAACCAGCTTGCGATTGCTCTTGCAAAATGGCTGTTCACGCTATCACATCTGAATTCAACCAAACTATCTACGATGCACATGTTAACTTGCTTCGTTCTCAAACTGAAGCTATGTCAGCTGTTATCGCAGGTATCGACTCATTGACTGTTGTTCCATTCGACAAGCAATACAAGACTCCAGGTGAATTCTCTGAACGCATGGCTCGTAACCAACAACTTCTTCTTAAGGAAGAATCAGATATGGATAAGATTGTTGACCCTGCTGGTGGTTCTTACTATATCGAAACTCTTACAGTAGCTATCGCTCAAGAAGGTTGGAAGGTATTCCTTGCAGTAGAAGATAATGGTGGTTTTGGTGCTCAAGTTAAAGCAGGTGAAGTTCAAAAGGCTGTAAATGCTTCTGCTTCTAAGCGTCACACTGATGTAGCTCGTCGTAAAGAAGACCTACTTGGTACTAACCAATTCCCTAACTTCAACGAAATGGCTAACGACAAGATCGAAACTGAAGGTTGCAATTGCGCTTGTGCTCAAGATGCTAACGGCGAAGCTGTTGAAGCATTGACTAGTAAGCGTGGTGCAAGCGACTTCGAAGATCTTCGTCTTGCTACTGAACGCGCTGCTAACCGTCCTAAGGTATTTATGCTTACTATTGGTAACTTGGCAATGCGTCTTGCTCGTTCTCAATTCTCTTCTAACTTCTTTGCTTGCGCTGGTTACGAAATCGTTGACAACCTTGGTTTTAACACAGTTCAAGAAGGTGTAGATGCAGCTCTTGCTCAAGCAGCCGATGTAATCGTTCTTTGCTCAAGCGATGACGAATACGCTGAATTGGCTCCTGAAGCATTCAAATATCTAAATGGTCGTGCCGAATTTGTAGTAGCTGGTGCTCCTGCTTGCAGCGAAGACCTTAAGGCAATTGGAATTACTAACTTTGTGAATGTTAAGAGCAACGTTCTAGAAACTCTTCAAGCATTCAACGCTAAACTATTAAAATAACATCGACTATGAAACCTAATTTTAAAAATATAGATATCGCAACCGATGCTTTTAATGTTAAGCATAATCCGATTGCTGAAGGTCAAACTTGGTTGACTCCAGAGCTTATCCCAGTTAAGCCTATTTATACAAAAAATGACCTTGAAGGTCTTGAACATCTAGAATACGTAGCAGGTCTTCCTCCATTCTTGAGAGGTCCTTACAGCGGTATGTATGCTATGCGTCCTTGGACTGTTCGTCAATATGCTGGTTTCTCTACAGCTGCCGAATCTAACGCATTCTATCGTCGTAA
>CAJGBY010000021.1 GCA_904501735.1 uncultured Muribaculaceae bacterium
GATTTTTCCTAATCTTGCAAGTCGATATAATGTACTTCGCTCAATACCATATAATGCAACGACTTGTTTGGCTGTTAGATACTCACGGATATCAGGCACATTCTGAGCATATGCAACAAATAAGGCCTCCTTTTTTTCCGCATCCTTCTTTCTCTTATATGCTACCTTGCTACACTTTGTTGAGCAGTATATACTATCAAGAGTCTTGATAATAAACACTTTGCCGCAAATTGGGCACTTTCTTTTAATTTCAATTCCTAATGCTGGCATGTTTTCTACTTTTAAGTTTTACTGAGTCTTTTTTAGATGAATAAGTATGTTTATGTTCAACCTTATCTACCATTTTGTCTTGTGTAACGATATGTAGCAAAAAAGCCGTAAAAAAGGGCATAATAAGCACATAGAAAACATGAGCCTATAAAAAGCAAATAGCGTGTAACTCATTGAGCTACACGCTATTTTATAGTGTTTTAGTATGTCGTTACTTACATGCCTCATTTGACATCATATAATTTAGCATATTGTATTCCTCTTGTTGTTATATTTGAAGAACAAGAGCATAAAAAGAATATGCTGATAATAAATAAGATAGTTTGTTTCATTGTTCTAATTGTTTAATAATTCTTGAAATATAAACTTCTGATTCAGGGTATAATAAAATTTCTTGTTTGAAATAGTTTATACCTTCACTTTTTTTGCCAGCTTTATAAAGCATATAACCATATTCAGCATTTAAACCTGGAGGTACAGCTTTTCTTGTTCCATTTTGATTTTCTATGACTTTTAAATATTCTTTCATAGCTTTTTCAAATGTTTCATCAGTATTCTTTTTTTGATATTGATAAGCTGATTTTTCGTAATTATGCCAAGAATATAAATTGGTTGTTGTGTTACAAGCTGTTAGTAATAAGCCGATGCAACACGAAAACATTAATAAAGACTTTTTCATTGTAATGATATTGTTTTAGTTTCTTGTGGTGATAAAAATAGATATTTCTCATAGATTCTAATTCCGTTTTTGGAAACGAGAATTTTTCTTTTACCTGTGTTTATTGTATATACTGTACCTTTTGATTTAGCATTTTTAGATTTAACTGTCTTTGCAGTGAATGCTATTGAATTATCGATTTTTACATCTACATCATATGATTTATTGCTTTCACTAACAAAAAGTAGATAAGCAATATCTTCTTTCCCACTTTGTTGTGTTACGGGATAGTTCGCTTTACAATTGGTAAATAGTACCATTGTGAATAAAAACGAAAAAGCTAATAATAATTTATGTTTCATGTTATTCCTCAATTATATAGTTCTGGAGATTGTTAGAGTCGACAGTTCCCGTTACTTCAACGAAAGAGTATTCCGTTTCTGGTGTATCTCCTCCTGTTTGTAAAATTGTAACTGTACCTATTTCTTTGCCAGGTAATTCAATTGGAATACCTGTTTGTGGATTTTTTACTTGTTTGCCTTTTGTTTTTAGTTTTAATATAGTCCCTGCCTCAAGTCCTTAGCTACTGCCACCAGCAATAAGAATTGCATCGTTGTCATAAGCTAAGAAATAGGTTCTCCAAGGTTTGTTGGTACATTTATTAATAATGTTTTCAACTAATTGTCCTATTGCTTCAGAAATAGCTTTATCGCTAAGTGTTGCATCAAAACCTGCATTACCTCCAATCCCCAGAGTTGTTTTAGATGTTGTTTCTGCTGCGCCTTTGGCTTCATCTGAATAAATAATAAGACCTGTTGTAACATCAACTAATCGGATTGAGACTCCAGCTTCAACCACTTGTGTTTTTGTGGTAGAAAATACGCCAGCTTTTCCGATATTTTTTCTTCCAAATTCAGTAATAGAACCAATAATCAAAAAATCAGCACCAATAGAAGCCGATAGACTTGTTCCATTCCTTTTAGATTCTTCCAAAAGAGCCGATAGGTCATTTCGCTCCAATAGTATGAATTTATTAGAAGTAGCGAGTTTAGCTGTAAGGATATCCAATGCTTGTTTACCCATTGGGTCATTTTCTTTGTCATAGAATATACCTTTTGCATATTGGGTTTCATTGGAAAAACGTCCGATAGCTACTTTCCTCTTAATGAATTTTTTGTTTTCCGAAATCTCAAGTTGAGTTGTTGCTGTTTCTATTGTTTCAACTTTGTGTTGCGCGAATGTTGAAATACTTAAACAAGAAAAAGCAAATAAAATAAGTGGTATTTTTTTCATTTGTGTTATAAAAATAAAAAGAAAAGCGTGACCATTCGTACTTGCTTAATCTTTCGGTTACCGCCAAGTTACCTATCGCACTGCAAGTATGAATGGTTCACGCATTAAGCGTGAACCTCCAAACTACTTGTCCTCGTGCGACGAATATTGGCGGTATTCAAGATTAAAGAACAAGAGCATAAAAGCTCATAATTATGTATGTCAAGAATTGAATGAAACGCTTTTAGTTAATAACGATTTGCTTTTAATGCAATTGTTTACTAAAATTCATTTCAATAATCTGTTTTTATTCCATAGGCATGTTGTTTTAAAATGAAAAATTTTTATGTATTGCAAATATAGAAAAAATTATCATATTAATGTATAGATATGAATATTTATTTGTGTCTCTATTTTTAATTTTACACTATTTCAGGTGGAGTTGTGGGGATGTGGGAGCTTTTGATGCGCCATTCTTTAGGGTAGAGGTTGTTGGCGCGATTGCCAAGGTTTTTCACCCAGCCAATGGCTTTTCCGTTGTATTTTATTAGCACAAATCCTCGTGGTGCGTCGACTACGATGGTTTCGCCACGCAAAAAGGCGATAGCCGTTGGATAATCCACTTGGCATGAAGGGAATGCCTTTTCGTTGAGGCATTCGTTGAGGGCGAGTGAATGTGCTGGTATCAAATCCTTGCCTTTGGCTGTGGCAACTTCGCAACCACAATATATCACGCGAAGATTTTCACGAAGAATAGCAATCTCGTCGGCATAATCGGCAGGAATTGTGTTGATAGCGTCGCCCGAAGCTATGAATTGAGCCGAGCGAGGGTTGGCAATCCATTCTTTCACTGCAGCCGGTATGGGTTGTTGCGTATCTTTTTTGTTTTTCTTTGCTTTTGAGGCACGAATGCTTTGTCGAGGCTCATCGTCGGGTTTGCGCACCACAGCAAGGAACAACCCTTCGCCACGAGTGCGATGAGGGAAGAAGTGGTAGCCATGAGTAGCCGAATTGATAGCTGTGTGAATGTTCCAATCGGTAGGAGGGTTGAGGTCGATACTCTCGGCTCCAAGTTCGTTGACAAGATATTCCACAATATCTTCGTTTTCGGGACGATTGAAAGTACAAGTACTGTATATGAATAGACCGCCAGGTCGAAGAGCTTGCCAAGCATTGTCGACGATTTCTCGTTGTCGGTCGGCGCATTCTTTCACCAAAGCAGGCGTCCATTGAGCCACAGCTTCCTCGTCTTTGCGCATCATTCCTTCGCCACTACAAGGCACATCGGCCGCGATGATGTCGAAGAAGTGAGTGAGTGGAGCATAGGCTGCTGAGTCGTTGCAAGTAACTACACAATTAGGATTGCCCCACTTGATGAGGTTCTCCTTAAGGATTTGAGCACGATTGCTCATGATTTCGTTGGCAACAACGAGTGAGCCTGCAGGAAGAGCGTCGATTGCCGTTGTGGTTTTACCACCTGGGGCAGCGCACAAATCGAGATAACGCACAGGTTCGTCTTTGTTGACCAAAAGGTTGATGGCATGAGCAAGAAACATTGATGAGGCATCTTGAACATAGTAGCAACCAGCATGTAGAGCAGGATCGAAAGTGAATTGTGGTCGTTGGTCGAGGTAAAATCCACGGTTGCACCAAGGGACGAGGTTTTCGGTAGGTGTTTTGTCACATTTTACCGAGTTGATGCGTACCGACACCGATGGGTCGCTTTCGCCAAGCGACTTGATCAATGCCGTAGCTTCATTTTCGGGCAAAAGTCCATGAATCTGCTCGATAAACAATTCAGAAAGTGCCATATATCAATATTTGTTGTGTTCGAAGTATATTATTTAACGATGATAGGCATAGAGGCAGTGAGCTTGCCGAAGTGTGCTGTGAGGGTGTGAGTACCCTTGTTGCCAGTTGGTTGTAGGGTAGTACCCTTTTGAGTGATTTTGCCTAATTGTCGAGGGCAAGATAGCTTCACTCCCTTCACATCCTTGTCGACAATGATGCCGTATTTATTGTAACCGTAAATCACAGGAGTGTAAGTATCTTTTCCGTCGATAGTCTTGCGGAATTCGGCAAACGCGATAGAAGCGATTTCGTTGTCGACAGGAGCTTTAGCAATAGCGAAAAGACCATTGGCAACGGTGCGTTCTTTACCATCGCTTGGCACATTGCAAATGCCGAGTGAGCGCACATATAGTTCGCTTGATCCACCACCGTCGAGGTTCATTGCATCGTCGCAGCCAGCATAGCTCATGATGTCGGCAAGCACCTTAGATGTGCAACCTTCCGAGTCGTTAGAACGGCCATCAACGATAAGAATAACGAGTTTTGTGCCAGTCTTGTCGTTGCCCACAGCAGTGCGAGGGTGTAGCCCATTGAGGTGGCGAAGAATGTCGACAGGATTGGTAACCTTGCCGTTGCTCAAAATCACTGGATAGCCACTCACCACTTCGGTAGGAGCGATGTTTTGCCCTTTGCTTGTGCTGATAGTGGTAGTGATTTCGATGATATCGCCTTGAGAAAGCGCTTTTACGAAAGAATTGTCGGTGCCAGTACCCGAAAGAATGTATCCGTTGGCAGGGATAGTCATATTTCCACCAGTAGCAGGAGCTGAAGCAACCTTCATTTTCACCTTTTTGCCCACCGAGATAGGTGCATCAACAGGAACGATAGCCACCTCGTAGGTGTTTTTGGTGGTGTCGGTGCTTGCTCCGTAGCGAGGAGTGAAGATATTGAGGCTGTTAGTCGTAGCCACCTTATTTACGCCCGATATGTTTGCCACCTTGTCGCCTGCAATAGCAGTGCAAGAAATGTGCAGACAATCCATGATAGGTAGTCGGTCGTCGCTGATAGCCCATTGAGTGCGTTCGCTATTGTCTACATATACCAATTCGCCGTCGGTGATTTGTGAACCAATCGAATTGCCACGGCGCATATTGAAGAAATCGGCATTTACACCGAGAAAATACTGCTTTGAGTCGCTATCGTGGTCGAGAGCCATACCCGAAACCTCTTGACGAGCATAGATAATGTCCTTAGCCTTCAACACTTCCATTTCGATGAGAGGGTTGGTGAGGTCGGTAGTGGTGTAGAATACATTCAAATTCTGTGTGCCAGTGAGGCGAAGCGAAGTGAGAGTCGTTGATGGTCCCACATTGATGTGGTTGAGAGTGTCGACTGTGTAAGGTTTACCTTGCAATGTCCATTCGGTAGAAGCCGATGCAATTAATGTTGCAATGGCAAAAATGAAGTATAAAGCAGTTCTTTTCATAATAAAAAGATGTTAGTGTTACGGTTTTGTGTGTAAAATTAGTGAAAAAACGGCAATTCTGGGGGCTTGAGAGAGCTAAATTTTACCCATAGAAAGATAAAATAGAGAGAATGCATAAGAAAATGAATAAAAAATAGCACAAAACGGAATATATTGTGTATGAAATAAAAATAATTATAAAAAATTAGTTGTAAATTCAATCATATTATATATATTTGCGTCGTGGAGCGAATAGCCCCACTTTTTTATGATATAACGAAAACCATAAACAGAAAAAATAACAAATTAAAACAGAATAATTATGAAGAAAATTTTTACACTTTTATTTTGCTTAATGAGTGTTGTGAGTATGTACTCACAAGATTTGTTTAACACAAGCTTTGCAACAGAAGAAGAGTTCAACGCTTGGACTGTAGTTGATGCTAATGGTGACGAAAAGACTTGGAAGTTTGATTCAAGTGGCTCACCATCGAAAGTATTTTATTCTTATAGTGGTGCAAATGCTGCCGATGACTGGATGATTTCGCCAGCAGTAGTAGCTCCTAAAGACGGTGTGATGGCTGTGTTGTTTACAGTTAAGGGTAGCTCTTATGTTGAAAAAATGGAAGTAATGTATGGTTCATCGGCAACTGTAGAAGCTATGGTGAACAGAGGAACTGAAGTTACTTCATATCTTGATACTGAATCAGGTGGTTATTTCTTGATTCCTGTGAAGGCAGGCGAATCTTACAATCTTGGTTTCCACGCAGTGAGCGATGCTGATAAGTGGAGATTGTACTTGTGTAGCGTAACTGTGAAGATTGTTGATAATCCTGTCGATTTGTTAGTGTCAGAAGTTGTTTCCCCAGTTGATGGCGAAGGCTTGTCACAAGAAACAGTGAAGGCAAAAGTGAAAAACACAGGTATGGCTGCAGCTAATGGCTTTAAGATTGGTTTCTCAGTTGACGGTGATACTGTAGCTGTAGAAGAATGTGCACAAAGCCTTGCGGCAGGTGCTGAAATGGAATATACATTTGCAGCAAAGGCTGATTTGTCGGGACCACGCAAGAAATATGCAGTTAAGGTGTGGGTAGAAAGTGCTGATGATGTGAATCCAGCTAACAACGCTACCGAAGTGAATGTGGTTCACAGCGCGCCAGCATCAGTTCCTTATTATATGGGATTTGAATACACTGAAAGCACTGATGGATTTAAGTTCTTCAACTTGAACGAAGACGATGGTGATTGGCAACTTTATTCAGATCCATGGTGGAATCTTGCTCGCACAGGTACAGTGTGCTTGGCATACAACTATAACAAATATAATCCTGGTGATGACTGGGCTATTCTTGACCCTATCGAAATTAAGGAAGCTGGATACTATGCATTGAAGTTCTGGTATGCAACCGATAATAGCTATGCTGAAAGCTTTGGCGTGTACTATGGTGCAGAACAAAAAGTGGAAGCAATGACTAATAAGATTGTGGAACTAAAGAAGGTTGCAAACAGCACATATCAAGAATGTATCTCTATTATCTATCTTGATAAGCCACAAACATTATGTCTAGGTTTCTACTCATTCACTGATAAGAACTTGAACTGGATTACAGTCGATGATCTATCATTCGAAAAGATCGATGCTGATAATGTAGACCTACAAATGGGTGCAATCACTAACCCTGGAGCATATGTTCACAAGAAGAACAGTAAGGATGTGAAGTTCTCAGTTCGTAGCTTGGCTATCAAGGATGTAGCAGCTAATGTGAAGTTGATGATTGATGAAAATGTGGTTTCAGAAGCTAACGAAACTATTAAGGCACAAGAAATCAAGCAATATGTACTTGCTAACAAGTTGGAAGGCTTGAGCGAAGGTGTACACACATTGAAAGCAATCGTAACATCATCAGATGATACAAATGCAGCTAACGACACAGTGAGCCTTGAATTCCGTGTACTTGGCGAAGCTGCTCTATTGTGGGATTTCGAAGACGGAAAAGTTCCTGCCGACTTCACAATGAGATCGGAAGATGAAGGTACTATCAATTCGGGTGCTGGAGAAGAATTCAACGAATATGGTTGGGGTATCTTTAATATCCAAAATCACGCACAATTTGGCGAACATGTATTTGCTGGAACAACTTGGTTGGATGGCGTAGAAAAGGCTAACCGCTGGTGCGTTCTTCCACAAGTGAAGGTAACAAGCGAAAATAGCTTCTTCGTGTGGGATGTGGCATCATACAATCCTAACTTCTTGGAAGATTATCGCGTTAAGATCTCAACTGACAAGGATGATGACTGGGATTACTGGACAAAGATGGAAGTAGTAGCTGAAAGTCCTGAATTCAAGACTCGTGGTTTGGATTTGAGTGAATATGTTGATAAGACTATTTACATTGCATTCCAATTGGTGTCAAAGAACTGCGAAAGCTTGATCCTTGACAATGTGGGCTTGTATGGTTCATTCGAATTGGTAACAACATCGGTTGAAGAAACTATGGGCGAAGTGTCATTGAAGGTAGCAGTTGAAAATGGTGTTATGAAGGCTAATAAGGAAGTCGACACAATGACTCTATTGGATATGAGCGGTAAGGTTGTAGCAAGCACTACTGAATCAGAAATGTCGGTATCGGAAGTTGCAGCAGGCGTGTATGTAGCGAAAGTGGTATCGGGCACTGAAATCGTATCAAAGAAGGTTGTGATAAAATAATATTACAATACAGTAAACTTGAAGGGTCGCAAAAAAAGCGACCCTTTTTTGCTTTATTGGTGTAATAGTTGTAATTTTGTGATAAATTAGGATAACAAGGTGATTATTTCACAAGAAAACGATAATTATGGTGGAAACAGCTCTATATTTGATACCAGTGCCGCTGAGTGAAGGAGAACTCAGCGCAGTGCTACCAGCTCGAAATATAGAGATAGTGCGCGATATCAAACATTTCATAGTAGAGAATGTGCGCACAGCTCGTCGATTCTTAAAAAAGTGTGACCGAAATATCGATATTGATACACTAACATTCTATGAGCTAAATCGTCACACTAAGCCCGAAGATATTTCGGGATTTCTTGTGCCACTCGAAAAAGGTTGCTCTATGGGGGTTATTTCGGAGGCTGGTTGCCCAGCGATAGCCGATCCAGGAGCCGATGTGGTGGCAATAGCACAACGCAAATCGTTGCGTGTGATTCCTCTTGTGGGTCCTTCAAGTATTTTGATGTCGGTAATGGGGTCGGGATTCAATGGCCAGAGTTTTGCATTCTTGGGCTATTTGCCTATTGATGCAGGCGCGCGCGCCAAGAAATTTAAGGATATGGAGTATAATATCCGCGTTAATCACCAAACTCAAGTGTTTATCGAAACACCTTACCGAAATAATAAACTTATAGCCGAGATGGCGAAAACATTGCCTAAGCATCTTAAGTTGTGTGTGGCAAGCGACATCACAGGCGAGCAAGAAAGCATTGTTACTCGTGGAGTAGCAGAGTGGGCTAAGGTCAAGTATGACTACGACAAGATTCCCACTATCTTCTTGCTTTATAAATAGATGACTAAATATAAAAAGATAAAATCAGACGCCCAATACAATCTTTTTAGCGCTGTCGAAAAGGCTGAACAAGAGGTGATTGGGGACTTTGAGGTGATTCTCCCAAAAAGGGAAGAAAAGAAGCCCGAAGTGAAGACGGCCGATGAGGTCGAAGGTTTCGGGGCAGTGGTTACTGAGCCCGAACGCAAGCCATTGTATTTTATGAGCTTTGGCAGTGGAAGTAGTGGCAACTGTTCATATGTGGGAACCGAAAGTGGAGGTATTCTCATCGATGCAGGTGTGGACTATGAGAGCGTGTTTGAGAAGTTGCGCCAAAATGGCGTTACGCCCAACATGGTGAAGGGTGTGTGTCTTACTCACGACCATAGCGACCACATTCGTTATGCCTACGGAATAGCTCGTAAGTACAAGCACATTCGCATCTATTGCACTAATCGTTCGCTCAATGGTATATTGAAGCGCCACAATGTGTCGCGTCGCATAAAGGAATATCATCAACCTATTTTCAAGGAAATTGAGTTTAAATTGGGTGATTTGACTATTACCCCATTTGAGGTGCCTCACGACGGACTCGATAATGTGGGATTCTTTGTGCAATATGGCGATAGTAAGTTTGTTGCAGCTACCGACTTAGGAAAGGTTACTGAGCGTGCGCATCACTACATGTCGCAAGCGCATTTCTTGATGATTGAGGCCAACTATGACCTCGAAATGCTTGAAAATGGTACTTATCCCGAGCATCTTAAGAGCCGTATCAAGTTGCATACTGGCCACCTTGACAACGAAGATACTGCGCGCTTTATCGACGAAATTTATAACAAGGAATTGCGCTACATCTTTTTGTGTCACTTGAGCAACGACAACAACACTCCCGAAAAGGCTGTCGCTGTGGTGCGTGGTGCGCTCGAATCGAAGAGCGTGAGTGTGGGCGATGCTATGGGAGCTCTCGAGGACTACGATAAAGATGTGCAACTCATGGCTTTACCTCGTTATGACTGCTCTCCGTGGTTTGTGTTGCGCTAAAATAGTGTGATTATGCGATTTTTGTGGGATATAATCAAAAAGTTTCTTATCATTTTCATTGGATCATCGGTGCTTGCAGTGGTGATGTATCGTTATGTGCCAGTGTATGTTACGCCGTTGATGGTGATTAGAGCTGTGGAGCAAAAGCAGGCCGATAAGCCCATAAAATTGAAGCATAAATGGTTGTCGCTCGACAAGATTTCACACAACATGGTGCAGGCTGTGGTGGCGAGTGAGGACAATCTATTCATGGAACACAATGGATTCGATTTTGACCAAATAGAGAAGGCTATCAAAGAGGCTAAAAGTGGAAAGCGCAATCGTGGCGCAAGCACAATCTCGCAACAAACAGCTAAAAATGTGTTTCTATGGAACGGCGGCGGTTGGTTTCGCAAGGGACTTGAGGCTTATTTCACAGTGCTTATCGAATTGCTGTGGAGCAAGGAACGCATAATGGAGATTTATCTCAACTCTATCGAGATGGGCTACGGAATATATGGTGTGGAAGCTGTGGCGAAAGAGCATTTCAACAAGAAAGCGGCGAAACTCACCAAGCGCGAGGCTGCGCTGATAGCAGCCACATTGCCCAATCCGTTGCGCTACAATTCGGCCAATCCGTCGGCCTATATGCGCAAGCGTCAACGACAAATTGTTTCACTTATGGATAAAATTGCACCTGTGGAAATGGGGGCTAAGTAACAAAAAAGGAAAGTTGCTAAGCGACTTTCCTTTTTTTTGTTATTGTGAAAATAAATCTATTATCCTTTGTATTGGCTTTGGACGAAGGCGAGGATGCGGTGAGCTACATCGTAGGCTTCGGCCACTGAGGCGTTGCAGAAGCTGTGTTTCAAGCGTTTGTAGCGTATCATCTTGGCTTCGACGCCACATTTGCGCAGTTCGACAAACATCTTTATCGATTGTTCAATCTTTACCGTAGTGTCGGCTGCTCCGTGCATTATCAGTGTTGGGCAACAATCCTTTGATACATAGTTGATTGGCGAAAATTCGCGACATAGTTGCATCACGCGCTTCTTTTGCGTGTCGATGTCGTAACCAGTAACACATTTTAGTTGTCGGTTGCGCTTCATGATCACTTTGCGCACGCACAACTTGGCGAAAGCCGTAACGAATGGGTTCAACTCAGTGCGAAATAGCGTGTTGAGGTCGGTTGGGCCATAAGTGTCGATGAGGTAGTTCACTTGCGCCGAGGTGTTGCTTAGAGCCGAGTCGCCAGGGTAGTGGCTATCATCGGTGTAGGCAGTCATCATAGCCAGTTGTCCACCCGCCGAAGCACCCCAAACGCCTATGTTGTTGGCATCGAGCCCATATTGAGCGGCATTTTGTCGCACCCATCGCACAGCGTCCTTGCAGTCGGCCACTTGGTGCTGAATGTGACTTATCGATTTGTTGGCAAGGCGATAATCCACGCTCACCACGGCAAATCCATTCTGAGTCAATGTCTTGAGCACATATTGTCGGAAGGTCTTTTTGATGTTGTCCTTCGTAGCTTCCACCCACGAACCACCATGAATGAAAATCAGCACCGGAGCGAGTTGTGCGCCATCGTGTGCGCCCGTAGGCATGTATATGTCGAGGTGAAGGTGTTGGCCGTTCACCGTTTTGTAAACCACATTCTTGAACGAAGGGTAGTCGGGGCTAAGTTTAGGCAACGAACTTGCAGTAGACGCGTAGGCCGAACTGAGTTTCGACGAAGCGAAATAGATCACTGCGCCCGTACCAAGTCCAGTAGCCAAGAGCCACTTTTGTCGTTGAGATAGATCGAATTGTGCCATAGTAATTAAGTTGTGTAACAGATAACTGCGATTCAATGTTCTGCAAAAATAATAATTAAAGTTGAGAATGGAAAGAGGGCGATGTTTGTGAGAATAAAAAACGATGTCTTTTTGCGAGTTGGTTGTTGTGTAAATGGGTGTGTGAGGGATGTTGTCCTTTGGGCTTGGTGTTTTGTTGCAGGGTTAATGAAAGTTAAAGATGTGTTAAATTAGTGTTAAATAATTGGGGGGGGTAAAAACGATATAAAATTTCGTACTTTTGCACCCGAATAGTGTCTATTTGTAAGCGGAAATGATGAATAAATCGCTTATTAATAGCACTATACATGTATCTATATGCGTGTGCAATAATAAGGTATACGCGTGTATATGCGAGAATAATAATAAACAGAAATTAACAATTAGAATTCTAAATACGGTATTTGTGATGAAAAGGAAAAAAGGTTACGAAACTCCCCTTATCGAGAAGTTTCGTGTGGAATTAGAGGAAGGTGTGTGCAATACAGCTTCTGTGATGATGGAAGAAGGAAGCAAGGTTGAAACCAGCGAACATACAACTGGTTTTGATAGCACAGATGGAGATACATTTGAACAATCTGGATGGGAATAAAACGATGAGGAATATGAAGACAACTAAGATATTTTCAATAATAGCATTGATCGCTGCTGCAAGCATGGCATTTGTGTCTTGCGAAGACGATATGAACAAGAATTTCAAGCCTGCACAAGTAGGTGACGAAATTTTCTTTGGTGGTACAGCAGGATATGAAGATGAAGCTCGTACCCAATATGGCGAAAAGGGTACCACAGGTACTCCAATTATGTGGTACACAGGTGACCAAGTGCGCATTTATTGTGCCGAAGCTCGCAAAGTAGAAGGTAATAGCTATTGCGATTACAAGGTTAATCAAACAAGCGTAACTTCGTCAACTCTTACATCAACTGCAGCTTACGGTTTGCAATGGGGAAGCGATGCTGATCACAAGTTCTATGGCGTATATCCATCGCCAAAGATGTTTGCAACAGGTTCTACTGAAGCTAATACATTCCAAATCAACGGCAACACGCTCACAGCATATCTACCTTATACACAAAATGCGCAAGGTTCACAAGCTATTCAAAAGGATACTAATGGTAACTACACCGTTCACCCTGCTATGCGTTTTGCTTATATGACAGCTACTGCTAAAGCAAATCACAAAACATTGACAGCAGATGGCGTAACAATGACATTCTATCCTATTGTTACTGCAGTGGAGATTTCTTTGGTTAATAATTCAAAGAATGGTAACATTGGTAAAGATCTTGAAAATATTTCGGGTGTGCGTATTTTTGCACCTGAAGGAGAATTGATTACAGGTACATTTACTGCCGATGTTACAACAGGTAAAATCACAGATGTTCGCAATGGTAAAAGTTATATTGATGTGAATGTGTATGGAGAAGATGGATATCCAATTACTTTGGGGTATGGAAAAACTCTTACATTCACAGTGTTTATGGTTTTGGATGAAAATGAAAATGGCTATGTAGAAGGACTTCCAAGTTTAGGTGTTAGTATCTTGAGTGGAGGTGTTTATAAGAGCACTGTAGTAACTCCTACAGAATCAGCAAGCGGAGTAGTTAATGAAGGCTTAATAGTTAATGCTAAGAAGAAAAATTTCATTAAAGGTATTTCAGTTACTTGGAATACAGAATTAGACCTTTCTACATGGATGGAATCAATTAAAGATGAAACTCCAATTGGTATGCTTTCTATCCCAGGTGCTGGTGGTGTAGGTTCTAATAGCCTTTCAGATGAAGATTCTAAGCAACAAACACTTGACATTGAGACTTTATGGAATAATGGTATCCGTTGCTTTGAAATGATGGTTGATAAAAATGGTGCAAATAATATTGGAGATAAAAAATTGATATGTAATGGTGTTGAGACAAACATTACCCTAAATTCTGCAGTTCAAACTATTGCAACTAAATTGGCGGCTAACACAAGTGAATGTGCATTTATTATTGTAGGTTATCAAGATCTTGATTACAATAGTTATAGCCGTAATGCTGGTGACAATGGATGGATGAATGGTTTTAATACATGGTTTACTGGTAATACATATATGAAAAAATATGCTACTCAACCATACAATGGTAACATTACTCTTGAAGATGCAAGAGGTAAAATATTTTGTATAGCACGACCATGTGGTATTGGTATTGATACAGGTTGGTTTACAGGTTTTGCTAGTAATGGTTCACATAATTATAGTGTAGTATTGGGATGGAGTACTCATCCTGACCAATGGTACGCTCGTGGATTTGGAGAACTATCTCATGGTAGCTACAAGCCTACACTTAACGCAGACTTAATTACAACTAATGGCGCCGCAAATCGTCCATATTATGTAAATGAAACAGCTCCATCGACTTATACTTATTATGAAATCGATTCTAAAGCAACAGGAGTTGTGCCTATGAGCAAAGGTGTAAAGAGTTTTGCTTACAATTATCTAAATACAAGTGATGTAGCATACTCGCCAACATGCACTACAATGGCATGGGTACAAGAATGGAAGCGAGTATCAAATGCTACAACTAAATATACTTCTACTGGATATTATAGTAGTTATAGAAGCGAAAATTATACTTACCAATGGTGTAATTCAGTTGCTGAAAAGAAATCGGATATCAAGGGAACTCTTGATATTGCGCAAAAAGGTATATATTCTTTAGTTATTAATTCACTATGTGGATATTATATCACAAACAATGCGTATTCGTTTAAACCACGTCCAGTGTTCCAACGCTATGAAAATTATCCATATGGCTATGGCTTTGATGATAAGTATTATAGCGGAGTAGGAAATTTTACTGGTTCTAATCTAAATAGTACAGAAGGTGCTCCTAATGAGAGATATAGAAGTTATCCAGGTCCATTCCTATGGGGCGGTGGTCTTCAAGGTGATATCGCAACATTTGCTGCCGATATAAATAAATTCTTCTATGATGAATTGATGACTATTGGTGTGTCAAACCTTTCAGGTCCAACTGGTATTGTAATCATGGACCGCGTTAAGAGCTCTGCTTCAACTGATGCAGATAAGCCTGGTTACTATCTTCCTCGCTTTATTGTAGAAAACTCATTGCGTCACTATGGTAAAGTGGGTAGTGATTTAGGAACTGGTACTCAAGGTAAGTAAATCATAAAGACAATATATGAATCAAAGTTATAGCGATAACTTGATTAGTATAGTATAAAATAGCGGTATAAGGGTGATGGCAAGGGTTAAAAAACCTTTGTCGTTACCCTTTTACTCTTAAAAACTGGAGATTAACAACTTAAAATAATAACTATTAAAAACATTTATAGAAAAAATAAATTAATAGAAAAGTTAAACTTAAAAGAGATATATTATGAATCTAAAAAGACTTAAAAACTACCTTGTATTAACACTCCTTGCCTTTGTCAGTATCTCGGCATCGGCAGTGACTTCGGCTTCTTCGATTAGTGGAAAGAAGCAAACATTGTACTCATCAAGCAGTCACAAAACAACACCTTATCGTATTCCTGCGATAGCTGTGATGAGCAATAATGAAATCCTTGCAATTAGCGATTACCGCCCAGGTGGAAGAGATGTGGGAGGTGGTGATGTAGATATCTATGCAAAATTTGGCACTATTGCTGCTAATGGTAGTTATTCATGGACACCATCGAGCAATGACCCAATTAACGCCAGCGACAAAGTTCTTGTAGCCAATGGTCCTGGTAGTGGTTATGGCTATGGTGATGCTGCAGTAGTTGCCGATAGAGAATCAGGTAAGGTTCTTGTGATGTGTGTTGGTGGTAACACAGCCTACACTTCTACTACTACATCAAGTGATTATCGCAGCTATAGCATTGTAAGTAGTGATTATGGCCGCACTTGGACAATGACAAATCAAACATCAACATTTAAGGGCTCGGAAGCAATATTTAAGAATAATAACTCAAGTGTGGGTAGCAAAGTACAAGGTATGTTCTTTGCATCGGGACGCTTGCTACAGTCAAAGCGCGTAAAGGTAGGCAACTATTATCGCGTTTATGGTGCTATGTTGGTGAGAATTGATGGTTCAAGCTATAACTATGTGGTGTATACCGACGACTTCGGAACAACATGGAAACAATTAGGAAGCTCATATTGCGTAAGTAGCGCAGATGAAGCAAAACTTGAAGAATTGCCTAATGGTCAAATCGTAATCAGTAGCCGTGCAGCAGGTTCTCGTCACTACAATGTATTCACTTTCACAAACGAAACTAATGCTACAGGTAGTTGGGGCACCCAACAAACATATAAATTTGCCGAGAGCAATGCATGTAATGGAGAATTGCTTCTATATGAAGGAGTAAAGAACTCAAAAGACGAAACAAAAACTATCTTGCTTCAATCACTTCCAGTAGGAACAGTCGATGGATATAAACGCAGTAATGTTTCGGTATACTATAAAGAAATTGATCCAAACACAACTTACACACCAAGTCAAATGGCAAGTGGTTGGACTAAGGGTATCGAAGTAGATGATGCAGAATCGGCTTATTCAACAATGGATATCCTTCCTAATGGAGAAATAGGTTTCATGTATGAAGATGAATATTTTTCATCTAACAGCAATGACAATTATAAATATGGTAGTGCTCCTGGTGGTACTGCTAATATAGTGTATGTACCTCTTACAGTGAGCGAAATCACAGGTGAAGCTTATACTCTTGCAACAGAGGAAGAACCAGTAGTTGAAACTGTTGCTACTCCTGTTATCACTCCTAATGGTGGTGAAATTGAAGCAGGTTCTGCTATTTCAATCTCTTGCGCAACAGATGGCGCAACTATCTATTACACAACTAATGGAACAACTCCTACTGCATACTCAACTAAGTATATTGGTGCGTTCACTTTGACTTCTGATGCAACAGTGAAGGCTATCGCAGTGAAAACTGATTGGAATAATAGCGAAATTGCAACTGCATCGTTCACAATCAAGCAAGAAGTTGTAGAACCAACAGTGAATAAGCCAGAAGCTGGTAAGAAATATCGCTTTGTAAATGTTCAAGCGAATAAAACAAAGTATTATTTCAGCTACACAGCGACTAATGGTTTGATGTTGAGTTCAAATGAAGCCGATGCAACAACTTACACATGTGGCAGTGGTACTAAATCGGGTACTTATACATTCCAAAGTAATGATGGTAACTATTTGATTTGGACAGGACGCGGTTTATCAAATTATAAGGGAGAAAACAGCGCTTTAGGTTACCTAAGCATATATTCTTCGACATGGTGTGACTTTACTATTGAAGAAATGGTGTCGGGCGGAAATGTAACATCTTCGTACAGTGAAACTTACTATACTATTAAGGGTAAGCGTACTGCGGCTTCAGGAAGCGCTGAAGATGTTTATTTTGTTATTAAGAGCGACATGACTTTTAATGGTGCTACCGCTCCTTTCTTTAACACAAACTACTCTTCGGCATTCTTGATTGAAGAAGTGGCTGAAGAACCAGTTGTAGAAACTGTGGCTACACCTACTTTCACTCCTAATGGCGGTGAAATCGCAGCAGGAACAAAGATTGCAATCTCATGTTCAACTGAAGGTGCAACAATTTATTACTCAATAAACGGCTCAGAACCAACTACAGTTTACTCAGCTCCATTCGAATTAACCGAAGCTGCTACTGTGAAGGCAGTAGCTAAGAAAAATGGTTGGAACAATAGTGCAACAGCACAAGCATCGTTCACTATCAAGGAAGAAGTGGTTGTAGAAACTGTTGCTACTCCTGTAATCACTCCTAACGGTGGCGAAATCGAAGCCGGCACAAAGGTCGCAATCGCATGCGCGACAGAAGGCGCTACTATTTACTATTCAATTGATGGCACTGAACCTACTGAAGAATATTCTGCTCCATTTGCATTGAATGAAGCAGCAACAGTGAAGGCTATCGCTGTGAAAGATGGTTGGAATGATAGTGAAATTGCAACTGCATCGTTCACTATCAAGGAAGAAGAACCTGAAGAGGAAGGTGTAATCAAAGTTACATTGACACAAGGTGTGATGAGCGGAAAGACAAGATATATGAGTGCGTTCAGTGCTCCATATAATGTCCAAATCCCAAGCGGTGTTAAGATTTATATCGTAAACAAGGCAAGCGCATCATATATTAATATGACTCGTGTGTATAGTAGCTACATCCCAGCTAATCAAGGTGTAATTCTTGATGGAACAGAAGCAGGTACTATTAAAGCAACAAAAACAACTGTAAATCCTAACAAGTTAAGCTATCGTAAGAATCAATTGAAGGCTACATCAACTGGTAGTGTAACAGCAAACGAAGGATTCTATACATTAGGTTTAGCAACAGAATCGGATGACTTGAAATTTATTCAAGCTGAAGAAGGTGATGTTATTCCAGTGAACAGCGCATACTTAGATCTATCAAGTACATCAATCAGAGTATTCTCAATTGGTTTGGGTGATGACTCTGAGGTGTCGGGTATTGAAGATGTGAATGCTGAGGATGCTGAGGTGGAATACTACAACTTGCAAGGTGTGAAGGTGGAAAATCCTGAAAAGGGTATCTACATCATGAAGCAAGGTGGTAAAACATCGAAAGTGGTTCTATAAAAAACAGAGAATTCTCAAAAAACTAAAACATAACTTGTGGCCTGCGTGGTAAGTGATTATAGCGTATGGCTATAAAAAGAGGGATAGGCGAAAAATCCTAAAATCCGCAATTACGCGGGAAGCTTTTCTTAATGTGCAATCGCCTATTCCTCTTTAGATTTTTAAAATAGGAGATGTGCAATGGCGCATCTCTTTTTTCGTATCTGTATGTTTGGAGTGATGTGTAATGTCTGAAAGACATTTTTTATGAATAGCCGTATGCGTTTATGCATACGGATGGTTGTGAATAAGAGGGTTACGTCTGTAAAGACGCGAATTAGTATCAGGTTCCCGTCTTTTCAGACGGAGCATTTGTGGATATCTTTTTCCATAGACTTGAAAGTCTACGGCTATTGTCTCGAACGAAGTTTCGGCGAGCTAAAGGTTCATAAAAGTCGTCCTACGGACGATGTACCTTATTTTTTGCGATTTGCCTTGTGCTTATTGGTTGATGCCGAGTTGTTCGATGCGAGTTTTGACATTGTTCATGAGCCACATAGGAGTGGAAGTGGCTCCGCAGATGCCGATGCTCTGTTTGCCAATGAGCCATTCGGGGCAGAGTTCTTCTTCGCTCGAAATGAGGTGCGAATTGGGGTTTGCGTCGAGGCATTCGGCAAAAAGTATCTTCCCGTTGCTGCTTTTCTTGCCACTAACGAAGATGATGAGTTCGTGTGCGGCTGCAAATTCGCGAATTTTGTCGATACGGTTGGCCACTTGTCGGCAAATGGTGTCGTAGCTTTCGAAAGTGTGCTTGTCGGCGTTGCGAGCAGCGATTTTGCGCACGATTTCCTGGAAGCCTTGTAGCGACTTGGTGGTTTGCGAATAGAGGTAGATGTCGCGATCGAAATCGATGTTGTCGATGTCGTTATGGTCTTGAATGACGATGGCTTCGCCGTTGGTTTGTCCCACAAGTCCGTTGACTTCGGCGTGTCCGTTCTTGCCATAGATGACGATTTGCGGACTTTGTGAGCCGTCGCGTCGCGAGGTGTAGGTGTCGCTGATGCGTCGTTGCAGTTGTAGCACAACAGGACATGTGGCATCGATGATTTCGATGTTGTTCTGACGAGCGATTTCATAGGTTTCGGGCGGTTCGCCATGAGCACGAAGCAGCACTTTTACATTGTGAAGGTTGCGCAGTTGGTCGTGGGTGATGGTTTCGAGTCCTTTGCTTTCGAGTCGTTCCACCTCGTTGGAATTGTGGACGATGTCGCCGAGGCAATAGAGGTGTCCGCTCTTGTCGAGCTCTTCTTCGGCCTTGCGAATGGCGGTAACTACTCCGAAGCAAAATCCTGAACCTTTGTCGATTTCAACGATAGCCATAGGGAAATGATTGATGATTAATGGTGATTATTGTTGTGCAACGATGCTGTTGTAAAGGTCGAGAAGCCATTGGTTTTGCTCGTCGCGAGTCATTGTAGAATTGTCGAGCGTGATGGCGTCGTCGGCTTTGCGCAACGGGCTTTCCTCGCGAGTTTGGTCGAGGTGGTCGCGATATTTTACATTTTCGAGCACTTCTTCGTAGGTTGTCGAGGTGTCGCCTTTGGCTTTGAGTTCGTCGAAGCGTCGTTGAGCGCGTGTTTCGGCCGAGGCGTCGACATAAACCTTCATTTCGGCGTTAGGGAACACCACGGTGCCAATGTCGCGTCCGTCCATGACGATGCCTTTGCTCTGGCCCATCTTTTGTTGTTGCTCCACGAGGGCGCGGCGCACAAATGGGATGGCTGCAACGATGCTAACCTTGCCCGACACTCGCATGTCGCGTATTTCTTGCTCCACATTCACGCCATTGAGCATGGTGAGCGATGCACCGGTAGTAGGGTCAACACTGAAAGTGATGGCTATGGTAGGCATGGCCTTTTCGAGCGCTTGGGTGTCGACAGTGTCGCCATCGATAAGGTTGTTGTTGAGACAATAGAGCGTCACGGCACGATACATGGCGCCAGTGTCGATGTAGGCGTAACCAATGTTTTTGGCAAGTACCTTAGCCATAGTGCTTTTGCCCGACGATGAGAAGCCGTCGATGGCTATAGTGATGAGTTTCTTTTCCATAATAAGTCTAATTTATAGCACAAAGATAGCGATAAACACGGGAATAAACAATGATTATTGCAAGCGCGCGCAAAACTAAGTGTGCGATTGTGGGCAAAGGCGAAGAAAATGGTAAAAGAAGTGAAGCGAGGGCAGTGGAGTGCTGATTATGGTGGAAAATGTGGGTTTTGGTGTAGTTTCTGGTGGAAATGGGGTGTATAATTGGGGGAATTGTTTAATTTTGTGGTATGAATGGTTTAGATTCTTAGGTGTAGAATTTTATCCTTGTATAAACTATGAATGAAGCTGCTTTAAGTCAATTATATCTTAAGGATACGGCGTTTAAGGACCTTATGCAACGCCGCATCTTTAATGTGTTGCTGATATCGTCGTCGTATGATGCGTTTATGCTCGAAGATGATGGTCGCGTGGAGGAACAGTTGTTCTTTGAGTATATGGCTCTGAATTTGAGCTCGCCACCTCGATTCACGCAGGTGAGTGATTACGAGACTGCTTTTAGTCATCTTGTAGCCAAGAAATATGACCTCGTGATTGCGATGCCCGGTGTGGACATCAGTGAAACATTTGTGCAAGCAAAGAAGATGAAGTGGCTTTATCCCGAAGTGCCTATTGTGGTGCTTACTCCGTTCTCGCGCGAGGTGTCGCGTCGTTTGGCGAATGAGGACTTCGGCGGGGTTGACTATGTGTTTAGTTGGCTCGGAAATGTGGATTTGCTTCTTGCTATTATCAAGCTTCTTGAGGATAAGTTGAATGCCGAGAATGACATCAATGAGGTGGGTGTGCAGCTCATTTTGCTCGTTGAGGATTCGATTCGTTTCTATTCGTCGGTGCTTCCTACATTATATAAGTTCTTGCTTCGTCAATCGTTGATATTCTCGACCGAGGCGTTGAACGAACATGAGAAAATGATGCGTTTGCGTGGTCGTCCTAAGGTGATGCTTGCGCGTACCTATAAGGAGGCAATGGAGCTGTATGAACAGTATAGCAAGAATATTCTTGGTGTGATTAGCGATGTGTCGTTCACGCGCGAAGGTAAGAAAGATTCGCAAGCAGGTATAAAACTTGCCAAGGCTCTTCGCGAACGCGACCCTTATCTGCCTCTTATCATTGAATCGAGCGAGGTGGAAAACGAAAAGTATGTGAAGGACTTCCAAGGTACATTCATCGACAAGAATTCAAAGAAATTGCCTGTGGACTTGGGTTGTGCCATTATGGAGAACTTCGGTTTCGGCGACTTTATCATCAAAAATCCTAATACTGGTGAGGAATTGCTTCGCATTAAGAACTTGAAGGATTTGCAGAATAATATTTTCTATGTTCCTGACGAGTCGCTGTTCTATCATGCTTCATATAATGATATTTCGCGTTGGTTGTATTCGCGTGCAATGTTCCCGATAGCCGAGGTGATGAAGATGCACCGTTTTACCGATATCAGTGAGGCTCCTGCAGTGCGTCAACTCATCTTCGACCTGATTGTAAAGTATCGCAAGATGAAAAACCGCGGTGTCGTGGCAATTTTCAAGCGTGATCGTTTCGACCATTATTCTAATTTTGCTCGTATAGGTCAGGGTTCGCTTGGCGGAAAAGGCCGTGGTCTTGCATTTATCGACTCGGTGATTAAGAATTTCCCTGAATGTGATAATTTTGAGGGCGTTACAGTGCAGATACCTCGTACGGTGGTGATTTGTACCGATATATTCGACGAATTTATGGAGGCTAACAACCTTTATCAAATAGCGTTGAGCGATGCGCCCGATGAAGAAATCTTGCAAGCATTCCTTGCTGCGCATTTGCCCGAAAATTTGCAAGACGACTTCTATGCACTCTTTGAGGTGGTGAATCGTCCGTTGGCAGTGCGTAGTTCGAGTTTGCTTGAAGATAGCCACTATCAGCCATTTGCGGGAATTTATTCAACATATATGATACCATTGCTCAAGAATAAGGCCGAAATGCTTCGATTGTTGTGTGATGCTATCAAGAGTGTGTATGCCTCGGTATTTTTTGCCGATAGTAAGGCCTATATGACAGCCACTCGCAACATTATCGACCAAGAAAAAATGGCGATTATCTTGCAGGAAGTGGTGGGTACTGATTATGGCGATGTGTATTACCCATCGTTCTCGGGAGTGGGTCGCTCGTTGAACTATTATCCTATCAATGATGAAAAGGCCGAAGAAGGTGTGGCCGAAGTGGCAGTGGGGCTTGGTAAATATATCGTTGACGGTGGACAAGCTTTGCGATTCTCGCCACATCACCCCGACAGTGTGCTTCAAACAAGTACGCTTGACCTTGCGTTGCGCGACACGCAAACACGATTCTATGCTCTCGATATGAAGAACGAAACACCATCGTTCAGTGTTGACGATGGATTCAATATAAAAAAGATGCGTATTCAAGATGCTGTGGCTAATGGCTCGCTTAAGTATATGGTGAGCACTTACGACCACTACGATGGTGTGATACGCGATAGTGATTATGGCGAAGGACGCAGAGTCGTTACATTTGCCAATATGCTTCAACATCGTTGTTTCCCTCTTGCTAATATCGTGGCATTTATGCTCGAACAAGGTCAAAAAGCAATGCAACGCCCAGTTGAAATAGAATTTGCGGGTATTGTGGATCGTGATGCGAATGATGATAGCGAACGCAAGGGACAAGTCTATTGGTTGCAGATACGCCCAATGGTGGACCGTAAAGAAATGCTCGACGAAGATGTGGCTAATATTGCGGGCGAAAGTGTGCTTGTGCGTAGTGAGAACGCGTTGGGTCATGGAATGATGGATAATATCAAATATGTGGTGATTGTGAAGCCCGAACGCTTCTCAATGTCAAATAATTTGGTGATTGCGCGTGAAATTGAAAAAATAAATCGTAACTTTACGCAAAATAACGAAAATTATGTTCTTATAGGTCCAGGGCGATGGGGCTCAAGCGATAGCGCATTGGGAATCCCAGTGAAATGGCCTCACATTTCGGCTGCTAAGGTGATTGTAGAAACTGCGCTTAAGGGCAATTCTATCGATCCAAGCCAAGGTACACACTTCTTCCAAAACCTTACCTCGTTTGGTGTGGGATATTTTACGGTGAATGAGGCAAAAGAAGGTAATATTTGTGATATGGATTATCTTAATACCATGCCTGTGGTGGAAGAAAGTGAAAATGTGAAAGTGGTAGCTTTCGATGAATCGCTTGTGGTGGCAATAAATGGTCGCAAAGGGATAGGTGTAGTGCTTAAGCCTGGCTATAAGACTAAGGAACAAGTTTCGGAGGATTAAAAAGTAATTTATAATATATATAGGTATGTCATTTCTCGGTGGAGTAAAAAGAATCTTCGGTTTGACTGATGATGAAATGGATGAACAAGATTATGTGGTGAGTGATAGAAACTCAGCAGAAGATGTTGTAACCGAAGTAAAGAAAAATAATGATGTGGAGATTTTCGACGAACAAGGCGAAATCCCCGATGGCGTATTTGATGGTTTGATTGAAATAGTCAATTCAAACCTCTCTCCACTTGTGCTAAAATGTATCGATGTTGAGGCCGAAAAGAAATACCTATATGATGCGTTGGGAACAAGATTTGCCGATTTTGTAAAAGCAACTCGCGAAAAGAGTCTTAATGCAGCCCGCGTGGAGTGGGAAAAAGAAAAATATGTGCTTAAGAGTAAGGCAGAAGAAATGAAATCGCGTTGCGCTACTGCCGAAGCCGAAATGAATGAAATGAAGGCTATGAAGATGAGCGAAGAACGCCAACGCTTAGCATTGAAGGAGCGTATTCGCAAACTCGAAGAGCAAGTAGAAGCAGTAGAGGCTGAAAAGGAACAACGACTACTCGAAAACAAGAGCCTTTTGAATAAACTTAAGGTGGCTAATGTGAGAGGTGGCGACAATGAGGAAGTTGAAAGGGAAATGCAAGCCTTGACTCAACAAGTTGAGGACTTGAAACAACAATTAGCTCAAGCCACTGCAAACAATTCGGCAAGCGATGAAATGAATGCCGAAGTGGAAGAACTTAAGGCTGCTTTGACCGAAAAGGATAATACAATAGGTGAAATGCAAGCTAAGTTGGATGAGTCGCAACAAACAATCACCAAACTGCAAGAAGAATTTGCTGTGGCAGGTGTGGAATTGGTGAAGGCTCAGAATGAACTCAACAAAGCGAATGCCGACCTTGCTAATGCATCCGAAAATCTTGCTCTACTTGATGAAATCCAAGCTCAATTAGTGCTTGTAGAAGAATTCAAGAAGAACAAAGAAGAGGAAATTCAAGGATTGAAAGCACAAATTTCGAGTTTGGAGGCTGAGAAAGAGCAAGCTGTAAAGAATGCAGTGGGCAGCGAGGCTGATAAATTTGAAGAACTTATAAATGAAAGCGAAAAAGAATGCGCCGAATTGAAGGAGCGTGTGGCTGAATTGGAACAAGAACTTTCGGCTTGCAACGACCGCATAGGTGCATTGGCTAAAGAGAATGTTGATACACTTGATGCGTTGCGTGCTCGCGATGAGGAGGTGGAACAGCACAAACAAGTAGCCGAAGCTAATGCAAAGCGCGCTGAAGAACTCAATAGTGATATTGATGCGTTGAAAGAAGAAATCTCGGTATTGAAAGATGCTCACAGTCGTGAAATTAATGAACTTAAGAGCGCTGAGGTAACAAAGACTCAAAATTTCCAAGCCGAAATAGCCGAGTTGCAAGCTAAATTGAATGTAACAGGAAAGGTTGATGATTTGTTGGTAGACGACGATTTCCGCCAAGAGGTTGACGATGTCTTTGATAAAGTAGAGGCTAAGGAAGATGATTTGGATGCATTCTCGGTAATAGAAGAAGAATTGCTGTTGAACGATGACATGGTGCCATCGGTATCGGATGCTCTATCGAGTGAATCGTCAAGCGCTATTGAAGACGATGCCGATATTAGCTGGTTGCTTCCTGACGAAGATAATATGGTAGAGACAATCGTTTTCGATGAAGAAGAGGTTGTCGAAACTCCAGCGTCGGATAAATCGGATAAGAAAGAAGACGAAGGTGCTCCCGAAGTACAAATGTCGCTATTCTAAAAATCGGTGACAATATAATAAATGTAGGTGCATATAGCAGAAGCTAAATGCACCTATTTTTTTGTCGAAAATTGGCATATTTTATATAACTATGTTCTAAAACATAAAATAAACATTTTTTAACAAATGATTTAAAAATGGGATTTTCAGTGTGTTAAGTATAAAATGCACGAAAATCATTATTTTTTTCTTGCACTGAATTTTGCTATTTTGGAAAAAGGTATTAACTTTGCACTCGCTTTCGGAAAGAAACACGGCAAGTGAGCCGGTGTGGTGAAAGCAATAAAGCGAACATTGAAGTATTTGCGATAGACTAAAAAGATAACAGGAAGCACAAGGTAAGAACAAGACTGAAGGGAC
>CAJGBY010000022.1 GCA_904501735.1 uncultured Muribaculaceae bacterium
AAAACTATTATTATTAATTGTTTTATTATCTGTAAACTTTAATATGTTTGCAAGTAAGAAGAATATAAGTCTTCGAGAAATAGATCCAGGTAGGTTAAGAGAATTAGTAATGAAACCTGAAGTGTGGTATGACACCGAAGAGCATATCATAGATGTGACAATGCATAGTGCAGGTGTGCTAACGGTTTATTACGCTGACGGCGAAACTGTGCATAGTGTAAACAACTTGACATTCGACCTTAACAGAGTGTTCTGCGACAAGGAATGTAACCTTATTATTCTCGAAACTGCTGACGGCATCGTCTACGAAGGATATCTGCAAGAAGAAATAAAATAAAAACTAAATAATTAACCAACTAACTATTAAAATTAAACAATGAAAAAGATTCTATTAGGAGTATCATTATGCGTAGCTATGTGTGCGTGTAATGATAATGCGTTAATTAATGAACCAGTTCAAGAAAGTGAAACAATATTGTCTCGCTCAGGAGAAACAACATCAGCAGAGAGCTATACAGTAACACCCGAAATGGTGTGCAAGTACCTTAATATTGCTCGAAAGGGAAAAACTATCAACAGCCTTACTCCTGTGGTTGAAAATGGCGATACCCTTGCTTACGTGGCTCAGTATGCCGACACACTTGGTTGGGATTTGATTTCGGGCGACCGTCGATTAGACCCTGTTCTTGCTAATTCAGAAACCGGTATTTTAAATTTATCTGATACAATCAATCCAGCAGTAGGGGCAGTGAAAGGAATGATATATACAGTAAAACAAACCAAAGAAAGTTTTGAAACACAAAAAAATCCAATATGGAAATTATTAGAACCGAAAGAGAAAAAGACAAATAGTAATCCTCAAGCAAGAGGTATAGGTTTTGGCAAATGGGTTGAGCTTGATACAATATATGAAAGCGAAGAATATACAAAGCCACATATAATAACAACAAGGTGGCATCAAGATTATCCTTGGAATACAATATGTCCTCAAATACAGATGCAACCTGCGAAAGCTGGTTGTACTCCTATCGCAACATCACAAATAATATATTATTATAGAAAGAATAATATACAAGGTTGTTCTATACCGAGTAGTTATAGTATTTCTTACTCTGATTTTTCATATATATTTTCAGACTTTTCAACATCGGGGTGGTCTCAGATAAGAGAAACGGCTTCTTCAAACGATGATGAAAATAGACAAACTGCAATATTTATCACATATATAGGCGATTTAATGGGTACACAATATGGTTTAGTAGAATCACCAACTGTTCCATATAAAGAAATAGATATAATGGAAATGTATGGACTTGCAGGAACTTTTAGAAATAGCTATAATTACAACAACTTAAAATCAAGTCTAAATGCAAATAGACCAGTACTTATTAGTTGTGGAGCAAATGACACAACATCACATATGTTTATTGTTGATTCTTATCGCACACATACTGAAATGATTTATGCAAGACGAAAGTGGGACCCTACTATTGAAATTACCGATTGGAACGATTATGAAGAACCCCCTGTAGAAGCTTCAAATAGTAAGGATGGGTATGCTTACGAAACAAGATTAATAGGAAATAGTGAAAGGATTGATATTGCAATGAATTGGGGCTGGGAAAATGTAAATGATGTGTATTATTCGGCTTACAGTTATACAAGTTCTATCAATTATGGAGAGTACTCTACTCCAGAGTATAGTTATACATATCCTGCAAATTGGAGTGTAAGTGTTAATGGGAATCATTATAATTATAATCAATTCCAATATATGATATATAATATTCAAGATATAAACTAATATAAGAAATAAACTATTATGAGAAAATTAATTTATTTGTTAGTGTTTTTTTTCTTGGTGTCATGTAACGAAAAGGAAGAATTTGTTTTTGTGAATTCGGATAAATTCCCCACTATATTGTTAATAGAGATTCTTGATAAGGATTCGGTAAATATACTGAATGATAGTATAACAAGAAATGAATATATGGAGAACATGAAAATTATTTATCGCGATTCAGTATTTTGTTGTAGTGGAGTGACCAAACAATATGATAGTGATTACTCTTTTAATGGAAAAAATTCATTATCCAATATTGAATTTTGGGCAAAAGATTATTATAATAAGGACTGGAGACCTTATACATATTATGCATTCTGGTTTGGCTCTTTTGCCCCCAACCAAAGATTTGAAAATGAGTTAGTGATAATAGATTGGGGTGATGGAACTACCGATGAAATAAAGTTTACATATACAGAAAATACATCTATATGGATTTTGAATGGCAAAAAAGTTGAAAATTCAATGTTTACTTTTGTAAGAGAATAATCTATAACGCGAATAATAAACCATATTTTAAGGCTAAAACGATAGTGCGGAGCGTGGGCGAGTGGGTCTATGCTCCGCAATGTTTTTGAGTAATGGCACTTTTCAAGTGCAGTGTGGTATGGACCTACAACCGCACGTGGCACTACGTTTACGCGCGGTTAATACGCGATTTTATGCCTGTGGCATTTATTAGATAGGGTACCAACGGAATAATCTACGCAGAAGGGGTTTTGTAGGGGTTATTTAGGTGGTGTACCTAAACGGCACACTTATTTGGGGCTATTCTCCTCTCCGGGAGCTGAAGCACCCGGTTACCACAGATGACGCCCTGCGGGCGTGTCGCTCAACATCTCTTTTAATGCCTGTGGCATAATGTTTAGGGTTATATGTTGGGCTTTCAGCCTGTTTTGTGAGGTGTGTGATTTGTCCGGGCGTGGTGCTTTGCTTGCACAGGGCTGTTTTATATATTGCTTTCAGCGATGTTCTCCTCTCTGGGCGCTGAAGCACCCTTCAGGTGTTCTGCGTTAAAAAAACTGAGGCGAAAAATATCGATGAATTGCTGTCCGATAAAATAAAAAGACTCTTACCAAACAAATTGATAAGAGTCTTTTATTCTTTAGGATATTAACCTTATTACACTGTAAGGATTTCTTTTTCCTTAGCTGCAAAGATTTCGTCGATTTTCTTCATATACTTATCGTGCATCTTTTGCACCTTGTCTTCACCATCTTTTGATACATCTTCAGGCATACCGTTCTTAACAGCCTTCTTCAAACCTTCGATTGCATCGCGGCGAGCATTACGAACCGAGATCTTAGCATTTTCTGCTTCACCCTTTGATTGCTTTACAAGAGCCTTACGACGCTCTTCAGTCAATGGAGGAATACAGATGCGAATCACTTCACCGTTATTTTCAGGAGTAATACCAAGTTCGCTATTGATGATAGCCTTTTCGATTTCCTTGAACATTGGTTTTTCCCATGGTGTGATTGCAATAGTACGAGCATCAGGCACCGAGATATTAGCTACATTGCTAATAGGCACATGGCTGCCATAATATTCTACTCTGATTCCGTCAAGAATCTTTGCATTAGCCTTACCTGCACGGATATGATCAAGAGCCTCGCTTAGGTATTCCACAGCAAGTTCCATTTTTTCTTCAGCAGGATTCAAAAAGTCTTTAACTTCGCTCATATATATTCGTTTTTAATTAATTTCCGATTAATAAACAAGTGTACCTATTGGTTCACCATCAAGCACCTTCTTTAGGTTACCCTTTGTGTCCATATCGAACACGATGATTGGCAAGTTATTTTCCTTACACATTGCTGTTGCTGTCAAGTCCATAACCTTCAAGCCACGAGTATACACCTCATCATAAGTGATTTTGTCAAATTTTGTTGCTGTTGGGTCCTTTTCTGGATCGGCAGTGTAGATACCATCAACACGAGTACCCTTTAGCATCACATTAGCTTCGATTTCGATACCACGAAGCGACGAACCAGTGTCGGTTGTGAAGAATGGGTTACCTGTACCACCAGCCATGATAGCCACCTTACCTGCTTTCATTGCATCGATAGCTTTCCACTTGCTATAGTGTTCGCCGATTGGGAACATATTGATAGCTGTGAACACTTGTGCTGGTTGACCTTCGGTTTCAAGAGCCGAACTCAATGCAAGCGAGTTGATTACAGTTGCAAGCATACCCATTTGGTCGCCCTTCACACGGTCAACACCCTTTGCTGCGCCCGACAAGCCACGGAATATGTTACCGCCACCTATCACGATACCTATTTCAACTCCACTTTGTGCTATTTCCTTGATTTGTTCAGCATAATCCTTTACGCGTTGTGCATCAATACCATAGCCTTGTGCTCCCATTAGCGATTCACCACTCAACTTGAGCAATATTCTCTTATATTTTGGTGCCATTTCTCTTATATTTTCTAATTATTTTCACAAATTTAACCACAATGCGCCAACTTTCCAAGAATCTAACAAAAAAAATCACTTCATTGTCAGCACTGAGCAGGTGTCAAAGGCGAGAAGCTCGGCACAGTTCATTATATCTTGCGCTGTAAGTGCATTGATATGCTCCGATAGTTCGCCATCGGTCATCACACAATCATAATTCAAGAAGTTCTTGCCAAGCGACAACGCCATTGCCTCTTTGTTCTCACTCGACACAAGCAACTGACCAAGATATTGACGCTTTGCTGCCTCAAGTGCCTTTTCGCTCAACGGCTTCGACGCCAATTCGTCCATAATGCGACGAATAAGACGCAAACTTGGGTTAACATGGCTCTCGTCGCTGCCGAAATATATTTGGAACAACCCACAATCGCTCATCAACGACACACTCGACTCCACGGTATAGGCATATCCTCGCTTTTCACGAATTGCCACATTGAGCAATGAATTCATACCAGGACCTCCAAGGATATTGTTCAGCAAGAAAGCTGCATATTTGCGATCATCGTGCATCGAAAACATCTTTTTGCCCACTACAGTGTGTGCTTGATGCGAATCGATGTTCACCACCTCGTGAAACACTGGCACATCGGCTGGCACAAGGCGCTCAGCACGCTCAAGACGATGATTGAGCACTCCCAAATGTTTCTCTACAAGACGGAACAGACGCTCACTCTTGATATTACCCATTGCAAAGAACACCATATTTTCTGGCACATATTGTGTGTCGAGATAATGGCGACAATCCTCCGATGTGATATTCATCAAGTCGGCTTCACAACCCAATATGTTATGTCCCATTGTCGAACCGGCAAACAACATATCCTCAAAGTCGTCGTAGGCAGCATCCATCGGTGTATCACGATAAGAATCTATCTCTTCAAGCACCACTTCGCGCTCCTTCACCAGTTCCGATTCGGGGAATTGGCTATTTGCCACAAGATCTGAAATCAACTCCACAGCACGATCAAAATGCTCGCATGGGAACAACGAATACAATGCCGTTCCCTCTTTGGTCGTGTAAGCATTCAGCTCGCCTCCCACTCGTTCCATTCTATTGATGATGTGCCATGAGCGGCGATGCTTCGTTCCCTTAAAGATTGTATGTTCCACAAAGTGAGCAAGCCCCCACTTTCCCATCAAATCGTCGCGGCTACCAGCATTTATCGACAAGCCACAATAAGCCACTCTCGACGATGTGGGCACATGCACTATGCGAAGCCCATTTGACAATGTGTGATTATAATATTTAGCCATTCTAATTATCCTTTCTTGTTTTTGCGCCAATTCTTTATGCGTTCTATTCCCGCCTTGCCAACAATCAACAACCCACTATATTGAGCAGTCTTTGCAAGTCCGAAGAACACGAACCACAACACGCCTTTTGCACCTACACTTATAGGCAAAAGCATCTGTGCAAACGAGATCACATAACACAACACGCACACACCGAGCACCACCACTCCAGTGCGAAACGACAATCCCGCAAGCCAACTCTTCACCCTCGCCCAAAGCGACTTTTTATCTTCTTTTTCTACATTCTCCAAAACGCCAACAAAGATACAACAAAGGAATGAATTATAGAAACGATCAATCTTCCCAACTAACAATACATAGCCCTAACTACTATCCTTTTCCACCACAACTCAAAAAGTACGAATACAAAAAAAGCCACTCGATTGAGTGGCTTTGCTCTATTGATTTGTGATCCGTCTGGGGCTCGAACCCAGGACCCCAACATTAAAAGTGTTGTGCTCTACCAGCTGAGCTAACGAATCTCCTTAAAAGCGGTGCAAAGATACGGTCTTTTTAGATATTATGCAAATTTTACCGCCATTTTTTTGCTTTAAAACATAAAATGAGGGATTAATCGCCGTTTTCGGACTCGTTTTCGTCTTCTTTCGCTATGCTATCAAATGTGTCTTGTAGCACATATCGCTTATAGTAAGATATTATCAATGCAGTGAGTGGAAGCGCCACAATAAGACCGATAAATCCAAGCAAAACACCCCATACCGACAACGACAAAAACACAAATACAGGATTTATTCCCATTTGCTTACCCATGATTTTTGGCGTAATGAACATGTCTTGGATTATCTGAACCACTATATACACTATTGCTACTTCCAATAGCATGACCCAAAAGTTGCCTCCAGTAGTGATAGAGTCGACCAAGCACAACACTAATGCCACTGGGAACGACACCACTTGCAGATAAGGCACAAGATTGAGAACGCCCACAAACAACCCAAACACGAGTCCCAAAGGCAATCCTACAACCACAAACCCTATGCTATACAAAATTCCCACAATAAGCGCTATCAGCGACTGACCACGGAAATAGCGTTCCACCACAGTTCCTACATCCTGCATCACTTGCCACACAGTGTTTTTAAATCGTGGGGGTATAGCTTTTTGAAATCCGTTCTTAATTTTAGGATAGTCGATAAGCAAGAATATCAAATATAGTAGCACAACCAGCCAACCAAGCACTGCAAACACCACACTGAGTGTTGAGCCCACAAACGACCAAGTCTTGTTGGCTGTTGCCGTTACCACATTCACCAACTGTTCTCGGGTGAGATACTTCGAAATATCCTCGATATTCACATTCTCGCGTATAAACTCGTGAATAGATTCCGATAGATACTTTCCGTTGGTGTTTATCTCGTTATACTGACGCATCATTTCCACCAATTCTGCCACTTCCGACACAATGAGTGGATACACAATATACACCGCAACGGTTACAACCATCGCTATTTCAAACAATGTAAGCACCGTTGGCAAAACCCTATTCTTCATTCGCAACATTCGGCAGTTGAACTCTACCATTGGGTTGAGCATATAGGCAAACACGCACGCCACCAAGAACGGAAGCAATACTCCGCTCAAATAATCTACAAGCAATATTCCTCCCACTATGCACAACACCACAAGTACCACTCGGGTAACGCGGTCGAATGTAAAGGGCTTATCTATATTCATTTCTTAATATCTTTTTCTTAGTCTATTTGAACGATCAAGAAGTTGGTTAGTTCCCAGAAACTTGTTGCATCATTAATCACAAGTTCTTTTGTTTCGCCTCTATCCACAATAGAATAAGAGCCTTCTGGGTGCTTACTCAACACTTTTGCCTTCTTTGAGAACAATTTCACCACATTAAGCTTTCTCTTATCGGCCTTTGTGAAATAAGTGCGTTCAAAGTCGCCTTCAAGAATCTTAGTTTTCTTCAAGAAGCCTGTTGAAATGATTTTATTTTCCTTCAATTCCTTCTTTGAGCCCACCACATAATAGCAAGTATTCAACTTATTAGTAAGTTCTGCGGCTTCATCAAGAGCGGCTTGTTTTTCTTGGTTAACTGTTTCGTTCACCTCGTTTAGTGAGTCCACACGCACATTCAAATTGTCAATCTTCACATTAGCCTTAAACAATTCTTCTTGTAGTTGTGCTATTGTAGCTTCTTGTGTTTCTATTTGAGAACGAAGACTCTCGATTGTTTTTTTCATTTCGGCATTATAGTTGGCCGATTTTCTCAATTTTGCTTCAAGAGCTTCAAGTTTTTCGCGACGATCTTGCATAGCTTGCTTAAGCAGAATCATATCATTCTTAAGCTCTGCCTTGCGCGAAGGAGTTTCTTTATCAAGGTTTGTCGACATCAATTTTTCAACCTCTTTGATTTCGGCCATTCCTGTGCTAATGTCATTAAGAAGTGATAGCAAACTATCCTTTTCGGCAATAGCAGTATTCAACGAGTCGGTCAGTTCAGTTTTTCTTGCAAGTTCTTCTGCCGATTCTCCACCCAGCTTACATGATGGCATTGCCAACATAGCCACACAAGTCCAAATTAATGCAATTTTCTTCATATCATTAAAAGTTTTGCTTGTTAGTATTCTTAAATTTAGCATATTTGTCCACCTTTTCGGTTGGCGCTTCTTCTTTACCTGCCACCACTAACACTATTTCGCCGCGTGGCGCTGTAGCTGTGAAATATTCCACCAACTCGGCAAGTGTACCATTATGAGTGGTGTTGTGTACCTTAGAGATTTCTCTACTCACCGATGCTTCACGATCACCTCCGAACACTTCGGCCAATTGTTGCAAGGTCTTGAGCAAACGCATAGGAGATTCATAGATAATCATCGTGCGTGGTTCCACTGCAAGCTGTTGCAAGCGTGTTGCTCGTCCTTTCTTTTGAGGCAAGAAGCCTTCAAAACAGAACTTATCGCATGGCAAACCCGAATTCACCAACGCAGGAACAAAGGCTGTTGGTCCCGGCAAGCACTCCACCTCAATCCCTCTTCGGCGACATTCGCGCACAAGCAAAAATCCTGGATCGGAAATAGCTGGCGTGCCGGCATCGCTCACCAATGCTATCACTTCGCCTGCTTCAAGTCGTTGTGCTACGGCATTCACCGATTCGTGTTCGTTAAATTTGTGGTGGCTTTGCATACGGGTTTCTATACCGAAATGTTTCATCAGCACACCACTTGTGCGAGTGTCTTCGGCAAGAATTAGCCCAGCCTCTTTGAGGGTACGCACTGCACGCACACTCATATCGTCAAGATTTCCTACTGGTGTAGGCACTATATAGAGTTTTCCGCTCATATACTACTGTTTTTTTACAAAAAATGCTTCTTGATGATTTCCATAAAGTCCTTCACTTCTGGCGATTCTGCATCCCATTCAAGGTCATTATAGAAATATTCTTCTGCTTCGGCAAACGACTCCATCGCTTCTACCATATTTATCGTATTGCGCATCTCCACATCGCTATTTGAGAACAATTCTCTGCGATAACGGAAGTGATCGTTTAGCGAAAATGCTTTCCACAGATTTTTCGACAAGCTGCGTTGAAGAGCCTCATCTAATGTTACGATTTCTTGGTCGTCGTCATCTTCTTCTTCGATAAAGAAATCATCGTCATCATCTTCTTCAGGCTCGACCAAGTCTTCCACTTCGGGTTCGTCGATTATTTCCTCAGTTTCCGACTCTGCTTCAACTGCCTCGTCTTGCTCCAACACTTCCTCCACTTCTTCGGCAGCAACTGGAGTTTCAATTTCGGCTTCTTCTGTTTCGGTTTGAGCTATTTCGACTTCCTCAAATGGTTGTTCATCCATTTCTTCGGGTGCTTCAAACGCTACTGGCGCTACTTCCTCCACAACTGGCTCTGCCTCATCTTCCTCGACAGCAGTTTCAGCTACCACCTCCTCTACTTCGGGCTCCTCTTCCTTATATTCTTCAGGAATCACCACAGCTTCGGGTGCTTCTTCTGCCTTCTTGCCGCCGAAAATTTCGGGCGTACACATCGGAGCAAGCTCATTGATGCGTTCCACCTTGCGACGAACCATATCGTACACGAAATCTGAAGTTTCTTCCTTGTGATGTTCGATTACAAGCAACAGACCTTCAAGTTCGTACACTTGAGCCATCATTTTCTCTAAAAATGGATTCATAACCTTTCTCTTATTGAATTGTCCAATAACTCAAACTACAATCTCGTTGAGAGTTCTCGTCTTTATTCAGCCGATAGACCAGCGTCGATGCCTACAAGCATTTCGCCTACCATCTTCACAAGTTCCGAACGAGGGCAAGTGAAGCTATTAATCAAAATAGCTACTGCATACTTAGGTGCATCTACTGGATAATAACCTACATAGCATTGCACATGGCTCATACTACCCGACTTCAATGCAAACTTGCCTGCTGCAGGAGTATTAGCTGCTACGCGACGCACTGTACCGTTCTTTCCTGCTACTGGGAACAACAATTCGAAATCAACATTGCGTTCTTTCAAGCTTGGCAATGCCAATCCAAGCATTTGAGTAAAGAATGATACTGGAGCCTTATTTGTACGCGACAATCCGCTACCGTCAAGCATAAACAAACCTTCTACATCAAGGCCTTTTTCTTTCCAGAAATTCTTCACCACAGCCACACCATTGCTTGATGTTGGTTGCTTTCCAGCATTGCTTGCGATGGCACGAAGCACGCATTCGGTGTACATATTGTCACTTCTAATAAGAAGTGATTCAACTATCTTGCTAAGTTCTAGCGACTTATAATCAAGCACCAAGTTTGTCGCCACCTTCTTCTCAGCCTTCACATTTTTGTGCTTAACCTTGATACCAGCTGCCTTCAACGCAACTTCCAAGCTGTCGCGCATCAACAAGTCTGGCGATGGGTTAGCGATAGTCATTCTGCTCTTGAATGGGAACTTTACATTACCATTTAGATGCAAAACATCGTTTTCGATGTCAAGACGCAAACCAAGTCCATCAAATTCCAAGCTATCAGTTTCGGCAGGAATTGCGTTGCAACGATTTTCCACCTTTAGATAGCTTTGAGTTTGGTCGGTATAATAGTTAAAACCGTTTTCGTCGATTGTTACATTTAGCTTCAATTCATTATCAGCGAAGTTCAAGCCATGAATACTTGTTCCGTAACCATAACCAAGGTCTTCGATCATCCAGCTTGCTGGCACATTTGGTTCAGGAATAGCTGAGTCATCAACCACGATGTTACCTTTCACTTCCTTGATACCTCTTGCTTTCAATTCAGCCACAAGAGCATCGATAAAGTTCACTTCACGTGGCAAATGGCGTGAGCCAAGTGTTGGGTCGCCACCACCTTTCACCACCAAGTCGCCTTCTATACGGCCTTTATTGGAGATCTTACCTGTTGCATATACTTTAGTGCTAAACTTAAAGTCCTTTCCAAGTAGGTGCAATGCTGTTGCCGATGTTACAGTCTTCATTGTAGAAGCAGTGATTTCTGATTGGTAAGGATTGAACTCACCCATCACCTTCATACTATCAAGGCTCACCACTTGCACACCCACCGAACCATTACGCAACGATGGTGCACTCACAAATTTATCAATAGCTTCTTGAACCGCACTATTTTGCGCATTCACACTCAATACTGATGCAGCTAAACACACTGCCGACACAAATTTTCTGTATAGTTTCATATTAATACACATTTATTCTAATTTAATATTCTACAAAGTTAATGTTTTACTCATTAAAACAATAATATTAAGGACAAAAAAATAAGCCGAATTCCAAGAATCCGACTTATTTTTAAATACTTTATGTATTATTACGCAATTACTTCACAAGCAAGCGTGCCGAGCTCAATCCTTCGGCGTTCACGATATACATTCCTGCCGACAATCCTTCGGTTGACAATTCAGTGCCTTCGCCTCGCGCCACTACTGCACCGTTAAGCGCGCTCACTGTGTATTTCACTGCTTGAGTTACGCCAAGCTTAACCACTGCACCTGCTTCCACTGGATTAGGCGACAATGTCAATGCTTCACTCGATTTCAACACTTCTTCCACGCCACTTGCATCGGCTGGAACAGCATTGTATACCCAAGAGAAACGAGGGATTTGTAGATTAGCTGTACCCAAAGAACCCTTAGGTACGATTCTAATCTTAGTCAACTTGATAGGATAAGCACCCATATCGCTCAAATTAACAAATGTATCCATTGGCATTTCGATGCGATTGAGTTCATTAGCCTTCAAAGTAGGTTCCAAAACACATTCCCAAGGTTCAGTTTCACCTTCCTTCAACAAATATAGTGTGATATTCTTGATTTGAGCATTACCTGGATTGATATCAATACATACTGAGTCAGGACGGCTCCATGTAGTAATTTCCTTTATCATACTCACTTCTTGACGAGCTTTCTTAGTAGTATAATTTACTTCCATACCTTCTACACCAAGAGGAGCTATAGTGAAATTCTCTACATTCGAAGAACATTCAAGTGTCCAAGTTGAAGGGTCAAGATTTTCGTCAATACCTTGATAACGCTTTGTAGGGATTTCAACAGTTACTTCGATTTCGTCAGAGAAGTTGCCCACAGTACCCTTGATTGTAGCCTTACCATTCTTCAAGCCCTTCACGATACCCTTTTCGTCAACTGTTGCCACCGAAGCATCACTTGTTTCCCAAGCAAGAGCAGTGTTTTCAATAGATACATCCGATTCTCTTACCTTGCCATAAACATCGACCTTGTAATCGTCATATCCATTAAGCACCACCTTATCGTGACGGAAGATAGGATCGTTCTTATCATCTACCGAAACAGCCAAAGTAGCTGTAACGCCATTGTAAGTAGCAGTTAGTGGATGCAAACCACCACCATTACAGAATAGAGTTTCACCGTTTTCAACCACTTCACCAAGTTCAGCCGAGCAACTCAACTTCACGCCTTGCACATCGGTATCTACAAGATAACCATACTTATTGAAACCGTAGAATTTAGGACGGAAATAACCATATTTAGGCATTTCGCACACCCAATCCACAAATTGAATTTCAGCAATTTCGTTGTCGGTAGGAGTATTCGACACAAGATACACACCATTGGTTACTGTTCGCTCTGTGCCTTCACTTGGAACATTTCTCACGCCAAGTTTTTGCACATAAAGTGTTGACGAACCACCTCCGTCAAAGTTCATTGCTTCCTTACAACCCACTTCGCGCATAATATCGCCCAATACTTGAGGATAAGCACCTGCCGAAATTGATGAACGACCATCAACCACAAGCATCACCATCTTTGTACCAGTTTCGTCATATCCCACTGCTGTGCGAGGGTGACGATTTGGAGTAGCTTCCAGTAGGTGGTCATTATCAAGAACTACGCCATCCGACAAAATCATAGGACATCCACTTGCCAATTGCACTGGAGTGATCTTCTCGCCTGTTGGCATTTGCACGATAGTTTCCACTTCCACTTCTTCGCCATCGGTTAGAGTAGCCACGAAATTGCTACCTGCACCATGACCCGAAAGCACCACAGCACCCGCAGGGATAGCCATATTACCAGCTGTAGCAGGAGTGCCGCTCACGCGCATCTTTTGTGTTTCGCCCGATGTAAGGATACCATTATTTGCCAATGGAACAAGCACTACTTCAGTACCATATTGGTTAGTATAGGTTGACGAACCGAAACGAGGAGTGTAAATTATTAGATTGTTTTCGTTGCGATCATAATTAACTGCAGTGATAGGATAAGAAGTACCGTCGGCCTTACGAACATGACCTCCGAAAGTCATATCACCAAGATAAATCTTTCTATCGGCATCCATAGCCCATTGTGTACGCCATGGCACTGCATAATACACTTCTTTATCTACAACAGCCGAGCCCACAGGCTTTGAGTTTGAGAAGAAATCGGCATTGATACCCACGAAGTATTGTGCACCTTCTTTGCTCTTTGACTTTGCCATCGATGATACTGTTGCAAGACCAGCCAACTTATCTTGAGCCATTACATGCTTCACTTCAAGATTAGGGTTGGTAACATCGGTTGTAGTATAGAACACTCGCAATTGCACAGGACCCTCTACCAAAAGCGATGTTTGAGTAGTACCAGGACCCACCTTAGCATGATACAAAGTATCAACTGTATATGAATCGCCCCACAATGACCATGTTGTTTTTGCCGATGCAGCAAAAGCGATCACCGAAAGCATTAATAATGAAATAGTCTTTTTCATATTCGTTTATTTTACAATAAGTTTTGCTACGCTATTAGCAGCCTTCACTACATACATACCTGGCGCAAAACTTGCAGTAGAGAATTCTGTACCACGGCCTTGAGCCACTACAGCACCATTGAGTGAGCACACAGTGTAATCAACTTCCGATGACACACCAAGACGCACCACTTCGCCAGCCTTCACTGGGTTAGGCACAAGCACAAGTGCTTCAGGAGCATCAACCACTTCTTCCACGCCACTTGCATCAGCAGGAATAACATTGTACACCCATGCTATGCGCTTGATTTCGATGTGGTGAGAAGTACCCTTCTTGTCAGCCAACACTACATAGAAATTCTTGAATACAAGTGGATAAGTTGACATATCTTTCACATCCACGATTGCACTCATAGGAATCATTAGTCGATTCATCGTTTCAGTAGTAAGATCTGGATCCATTTCATAAGTTACCACATCGGCAGAACGATAGTCCTCAACATTGACATTTAGTGTCTTCCAAGAAGAAGTACCTGGGTTGATTTCAATCAACAAAGAGTCTGGGCGGCTCCAACTTTGAGCATCTTTAGCGATTGTTAGATAAATCTTACGAGCAGCATCGGCTGTGTAGTCGATAGCAAAACCTCCCGTAGGAAGTGTAGTTATACTTTGATTAGAAAGATTAGACACTTCGATAGCCCAACCTTCGTTAGAAGTGATATCTTGGTAACGAACTGTAGGAATTTCAACAGTAACATCAATTTCCTTAGAGAAATTGCCCACTGTAGCTTTCACCTTAGCTGTTCCGTTCTTCAAACCCTTCAATTCACCAAGTTCATTGACTGTAACAACCGAAGCATCGCTTGTTTCCCATGTGAATGCTACATTATCGATAGTAACATCGGCTCCTCTCACCACACCATACACATCCACAGTGTAATCGTCGTAGCCATTAAGCATCACCTTAGGATGACGGAAAATTGGTTCGGTCTTATCGTCAACCGATACAGCAAGTGTAGTAGAAATACCATTGTAAGTTGCTGTAAGTGCGTGTGTACCACCACCATTACCAAATAATGTGGTACCATCATTCACCACTTCGCCAAGTTCAGCCGAACAAGACAATGTAACACCTTTCAAATCGGTATTAATCAACACGCCATATTGATTATAACCATAGAATTTAGGAGTATAATAACCATATTGTGGCATTTCCTTTACCCAATCCACAAAACGGATTTCAGCAATTTCGTTATCGGTTGGAGTTGTAGCCACTGCAAACAAACCATTAGTTACAGAGCGTTCGGTACCACCACTTGGCACATTTTGAATACCAAGTTTTTGGTGATACAATTCAGTTGAACCACCACCGTCGAAGTTCATTGCTTCATAGCAACCCACTTCGCGCATAATGTCGGCAAGAATCTTTGTGCGACAGCCGTCCGAAATATCTGAGCGACCATCTACAACAAGCATCACCACCTTAGTGCCTGTTTCGTCATAGCCCACTGCTGTGCGAGGTTCTTTGCTTGGAAGGTGACTAATGATACTTGCATCTTCAGTTTCAAGCACTACACCCTTACTCAAGATAGCAGGGCAACCACCGATACTCCACACAGGATTGATAGGTTGACCATCAGCCGAAGCATTAAGAGTCAATTCCACGATATCGCCATCCTTCATTGTAGACACGAAAGTGTTGCCATTACCGTGACCCGATAGCACATAGCTACCAGCAGGAATTGTCATGTTACCAGCAGTATTTGAAGCACCTACAATCTTCATCTTTACTGTCTTACCCAAAGCAATAGTAGCATCGCTTTCTACAGGTGTAGCCACTATTTCAATACCCCATTGATTAGTACCTGTAGAAGTACCAAAGCGAGGAGTGAAGACAATCAAATTATTTTCGCCGCGACCAGTATTGACAGCAATATCGTAACTGCTACCGTCGGCCTTGGTAATATTACCCGAGAAAGTGAGTTTACCCAAATAAGGCTTTTCATTGGCATCAAACGATAATTCAAGCCAATTAGAATTGGTTGTAGTGTTGTAGATTTCCGAATTAAGCACATTTGTACCAAGAGGTTGTCCGTTGCTCATATCGAAGAAGTCGCCATTCACACCAGTGAAATATTGAGCGCCTTCAACACTATTATCCTTCGAAAGATTTGAAACCGAGCGTGTAGCTTTAATCATATTCTTAGCCTTAGCCACTCGCATTTCCACATTAGGATTAGTTACATCGGTAGTGGTGTAGAATATGCGCAAATCCAAATCGCCTTTCACAAGCAAAGAGGTTTGAGTTGTACCTGGACCCACTACGGCATGATACAATGTATCTACATCGTATGTACTACCTTGCAAATTCCAAGTTTTGCCAACAGCATTGGCAGATAATACTGCCAATGCCATAGCGCATGATAAAAATATCTTTTTCATAGAGAATGTTCTTACTTAACGATCAATTTACCTTGTTTGTCGCCCACCTTCACAATGTATACACCTGTACTCATTGTTGCAGTAGCGATTTCCACGCCTTCGCCTTCGGCTACTACAGCACCATTAAGAGCGCTTACAGTGTACTTAACTGGTTCAGCAACGCCAAGACGCACCACTGCACCAGCATTTACTGGGTTAGGAGTAAGCACCAAAGTGTTGTTTTCGGCTACTACCGATTCCACACCACTTGCATCGGCAGGAACAGCATTGTAAACCCATGAGAAACGAGGGATTTGTAGATTAGCTGTACCAGTAGAACCCTTTGGCACGATTCTGATCTTAGTCAACTTGATAGGATAAGCACTCATGTCGTTCACATTGACAAATGTATCCATTCGCATTTCGATGCGATTAAGTTCATTAGCCTTCAAAGTAGGTTCCAAAACACATTCCCAAGGTTCAGTTTCACCTTCCTTCAACAAATAAAGCGAGATGTTCTTGATTTGTGCATTACCTGGATTGATATCGATACACAATGAGTCAGGACGGCTCCAAGTAGTGATGTTTTTTGACATACTTGCTTCTACCTTACGAGTGCTCTTAGTTGTGTAATTGATTTCCATACCTTCTACGCCAAGAGGAGCCACTGTGAAGTTTTCGATATTAGAACTTTCAAGAGTCCAAGTTGAAGGATCAAGATTTTCGTCAATACCTTGATAGCGCTTTGTAGGAATTTCAACTGTAACAGCGATTTCTCTTGTCTTATCGCCCAAAGTACCCTTAACTACAGTTGTACCATTCTTCAAACCCTTCACTACGCCATTTTCGTCAACAGTAGCGATAGTTTCGTCTTCAACACTCCAAGTGAACTCACGATTTTCGATAGAAATGTCGTTACCTCTCACTGTGCCATAAATATCAACCTTATAATCGTGATAAGTGTCAAGAAGCACTTTTGAGTGACGGAATATAGGTTCAGTCTTATCATCAACTGTTACTACCAAGTTGGTCTTCACGCCATTATAAGTAGCTTCCAATGTGTGGCAACCACCACCATTTGCATACAATGTTGTGCCATCATTTACGATTACACCCAAGTTTTCACCACATGATAGTGTTACACCCTTCAAATTGCTGTCCACCATCACGCCATACTTGTTGTAACCATAGAACTTAGGAGTATAATAACCATATTGTGGCAATTCCTTCACCCAATCAACAAATTGAATTTCTGTGATTTCATTATCTTCAGGAGCTGTAATAGTTGCGAAGATACCATTACCTACAGCGCGTTCGCTACCATCACTACCATTATTTCTCACACCAAGTGCCGATGTATACAAGCATGATGAGCCTCCACCGTCAAGGTTAACTGCCTCATAAGCACCTGCATAGCGCATAATGTCGGCCAATTGAGAGGTTCTCACCCCCGCTGAGATAGTAGAACGACCATCAACAACCATCATGATGATGCTATCACCCGATTGACTCACGCCAATACCTGTGCGTGGGTGCAAATCAGATGCGTCGTTGCGTTCGCTTTCAGTGTCAAGAGTTTCGCCACCGCCCACATTCTTAGGGTTACCCGATACGATTTGTGCAGGAACGATGCGTTCAGTGCTACCTTGTTGAAGCAATACGATGTTTTCAAATTCAATGATATCGCCCACTTGTAGTGATTGAACAAACGCCAAAGAACCTGTGTTTACGCCACCACTTGTTGATGTTCCACGACCATGGATTACATAGCCATCGCTTGGAATTGTAGTGTCACCTGTATCGTTTGATGTTGATGTTACTTCAAGACGGAACTTGCAACCAGCATACATCTTATCACCTTCCACAAGTTTTGCAGTAACTTCGGCACAATTACCAGCCTTATCAGTTTGGTTTGTGCTACCCCAGTACTTAGGAGTGTAGATAGTGATACCGTTATTAGGCGATGCCACATTGATACCCTTGAAAAGAGTGCTCTTATCGCCCAATTTTGCTGTTCCTGTGTAGTAATACAAACGGCTCACGCGTGCCACACCTGCAGTGTCGACCGAGAATTGATAATTACCGTTTGATGTCTTATATGTTTCGCGGTCTACTGTACAACCAGTTGTTGGTGAACCCACTTTTGAGCTACCATTGGTAGCAGTACCGCTTGTTGAATAGAAGTCGCCATTTGTTCCTGCGAAATAAAGTACGCCGTTGCCACTCTTGCGTTTTGCCATAGTACTTGGGCGTTCATTTCCTGCCACCTTATCGGTAGCACACACAGCACGCATCGACACGCCTGGAGTAGTCTTATCTACTGTCAAATAGAACACTTGCAATGTAGTGCCATAGCTGTTCATCAACTCAAGATGTGTTTGAGTTGTTCCTGGACCTACCTTAGCGTGATACAATGTATCAACCGAATAGGTTGTGCCTCTAAGATTAATTGAATTTTGCGCTTGCATAGCAACAGGTGCGCATAATGCTGCCAATGCAACTGACTTGAGTAATAATTTTTTCATATTCGAATATTTTAATTTAGTTTTTAGGCAAATTATTATATATGCAAAATTAAATCGTTTATAACTTTTTTCAAAATTTTTCAACTAAATAAAACCCTCTCGCTAAAAACTATTTCACTAAAAACTATTTTTTCTCAAGCCAAGATATTATCTTTGTGTATTAAAACACAAAGAACAGTGCAAAATGGAATTTAGAACGGTTATAGGAAACATCGACAACCAAGGAATGATTCAGCATTCTCACAACATAATGCTCATAGGGTCATGCTTCTCCGACAATATCGGAAATAAGCTGAAACGAGCGCTTATGAATGTGGAAATCAACCCATTCGGCACTGTGTATAATCCTGCAAGCATTCTGGGCGAAATAGAACGCATTGTCGACCTTATTCTTGTCGATGAAACAGAGCTTTTCATGCACAATGGAATGTGGCACCACTATGGTTTCCACTCTAAGTTCTCAAGCGACTCGGCCGAAAAGGCGGTGAGCAAGATGAACAAACACATCACATCGGCTCACAACCACTTGAAGCATTGCGATTTCGTGATTATCACGCTCGGCACAGCATTTGTCTACGAAGCTAAGAGCTTGGGCAAGATTGTCAGCAATTGCCACAAGGTTCCTGCTAAGGAGTTCAATCGCTTTTTACTATCGTTTGAGCACATTCGCACATTGCTCGACGCCATTGTTACCAAAATAAGTAACTTTGCGCCTCAAGCTAAAATCATTTTCACCGTGAGTCCGATTCGACACATCGGCGATGGTTTAGAGCAAAACCAACTCAGCAAATCGTTGCTTCGTGCAGCTGTGGGCGAAACCATAGCAGCCAATCATAATGCTTGCATCTATTTCCCTGCCTACGAAATTATGATGGACGACTTGCGCGACTATCGTTTCTATGCTTCCGATATGCTACACCCTAATGATGTGGCTATAGAATATATTTGGAACACTTTCAAAGCATCGTTCTTCGATGATAGCACAGCTCAGTTAGTGGCTCGCTGCGAACGCGCCTACAAACGCATCGAACATCGACCTTTTACCGACAACTTTGCCGAGATAGAAAAGTTCCAGAATGAAACTGCTAAGGTGCTTTATGCGTTGGCCGACGAATACCCTCACATTAAGCCTGTTTTGCAACAATATTATAAGTGATTGCGATATGAAATATTCAATTAAGGAAATAGCTACAGTGCTTCGCATCGAACACAATCAGCTCAATGCGCCTCAAGCAACCATCAGTGCGTTGCTCACCGACTCGCGTTCGCTCACCTATCCCAACGAAACGCTATTTTTTGCTATTCGTACTAAAAATAACGACGGACATCACTATATCGCCGAGCTCTACGACAAGGGAGTTCGCAACTTCGTTATCGAATCGGCTATTGGCATTCCGCCCGAGCTAAACGAGGCTAATTTCCTTCTCGTGCCCGACAGTTGCAAGGCTCTGCAAGAGATTGCCGCCTACCATCGTCGCCGCTTCGACTGCCCTGTTATTGGTATCACTGGCAGCAAGGGTAAAACCACTCTTAAAGAGCGTCTTAACCAACTACTCAAAGACGATTTCAACATCGTGCGCAGCCCTCGTAGCTTCAATTCTCAAATCGGTGTACCTCTTTCGCTTTGGGAAATGGACGACAACACCACTTTGAGCATTATCGAGGCAGGAATATCGCAACCTAAAGAAATGTATGCTCTGCAAACCATGATTCGCCCCACTATAGGTGTGTGGACCAATCTTGGGGACGAACATAGCGACGGATTTATGTCGATATATCAAAAGGCCGAAGAAAAGGCTCTTTTGCTCACTGCGTGCGACAACATCATCTACTGCGCCGACGACGAACTCATAGCCAACAGCATCAAGCCAATTCTTCTCATTAGCAACGGTATAGGTTGGTCAATGAAGAATCCCGATGCTGATCTATATGTATCGCAGGTGATAAAAAGCGAAAAAAGCACCGACATCATATATAAATACAACAACAACACATCACAAATCACAGTACCTCTCACTCGCGACCGCGACATTGAGAATGTTCTCAATTGCCTTGCAGTGATGCTGTGTCTCGATGTGAACCGCGATGTTATTGCTGAGAGAATGGCTCACCTCACTCCTATCGACACTCGATTGAATGTGATTGAGGCTACCAACAACTGCATGGTGATAGCCGACTCTTACACAAGCGATTACAACTCGCTTGCGCCTGCGCTCGACTTCATGGCTCGTCGTGCTACACCCGATACTTCTATGACTGTCATCCTTTCGGATGTGCAACACGAAGCATTCTCGCAAGATGAATTGTATCGCCTCATTGCGGAGCTGATGAAAAACAAAAACATCACTCGATTTATCGGTATTGGCGAAGAAATCACTGCCTATCAACGCTATTTTGATGTGAATGCTCAGTTCTTTGCTTCTACTCAAGATTTCATCACCGAAATGACTCAAAGCGACTTCGAAAACGAGGTTATCTTGGTGAAAGGTGCTCCCGAATACAATTTCAAACAAATAATTGATATGCTCGAAGCCAAGCAGCATCAAACTGTTCTTCAAGTGAACCTTGATGCGGTGGCTCACAACTATAATTTCTTCCGTTCTCGCCTACGCCCCGATACTAAAATAGTGTGTATGGTGAAGGCTTCGGGTTATGGTGCTGGCTCCGACGAAATTGCTAAGACTCTGCAAGATCGAGGTGCAGCATACCTTGCTGTTGCTGCCCACGACGAGGGTGCCGAACTTCGCAAAGCGGGTATTACAATGCCTATTATGGTGCTTAATCCTAAAGTTACCAACTATAAAGCGATGTTTGCCTACAACCTTGAGCCTGAGGTGTATAACATCGAGGAATGTCGAGAAATCATCCGTGAAGCCGAAAAATGTGGCATCACCAATTATCCTGTTCACATCAAGATTGAAACAGGTATGAACCGACTTGGTTTCTTGAAAAATCAGTTGCCCGAGCTTATCAAGCTACTTCAAAGTCAAGACGCTATCAAGCCTGCAAGTGTGTTCTCTCATCTAAGTGTTGCCGATGAGCCTCTTCAAGATGAATACACTATGCAACAATTCAAATATTTCGAAGAATGCTCTGGTATGCTACAAGCTGCATTCAAGCATCACATCACCCGTCACATTCTAAACACCACAGGTATTGTACGATTCCCTGAATATCAACACGACATGGTGAGAGTGGGTATCGGCCTATATGGCATTTCTACTGTGAACGATGGTTCTGAAGATGATCTACAACCTTCTTCATCGCTCCACTCGGTAGTAATTTCTATCAAAGATTTGCCTGCAGGAACATCGATTGGTTACGGACGCAAAGGCACTCTTACACGCGATTCACGCATAGCAACCATTCCTATCGGTTATGCCGATGGATTCTCGCGTTGCTTTGGCAATGGCAATGCTAAAATGTGGATTAATGGTGCTCTTTGCCCTACGATTGGCAACATTTGCATGGACTTGTGTATGGTTGATGTTACCGATGTCGACTGCAAGGTGGGCGACAATGTAGAAATTTTTGGTAATCACATTCCAGTAGAAAATCTTGCCGAAACTCGTGGCACTATACCTTACGAAATCCTTACTTCGATTTCTAACCGCGTGAAACGAGTTTACTACCGCGAATAATCTATTTATATGGACAATAATTTAACTGAACAAGAAAAACAAGATATTCGCTTCATGCGAATGGCTCTCGATGAGGCGCACAAGGCTATGGAACGCGATGAAGTGCCCATTGGAGCTGTGATTGTGGCTGGCAATCAAGTGATTGCTCGCGGGCACAATCTCACCGAAGCGCTTACCGATGTTACTGCTCACGCCGAAATGCAAGCCATCACATCGGCAGCCGACTTCCTCGGAGGAAAATATCTCACCGATTGCACTCTATATGTAACTGTTGAGCCTTGTCTCATGTGTGCAGGGGCGTTAGGTTGGAGCCAGATCAAACGAATCGTGTTCGGAGCAAGCGACGACAAGCGTGGATACCACACTTTCTGCGAGAATCCTTTCCACAAGAAGACCGAAGTGAAAAGTGGCGTGCTTGCCGACGAATGTGCTTCACTTATGACTTCTTTTTTCAAAAACAAACGATAAAATTCAACAATCAAACATCATAATTTATGAAAACAACCAACAAATTCATCACTGCTTGCGCTCTACTGTTTGCGCTCGTGTTCTCGTTCAGCATCAATGCTAACGAAATCAGTCAAGTCGACACTATCTCTGTGAAAAGTGAGAAGATGGGACGCGACATCAAGAATGTTGTTATCCTTCCTGCTGGATACAACTCTCCCGACTTGCAAGAAGAACAATATGCTGTGCTTTATCTTCTTCACGGATATAGCGGCACTTATTGCGACTGGATTAAGAAAAAACCAGAATTGCAAGACCTTGCTACCGAACATAGCGTAATCATCGTTTGCCCCGACGGACAAGATAGCTGGTATCTTGACTCACCTATCGATCCACAAATGCAATACGAAACTTATATGACTAAAGAACTTATCGAGTTCATCGACAATCACTATCGCACTATTGCCGACCCTAAATTCCGCGCTATCACAGGTCTTAGCATGGGCGGACATGGCGCTATGAGCCTTGCTCTTAAGCACCCTGAAGTGTATTGGCAATGTGGTAGTATGAGTGGTGGTCTTGACATTACTCCTTTCCCTAAGAGCTGGAAAATCAAACTTCGTCTTGGCGAATATGAAAGCAACAAGGAACTTTGGAAGGAACACAGCGTACAAGGCATTGTTGAAAAGCTTGAAAGCACCGACCAACGCATCATCATCGATTGTGGTATCGACGATTTCTTCTACAAGGTGAACACTACTATGCACAACACTCTTCTTGAAAAGAAAATCGCTCACGACTTCATCAGCCGTCCTGGTCGTCACACTTGGGATTTCTGGTGCAACTCTATCGATTACCAACTCCTTTTCTTTAGCAAAGGTTTCAACAAAGCTGCTGCTGCACAAGAATAAATTCAATTCTTGTTATCATATACAAAAAATAGAAGCACTTTTTCAAGTGCTTCTATTTTTTGTATCTACATCAATGTGTATTACTTCTTACCCTTGTAATTCACTGTTACTGGAGTAAATTCGTTGCTATATCCGTCATACACACACACTGCATACCAATGTCCTTTTTGTTTTTTCTTAGGCAATTGATACTTGTTGTCATAAGATATTGCAAGCAAATACTTAGCATCAATACCATCACCATCTTTGCTCATAGCAGCTGCATATGACACCTTGTTAGGCACTGCATAGATAGTGTATTTCACGATTGAACGGCCCTTTTCAACCTTATCCCAGTTCAAAACGCCCTTCTTCAATGAAGCGTTGCTCACTTCACCAAGGTTTGGAGCTTTTTTCCATGTAATTACTGGATTAAGAGCCAATGTATTGTAACAATACTTCATCAATGTATCGCCTACAGCAGCATCGCCAGGATTGCGACCATACAAACCTCTTGAAGAGAAATAAATAGAACCAGATGCATTATTTAGTGTATACTCGCGGTTAGCTTCTACTTGCTTCACATATTCACCAAACACTGCAGGATCTGGACCTTTGCGACGAGGAGCACCCTTTACTCGCTTATTAGCCGAACCGATTGAGTGGCTTGAATAGAAATGACGACCAAAGTAATTAGCAGCACGACTCCAATATTCACAGATAGGTCCATAAGGAGCTGTTTCATGCCATGTAGCCCAATAAATTTGAGGTGAGATAAAGTCAATAGACTTTTCTTCAAGCCAAGCTACTGGGTCAGAGAAGATTGTAGCATATTGCCAGTCTGGAGCCTTCACATCACAAGGCTTCAAATCAGCATAGCGTGCACCCGATGTTTCTGCCTTACCAGCTACACCTGCAGGAGAAATACCAAAGCGTACATCTGGGCGAGTAGCTTGAATCATATCATACACTTCCTTAACCATCAAGTTCACATGTGCACGACGCCAATCACCGATGCTCATACCATTTGATGTTGCATTATATAACGCATAATCGGCTGCAGTGCTGTCTTGAGCCAAGTTATTTGGATAGAAATAGTCGTCAAATAGGACGCCATCTACTGCATATCCTTCCACTACTTCACGACACACATCAACAATGCGCTTACGGCACTTGTCAAGAGCAGGATTAAGAGTAATATACTTACCGTCATGAGATAGCAACCAACCATCGCGTTGCATTTCCATATCATGTTCAGTTGTCCAACGGTCATAGCCCGAACGAGACCAACGATAAGGATTCATCCATGCCCAACATTCGATACCACGCTTATGACATTCTTCTACACAGAAAGCAAGTGGATCCCATCCTGGATCAACACCACGCTCTCCAGTCAAATAAGATGTCCAAGGGCAATAAGCCGACTTATACATTGCATCACTTTCGCTACGCACTTGGAAGCACACCGAAGTGATGTTAAGAGCCTTCATTTCGTCAAGATAATCACACATTTCTTGCTTTTGTGCTGCTTGAGCTTCAGCTCCCACACCAATTGTCTTTGGCCAGTCCATACTACTTACAGTAGTGTACCACACTGAACGAAGTTCACGCTTAGGATTTTCAGCGTTCATAGAGCCACAGAACAATGCCACAAGCACCATCACAGCCCATAGTTTTAGATTCTTTTTCATATAATAGTGTTATTGGTAAATATTTCTTCCTCAAAGTTACTATTTTTTTCAATAACTAATGAATTTCACTATAAAATATTTCTCCCACACCACTATAGGCACTATAGATACTATCCCCCCTATAGCACAAAAAAAAGAGAGTTACTCTCATTTGAGTAACACTCTTCGTTAGGCGGCGATTACCTGCTCTCCCGCTTTCGCAGTACCATCGGCGCTACGGGGCTTAACTTCTCTGTTCGGAATGGGAAGAGGTGGATCCCCCGCGCTGTCATCGCCTTAATCTCTTTTTTACCGACCGAGAC
>CAJGBY010000023.1 GCA_904501735.1 uncultured Muribaculaceae bacterium
CTCAGTATTGTCGGCATTGAGGTCGCACCAACGGAAGAACTCAGTGGAGCATTTATGTACGAGGTACATAGCGTTAGCGTCGATAGAGATATGTTTTGCACCGAGCGAAGCGATAGTAGCCGCTGACGCATTCATGCCCACAAAATGTACCGACACATCGCCGTGATTACGGAACGCCGAGGCGATAGACAGAGCCGTAGCCAACGAGCCACCCAGCGAGTCAATCAGTACCGATACCGATTGCTCGCTATTTTGGGCAAGCACGAAGTCCACATAGTTGCGGTCGAAGTCAGCACCACCGACGAAGCCTTTGAGATGAAGATTGTAGAAAGTGTTATTCATAGTATTAGCAGTATCAGAATTATTACAATGCAAATATACCACCTTAATAAAAGGGAGTAAAAGACTAAATTCTGCACGGAATCAATGATTTAAGAGCCGTAAGAGAGATTTCGTAGGAGTAAACGGCAGGATCTCCACCTGGAGTTCCAAACGATTTACTACATTTAATCACAGGATAAGGATTTTCCCTTGCTCCGATTAGATAGGAATCATTGTTTGTATCAACCACGATGAACGCAAGTTTGAAGTAAGTTGGTAACTCATCAGTTGTATTAAATTTAAGCGTAGTCTTTTGTGAGCGTCCATTATTATTATATTCAGATACTGCTTCACAAGTGGCATTACCACATAGCGAGATAGAATTGATATGACAGAACACACCGATAGGAATACCGGCAATAGACTTGAAAGCAACATTTGGTTGCAAATATTCGGGGTCAACAAAACCTATGGATTTGACACCCGGTAGGGATTGGTGGGAAATCATCGCATTCATCATAATCATCATTGGTCATCATTCGTTATTTTTTATCGTCCAAGTCGGAACGATTTTTTCGATTTTTTTTGTTTAAGTAAACTCTTCGTTTGCGTTGGTATATCTTGGCAATAGTATTCCAGTTTGTTTCATTCAGTTCAATGCCGTGATTTTCCATCCACGCATAAATCAATTCTTGTTGTTCCTTGCCTATATGACCGAAATCGTGAAGGTCATTCCAAAGAGCTAAAACGAAGCGATTGCTTATGCACTTACGCAAAGCCACAATTGCGTGTTTAGGTAAGTGATTATAAGTTCGGACATCGTATTGTTTGAAAGTAGGAATATTTATTGCTACAGCCCAATCGGAATGTTCTTCAGTGTAGTAATCTTTAGGAGGTTTGGTAAGGAAAGTATAAAGGATTTTGCTTTCCACCGATCCTTTAATAAGATTGACTGGAGAAGCACCACCTTGCTCATGAATAAACCACTGAGCGAGGTACGGTTCAAGTTCGACATAAACACAAAAGTTACTCATATATAGCACAGATTTTATTTTACAAATTTACTGATATTAGTTTGCTAATAATTTGTAGATGTTGCTATAAATGAATGTGTTACACAAAATAAAGGCTTCCGAATTGGAAGCCTTAGTGAAGTGAAAATATGAAGATTTATCTTCTGAAAACATAGCCATTATCGAAGAAGTAATCACACATAAACAAATCGCGAGCGAATTTTTCGTAATCGAAGTAAAACGACAAATTACCCATTGTCTGTTCGATGTCATAACATTCATCAATGATATGGTACGCAAAATCCTCTTCGCTATCAAATTCGCCTTGATAAGCGTCCTCAAACTTGTCAAGTTCGTCAACGCTAAAGCAAGATAGGAAAGCGTCAACGGCATCGCGGTCAGCGAAACTTGCGTACTTGATGATAGTATCGAAATCATCTTCATCGAAACAACTTTCCGAATACAACTCACGAGGGAAATTCTCGTAATCTTGGAACATCAATTCAGGGTCATCTTCATCAGCATGCAAATTGCAACAGAACTCGATGAACTCATCGTATTCATCAAATGTAGTCAAATCAATCCACATACCCTCAATAGAGCCATTGTTATACTTACCATAAGTGCCACAATATAAAGCAGGATTGTTGCTATTGAAGTCATACTTGTGATAAGCGATTTCTTCCTCAGAAGGAAACGAGCGACGAGAAACTTCATTCTCTAAAACCGATTGTGTTATAGTACACATAAGCGTATAGAATTAAATGATTAAACACTATACTCCGTATAGGAGCGACTTTTACACTGCTCACAAAGTACCGACACACAACATTAGGCAAGGTTCGGAGCATAAATACTACCCGAAAGGAGTGGAGATTTCTGTTCAGACACTTGTTGCTTGACCTTGCTGTTGCAAGTATCGGTAATAACTTTGCGGCGTAAAAGTGCTCGACGGAGTATTGTTTATTTAATTCAGCATATGGGTGCTATAATCGGTAAGAGAGAAATATTAGCTCAATTCTTCAAAAAAAAGAAAAAAATCGCCAAAAGTGGGACATAAATGCGTGCAACAACTGCAACATTTGCAACATTTTTGTAAGTCAATGGTAATGAGGGTGTTAATGAAATTGGTTTTGACAACATTATACTATATTTGTTGTAATTTGTTGTAGAAGATTTCTAATAATTGATAAATGTTGCGAGGTGTTGTATTCGTACAACAGAAAGTTGCGTTGTAAGATGTTTATAATCAGTGATGTAGCAATGTTGTCGTATGTTGCATTGAAAATCGGCTTTTGAGAACGCAAGTTCGCTTTTTTTAGGCGAAATAGAAGAGGATACCCGAAACGAGTACCCTCTGTATAGAGAAATGAATGTTAGAACGGCAATTCAGGTTCATTACATTGTCGATTATCGCAATTTGTTTGTGATTCTTCAGGCTCATCGTTGATGTCTGTAGTTTCCACTTCAAGGCTCAATTCGTAAAGCTCTTTCAGCGTGGAATAGTCAAAGCATAGAGCCGGTTCAGTGCAAGTAGTCTCCTTAACCTTACCGTCCACCATAGTTACTTGATTTAAGCCATTGGCAGAAATCTGCTTAAAACGCACGGAGCGTTTAGTGCCGAGATAGCCCTTGCTATTCTCCAAGTAGTAAAGGAGCGACGCTTCGGGAATGGTAACATCGCCGGCAGAGCGACCTTGTTTTTTGTATAGCATAAAGATACGACTCTTGCGAAGCAGAAGAATAGGAGTCAAATTCTTAAATTCAACCGAACCTTTAGGCTTATCAAACGACATTTTGGAGTACGACTTAACCTTATAATCGGCGTCGTTATAGATAAGACCGTCAGATTTAAGATAGTTAAGAATATTCCAGAACTGAGCAATATCATTATTGCGTTTGCACTTCTCGTTTTGATTGAGCATAAAACTAACGACAGATTCAAAAAGTTTTTCATACGAGAAAGGCACATTCACAACATTTTTAAGCGTGCGAAAAGCAGCAAGAGGAATAACCCAGTTCATAAGATTGCGTGTTTCAATCATTTTACCCTCAGTTTTATTTTGCAATTCCTTTGTAGCCTCGCGATAGTTCTGCGAAAACTCCAAGCAGAACTTCTCACGGAAGCGAAGCAATTCCAATGTGATATGTGTACAGCCTTTTTGACGAATCTCTTTGAGCTTGTCAAAGCGAAGCTGTTGCTGTTTAGAGAACTCGCAATTATTGAACTCAAGAAAAAGCATACGCGAGAAAAGCGCGACATCAGCGGTCGCCATTTCTTGACCACTCACGATAACGCCACTATCTACCTGTGTCGTTTCCTTTTTCTTGTCGTTATCCATATTCATTTTGGTGCGACCAGTACCGTCCCAAAGACCTTTTAGAAACTCACGCTTACGCAAATCAATGTCGTTCTTGAACTCGTCAAGGTGAACAAGAGCATTAGCAGTTTGTTCAACCACCGATGCAAGAGCTGCAATAGTAGAGTTTTCTATATTTGGAGCTTCATTCTTTGCCACGAAAAACGACATCAAGCAGTGTCCCAACTCTGATTTTCCTGTTCCTTTCGGGCCAAAGAGATTCAGCATAGGAAAATGCTGAGTTTGCTTGTAGATGACATCACGGAAAAGTGATGCAAGGTAGTAACAGATACCAATCATGCCATTATCGCCGAAAACAGAGACGATATGATTGCAAAAATCATAGAACGAAATGCCATTCAGCGATTGATGAATGAACTTGCGTTCCCAACGATATAGTTTAGGCGAATTGCTCCAAATAGAGCTGAAAGCAGGAAGATAGTAGTTCTCGCCGTTAGGCAGACGAACCACACCATTTTCATCTACCGGGTACCATTCATCATTATAGAAGATACCATTGCCAAAAGCAAAAAAGCCATTGTCGTTATTGCCCAGTTGGGTAATCTCAACGGCTGTATCAGTGTTCTCGTAGAGATATTCTTTCAAACGAGTCAAGTTCGTTTCATTAGTTTTCCAAAGGAAATTGCCACGCCCCTCGACGATATGCTTAAATTTGGCAAGCGACACCAATTCCTCTTGCTTAAACTCAATCAGCTCAGTGCGACCTTTGTAGTTAATAGCACGGAAAATGCGTTTTGGATTGATAGCGTCCTTGATGTGTAGCATAGGTTCAAGAATGAAGTTACTCCAAGGCACTTCATCACCATCTTTGCTTATAGAATAGTAACGATTGGCATCTACGAAAAAGCCGTATTTTGCATAAGAATCACGGTCGAGAGTCTTTGCATTAGACTGCTTGTCATTTTCCTGGTTTGCCTTGCAAGCTTCCTTGATAGCAGTTTTCCAAAGGCTTTTTTGTCCGAACATAGAGCCAAGTTCGTCAATAAGCATTTCTTCCTTTACAGGATTGTTATAGAGAGCAACGAGTTGTGCTATTTCTTGCACGATCTCGGTGCGTTTGTTTACCGGGAGCGACTTTGAGTAGCACAAAGAAGCATACCAAATAACAAAATCCTTTTCAGGGGCAGAACGGAAATCATTGATGTCCTTAAAATAGGTGTCGGGGTCTTGTTTAGAGCCGTCTTCAGCCAAAGGAATGTTAATGACTGATACAGATAAACCTTTTTTAATGGCCTCTTTTCCGTTCTTGATAACGAACATATATCCTGCACCAAGTGTAGCACCGTCTTTGGGTTGGTCTGCGTCAGGGATAAAGCAGACGTTAGAAACGAACTTTTTCAGTACATCAAACTGAAAATCGCTCCAAGAGCCACCCAAAGAAGCGACCGTATTCAGCACGCCGATAGAGTGCATACGCAAAGCGTCGGGAGCACCTTCTACGAGATACATCTTATCTTCTTTTTGGGCTTGACGCAAAGCTGAGTCAATCCCGAAAAGAATTTCAGACTTATGGAAGATAGCAGACTCGGCAGAGTTAAGATATTTAGGAGTGTTAGAGTTGTTAGTTAGGTCACGAGCCGTAAAGCCGATGACACGATTAAAACGGTCACGAATAGGGATAACCAAGCGACCACGAAAGAAATCATAGTAGCTGTTATTCTTCTCCGACATCTTTATAAGAGCAATCTCAGCAAGCACATCAATAGAAACACCTTTACTACGAGCATAAGAGAAAAGAGCATTGCGAGAAATCGGAGCATAGCCAATACCGGATTCCTTAACGAAATTCTTTCCCCAACGCCCATGAGCATAGAGGCGAGCCTTTTCAGCCTCTTCGTAATCTTCGTAAAGGGATTTGGTATAAAAGTCGTTAGCGACAACCATTGCAGCAAAGAAAGCATCACGCTTGCGAGCCTTGTTTTCTTCTTCGGGGGAGGAGTATTCTTGCTCTACATAATGAATACCGTGATTATCTGCAATAATCTTAACGGCTTCAGGATAAGAGCAACATTCTTTTTTCATAACGAAAGCGATAGCATCGCCACCTTCTTGACAAGCCCCATAGCAGAACCAGGTGTTCTTAGAGGGATTGACCTTAAAAGAAGGTGTTTTCTCGTTATGAAACGGACAACAACATTCATAGTAGCGACCTTTGCGTTTTAGGGCAACATAGCCACCGATTACAGTGGCTATGTCGAGGTCGTGGATTTGTATTTTAACACTTTCGGGAATCATACAACAAAGAGATTATGGTGGTATCATAACACAACTTACATTCCGATAGTAGCTTCAAACATAGTGTAACCGACAATGCTTTCAATGATTTTCTTGGCAAAAGTAGGAATGCGAGAGTAGCCATCTTGCCAGTTATAGAAGTGGCGACGAGGTACTTTACATTCGTCAACGACCTTAGTGATGAAATATTTGCGGTCAACATAGGGCATTGCGTGAACATAGTCGTAGAGCAATTTCGACTCAATCTCTTTGATTTGGCGAGTGGTAAACATTTGAGGAGTATTTTGAGGGTTATTAACTGAATGTGATGAATTAGAAGGAATAGAGTTTGGAACTACTGTTGTATCAACAACAGACAAAATAGGAGCTACATAAGGTGTAGCCATGGCAGAAGGAGAACTTGTTGGAATCATAAAGACATCAATTTTAATATTTCTAAATAAGAGATTTTGTATGCTCTGGCGTTTTGAGAACGCTGAGCCTTCAAGTTTCCGGCGCGAATTTCCTGACGCACGGTATATTCCGATACACCAAGAAGATTTGCAGCCTCGCGTACAGTAATCAATCGGTCTTCCTTACGGTTGCCCTCTTGAATCAGCTTTCTAAGGTTGTCAATTTTGGTTGACAACTTCTTAATTTCTTTGAGGATATTGTTATTTACGGGAGTTTCCATAGGTGTTTAGCAATTATTAGTATGAAATATAAACTTTTTCGCTAAAATGTTTGTTGGTTAGAAGTAAAGTTCTTATCTTTGCTACCGCAAAACCTAAACAATACTAAACATTGGTTAGCAAAACAATGGCAAAGTTAACACAAGAATAAAAACAAAGCAAACAAAATATAAACAATATTCGAGAATGTTTACATTTTTAGCAAACCTATCTCGGATATGCAAAAAAGAGAAATATGGCTAAAGAAGAAGTGGCACGCGTGAGAAGTGTTGTGGATTGGTTAATTTCCAACCGCGTTGCCAAATCGCAGAAGGGTATCGCCCAGTTAATGGGATATAACCATTGCGTTTTATCCCAAGTGTTAAACGGCAAAACTCCAGTTGCAGAGAAGTTCGTTAGGACATTAAGCGGCTTAGATGAAAGGATTAATGCCGAATGGGTGCTTACGGGAGTAGGCGAAATGATAAATAAGCCTGAAACTCCATCTGAAGATAAAATTGAATTACCAAAAGTATTATCATTGTCGGCCTTGACAAATCTTGCAGAGAAAAGAATTGATTCGAGCGAAATAGTGAAAACCATTTTTGAAATGTTTAGCGAGCAATTAGCCGAAATTGAGTCCTTGCGTTCAGAAGTAGATAAGTTACGCAACGAGAATGAGATTTTGAGGACACATTATGTATCTGCTGGATTGACTTCCAATTTTTATTAAACAACCTTATTGACACTCCAGGTCACGATGACTATAAAAGCAAAAGGATAGCTCAAGCGGCTATCCTTTTTTGCCTCTATGTGACGCGAATGTTTATTTGTGGGCAAATGCAGCCTTGCGTTTAAGCATTTGAAATCCGTCCACAACCTGTTTATTGAGTACTTTGGCATATGTTATAGTCATTTCAATGCTTGAGTGAGCAAGCATATCCTTAACGGTAGCAATATCTACACCATTAGACAATGCCCATGTGGCGAATGTATGACGGCCAACATGGAATGTAAGATTCATATGAATGTCGGCTTGTTGTGCAATTATCTTCAAATATTCATTACACTTTTGGTTCGTCATCAAGTTCAGGTCAAAATCGTATTTGAGTAGAATATTGTATGCTTGTGGTAAAAGCATAATAGTGTACTCATTGTTAGTTTTCAAACGGCGGTCTTTGATAAAGTATTCGCCATTTTCTTCGTAGATACAATCCTTGCTGACACGGATAAGGTCGGAGTATGCAAGCCCTGTGTAGCACGAAAATATAAACATATCACGAGCCTTTTCTATCGGGCCATATACTTCGAGTTGTTCAATGCGATTACGCTCAGCTTCTGTGAGATATTTGATGCCCTCAGATTTGCCACGAGAGATTTTCATACCATTATAAGGATTGTCCTTAATAAGCTCAAGTTGGATAGCTTCAAGAATGTAAGGCTTCAATCTTTTGTGATAGCCATGCACGGAAGATTGAGCACCAAGACGCTCACGCAAAGAGTCGTCCCACAATTTAATATTGCGAGTAGTAAGGTCGCGGAAATTCACAATCTTGCCAAACTTGCGAAGCTCGCCGAGCATAACGAAATGTTGGCGACGAGTGGACTCTTTTATATCACGCTTGTAAATGCGATCTTCGAGCCAATCAAGGAAGTTAGAAGAATTGTTTTCCTCTTCGACCTTTGCTTCTTTAAGCAAATTAAGGTCAATCACACCACGACGACGCATAGTAGTAATGCGTTGGTCGATTGTTTCGTATAAGCTGATGATTTGTTCGTTCAGCTCTTGTGCTTTGGGGTGGCTGACAACCATGCCACCTTTCCAATGTTGTTTTAGTACATTTACACCTGTGGCGAAGCGAATACGTTGGCGATTGTAATACACCTCGATTTCGACACCACCTTTTACTGTAGCCGACGCTTTCTTGCGACGGTCATAGATAATTCTGATACTTGCTTCTAAGGCCATTGCAGTTTTGCATTAAAATAGTTAAACAATGTGTGCGAGTGGTACAGAAAAATATGTACCACACACGATGAAAAATGTACCACACTTTGCTAAAATGTGTACCACAACCTCGAAAAAGGGGCAAAAATCGAGGTTTTTTTGACCCCCTTTTGTGGTACAATTTTGGTACATTTTTGCTTTTCGTGTACCAAAGTTACAACACTATTTTAATACTACCAAATGCTAAATTGCCCTATAAAAATTTAGCACAAAAGTTGCTAAAGTATTATAAATCAGATTGATAAGAAATGCTAAACGCTGAGTGTCAAAAGGATAGAAATGAAAAAAGCCACCTGATTAGGTGGCTTCGTTCTAATTTTCCAGTGATCCGGTTGGGATTCGAACCCAAGACCCACAGCTTAGAAGGCTGTTGCTCTATCCAACTGAGCTACCAGACCATCATTTTTTCAGATTCTAAGCACTCCCTTAAAATCGAATGCAAAATTAGTCATTTTTGATGAATTTCCCAAATTTTACCTTATCAAGTTGACAAACTCACCCTATTTTATTAATTTCTTCGGCATATAATCTATCAAATACTTCTCTAAAAAGCTCTGGCGACGACACCAATTCTCGGAATTTTGCCAATCGTTCAGCATTCGCCGATTCAGGAATATATAGTTTTAAATAGCCACCCTCGGCATATTTTTTACCTATATGGTCGATTGCACGCGCATACTGTCCCTCTTTATCCAAATCAGGATAGTTTTTCAATCCATACTGAATCGTGCGACGCAGCGTAACCTCACTATCTATTTGTCGATCGGCTTCAGCAACGATTTTACCATATATCGTGCGAGGTTCATACTTATTAGATGCCCTATGATCTTCCACCGCATCACTCATCGTTTGCAGTTGGCTTTCGTCAAACCATTGCTTCAGCTTTTTATCATGCTTAAGCATTTCCCCCGAAACAATGTGATGTCGTTCACGGCTTTCACACAACCCTAAATCATGATAAGCTGCTATGGCATACACCATGTCATTATCCACATCATAGAATTGCGCCAAACGCAAACTTTCCTCAATCACTGCTCTAACATGACTTTCTTGATGCGCCGAATCAAATGCCGAATATTGTGGAATTATACTATTTTCGACATAACTTATTAATTCCGAATTCATTTCGTCAAGTCTTTCTTCGTTTTCAATCTAACGGCTCTGGTCCTTTATCATCCATTAAGGCTGACCTATCGACATCAAGTTTTTGCTCTGCTTTAAGTTCTTCAAGAGCTTTATTTTCCTTTTCTCCTGCCACAGCCTTATCAATGATAAACTTTTGTTGTCGCATCGAAGTGTTATAACTTGTTCGATCCAAATGCGTACGAATCAATTCCACACTATCAAGATAAGACACATAGTAAGCTGTCGGATTATACATTATATAGCCATATATTCGCTTCACATCACGAACTGAATCGCTTTGAATCTTACATCTATGCCATCCGTCCACGCTATAATTCTTTTGTTGATAAGATGTCGAACCATCTTTATAGTCAACACCTACAAATAGCTTTATAGGCTTTCTTATGTTACATATCTTGAGAGCAAGTTCATACACATCACCTCGCATGTTTTCCCTATCTGGTTTAACATCGAAGGTAATAGCATTTCGATTAAATCCAGGAAGCAATAGCCAAGTTCTCACACCGCCCCAAATGTCGGCTGTATCACCCACATTTCTATAACGAGGTACCGAAGGTTTAACATCACCCGAAGCCATCGTTGCCACAGTTGAGATTTCGGCCTTCGACAACTTATTCTTTTCCTTTTCAAGTTTTTCGATTACATCTTCATTCACCTTGCCATACACATCAAGATTATGTGCATACCATATCAACGATGTATCAAACTTTTCTTGGTCTACATTATGTTTCAAAAACACCGATTGGCGAAGAACTAATTTTGAAGAATCGCTATTGTATTTACTATTATCGTCTTCCATCATTGCCTCTGCCTTATACAGATCCGACAACAATTCCACCATAGCTTTTTCACTAATCACATAGTCGGGCGTTTTGCTACACCCCACAAGCATTAGCACACACAACAATAGTATTGCAAACAAATTCCTCATGAATCAATCCTCTCGTTACTTTTTGCTTTCTGAATCGCTTTTAGACTCATCAACTTCTTGTTGATAGAAGTTCTTTGAATAGAAAAGAATCAATAAAATCACACCCACGCTCAATGCAGCATCAGCAACATTGAAAATAGGTTGAAAGAAGATGAAATGATCGCCTCCAATCCAAGGCAGCCAATCTGGCCAGTTCCATTCCACAAGTGGAAAATACAGCATATCCACCACCCTACCAAGGAACAGTGTACCATATCCTCCTCCCTCAGGGAATAGTGTTGCTGTGAATGGTGGCATTGGGTTGTCAAAAATCACACCATAGAAGATGCAGTCGAGCACATTGCCGAGCGCACCCGCTGTGATGAGCGACACACACACCACATACCCCTTTTGCAACAATTTGCTGTTCCTAATCTTGTACAGATAATAGATAAACAATATCACAGCAATGATACGAAACCATGTTAGCAACATTTTGCTACCAAATTCCATACCAAATGCCATCCCGTTATTTTCAATGAAATATAAACGGAACCAATTTGTTATAACATATTCCTCGCCATAGAAGAAATGGGTTTTCACCCATATCTTCGTAAATTGGTCGAGCAATATCACGCACACGATTATTATCGTAGCGAGCCAGCCTTTTGTTATTTTCATCAATTCTTTGTAGCGAGTTTATTTCTTTTGGTCTTCCATCTTTGCCTCAATACTCAAGGTTGCATGAGGCACAGCACGAAGACGCTCTTTCGGAATCAACTTGCCTGTCTTTCGACACACGCCATAGGTCTTGTTTTCAATTCGCACAAGAGCTGCTTGAAGGTTTTGGATAAACTTCATTTGGCGTTGTGCCAATTGTCCTGCAGCCTCCTTGTTCAAGGTGTTTGCACCTTCTTCAAGCACTTTAAATGTTGGTGATGTATCGGCAATATCATTACCTTCAAGATTGGTCAAATTATCACGCAAACGGTCATATTCCAAACTTGCTTTCTCCAACTTTGCAAGAATCAATTCTTTGAATTCCTGCAATTCTTCATCGCTATAGCGCGTTTTCTCGGTCATAGTTAATTCCTAGTTATTAGTTAAACAATCATTACACCTTTTCAACTACAACACACAATGTGTAGTCTTCCATATCAAGTTCTATCTTGTCTTCACAAGCTGCCACATCGGCTATTTCGATCGATGCTGCCAACACTTGTTTAGCGATGTAATCCTTATATTCTGCCACTGCAGCATCGGTATTTTCGTTAGCCGACACTTTCACAGCGATCTTGTCAGTGATATTGAAGTCTTTGTCCTTACGGATATTTTGGATACGATTCACAAGCTCACGAGCAATACCTTCGCGCTTCAATTCATCTGTTACTGTAATATCCAAAGCCACAGTCAAACTTCCTTCGTTAGCAACAAGCCAGCCTGGGATATCTTCCGAGATCACTTCTACATCGGCAAGTTCCACGATTGCTTCTGTTCCGTCAACATTGAACGCAAACTTACCATTCTTTTCAAACTCGATAATATCCTTTTGTGACATTGCAACCACTTGTGCAGCAAGAGCCTTCATTATCTTGCCATACTTAGGACCAAGTTTCTTGAAGTCAGGCTTAACACGCTTCACAAGCACGCCATCTTCATTGCCCACAAACTTAAGTTCCTTCACATTCACTTCATTAAGCACAAGTGCGCTCATTGCTTCCACTTCAGCCTTTTGCTTTTCGTCGCTCACTGGCACCATAATTGATGTAAGTGGTTGACGCACCTTCAAGTTTGCTTTGCGACGCAATGAAAGCACCATTGATGTGATATCTTGTGCGCTCTTCATTTGAGCTTCAAGTTCTTTGTTCACAACACCTTCATTAACCACTGGGAAGTCAGCCAAGTGTACCGACTTACTTTCGCCCTTAGTTACAGCTGTCAAGTCGCGATACAATTGATCTGCGAAGAATGGAGCGATAGGAGCAATCAACAATGATACAGTTTCAAGACATGTATACAATGTTTGATAAGCCGACAACTTGTCTTCTGTCATTTCACCACCCCAGAAACGCTTACGATTCAAGCGAACATACCAGTTACTTAGGTTATCGCCTACGAAATCACTGATAGCGCGAGCTGCCTTTGTTGGTTCATAGTCTTCCAACTGCTTCGTTACTTCAGCTACAAGAGTGTTCAACAACGACAAGATCCAACGGTCAATTTCTGGACGCTTTTCAAATTCAACTTGTGCAGCCGAATTATCAAATCCATCCACATTTGCATAAAGAGCAAAGAATGAATATGTATTGAATAGTGTACCGAAGAATTTACGGCTCACTTCAGCCACACCATTAGTGTCAAACTTCAAGTTTTCCCATGGCGATGAATTTGAAATCATATACCAACGCAATGGGTCAGTACCGAACTTTTCGATTGTTTCAAATGGGTCAACAGCATTGCCAAGACGCTTACTCATCTTGTTACCATTCTTGTCAAGTACAAGACCATTTGAGATTACCGACTTATAAGCCACACTGTCAAATACCATTGTACCGATAGCGTGAAGTGTAAAGAACCAACCACGAGTTTGGTCCACACCTTCTGCGATGAAATCGGCTGGGAACACAGTACCATTATCAAGCACTTCCTTGTTTTCAAATGGATAGTGAATTTGAGCATAAGGCATTGCACCCGAGTCAAACCACACATCGATCAAGTCAAGTTCGCGCTTCATTGGCTTACCACTTGCCGATACCAACACGATATCATCTACATATGGACGGTGAATATCAATCTTATCATAGTTTGCCTTGCTATAATCACCAGGAACGAAACCTTTGTCCTTGTAAGGATTTGATTTCATCACACCAGCAGCAACAGCCTTTTCGATTTCGTCATATAGTTCTTGAATGCTACCGATACAGATTTCTTCACCATCTTCGCTACGCCAGATAGGTAGTGGAGTACCCCAATAACGGCTACGGCTCAAGTTCCAGTCGTTCAAGTTTTCAAGCCACTTACCAAATCTACCAGTACCAGTGTGTTCTGGCTTCCAATAGATTGATTTGTTTAGCTCATACATGCGTTCCTTGCATTCGGTCGACTTGATGAACCAGCTATCAAGTGGATAATAAAGCACTGGCTTATCAGTTCGCCAACAGTGAGGATAGTTGTGCACATGCTTCTCAATCTTGAATGCTGTTCCTGCTTGTTTCATCTTCATACATAGAACAATATTCAAGTCTTCAGCCTTAGCAGCTGCTTCCTCATCATATTTTCCACCTTGATTATATTGTGGATCGTAAGCATTCTTCACAAATGCTCCTGCAAATTCCTTATATTCTTCATTTACACAATTTGCCACAAAATCAGCATCAAGCTCATCAAGAGTCCAATATTTTCCTGAGAAATCTACCATTGGACGAGTTTCGCCCTTCTTATTCACCATAAATAGTGATGGGATTCCTGCTGCTTTTGCCACAAATGCGTCGTCAGCACCAAATGTAGGCGCAATGTGAACGATACCAGTACCATCTTCAGTTGTTACATAATCGCCAGGGATTACTCTGAAGCCATTTTCATTCACTACTGCCTTGCCATCAACCATATCCACTGGTTTAACCCAAGGGAATAGTTGTTGATACTTCATGCCCACAAGTTCAGCACCTGTATATTCAGCAATCACGCGATAAGGAACCACCTTTTCGCCTTGCTTGTATTCATCAAGTGGCAATTCAGCGCCCTTTGCATCAAGATATGCATTCAAGCGAGCCTTTGCCATTAGAACCACCATCGGTTCTGCATTGTATGGGTTATATGTTTCTACTGCCACATATTCAATCTTTGGACCCACACATAGTGCAGTATTTGATGGCAATGTCCAAGGAGTAGTTGTCCAACCGATGATATTTACATTTGCTGCAAATTTTGCATCAGCCTTTGACTTGATGTCTGCAAGGATTGCATTATCATTTTCCTCAACCTTGAAAATTGCTGTTACTGTTGTATCTTTAACATCACGATAGCAACCTGGTTGGTTTAGCTCGTGCGAACTCAAACCAGTACCTGCTGCTGGTGAATATGGTTGGATTGTGTAACCCTTATAAAGCAAACCTTTGTTATAAAGTTGCTTCAACAACCACCATAGTGTTTCGATATAGCTATTTTCGTATGTGATGTAAGGATTATCTGTATCAACCCAATAACCCATCTTGTGAGTTAGGTCGGTCCATTCCTTTGTATATTTCATCACTTCCTTACGACATGCTGCATTATATTCGTCTACAGTGATTTTCTTACCAATATCTTCTTTTGTTATTCCTAATGCTTTTTCTACACCAAGTTCTACTGGCAAACCATGAGTATCCCAACCAGCCTTACGCATCACTTGGAATCCCTTCATAGTCTTGAAGCGACAAATAATGTCCTTAATTGTGCGTGCCATTACATGGTGAATACCTGGCATACCATTTGCCGATGGTGGACCTTCAAAAAACACGAAAGATGGTGCGCCTTCACGCACTTTGATGCTCTCTGCGAACACATCTTCTTGATTCCACTTATCAAGAACTTCTTTATTTACCTCCGAAAGGTTGAATTTACTGTATTCTTTAAATTTATTTTCCATAAAACCTACTGGAATAAACTTTTATAAAACTTCTAATTTGCAAAAATAATAAATTATTATCAATTTGGCGTTATTTGACACCTAATTTGCCACCTTTAACACCACCCTTTACGCCTCCACCGAGACTAAAGATGTTTTGATCATACGAAACAGTCTTTTTACCCATTTCGCGCTTGCGCTTCAACGCAAGTTGCACAAGGCGATCCATAAGCTGATCAAATCTTATTCCTGTAGCTTCCCACAAGTAGAATGACAATGAGCCAGGAATAGTATTTATCTCATTCACATATATTTCGCGTGTTTTGCGATCCACTATCACATCCACACGGCTCACTCCGTGGCACGATAGCACTCTGAATGTTTCACCAGCAAGATATTGAATGCGTTTTGTTTCTTCTTCAGGCAAGTTTGCAGGGATTTCTTTTTGCGATGCTTGCATACCTTTTGCTCCCTTGCTTCCACCCATATACTTATCTTCATATGTCAAGAAATCACAAGTCTTAATAGGCTCTTCAAGTACCGACATTTGATATTCATCGCAGTCACCAAGTACCGAGCAGTTAATTTCTTGCAATTCCTCAACCATATCTTCCACGATGATACGAGTTGAATACACTTCAGCACCATCTACCTTTTCGATAAGTTCTTCACGATTGTAAGCACAACCAATACCCACGCTTGAACCAAGGTTGGCTGGTTTCACGATTACTGGATAACCTATCTTTTCTTCAATCTTTGTAATAAGTTCGTCGCGTTGAGCAAACCATTGTTTATCAGTAAACCACACATAGTTCACCACAGGAATATCACATGCTTGAAGCACCATCTTCATTGTGATTTTATCCATACCGTTTGCACTCGACAATGTGTTGCAACCAGCATAAGGGATACCGATTGTTTCAAGTACTCCTTCAAAGATACCATCTTCGCCATTTGAACCGTGAAGCACTGGTATCACCACATCAAGAGTAGTTACTACATTTGAGCCAAACAATTTCTTCTTGCAACGATACAAATTATAATCACCATAGCATGGTGCCATATACACTTGCTCACACTTTGCAAGTAGCGATGGCACATCTTTATAATTTGCCACCTCGTACAATGCATCTCCAGTGTACCATTTTCCATCTTTCGTGATATATATTGGTGTTACATCATATTTATCGCGATTAATTGCGTGCATTGCTTGCGACGCCGAAATAACTGAAATCTCGTGTTCGGTAGAACGACCACCAAAGAACACTCCAATATTAGTTTTCATTATATATTTATGTTGTTTTTTTTATTATTTCTCTTCGTTTTTTAGTAATTACTTGAAAGTATCTGGTAAGTCATTTTCATATAGCACTGTATCACCCTTTGATGCAATCTTAGTCAATAATGCTTGAGCTTCATTGAAGGTGTCAACGATGATTAGCTTATCACCTTCTTCCCATCCTTTCGACTTGATACCTCTCACTATCGATTCACGATTATATTGTCCCACAATCATCGCCACATCGCATGTTTCGGCTATATGTTCGCCAAATTTTTCGTTATAATATTCTTGCTTGTCGCCAAGTTCAATCATACCTGGAGTAATCACTATTCGTTTACCATCAGTCATCGAACCAAGCACATCAAGTGCCATTCTTGAACCATCAGGATTAGAATTGAATGCATCATCAATTATCGTTACCCCGTTAGCTGCTCGTTTCACATTCAATCGGTGTTCCACTTGAGCTATTCTGCTCACTGCATATTGAATTTTATGCTCTGGAACGCCCAGTTTCATCGCTATAATTACTGCACCTATTAGGTTAGAAATATTACACTCTCCTATCAATTTTGTACACAATTCGATGCGTTTTCCTTCGCCCACCACAGTAAATGTAGTTCCTGAAGCACTATATTTCACATCTTCAGCATGATAATCGGCAGCATCCGATTTATTCACTGAATATCGCTTCACCGTTACATTATCTACTGCTCTATTGGCAACATATTCAAAATCATTGTTTAGCACAGCAAATCCATCGGCTGGCAATGCATCAACAAGTTCAAATTTAGTTTTTTGAACATTCTCAATACTCTTGAACGACTCCAAATGCTGTGGACCTACGGCTGTGATTATACCCATTTGAGGATTTGCAAGATCACATATTTCTTTGATATCGCCCACATTCTTTGCACCCATTTCCACAATGAACACTTCATTGTAAGGCTTAAGCATTTCACGCACTGTGCGAGTCACACCCATTGGAGTATTATAACTTCCTGGTGTCATTAGCACCGAATAGTGTTCGCTCAATATTCTTTCTAGATAATGCTTTGTGCTTGTTTTACCATAGCTACCAGTAATACCCACAATTTTCATATCGGGCATTTGCGACAATATTCGCTTTGCATCATTAAAGAAACTCTTGTTGATAGCTTCTTCTACTGGTTTTAGCAACCAGTTTGTGAACATTGTTATTGCATAAGAGAATGCCGAGAATGCAATTGCAGCAAAAGCTATTGCGCGCATTTCAAATCTGCTATAAATCAATGCTACAATTGCCATAAGTACCAGTTCGGCACTAAACAATCGCCACACGCGCTTGGTAAACACAAGCGAATGTTTGTATTTAGCCTTAAGTAGATTCATCGACATTGAAATAAGCGCCACGATAAAGGTTATTTTCATAACCAAGAACCACTTATATGGTGCAAATGTCGACACTAAAAGCAATCCCATTATCATACACACCACACGCGACATCGATGTGTACTCACTATTTTGTTTCAACCATTTCTTATAGCGCTCATTTCTATATGAATTTTGCTGAAGCATTTGCAAATCACGCTTCACCACCAAAACCAAGTAGAACACTGCTACTATGGCGAATATTGTATTTATCAAAGACATCATATTCTAATTATTCTTTATTTTTTTCATTTCGTCTTTCAAAAAGCTCTTTAACACTGCTGCAAATTGGTACTGATTTTCCAAAAAGCTATAGTGTCCCACTCCATCAAATGCTACAAGTCCTGCATCTGGAATAAGTTTTTCCATTATTTGCGCATCCTTCAATGGAGTTGCTGTATCATTCTTACCCCAAATGAGCAATGTCGAGCACTTAATCTTTGGCATTACGCTCTTCAAATCTTCATTCACCACTTTGCTCAATATAGCACGCATCTTTGGTGTTGAATTATTGTAGTCGCTTGAGCCCGATTTTCCTCTATACTTGTCCAATAGCTCTTGACCTTTCTTTGCTCCAAACACAATTGGCAACAATCGTTTCATTGCTTTATATGAATACACTTTCACATAATACTTTATCGAGCGACTTGGCTTAACTCCTGCAGCATCTACAAGAATCAGTTTCTTTACATCATTTCGTGATGAATATAATATACCCACTCTACCACCGAAAGAGTGACCGAGCATTATTGGATTTTCAATATTCTCAGCCTTCACAAATTGCTCTATCAATTGAGTGTATTCCTCTATGCCCCACACTTGCTCTGGCTCACTACTTGCGCCAAATCCTGGGAAATCCACATTATAAACTTTCATCGATGGCAAAAGCACTTTTTCTATGCTTGCCAATGTGGTGTGATTACAACCCCAACCATGCATTAGCACAATTGGTTGACCCTCTCCTTCCACTGTATAATGAAAATCTACGCCTTGTATGTGTATAGTTTTTTCCATTGATACTTATAATAACTTACAAAGATACAAAACTCACACCATATATTTCTACTTTTCACCCAATTATATTAAAAAAACAATAATTTCTAAACCAAATCTAAGTTTATTTCATTTCATCACTATCAAACTCTCTTTCATTCTCAACAATCTCACTCTTTTTGTCCTTTATATCTAAAAAAACAATGTCGTTTTCATCATTTCTTAATCATTTTTTACTAACTTAGCTTATTATTTTTAAAAAGCTCACTATGGCAGACATTTTTGAACAGCGTATTCTCGATTTGCGCAAGGAAATCAACGAATACAATCACCAATATTATGTACTTAATGCTCCGACAATCTCCGACAAGGAGTTTGACGACAAGCTGCGCGAACTTCAGGATCTGGAAGAGTCTTATCCTCAATACTTTGACGCCTACTCGCCTACTCAACGCGTGGGTAGCGACCTCACTCAAGGCTTCAAACAGGTGAAACACGCACGACCCATGATCTCATTATCAAACTCTTACTCGGTTGAAGAGGTTGCCGACTTCCTCACTCGTGCCGAAAATGGGCTTAATGGAGAGCGCTGCGAAATTGTGGGCGAAATGAAATTTGATGGTACTTCTATTTCGTTAATCTACAACAAGGGACGACTCGAACGAGCAGTAACGCGTGGCGATGGAGAAAAAGGTGATGATGTAACTGCCAATGTGCTAACTATCAAGAGTATTCCTCTTCGACTTCCTGCCGACAGCAATTACCCTGAATCGTTTGAAATTCGTGGTGAAATTCTTCTGCCTTGGAAGCAATTCGACAAGTTAAATCAAGAGCGTGAAGCCAAAAATGAACCGCTTTTTGCTAACCCAAGAAATGCGGCTGCAGGTACTCTAAAACTACAAAACTCGGCCGAAGTAGCTCGACGAGGTCTTGATGCTTATTTCTACTATATCTTGAGCGACAACCTTCCTTTCGACAACCACTTCGACAACATGCAACAAGCTAAGAATTGGGGATTTAAGGTCGCTCCTGTTATGCAAATTCTCAACTCTATCGACGAAGTGCGCGACTTCATCTCACATTGGGACATCGAGCGCAAGCAACTACCCGTTGCAACCGATGGTCTTGTATTCAAAATCAACAACTTACGCCAACAGCTCAACCTCGGCAGCACGGCTAAATCTCCTCGCTGGGCTGTAGCATTTAAGTTCCAAGCCGAACGCGCTTGCACGCCTCTCAAATTCGTATCATTCGAAGTGGGACGCACTGGTGTAGTAACTCCTGTTGCCAACCTCGAGCCGGTTCTTCTATCGGGAACTATCGTTAAACGAGCTTCTCTGCACAACGAAGATATCATTCGTTCACTCGACATTCACAATGGCGATCATGTGTATGTGGAAAAAGGTGGCGAAATCATTCCTAAAATCGTAGGTGTGGAACTTTCTAAGCGCATCCCCGATAGCACTCCTTTACACTTTGTTACTCATTGTCCTGTGTGTGGTACGCCTCTCACTCGAATCGAAGGCGAAGCTGCGTGGATTTGTCCTAACAAATATGAATGCCAACCTCAAATCGTAGGTAAAATTGAGCATTTTGTTGGCCGCCGAATGATGAATATCGATGGCATTGGTGAGGAAGTTGCCGACCAACTCTTCTCTGTTGGATTAGTTACAAATATTGCCGATTTATACGATTTAACCGAGGAAAAACTCACTAATCTCGATCGATTCCAAACCAAATCGGCGCAACGCATTCTCAAAGGCATCAACGAAAGCCGAAATGTCCCATTTGAACGAGTAATTTTCGCTCTTTCTATTCCTTTTGTGGGCGAAACCACAGCTAAAGTGCTTGCCGAAGCCACTCACAACATCGACACTCTGATGTCGCTCAATGAGGAACAACTTTCTTCCATTAACGAAATCGGCGATAAAATCGCGAAAAGTATTGTTGAATTCTTCAAGAACGACACCAACCGAAACACCATCGAACGCCTTCGCAACGCAGGTTTACAAATGGCTATTTCGGAAGATGAATTGCTAAATAAAACCGATAAACTCGAAGGAAAATCTATCGTTATTAGTGGTACTTTTGCTCTGCATTCTCGCGATGACTACAAGAAAATGATTGCCCAAAATGGTGGTAAAAATGTTAGCTCCATTTCAGCAAAAACCGATTTCGTTTTCGCTGGAGAAAACATGGGTCCTGCTAAACTCGAAAAAGCGCAAAAACTGGGCATTCCTATTATCAACGAAGAGGAATTCCTTAAGATGATTGAATAATTCCCTCCCTAAAACAATAGCGGTGTACCTTTAAAGGATACACCGCTTTCTCTTATATAGATTCTTCACTAAGGAAAACTATTTCCTTGTATAGCTTTGTCATACTCATTCTTTTTATACGGGAATATTTTTCCATATACTGTAAGGTTTCCCGACCAATAATTAGGGCTCACAATTGCCATTGCTTGATTATCCTCTTTATAGAGAACTATATGCACTTGCGCCGAAAGTGCTGGACCTGATACTCCAAATTTATAAGATGTTTCACCTTTCTTATTTGTATCACATTTCAAGCCATTAATATAACCTTCTACTGTGATTCCTCCCATTCCATTCAATCCTGCACGACCATTATTCGAAGCCAACTGTATCACTGCTTTATCGCCTTGCACCAGCACAAAATTCGTATTTGGAGCAGGATTCATAAATGCATGACTTTTTATCATAATTCTGTCTGCCATAAGCACATAGTTACCATCTTGCAATGCTGCAAGCGCATCTAAATGAGCCAATGAATCCTTGATTTCACGATTGCGTTTTTCAATCGCTTTTCGCTCTTTTTTGGTCAGTTGTTTCTCATTCACTTCCTGTGCACTTACCATAGTAATTGCACACAGACTCATTATCATTAATAATATATATTTCTTCATATCTTTGATATCTATTATTTATTTCACTTTCAAAGTAAACACAATACTATTACAATAACAACTAATTCTACTTATTATAACTAAACTATCTCTAATTATTAACTATTTTTCGTAATTTTGTAATACTAAATAATCATACTATATGAATAAATTACTACAATATCAGTCACTGAAATTTTCGCAAAAGATTACTTTGCTAATTTGTGCATTTTTGCTTTGTCTTATAACAACCACAATGCTTAACTCGCTCGTTCTTGCTTTCACTGGCGCCGATTCCTTAGCATTCATCAACATAAGCATAGCTACGCAAAACATCTTTGCATTCATTCTGCCAGTCATCATCACCACAGTATTCATTTCACCCAATCCTATACATTTCTTACAGCTCGATAACAAACCGTCAATTAAAGCTGTACTGCTTATGCTTGCAATCTATTTTGCAATGACCCCTGCTATGAATTGCTTGGTGGATTGGAATGCCAACATTTCTCTACCTGAATCTATGAAAGCGATAGAGTCATGGTTGAGAGCGTCCGAAGATGCTGCGGCTGCTGTTACCGACCGCATTCTCAATAGCAACAACATATTCTTAAGTATTCTTCTTGTGGGCGCACTCACAGGTCTTAGCGAAGAGGTTCTTTTCCGTGGTGGTTTACAACGCATTCTTGCCACTCGCCCTATGAATATTCACATTGCCATCTGGATTTCAGCATTTATTTTCAGTGCCATACATTTCCAATTCTTTGGATTCTTCCCACGCTTGATTATTGGCGCATTTTTTGGATATTTAGCCTATTGGAGTGGTTCTCTATGGATCGCAGTCATTGCACATGCTGTCAACAACTCTACGGTAATCATTGCACACGCCATCAACAACACTTATGGCTACAATCTCGACTCATTAGGCGTCGTTGACGATGGTAGTTTCCCCGTCGTTGCAACGATAAGCCTTATCATTACAATAATTCTTATTTATTTATTCCCTAAAAATAAAAAAGTCACTTCTTAAAAGTGACTTTTTTTGTTCTGTAGCTTATCTTATCAATCAAATTTCTTTCTATTGAAAATAAAGTTTCTACCAAGATACTTTTCTCGCACCACAGGGTTTGCAGCAAGTTCTTCCGATGTTCCTTGGAACAGAATCTTTCCTTCGAATAGCAAATAAGCTCTATCAGTAATATTCAATGTTTCTGGCGCATTGTGGTCGGTAATCAAAATACCGATATTCTTCGACTTTAGCTTATACACAATCGATTGAATATCTTCCACTGCGATTGGGTCAACCCCCGCAAATGGCTCATCAAGCATAATAAACTTAGGATTGATAGCAAGACATCGTGCTATCTCTGTTCTTCTTCGCTCGCCACCCGACAATTGATCGCCAAGATTCTTTCTCACATGGTTCAAATGGAACTCAGCAAGCAAACTTTCCAACTTTTCAGCTTGCTCCTCAGGAGTCATTGTTCCCATTTCAAGAATTGTACGAATATTATCTTCTACACTTAATTTTCTAAACACAGAAGCTTCTTGCGCAAGATAACCAATACCGCACTTTGCACGCTTATACACAGGATATTTTGTTATATCTCGATCATTCAAGAATATTCTACCCTCATTAGGTGTTACAAGCCCTGTTGTCATATAGAATGTAGTGGTCTTTCCTGCACCGTTAGGTCCAAGAAGCCCCACGATTTCACCTTGCTTCACATTTATCGATACATGGTTCACAACAGTGCGCTGACGATATTTCTTCACCAAATTATCGGTGCGCAACACCATCTGACCATCATCGACAAACACTTCGTCGTCGGTTGCTACATTACTATCTTCTTGTTGACTTTCTTTTCCCGAAAATCTATCAAGCAAACTACCTATTATAGGAAATTTTATTTTCATTTATAATCCTTCTTGTTTCACTTATTCAACTGACTCTTAATATAATCAGTCAACAAATTAATTGCCACTTCATTATGACCACCTTGAGGGACTATCAAGTCGGCACAACGCTTTGCAGGTTCGATATGCATATTATGCATTGGCTTCAACACTCTTTCATATCGGTCAATAACCATTTGAGGCGTTCTTCCTCTCTCAATGCAGTCACGACTTATCACACGAATCAAGCGCTCGTCAGCATCAGCGTCAACAAACACCTTAATGTCCATCATTTCGCGCAATTTAGCATCCGACAACACCAAGATACCTTCCACTAGCACCACATCATGAGGTCCCATAGGTACAGTTTCTTCTTGGCGGCTACAAGTAAGATATGAATAAGTTGGCATTTCAATCGATTTGCCTTCACTAAGATCCTTCAAATGATCGAAAAGCAAATCCCAATCAAATGCTGCTGGCTCATCAAAATTAATTTTCTGACGCTCCTCCATAGGAATATGGCTTGAATCCTTATAATAAGAATCCTGAGATATTACACCCACCTCACCTTGAGGCAATCTTTCCATTATCTTACGCACAACGGTTGTTTTACCCGAACCAGTGCCTCCTGCAATACCAATAATAAGCATAATTTCTAATTTTCTACAAAATTAATGCACATCCCCCACAATTCCAAACACAATCCCACAAAAACCCATTTATCTCACAATTCCCCTCAAATTCCCATTCAATATTCAATCCCACTCCTAATATTCACTCACTCCACTATAGCCACTATAATTACTATAATTACTAGAACCACTATTAGCCCTCATTTTTGACCTTTTGTTCTTCTGTCTAAAAAACTATTAGCCTCATATACCCCATTAGCCCCACTACTATTGTTACTATAGCCACTATTCGCCATAGTAGCCTCATTCACCCCATTAGACTCACCACTATAGGCACTATAGCCACTATTAGCCCTATTTATGCCCTTTTGTTCTTTTGTCTAAAAAAAGCAACACAAAAAAAGAGAGTCACTCTCATTTGAGTAACTCTCTTCGTTAGGCGGCGATTACCTGCTCTCCCGCTTTCGCAGTACCATC
>CAJGBY010000024.1 GCA_904501735.1 uncultured Muribaculaceae bacterium
GGTATCGAACCAGCTGCTGCAGCTGTTGCTGTTGCTGCTCCTGCTGCTGCAGGTGCTGCTGCTGAAGAAGAAAAGAGCTCATTCGATGTAGTTCTTAAGTCAGCAGGTGCTAGCAAGCTAGCTGTTGTTAAATTGGTTAAGGAACTTACAGGTCTTGGCTTGAAGGAAGCTAAGGAACTTGTAGACGGTACTCCAAGCGTTGTTAAGGAAGGTCTTGCTAAGGCTGACGCTGAAGGTCTTAAGAAGCAACTTGAAGAAGCTGGCGCAGAAGTTGAACTTAAATAATATTGCCTGATTCTCAGGTAATTAGGTTAAGAACCATTAATAAAATAGGTTCTTAACCTTTTTGTGTTATTATTTTATTTTGAGTTCACTTAATTTGATATTCAATGTCAGTTACAACAAAACAACCTCGCATAAATTTTGCGTCAGTCAAGAATCCACTACCATTTCCAGATTTTCTTGATGTGCAATTGAAGTCATTTAGAGACTTCTTGCAATTGGATACACCAACTGAAAAAAGAAAAAACGAGGGACTCTATAAGGTTTTTGCTGAAAATTTCCCTATTGCGGATACACGCAATAACTTTGTACTTGAATTCCTTGATTATTATATAGATCCTCCACGTTATACAATAGAGGAATGCTTGGAACGTGCATTAACTTACAGTGTGCCATTGAAGGCAAAGCTTAAGTTGTATTGTACCGACCCCGACCACGAAGAATTTGATACAGTAGTTCAGGATGTTTATCTTGGACCAATTCCATATATGACCGATAAGGGTACGTTCATCATCAATGGTGCTGAACGCGTTGTTGTTTCACAATTGCACCGTTCTCCAGGTGTATTCTTTGGTCAAAGCACTCATGCTAACGGTACTAAGTTGTATTCGGCTCGTATTATTCCATTCCGCGGATCGTGGATTGAATTTGCCACCGACATTAACAATGTGATGTATGCTTACATCGATCGTAAGAAGAAGTTACCTGTAACAACTTTGTTGCGTGCTATTGGTCTTGAAACTGATAAGGACATTATCGAAATCTTTGGTCTTGCTGAAGAACTCAAAGTAAATAAAACTAACCTAAAGAAGGCGGTAGGTCGTCGTCTTGCTGGTCGTGTGTTGAAGACATGGTATGAAGACTTCGCTGATGAAGCTACTGGTGAAGTAGTTTCTAATGAGCGTACTGAAATCGTGCTTGACCGCGAAACAGTGATTCAAGAAGAAAATGTTCAAGAAATTTTGGATTCGGGAGCACAAACTATCCTTGTACACAAGGAAGATGCTAATGCTAACGATTATTCAATCATCTTCAACACTCTTCAAAAGGATACTACCAACTCAGAAAGCGAAGCGATCCAATATATTTATCGTCAATTGCGTAATGCTGATGCTCCAGATGATGCGAGTGCGCGTGAAGTGATTCAAAACTTGTTCTTCTCTGAAAAGAGATATGACTTGGGCGATGTAGGTCGTTTCCGTATCAATAGAAAGCTAGGTCTCACTACTTCTATGGACGTGAGAGTGCTTACAAAGGAAGATATTATCGAGATTATGAAGTATCTTATCGGTCTTGTTAACTCTAAGACTGATGTTGATGATATCGACCACTTGAGCAACCGTCGCGTGCGTACAGTAGGTGAACAACTATATAATCAATTCGGTGTTGGTCTAGCTCGTATGGCTCGTACAATTCGTGAACGCATGAATGTGCGCGACAACGAAGTGTTCCAACCAATCGATTTGATCAATGCTAAGACAATTTCGTCGGTTATCAATACATTCTTTGGTACTAACGCGTTGTCACAATTCATGGATCAAACTAACCCATTGGCAGAAATCACTCACAAGCGTCGTATGTCGGCTCTTGGTCCTGGTGGTTTGTCTCGTGAGCGTGCCGGTTTCGAGGTGCGTGACGTACACTACACTCACTATGGTCGTTTGTGTCCTATTGAAACTCCAGAAGGTCCAAACATTGGTCTTATTTCTTCACTTTGTGTATATGCTAAGATTAATGAGCTTGGATTTATCGAAACTCCTTATCGTGTAGTTAAAGATGGTAAGGTGAACTTGAACAATGACGAAGTGGTTTACTTGACTGCTGAAGGTGAAGAAGGCCAAACAATTGCTCAAGGTAATGCTCCTCTTAATGACGACGGTACTTTCATTCGTGAAAAGGTGAAAGCTCGTTATGAAGCCGATTTCCCAGTGGTGACTCCAGGTGAAGTACAACTTATGGACGTATCACCAATGCAGATTTCTTCTATTGCGGCTTCAATGATTCCATTCTTGGAACACGACGACGCGAACCGTGCATTGATGGGATCGAACATGATGCGCCAGGCAGTTCCATTGCTACGCAGCGAAGCTCCAATCGTGGGTACTGGTATCGAAGCTCAATTGGCTTACGACTCTCGTACTCAAATCCAAGCTGAAGGTGCTGGTGTGATTGAATATGTTGACGCAAGTGTTATCCGTATTCGTTACGACAGAACAGAAGACGAAGAGTTTGTAAGCTTCGAATCTCCTGTGAAAGAATATAAATTGCCTAAGTTCCGTAAGACTAACCAAAGTACAACTATCGACTTGCGTCCAATCTGTGACAAGGGTCAACGCGTTGAAAAGGGTGATATCCTTACTGAAGGTTATTCTACTGAAAACGGTGAATTGGCAATCGGTCGCAACTTGAAGGTAGCTTACATTCCTTGGAAGGGTTACAACTACGAAGATGCTATCGTGCTTAACGAACGCGTAGTGCGCGAAGACATTCTTACATCAGTACACGTGGATGAATACACTCTTGAAGTGCGTGAAACTAAGCGTGGTATGGAAGAATTGACTTCGGACATTCCAAATGTGAGCGAAGATGCTACTAAGGATCTTGACGAAAGAGGTATTATCCGCGTGGGTGCACATGTTGTTCCTGGTGATATCCTTATCGGTAAGATTACTCCTAAGGGCGAAAGCGACCCAACACCAGAAGAAAAATTGCTTCGTGCAATCTTCGGTGACAAGGCTGGCGATGTTAAGGACGCTTCATTGAAGGCTTCTCCATCATTGAAGGGTGTAATTATCGGCACTCACTTGTTTGCTCGTGCTATGAAGAAGCTAGGCAAGAAGGGTAAGAATGCAAATGCACAACTTCCATTGCTTGACGAAGAGTACGACGAAAAGAAGGCAATTTTGAAGAGCCAACTTATCGAAAAGTTGTTGGTTCTAACAAACGAAAAGCCATCACAAGGTGTTAAGGACTTCATGGATACTGAAGTAGTGGCTAAGGGCGTAATGTTCTCTAAGGCTATTTTGGAAGGTATTGCATATGAAGTTGTTAACTTGAGCAAGTGGACAGCAGATGCACACGCAAATGAGCTAATCGCAGCAACTGTGGGCAACTATTTGCGCAAATATAAAGAACTTGATGCAGAATTGCGTCGTAAGAAATTCGATATTTCAATCGGTGATGAACTTCCATCAGGCATTATGCAAATGGCAAAGGTTTATGTTGCTAAGAAGCGTAAGATCGGTGTCGGTGATAAGATGGCGGGTCGTCACGGTAACAAGGGTATCGTGTCACGCGTAGTTCGTCAAGAAGATATGCCGTTCTTGGAAGACGGAACACCAGTAGACTTGGTATTGAACCCTCTAGGTGTGCCTTCTCGTATGAACTTGGGTCAGATTTTCGAAGCAGTTCTTGGTTGGGCTGGTCGTGAGCTTGGTGTTAAGTTTGCAACACCTATCTTCGACGGTTGTAACTTGGACGACTTGAACGAATGGACCGACAAGGCAGGCTTGCCACGCTATGGTAAGACATATTTGTATGATGGTGGTACAGGAGAACGCTTCCACCAACCAGCAACAGTGGGTGTGACATACTTCTTGAAACTTGGTCACATGGTAGAAGACAAGATGCACGCTCGTAGTATCGGTCCATACTCATTGATTACTCAACAACCTCTTGGTGGTAAGGCACAATTTGGTGGTCAACGCTTCGGGGAAATGGAAGTTTGGGCGCTTGAAGCATTCGGCGCATCACATATCCTACAAGAAATCTTGACTGTGAAGAGTGACGATGTAGTGGGTCGTAGTAAGGCTTACGAAGCAATCGTTAAGGGTGATTCAATGCCAACACCAGGTATTCCAGAATCATTGAACGTGCTATTGCACGAGCTTCGCGGATTGGGACTAAGCATCAAGTTAGAATAATAAGAAAAAGAAGAAATAATATATGGCTTTTAGAAAAGATAACAAGGTAAGAAATAGCTTCTCGAAGATTTCTATCGGTCTTGCATCACCAGATGAGATTTTGGAACAATCGAGCGGTGAGGTTTTGAAACCCGAAACCATCAACTACCGTACATATAAGCCTGAACGTGATGGCTTGTTCTGCGAGCGCATCTTCGGTCCAGTAAAGGATTATGAGTGCCATTGTGGAAAGTACAAGAGAATCCGTTATAAGGGAATCACTTGCGACCGTTGCGGTGTTGAAGTAACCGAAAAGAAGGTGCGCCGTGAGCGCATGGGTCACATTCAACTTGTGGTTCCAGTGGCTCATATTTGGTATTTCCGTTCGTTGCCAAATAAGATTGGTTATCTGTTGGGTATTCCTTCAAAGAAACTTGACGCAGTAATCTACTATGAACGCTATATCGTTATCAACCCAGGTGTAATCGAAGATGTTCAACCTCTTGACCTATTGTCGGAAGAAGAATACTTAGATATCATGGATCGTCTTCCAAAGGAAAATCAACATCTTGAAGATGGTGATCCTGACAAGTTCGTTGCAAAGATGGGTGCAGAAGCAATCTATGAATTGCTTTTGAAGATTAATCTTGACGATTTGTCGTATGAGTTGCGTCACCGCGCTAACACTGAAGGTTCACAACAACGCAAGACTGAAGCATTGAAGCGCTTGCAAGTTGTAGAAAGCTTCCGTGCATCAAAGCAACGCAACAAACCTGAATGGATGATTCTAAATGCAATTCCAGTGATTCCACCAGAATTGCGTCCATTGGTACCACTTGATGGTGGTCGTTTCGCAACAAGTGACTTGAATGACTTGTATCGTCGCGTAATCATCCGCAACAATCGTTTGAAGCGCCTTATCGAAATCAAGGCTCCAGAAGTGATTTTGCGTAATGAAAAGCGAATGCTTCAAGAAGCTGTAGACTCATTGCTTGATAACTCACGCAAGTCGAGCGCAGTTAAGTCAGATGCAAACCGTCCATTGAAGTCATTGTCGGACAGCTTGAAGGGTAAGCAAGGTCGTTTCCGTCAAAACTTGCTTGGTAAGCGTGTTGACTACTCAGCTCGTTCGGTAATTGTCGTAGGTCCTGAATTGAAGATGCACGAATGTGGTCTTCCAAAATATATGGCAGCAGAACTTTACAAGCCTTTCGTAATCCGTAAATTGATTGAACGCGGTATCGTTAAGACTGTGAAGAGTGCTAAGAAGATTGTTGACCGTAAGGAACCAGTAGTGTGGGATATCCTTGAATATGTAATGAAGGGTCACCCAGTGCTATTGAACCGTGCTCCAACACTTCACCGTCTTGGTATTCAAGCATTCCAACCACGAATGATTGAAGGTAAGGCAATCCAATTGCACCCACTTGCTTGTACTGCGTTCAACGCCGACTTCGACGGTGACCAGATGGCTGTTCACTTGCCACTTGGCAATGAAGCAATCGCTGAAGCACAATTGTTGATGCTTGGCTCACACAATATCTTGAACCCAGCTAACGGTGCGCCTATTACAGTACCTTCACAAGACATGGTTCTAGGTCTTTACTATATCACTAAGCTTCGTAGAGGCGATAAGGGTGAAGGATTGGTATTCTACGGACCAGAAGAAGCAGAAATCGCTTACAATGAAGGTAAGGTAACACTTCACGCAGTGGTTTCGGTAATTGTTGACGATATCGACGCAGATGGCAACCCTGTTAAGGTGTTGAAAGAAGAAACATCAGTGGGTCGTATCTTGTTCAATGAATTTGTACCAAAGGAAATTGGTTATGTGAACGAAATCATCTCAAAGAAGTCTTTGAGAACTATCATCAGTAAGGTAATTAAGTCTTGTGGTGTGCCTCGTTCGGCTAAGTTCCTTGATGATATTAAGAACTTGGGTTATCAAATGGCGTTCAAGGGTGGTTTGTCATTCAACCTTGGTGACGTGCTAATCCCAGCTGAAAAGGAACAACTTGTAAAAGAAGGTTATGCTCAAGTAGAAGAAGTTATGGCTAACTACAGTATGGGTTTCATTACCAATACTGAACGCTACAACCAAATTATCGATATTTGGACGCATGTTAACTCTAACTTGACCGACATCTTGATGAAGCAATTGTCGAGCGATAACCAAGGTTTCAACTCAGTATACATGATGCTTGACTCAGGTGCCCGTGGTTCTAAAGACCAGATCCGTCAGTTGTCAGGTATGCGTGGTTTGATGGCTAAACCTCAAAAGGCTGGTGCTGAAGGCGGTCAAATTATCGAAAACCCTATCTTGGCTAACTTTAAGGAAGGTCTAAGCGTGCTTGAGTACTTTATCTCAACTCACGGTGCTCGTAAGGGTCTTGCGGATACTGCGTTGAAGACAGCCGATGCTGGTTACTTGACACGTCGTCTTGTTGACGTTGCTCACGACGTTATCATCACTGAAGAAGACTGTGGTACATTGCGTGGTCTTGTATGTACAGAAGTGAAGAAGAACGAAGATGTGGTGGCTACACTTGGCGAACGCATTGCAGGTCGTATTTCGGTACACGATATTATTGATCCAATTTCAGGCGAAATCATTGTAAATAGCGGTGAAGAGATCACCGACGCAATAGCTAAGCGCATTGAAGAATCACCAATCGAAAGCGTAGAAATCCGTTCAGTGCTTACTTGTGAAGCTAAGAAGGGTGTATGTGCTAAGTGTTATGGTCGCAACCTTGCAACTAACCGTATGGTACAAAAGGGTGAAGCTGTGGGTGTGATTGCAGCACAATCAATCGGTGAACCAGGTACTCAGTTGACACTTCGTACATTCCACGTCGGTGGTGTTGCATCAAATATTGCAGCAGTATCAAATATCACATCTCGTTATGATGGTATCCTTGAAATCGACGAATTGCGTAGCGTACAAGCTGAAGGACATGAAGTAGTAGTAGGTCGTATGGCTGAAATGCGTATCCTTGAGCCTAAGACTAAGATGATTCTTACAACTGCAAATATCGCTTACGGTTCTAAGTTGTATAAGAAGAATGGCGATATTGTAGCTAAGGGTGACTTGATTTGTGAATGGGACCCATTCAACGCCGTAATCGTATCGGAAGTTGCTGGTAAGATTCACTTCGAAAATCTTGTTGAAGGTGTTACAGTGCGCGAAGAAATTGATGAAGCATCAGGTATTAGCGATAAGATCATCATCGAAACAAGAGAAAAGGGCCGTGGTGTGCCTGAAGCTCAATTGCTTGATGAAAATGGTCAGCTAATCAAGACATATTCATTGCCAGTAGGCGCTCACTTGATGGTAGAAGAAGGAGCTGAATTGAAGGCTGGTGAAGCATTCGTTAAGATTCCTCGTTCAGTGGGTGGAGCTGGTGACATCACTGGTGGTCTTCCACGCGTTACTGAGTTGTTTGAAGCTCGTAACCCATCTAACCCAGCTATCGTGAGCGAAATCGATGGTGAAGTTACTTATGGCAAGATCAAGCGTGGTAATCGTGAAATCTCGGTTACATCTCGCCTTGGTGAAGTGAAGAAGTACTTGGTACCAATGTCTAAGCAAATTCTTGTACAAGAAAATGACTATGTACGCGCTGGTACAGCATTGTCGGATGGTGCTATCACTCCAACTGATATCTTGAACATTAAGGGTCCTACTGCCGTTCAAGATTACATTGTGAACGAAGTACAAGATGTATACCGTTTGCAAGGTGTGAAGATCAACGATAAGCACTTCGAAGTAATCGTGCGTCAAATGATGCGTAAGGTGAATGTACTTGATCCAGGAGATACTCGCTTCCTTGAACAACAAGTTGTTGACAAGCGCGAATTCATGGATGAAAACGATCGCATCTGGGGTAAGAAGGTAGTTGTTGATGCTGGTGATTCGGCTAATGTTAAGCCAGGTCAGATTATCACAGCTCGCAAGCTTCGCGACGAAAATTCAGCATTGAAGCGTCGTGACTTGAAGCTTGTAGTGGTTCGTGATGCAGTTCCTGCAACATCAGAACAAATCCTACAAGGTATCACACGCGCTGCTCTTCAAACTTCAAGCTTCATGTCGGCTGCATCGTTCCAAGAAACTACTAAGGTTCTTAACGAAGCTGCAATCAACGGTAAGGTTGACAACCTTGAAGGTATGAAGGAAAATGTAATCTGCGGTCACTTGATTCCTGCTGGTACAGGTCTTCGTGAATACAATGCTCTTGTAGTAGCAAATCTTGAAGACATCGAACGCGCCAACTTGAAGAAAGAGTCAGATGTACTTGATGAAGAATTGGTAGGATAATTAAATCTACTATAATAAAGAAACGAGCGATATGCCAAGTGCGTATCGCTCGTTTTGTTTTTTGTGATATAAAAAATTAATCGTTGTTGTAGTCGTATCTGAGAGCTGTAAAGGATTATTTATCTAACGAAAATGTTGTTTTATTTATATTCAGTCCATCCATTGTAGCCCGAATCGAGCTCAACCACTTTGTAACCATTGTTAGCCAATTTTTCAGAAGCTGTTTTGCTTCGTCGTCCGCTACGGCAGTACACTGCTATAGTTTTTTCCTTTACGAGTGTGGAATTGGCGATTGAATCGAAGTCGTCGCGTTTCACATCAATGTTGATAGCACGGTCGATGTGTCCGTCGGCATATTCTTGGGCAGTGCGCACATCCAATAGGATAACACCAGTGGTGTCGCAAATAATGCTATCGAATTTTTCAACGCTAACCGATTCGAAAGTAGCTTGTTGTAAGGAATTTTCGTGAGATTTACTTTCGGCTTGAGTGCAGCTAAACAATGCTGTTGCGAGTAAAATGGTAATAAAAAGAGGTTTCATATAGTATAGAATTAAATTTTACGCAAAGATATATTTTTTTTTGTAATTATTTGCGGTTAGAGAAAAAAGTCTTACCTTTGCGACAGATATGGTGTCGCGAGGCAAAGAATCTAAGCCGAGCGATGAAAAGGGAATCAGGTGAAAATCCTGAACAGAATCCGCTGCTGTAATCTCCGCAAAAGGGTTTGCTTCAGTCTTAAGATCACTGGACGAGAGTCTGGGAAGATCGAAGCAAATGGAGAAAGTCAGAAGACCTGCCAAATCGATTTAATGTTTAACGGCTTTCGGTAATTAGAGCCTAAAACGACCAAAAATGTTACACAAAAAAATTCTCCATGCCATAGGAGTAATAGTGGCAATGATAACATCAGTGGGTGAAGTTTCGGCTAATGAAGTTGAGACGGCTGATTCTATTGCTACACAGCACTTGAATAATGTGACTGTTACGGCTGTGAAATCGAAGGCGAAAGTATCCACTACAACATCGGTGCAGATGCTTTCGGGAGAGGATTTGCGTAGTCTTGGTGTTCAGAATGCTGGTGATGCTGTGAAACACTTTGCTGGTTCTAATGTGCGCGATTATGGTGGCATAGGAGGGTTGAAAACGGTGTCGGTGCGCAATCTTGGTGCTGCTCACACTGCAGTGAGCTATGATGGCGTGGCAGTGAGCAATTGCCAAGCTGGACAGATAGATGTGGGCCGTTTCTCGCTTGATAATGTGTCGTCGCTATCGCTTGCAGTGGGGCATGATGACGACCTTTTGCAGTCGGCAAGGCTATATGCTTCGGCTGGGGTGGTGAAGATTGAAAGCGAGAAGCCAGTTTTCGGTAAAAGCAATCATAGTAGCGAATTGAAGTTGAGTGGTGGCTCTTTCGGTTATGTGTCGCCTTCGATTCGTCATTGGCAGAAGTTGGGCGAGGCTACAAGTGTAGTGGTGAATGCCAATTATCTGCGTGCCGATGGTCAATATCCATTTGTGCTTGAAAATGGAAAGCTAACGAGCGTGGAAAAACGCAAGAATTCGGATATCAAATCGTATCAAGGTGAAGTGAATGTGTATCATTCGTTCAACGAAAGTGATGAATTGCGTGTAAAGGCATATTATTTTGCTTCGGTGCGAGGTTTGCCAGGTAGTGTGATACTTTACAACAACGACTCCGATGAGCGATTGTGGGACGATAATTTTTTTGCACAAGCTCGATATAAAAAGCAATTTTCGCCTAAATGGACTCTTCAAGTGCAAGGCAAATATAATTATTCTTGGAATAAGTATGTCGATGAGGGGGTTGAGTATGTGGGCGGAAAGCAAATTGATGCCAATAGGCAGAATGAGTATTATGTGTCGGCATCGGTGGTGTATAAGCCTACGAGCGATATTGATGTATCGTTGGCTCAAGATGGGGCTATCAATGACTTGCATACGAATGGCGTGAATAGTCCAGAACCATTGCGTTACACATCGCTTACGGCATTGAATGCGCGTTATCGCAATGCTCGCGTGAATGTGTTGGGTACATTGGTTGGTACTTATATTGTAGATGAAGTGAAAAGTGGTGTGAAGCCAGATGCTCGCAAACGCTTGACTCCTGCAGTGTCGGTGTCGTACAGATTGCTGGAAGATGAGCAATTATATGTGCGTGCGATGTATAAGAACACATTCAGAGTGCCAACATTTACCGATTTGTATTATTTGCGAGTAGGTAATACCAGTTTGCGACCAGAGAAAGCGACCGAGTACACAGGAGGAATCACTTGGAGTGGTCGTAGATTGGTGGGCTTGGAACACTTGACTCTTACTGTCGACGGATATTTCAATAGAGTGAGCGATAAGATTATAGCTTTCCCAAGTACATATGTGTGGAAAATGCAGAATTATGGTAAAGTGAATATCTTTGGAATAGATGCAACTTTGTCGACAAGCACAAAAATTAACGACAAAGTGAGTGTTGCACTTTCGGCAAATTATTCGTGGCAAAATGCAATAGATTTAACCAATAAAGATGCTAAAAACTATAAGCACCAGTTGCCTTATACGCCTGAGCATAGTGGAAATGCATCGGTCGTGGTGGAAATGCCATGGGTAAATGTAGGATATAGTGTGGCTGCTGTGGGTAAGCGTTATTATTTGGCGCAAAACATAGCTGCAAACGAGATAGATGGGTATTGCGAGCACACAGCAACCTTGTGGCGTGAGTTTAAAATCAAAAAAATTTCGCTAAGAGTGCAAGCCGAGGTAATCAATCTCACCGATGCGCAATATGATGTGATAAAGTATTATCCGATGCCAGGTCGTTCTTGGCGATTGACAGGAATATTCAAATTTTAAAACGATAAATGATCATGAACATGAAAAAGTACTTATGGGCAGTGGTGGCTTTGCTATTAGGAAGCGTTACACTGGTGTCGTGTGAAGAAGTGGACGGACCTGGCACTGCTAATCCAGACAATGTGATAAAGGCTTCGCGTTACGCATTTATTATGTACGAAGGTGCGTGGGGAGGCAATAATGCAGGCGTTTCGTATCTTCCTCTTGTGGGTGCTGGCGATATGGTGAGCGACATCTACTTGGCGAAGAATAATGCTAAGATGGGCGACCTTGCTAATGATATGATAGAATACAACGACCAAGTGTATGTGGTGCTTAATGGTTCGAAGTATGTGGCTCGCCTTGATGAGCGTGCTGTAGAGAAGGCTCGTTATACAGTGTCGGCTAACGAAGGAACACCACGATATATGGATGCTGAGGATGGTTATCTGTATGTGACTCATCATGGTGGAACAGTGGGTAAACTCAATGCTACTACACTTGTGAGAGAGGCTGTATATAATGGTGGTGACAATCTCGAAGGTATACTTGAAGAGGATGGTAAACTATATGTAGCTAATTCATTTAAGGTTGATGGCTCGGGCAATTATGTGTATAATAAAGAAGTGCTTGTGATTGATGCTAAGACAATGAAGCAAGTGGGCTCAATTGCTGTGGTTGAAAATCCCAACTTAATATATGAGATTGACGATAAGATATATGTTATCTCAAGTGGTAACTATGCCGATGTGCAACCAACATTGCAAGTGATTGATACAAAAAATATGACAGCTAAGTCGATTACAAGTGCTGATAAAATTACTGAAGGTAACAATGGGTTGATTTATGGTGTGCGCTCAAGTTATGATGCAAGTTGGAATTTGCAAAACGAGTTCTTCACTTACAATCCAAAGACAGGAGTGGTGAATGATCAATCATTCTTGGTTGATGCTCCAAGCAGTATTGCAACAGCAGCTATCTATATGTTTGTAGTAGATGATGAAACAGGCGATATATATGTGGGAACAAGTGATTATGTAACTACAGGCACAATATATCGTTTCGATCGAAGCGGAAAATTGATAAGCTCGTTTGATGCGGGTGGAATCAATCCTAAAAAGATGATATTTATAGATTGAAAATTGATTGAATCTGACTATAACTTTTGGGAAATGTAGCTGTGAAGCTGCATTTCCCTTTTTTACATCTTTTGTGGAGGTTTAGTTGTTTAAAACTAAAACAAGATAAGAATTATATCGTGATATGGAACAATTTTGTATGATGAGGTGGTTGTAATTTTGTAACAATCAAATCGTAATTTATAGCTCTATGAATAGAATAAAACTTAAGTGGGTGTTGTGTGCGCTACTATGCGTGGTGTGTGTTGGTGAATGTGGAGCAAATGTGCGACCTATATCGCCCGATACGATAAAAATAAAGCCCATAGAGTGTGATGTGAAGTTGCCATCACGCATAATATCTCAAATAAATATTTATGATATGCCATATTCGCGTACAGCAAGTAATAAGAATTGGCCTAGGTTGTGGCTTAATACAGGCGCATTGTATGGCGCAGGGTTTGTGGCGCTTGCTGTATTGGAGTCGCTACCTCAAGATGCAACAAATTGGAATAGGGAGGAGTTGAGTAGTGTGTCACCATTTAAGCGGTGGGGTAATCATGTGGAAAAAGTAGCGCATTGGGACGGAGATAATCCTATTTTCAATTATATACTTCATCCCTATGGTGGAGCAGCCTATTTTATGGGAGCCCGTAGTCAAGGGTTTAATTTCTGGGAGTCGACATTGTATAGTTTTTGCATTTCGACATTCTTTTGGGAGTATGGTATAGAGGCATTTATGGAGGTTCCATCAATACAGGACCTCATAATCACGCCACTTGTGGGATCAGTAGTAGGAGAGTGTTTTTACAAATGGAAACGCGGTATTGTTGCCAATGGCTACACGCTACTGGGTTCAAGTGCGTTGGGTTATGTAGCAGCATTTCTAATAGACCCGGTGAATGAGTTTGTGGGCTTATTCGCTGGTAATCCTTGCAAAAAGAATATGATGGAAAAGCGGCGAAAGACCGAATGTGCTGTTGTTCCATTGCTCGCAACAACCAATCAAGGAATGAAATATGGTGTTTCGGTTAATATAGTGTTCTAAAAAAAGAATATCGGTGTACCAATAGTAGGTACACCGATATTAGTATATGCTAAATCAAGTTTGTTCTCGAATTAGTGCTTAAGAAGCTCACGCATCTTTTCCATAGCTGCCGATAGACCGTCCATATCCTTACCACCAGCTTGAGCGAAGTGAGGTTGACCTCCACCACCACCCTTGATAAGCTTGGCAGCTTCGCGCACCATAGCCGATGCATTCATGCCGTCCTTGACAAGGTTATCAGAAAGTTGAACAGTAAGCATAGGCTTGCCGTTTTCGTGAGTAGCAGCAATGAACACTGTATCGTTGAGGTTGTCGGCCTTTAATGCAAATGCGATACCCTTAACAACATCGGCAATACGAGCACCAGAGCAAGACACTACAGTAAGACCATTGATGTTTTCTGCCTTTTCAAGCAATTCAGCCTTTTGGTTCTTGATGCGTTCTTGCAAGAATTCTTCAGCTTGCTTGCGAAGGTCGGCATTTTCGGCAAGTGATTTTTGAAGAGCAGGAATCACATTAGGAGCATTGTTAAGCAATGCGCTGATTTGAGAAAGAGTGTCTTTAAGTTGATACATAGTATCTTCAACATTGGCACCAGTGATAGCTTCGATGCGGCGAATACCTGCAGCGATACTGCTTTCGCTTACGATCTTAATCATACCGATGTTACCAGTGTTTTCAACATGTGTACCACCACAAAGTTCGATAGAGCTGCCATATTGGATTACGCGTACCTTATCGCCATACTTTTCGCCAAATAGAGCCATAGCACCAAGTTCTTTAGCTTCAGCGATAGGAAGGTCGCGGTGTTCGCAACGAGGTGTAGCTTTGCGTACCTTTTCGTTAGCAAGGCGTTCCACTTTGCGCAATTCTTCTTCAGTCATCTTTTGGAAGTGAGAGAAGTCGAAACGAAGCACTTCAGGGCTTACGAATGAACCCTTTTGCTCAACATGTGTGCCAAGAACTTCGCGTAGAGATTCGTGAAGCAAGTGAGTAGCTGTGTGGTTGCAGCAGATAGCTTGACGAGCTTCAGTGTCGATAGCTGCGCGGAAACTTTCAGTTACATCTTGAGGCAACTTGTTCACGATACAAACTGATTGGTTGTATTCGCGCTTAGTGTCGACAACTTCGATGGTTTCGTTAGCGAAGAATAGGTGTCCCTTATCGCCCACTTGACCACCCATTTCGCCATAGAAAGGAGAACGAGCAAGGATTAGTTGATAGAATTCCTTGTTGCGTTGTTTAATCTTGCGGTAGCGAAGGATTTCAGTTTCTACTTCAGTAAGGTCATAGCCAACAAATTCAGCATCACCTTCGTGAAGGATAACCCAGTCGGTAGCTTCAACGGCAGCAGCATTGCGAGCGCGTTCCTTTTGCTTAGTCATTTCGGCGTTGAACTCGTTGATATTAGCTGTCATACCGTTTTCCTTCAAGATAAGCTCAGTAAGGTCAAGAGGGAATCCGTAAGTGTCGTATAGAGTAAATGCTGTAACGCCTGAAATTTCAGTCTTACCAGCAGCTTTAGTTTCGTTGATAACCTTATCGATTAGCTTGATACCTGTTTCAAGAGTGCGAAGGAATGCTTCTTCTTCTTCCTTGATAACCTTCTTGATAAGGTCGGCTTGAGCCACAAGTTCTGGGTAAGCTTCGCCCATAGAGTCGATAAGAGTGTCGACAAGTGAGTAGATGAATGCTTGTTTTTGGTTAAGGAATGTGTAACCATAACGAACAGCACGACGCAAGATGCGGCGAATCACATAACCAGCCTTTGCGTTAGATGGAAGTTGTGAATCGGCGATAGAGAAAGAGATTGTGCGCACATGGTCGGCGATAACGCGCATAGCGATATCTGATTTAGCGTCCTCTCCGTATTTTTTGCTTGAAATTGATGCAATCTTTTGGATAAGTGGTTGGAATACATCGGTATCGTAGTTAGATTGCTTACCTTGAAGAGCCATACAAAGGCGTTCGAATCCCATACCAGTGTCGATTACTCGTGCTGGTAGACCTTCGAGTGAACCATCAGCTTTGCGATTGTATTGCATGAATACAAGGTTCCAAATTTCGATAACTTGTGGGTGGCTTTGGTTTACAAGTTCGCGACCTGAAATCTTAGCTTTTTCTTCTTCGCTACGCAAGTCGATGTGGATTTCAGAGCAAGGTCCACAAGGTCCTGTATCGCCCATTTCCCAGAAGTTGTCTTTGCGATTACCATTGATGATGTGATCCTTTGGTAGGTGCTTTTCCCAGATAGCAGCTGCTTCGTTGTCGCGTTCAAGACCTTCGGCTTCGTATCCTTCGAAAACAGTAGCATAAAGGATTTCTGGGTTGATTTTAAGCACATCAACAAGGTATTCCCATGCCCAGTCGATAGCTTCTTGCTTGAAATAATCGCCAAAAGACCAGTTGCCGAGCATTTCAAACATAGTGTGGTGGTAGGTGTCAAGACCTACTTCCTCCAAGTCGTTGTGCTTACCACTCACGCGAAGACATTTTTGTGAGTCGGCTACACGCTTATAGTTAGGTGTTACAGTTCCGAGGATGATGTCCTTGAACTGGTTCATACCTGCATTGGTAAACATCAATGTAGGGTCGTCTTTAATGACCATAGGAGCAGAAGGCACGATTTTGTGTCCTTTGCTTTGAAAGAATTCCTTAAATGATTCTCTAATTTCTTTTGAAGTAAGCATATTTTATGTTGCTTTTAAAAAATAATCTACTTAAATTCAATTAATTTGGATTTAAAGTGCAAAATTACGGCTTTATTATTATTTTTGCAAAAAATAGGTGGCTAACCTATTGTAATAAAGTGGCGAATAAGTAAAAAAGTGCTATAATGGACGATTTGAGTAAGAAATTCTATAAAATAGGCGAGGTGGCCGACATTTTGGGAATCCCAGCATCGACATTGCGATTCTGGGAAAAAGAGTTTACTATTTTAAGACCTCGTCGAAATGCAAAGAATATTAGAGTGTATACACCACAAGATGTGGAGACAATACGCAAACTATACTATCTTGTGAAGGAAAAGGGGTTGAAACTTGATGCAGCTCAAGAGTATCTCAACAAGAATCGTCAAGTGGTGGATAAAACATTTGAGGTGGTGGAAAATCTTAAGAAGATACGCGAACAATTGGTGGGGTTGCAAACTGCACTTAATTCGATGAGATAATGATGTGGCTGATGCTATGAATTACCAACCACATTGTAATGAAAAAAGAGAGAGTAACGAATCGGTTCGTTACTCTCTTCTCTTTATAATCAAAAATGTTTCGTTTGTTCTTTGATTACTTAGCTTCCCAACCAAGAGCACTTGCGCCAAGGATAGCAGCATCGCTTTCTTTCAATTCAGAAACAAGCAATTTAACTTTACCCTTGTAGCAGCTAAGAATGTTCTTGTCAAGAGAATCTTTTACAGGTTTCATAATCAAGTCGCCTGCTTTAGTCAAACCACCGAATAGTACGAATGCTTCAGGGCTTGAGAATGTAACGAAATCAGCAAGAGCTTGACCAAGAATGTCGCCAGTGTATTCGAAAATATCCTTAGCAATTTGATCGCCTGCAACTGCTGCATCGTAAACATCCTTAGAAGTGATTTCATCAACTGGAATGTTGCGAAGAGCAGAATCTTCCTTGCGGATTTCAAGGAATTCGCGAGCAGTGCGAGCTACACCAGTAGCTGAGCAGTAAGCTTCAAGACAGCCTGTGCGACCACAACCACACATACGACCATTGTTGCGCTTCATTACCACGTGACCAAGTTCGCCTGCGAAACCGTCGTGACCATATACCATTTGACCATTTACAACGATACCACTACCAACACCTGTACCAAGTGTGATCATGATGAAATCCTTCAAACCACGAGCAGCACCATAAGTCATTTCGCCGATAGCTGCAGCGTTAGCATCGTTAGTGATTACTGCTGGGATACCAAACTTCTTAGAGATTAGTTCTGCAAATGGTATTGGAGTAGGCCAAGGAAGGTTTACACCGTCTTCGATAAGACCTGTGAAATAGTTGGCATTAGGTGCACCGATACCGATACCTTGTACCTTATCTTGAGCATCGTTTTCTTCGATAAGACGAGTCAATTCGCCGTGCAATTCATCGATATAGTCTTCGATGTTGTTATGTTTTCTTGTTTTGATAGAACCACCTGCGATAACTTTACCACAAGTGTCAACGATACCGAAAGCAGTGTTAGTGCCACCCATATCGATACCAATAACATAAGGCTTGTTCATAGTCGCTAAAATTTAGTTTTATGATTTGTAAATAAGTGAATTATAAAAGACAAAATGCGAATTCGGCTACTGCGAAAGCAGCAAGCAACGCAAAACCAATCCACACCTTCTTAGCTTCAAAGTGAGGAAAGCTAAGGAAGAATGAATTTTCAGGAGTTGGAACGTCAGCAGGGCGTTCACTAGCACAAGCTGCTTCAACTTCGGCTGCTTGGCGTGCAAAATCGTTCTTGATTTCTTCTGTATTCATAATTTATATGTTTGTTGTTTTGTTTGTTTAATTAGAATGGTAGATCATCGTTTTCGCCTTCGGCTGCACCGAAATCAGGAACTGTAGGTGCTGGGATAGCGTTAGGCACTGGAGTCGATGCTGCAGGAGCTACTGGTGTAGCTGCAGGAGCATTAGCTGCTGCTGGATCAACTTGTTCAGCCTTCCAACCACGAACACTTGTAAACCACTTACCGTTCCATTCGCGACTTTCAAGATCGAAACTTAATTTGATAGTGTCGCCCACTTCAAGAGGGTATTGGTTGGCGCGTTCGCCAAAGAAATCGAAATGTACCTTTTTAGGGAAGTTTTCGATTGTTTCAAGCACATATTCTTGTTTGCTCCAAGCGTTACCAGCTTTAGAAGTACCTTGTTGTAGCTCAAGCTTTTGAATAATCTTTCCAGTAATTTCCATAATGTATATTTTGAATGTTTGTATTTTGCGTATTTGTTATTCAACCTACAAATTTATGAAATCATTTTGGACTTTCTGCAATTTCTTACAAAAAATACTGAAAAAAGTTTTTTGACAGTATGGTAGGGATAGTGAAAATGGAACCTAACGAGGTGAAAAATAGTGAAATTGGGTGTTGTTGTTTGTTTTTTATCGTGGGTTGTGCTACCTTTGTATCCTTAAAATAGGTTTTAAAAAGAATATGACAGAAGAAAAGAAATTGGTAAACGCAATAATCGAGGGTATTCAAGATCGCAAGGGTAAAAGTATTGTCCATGTGGATATGAGTGCTATTGAAGATGCTACTACTCGTGGTTTCGTGATATGCACAGGTACATCGACAATGCAAGTGAGCGCAATAGCTGATAGCGTGCGTGATTATTTGTTGGAAAATGAGAACATTAAACCATATAATTATGATGGTTATCGCAATAGTCAATGGATTGTACTCGATTATGGCACGATTTATGTACATATCTTTTTAAAGGAGTTTCGTGACTTGTATAATCTTGAGGCTTTGTGGAGTGATGCTGTTATTACAGAGATTCCCGATCTTGATTGAACAGAACGCGAATACGGGTGTTTAGATTTAAGGAGTATTAACTCGTTGTTATAAAAAAGGAAAAGATGAAGAAATTTAATATTTATTGGCTCTACTTAATCATTCTGGTTGTGCTCGGTGGCATATTTTTTATGCACGACGATTCGCAAACTAAAGATGTTAGCTGGACTGAATTTGAGGGATATGTAGTCAAAGGAGGCGTAAAAAATATTGTAGTGTATGCCGATAAGCGACAAGCTGAAGGTGAACTTACCGATTCGATGACTACAGTTGTTTTCGGACAAAACAATAAGCCTTTGAGCGAAAGCCCTGTGTATAAAGGTAAAATTGTGGTGAATATTCCATCGAGCGACAAACTTGACGAAAAATGTGCTGAATGGAAAAATGAAGGGGTGTTTAAAGGCGATGTTAAGTATGAAAAAAGTAGCGATTTCTCAGCTATCTTGTGGACATTTGGCCCTATTGCCTTGTTGATTTTGTTTTGGCTGTTCATTGCTAACCGCTTGGGCGGTGGTGGTGGCGGTGGCGGCGTGTTTAATGTTGCCAAGTCGAAAGCAAAATTATATGAAAAAGACGGCGAAATCAAGGTTACATTCAACGATGTTGCAGGTCTTTCGGAAGCAAAGACTGAAATTGCCGAGATTGTTGAGTTCTTGAAGAATCCTCAAAAGTATACTGAATTGGGTGGTAAAATTCCTAAAGGTGCATTGCTTGTAGGCCCTCCAGGAACTGGTAAAACGCTTCTTGCTAAGGCTGTGGCTGGCGAAGCTAATGTGCCATTCTTCTCAATGTCGGGTAGTGACTTTGTGGAAATGTTTGTGGGTGTGGGTGCGAGTCGTGTTCGCGACCTTTTCCGTCAAGCAAAGGAAAAATCGCCATGTATTGTGTTTATTGATGAAATAGATGCAGTTGGTCGTGCTCGTGGTAATCGTTTGAATACTGGTTCTAACGATGAGCGTGAAAATACACTAAATCAGTTGCTTACCGAAATGGATGGTTTCGGTACAAATAGTGGTGTGATTATTCTTGCAGCAACTAACCGTGCCGACATTCTTGATAAGGCATTGCTTCGTGCTGGCCGTTTCGACCGTCAGATTTATGTAGAACTTCCTGATTTAAATGATCGTAAGGCTATATTTAATGTGCATTTGCGTAATATTAAGAAGGATGAGAGTGTGGATGTGGAAATGCTTGCGCGTCAAACTCCAGGTTTCTCAGGAGCTGATATTGCAAATGTGTGCAATGAAGCGGCTCTTATTGCGGCTCGCCATCAGAAAGATGTGGTGCAACGACAAGATTTTATGGATGCTGTCGATCGTATCATTGGTGGCCTTGAGAAAAAAACAAAGATTACAACTGCTGAAGAACGACACTCGATTGCTGTTCACGAATCGGGCCATGCAGTGGTGAGCTGGCATTTGCAATATGGTAATCCTCTTGTGAAAGTTACTATTGTGCCTCGTGGAAAGGCTCTTGGTGCGGCTCATTATCTACCTGAAGAACGCCAAATTGTGCCAACACAAGCATTGCTTGATGAGTTGTGTTCGCTTCTTGGTGGTCGTGCAGCCGAAGAATTGTTCCTTGGAAGAATTTCAACTGGAGCAGCTAATGATATTGAGCGTGCTACGAAACTTGCTTATGCTATGGTGGTCTACTATGGAATGAGCGATCGCTTGCCTAATATTTCTTATTATGATGCAACTGGTCAAGATTATGGTTTCTCAAAGCCGTATAGCGATGAACGAGCTAAGCTAATTGATGAAGAAGTGTCGCGAATTATTGAAGATCAATATGCTCGTGCTAAGGAAATGCTTCTTCAATATGCCGAAGGACATAAGGAATTGACTGCTGTTCTTCTTGCTCGTGAGGTGATTTATACTGAAGATGTGGAGAATATCTTTGGTAAGCGTAAATGGGTGTCACGCACAGAGGAGATTCTTGAAGAGTCACGCCAAAAAGATATGGCCGAATCGAATGAACAAAATGAGATGCCTCCCGTGTTTGATGCTAAATTGGATGAAGAAAAGGCATAAGAGGTGCTGATATAATTTATTTAGGCTATGAATCGAAAGATTTGTGGCCTAAGTTTTTTAAGTAGGGTATTAATCTTTTGTTTTGGAATGTTGTCTAATTGGTAAGTTGAATTTTAAAACAATCTGAATGTTGATGAAGCGTATATATATAATATGTGTGTTTGCTCTTATGGGAATGGGGGTGATGCGTGGCGTGGATTTTACTGATGAGAGTTTGGATTATCAGATTGTTTATCATTGGGGAGTTTTGTGGAAACATGCTGCAAATGCTACAATAGAAATTAAAGATTCACAAAAGGGTCATTATGATGCGCGTTTGTATGCACGAACCTTGTCGTGGGTGGATAAAGTGTATGATGTGCGTGACACTCTCTATGCGACTATCGACAAAAAGCATTTTGTGCCTATTAAATATATGAAGGCTACTCATGAAAAAGGTCGTCATAGTTGGGATATTGTTGAATTTGCGGTGGCAAATGGTGTGACATCGGGACACTGTACGCGTATTCGACCTGGAAAGGATAAGATGGAGATTGATTTGTCAACACAAGGTGATGCTTATGATATGCTGAGTGTGTTCTATATGCTGCGTCGGCTTGATATGGGTAGATTGGAACGAGAAGGGAAGTATGAAACTACAATCTTTTCGGGGAAACGCAAGGAGCGTCTTGAAATTAAATATGTGGGCGTAGAGGATATTGAGTTGCGTGATAAAAGCATTCATAATGCATATCATATAAAGTTTTCGTTTACTGAGGAAGGAAAAACTAAGTCGAGTGATGATATAGATACATGGATTTCGACCGATGAAGCTCATATTCCACTAATGTTGAGAGGTAGTTTGCCAATAGGGGAGGTGAGAGTGTGTTATAAAAGGTGAAAAAGTACCTATAAACCATAAAAAATAGCTCTTTCCCTGAAAAAAATGTTCTAAAACATAAGATAAACATTTTTTAACAAACGGCTTAAAAATGGGATTTTCAGTGTGTTAAGTATAAAATGCACGAAAATCATTATTTTTTTCTTGCACTGAATTTTGCTATTTTGGAAAAAGGTATTAA
>CAJGBY010000025.1 GCA_904501735.1 uncultured Muribaculaceae bacterium
AGCTACACAGGCATCATTTTTTCTTGAGCGGAAGACGAGGCTCAAACTCGCGACCCTCAGCTTGGAAGGCTGATGCTCTATCAACTGAGCTACTTCCGCAAAAAGTAGTGGGCAGGGACGGATTCGAACCGCCGAAGGCGCAAGCCAACAGATTTACAGTCTGCCCGTTTTAACCACTTACCTACCTACCCTACTTTTGAGCCTCTTGTCGGATTCGAACCAACGACCCCGAGATTACAAATCACGTGCTCTGGCCAACTGAGCTAAAGAGGCGTTTTAAAAACCCTTTTGGTTTCATTGCGGGTGCAAAGTTACGCATATTTTTTAATTCACAAAACATTCCGCTATCTTTTTTTCTAAAAAAATTACGAATATTTCATTTTACACCCTTTCTAGCTATATAATAATGTATAATTTCGCCATTATTTTCGCGAAAATCTTCTTTTTCCACAAAAACAGTGGAGCGAATTGCTTCGCCCCACATCTTTTATCTCACCTATTTATTATTTATCCTTTTTGGTTTTTTCCAACTGGCGTTCCAACGCCTCAATACACAAATCCACTGCTTCTTCGAATGAGTCAGCAATTTTTGAGGCAAAAAGGTCGGCACATGCTGGAAGAATCAACTTCACGCCTGCTTCTTTATTCATAGCTGTTTCAGGCTTCACTACCTTTAGAGTCACTTCAGCTTCAGCAATTTCTTCGTTGCGGCGAGCCAACTTCTCTAATTTCTTGTTCACGAACGATTCCAATTTTTCAGTAGCGTCAAAATGGATAGACTTAATTCTTACTTCCATATCATCCTCCTTTTTTTAATGCTCGTGGGTGAGCGTGTTCATAATTTGATTTAAGTTCTCTATGTGTTATATGAGTATACACCTGCGTTGCAGCAAGCGACTCATGTCCTAACAACTCTTTTACACTATTCAATTGTGCCCCATTGTTGAGCATCGCCGAAGCAAATGTGTGTCGAAGCACATGCGGACTATATCTACTACATCCTCCCACTTCGCTCAATTCCTTATACACCAAGCGATACACAAGCGTAGGATAAACAGCTTCGCCATTGCTTCTCACAAAAAACATCTCAGTTTCGCCCACTTGAGCTGCGCGTATTGCACGGTAGTTAGCAATTTCTTCACTCAACTCGGGTCCGAAAGGCACAATCCTATCCTTATTACGCTTCCCATGCACCTTTAGTTCATTTGCCGACACATCTCGATCGCGCAAACCCACCAATTCACCTCGTCTTATGCCTGTCGTAAACAACATCAGCATTATCAATCTGTCGCGCACTTCTTCGAAGTCGTCACTTCGTTCAACTTTATCAAACAATCGCTCCACATTTTCCATCTTCACGCAATCGGGCAATCGTTTTGGTACTTTTGCTGTCTCCACCTCCATCGCAGGATTAGCTTCGATAACGTTCTTACGCAACAAATACTTATAAAAGGCACGCACAGCCTGCAATTTGCGTTTCACCGTACGCATCGAGCAACCACTCGACGCCACATTAGCCAACCAAGCTCGCACATCATTGGTAGTAACACTCTGTGCATCAAACTCACTCGCTCCTCCAGTCAAGAATTCCTTGAACTGTTTCAAATCGTTATTATAAGACAAAACGGTACAAGCTGAATAATTCAACTCATACCGTATATATTTTATGAACGATTCGACTAACATGGTAAGCGTGTTTTTTCATTACGCTTACGAATTTACATCATTTCGTCGAATTTTCCAAATTTTATCTCCGATTTTTTCGCTTCTCGCGAATCAAATCTTCAATTAATCTTCGTTAAGGTGCAACTTTTGTACGTAAACAGCCTTCATCATTTTCTTACGATTTGCCACAGATGGCTTTTCAAATGCTTGACGGCTACGCAATTCCTTTACGATACCTGTTTTTTCGAATTTTCTTTTGAACTTCTTTAGAGCTCTTTCGATGTTTTCACCTTCTTTTACTTGTACGATAATCATTTTATTTCAATTTTTAATGTTTTTACTTTGCTTATTTGAGTTTCCACCATTATTCATCTTCGCTTCAAGTCAGTCTTACTCGAAACGAAAACACACCATGATGATGCGTCTATCTAATTATATGTCAACTAATTAACTTTCTAAATAGGGGTAAGCACAACCTCCTCTCATTTTTAATCGACTGCAAAGATACATATTTTTTCTTAATCTGCACTCAATTTATCGCTTATTACCAATATTTTTTTCAAAAATCATTCAATACAAGAAATGACTTGTGTTAGCAAAATGCAGCCTCAAACTTCAATGAGTCTCAATTCACTATATTGTAGCCACTACCCGTTTTCACAACATTATAACGGTTCATTCCCACTTTTTGAGTGAAGGCTTTACCCGAAAGTGGTGTTCCCCAGCCTCCCATCACATCGTAATGCGAGCCACACGATCCACACACTGCATCATAGCTATTACCATCTATCGACACTCTCACATCGGGACGGCGTTCTACCGGACAACTCAAGTCGTATGCCATCGGATTAGCAGTGTATATATCGCACACAAGAAGCACACCGCCATAGCCTGTGTAAGTATTAGCATTGTAGGGATAATTTGATGGTATGCGCTCATTCTTTACAAACATCCGGTACGACCCTGGCGCAACCACGCCATAAGTTTGCCAATACCCTGCCTTGCTCAAATTGATATTCACAGGTGCTTGCGGCAACTGATTATCGCTTATCTTCGTACACGACGCAACCATCATAGCCACCGCTACACACATTATATATATATAGCTCAATTTGCTCATAGCAAAATTGAATCGATTACACTTTTTTCTTCATCGGTGAAATAGGTATTTCCACAACCAAGACTATCTTTCAACTGCTCCACTGTGCGAGGGCCAATAATTACCGAAGTTACTGGTTGGTGTGCCAAAATCCAAGCCACAGCCATCTGCGCCAACGACTGACCTCGTTGCTGCGCCAATTCATTCAACTTTGCCACCTTTTCAATAATTTCGGGCGTAACATTTGCATTGGTCAAATATCGACCTCTGCCCACGCGCGAATCAGCAGGCACTCCATTGAGATACTTGTTCGAAAGCACACCCTGAGCTATTGGAGAGAATGCTGTGAAACCTATTCCTTTTTCTTCCAAGAATGCGAAATGCTCTTTTTCCACATCACGCACCATCATGTTATACTTTCCTTGATAGATAAGTGGATGAATCTTTTCGGCTTCCAAATATGCCACTGCCTTTGCCAGCACATCTACCGGATAATTAGACAATCCCACATATAAAGCCTTACCTTGACGCACCACATCCACAAGCGCTTGCATTGTTTCCTCAACAGGAGTTTCGCCATCATAACGATGTGAATAATATATATCCACATAGTCCAGATTCATTCGCTTGAGCGATTCTTCAAGACTTGTTATCATCATCTTGCGCGACGAGCCCACACCATAAGGGCCGTCCCACATATTATATCCAGCCTTTGTGGTTACTATCAATTCGTGGCGATAAGGTTTCAAATCTTGGGCAAACACTCGGCCGAAAGTTTCTTCGGCGCTCCCGAATGGAGGACCATAATTATTTGCTAAGTCAAAACATGTTATCCCATTGTCGAACGCATAGCGAATCTTTGCACGGCTTTCTTCAAAGCTATCCACGCCACCAAAGTTCCACCAAAAACCCAACGATAGCAATGGCAATTTTATTCCCGAATTACCACTACGACGATATGTCATCTTACCTTCGGCATATCTGTCTTGGCTTGCTTTATAGCTATTATCTATCATAGTAGTTCCCCCTTATTTTTTACCCAACAACTTTTCGAATGCGTTGTGATATGTATCGAAATCGAACTGATCTAGCATCGAGCAGTACATTTCTTCTATCTTATCATTACAAAGGTTACCTATCGAGCCCTCGTGAGTGTGGTTAGCCTCTTTCACTGGAGTAAACTTGCCTGCTTCGATATCAAGCCCCACCTTTTTATATGCATCACGAAATGGCATGCCCTCGCTTGCAAGGCGATTCACTTCTTCCACCGAGAACATCAAGTCATAACGACTGTCATCAAGAATCTTTTCGTTCACTTTCACTTGGCTCACCATCGCTGTCACCATTACAAGAATATTCTTCAAGTCGGCAAATGCTGGTAAGAACGATTCTTTTATCATTTGCAAGTCGCGGAAATAGCCACATGGCAAATTATTTGTAATCAATGTGATTTCATATGGCAACGCTTGCAATTTGTTACACTTTGCACGAGTCAATTCGAATACATCTGGGTTTTTCTTGTGTGGCATGATTGACGAACCAGTAGTAAATTCATCTGGCAACTTTATAAAGCCAAAGTTTTGGCTATTATACATACAAGCATCAAAAGCCAACTTAGCCACTGTTGCAGCGACATTGGCAAGAGCTTGAGCCACAATGCGTTCGGTCTTTCCGCGTCCCATTTGCGCGTACACCACATTAAAATCGAGCGATTCGAACCCGAGCAAACGCGTTGTCATTGTGCGATTTAGTGGGAACGATGAGCCATAACCTGCTGCCGAACCCAACGGATTGCGATTAGTTACCTTGTATGCTGCTTGTAGCACTGTTAGGTCATCAACAAGTGATTCAGCATACGCACCAAACCACAAACCAAACGACGATGGCATTGCCACTTGTAAGTGGGTATATCCTGGCATAAGCACATTTTTGTATCTATTGCTTTGTTCTACAAGTGCCTTGAATAGCGCAGTAAGATGTTCCACCACACTTTCAAGTTCGCTTCTTATGAACAATCGTAGGTCCACAAGCACTTGGTCATTGCGTGAGCGTCCCGAATGAATCTTCTTACCCACATCGCCAAGTCGACGCGTAAGCATCAACTCCACTTGCGAATGCACATCTTCAATATCATCTTCTATCGTGAAGTTTCCTGCCTCAATTTCGGCATATATCTCGCGTAATGCAGCGGTGAGTTGTTCCAATTCGTCGGCTGTGAGCAGATTTATCGACTCAAGCATTGTTATGTGAGCAAGCGAACCAAGCACATCGTAACGCGCCAAGTACATATCCATTTCTCTATCTCGTCCCACTGTGTAAGTTTCCACATCGTGATTCACTTGCACAGTTTTTTCCCATAGTTTCGATGCCATATCGTTTTTATTAATATAGTTTGATTTGCAAAGATACAAAATTGATTAGAATATCTATCCACAATGCAACGATTTTAAAGACTCAACTGTTTCTATCCCATTTTTCCCTAAAATTGGTTTGTTTTTCTACTCTATTTCTTTCCTTTAAGAAAATATGCTAATTTTGAATACTAAATTATTCAAAGACCTATGTATAGCGACAAATTTCATTTCGAAGAAGGGCTCAACTATCGAATATTTCATATAACGAAGCCCATAACGCAAAGCAATTCCGACATTGCCATTATACCGTACCCATGTTTGATTTACTGCTCGGAAGGATCAGCAAAAATCAATTATAATAACAACACCTATACAATACATAAAGATAGCGTGTTGTGCGTGTTTAGCAACACAACATTCCAAGCTACCGATATAAGCGACGATTTCCAATCATCGGTTATCCTATTTTCCAACGATCTAATCATCGATTCCACTATCGGATTTAAGGCCGAATATCTTAGCAACATCTTTACTCACCCTTATAAGCCTCTCACCGACGAGTGCAACAAGCAAGTATTCCACAACCTATTTAGCACTCTCAATGCCTACGAGGACTGCAAGAGCCGTTTCGAACGCAGCACCGATTTTGTGTATGGTATCATTCGTTGTATGCTCATTGCGCTTGCCGAAATGTCAAAGCACGAAAACAAGCTCAACAACATTTCTAACAGTTCTTTCTCAACTACCGACAATTATTTCCGCGATTTCTTGAAACTTTTATCCGATAATTGCAAAACTCAGCACAATGTGGCATTCTATGCCGATAAGTTGTGCATCACTCCTAAATACCTCAACGAAATATGTCGCAAGAAGACGAAGAAGACGGCAAAAGAGGTTATCACACGCGCCGTAATTGCACAAATCAAGAATGCGCTCATCGTGTCGGGTACATCGGTGCAACGCATAGCCTACGATTTCAATTTCTGCGATCAATCAAGCTTCGGTAAATACTTCAAAAAAGCCACAGGTCTTGCTCCAATGGCCTTCCGAAACAAGCACAACGACTCTCCCGAATCATAAACACCAATTTTCAACAAATACCGATAGAGCTACATCATTCATTTGATATAGCTCTATTTTTATCTCCGATTGCGTTTTTACTATTTTTAGGGAGCAAAATAAGAAATTTCATAGTGTTTAATGTGTAAACTATTTGAAAATGATTAACTTTGCTATCAATTATCCCATTTAACTTCAAGCCACTATACAATGAAAAAGAAAAAGCAATCAGTGATAGGCAGATACTTCAAGACCTACATAGTCGATGCCCTCAGTTATATGGCAATGGGGCTTTTCTGTTCACTCATCTTGGGACTTATCATCAAGCAGATAGCACTTCTCCCTCGAATGGAGTTTCTTAGTGACATTGCCTCTTTATTGCAATCGGCTCCCGTTGTCGGAGGATCCATTGGTCTGGCTATTGCCTACGGCCTAAAACGCGATCCATTGGTAACTATTTCTACCGTAGCTATCGGCGCACTCGGCTACATGTTCGGAGGTCCTATTGGTGCTTATCTGGCTTCCATCGTTGGGCTTGAAGCTGGTTCGCTCGTATCTAAGCGAACTGCTGTAGATATCATTGTTACACCTATGGTGGCAGTAGTGGTGGGTGGTCTGTTTGCCAAATATTGCTGCGCGCCCATCAACGAGTGGGTAATGTCATTAGGCGAGATTATCAATCGTGCCACCACACTTCAACCGTTAATAATGGGTATTGTTGTATCCGTGTCGGTAGGTTGCTTGCTTACACTTCCCATCAGTTCGGCTGCACTTTGCATCTCTATCGGTATTGGAGGATTAGCTGCAGGTGCTGCCACAGCAGGCTGTTGTGCGCAAATGATAGGTTTTGCCGTAATCAGTTATAAAGATAATGGAATTGGAGGCCTCATCTCACAAGGATTGGGTACATCGATGTTACAGATTGGTAATATAGTGCGCAAGCCCATCATCTGGCTTGCTCCCACATTGGCTTCAGCCATCTTGGGTCCTGTATCGACTATGTGGTTTAAGATGACCAACAATGCAGCTGGTGCAGGTATGGGTACGGCAGGCTTGGTTGGTCCTTTGGGCTGTTGGGACACAATGGCTACTACCACCGACCATGGCATCCTATTAGCCAAAATCATCATCCTGTACTTCATCGCACCAGCCATACTTAGCCTTTTCTTCCATTCTATTATGAAGAGTTTAGGATGGGTCAAAAATGGTGATATGAAACTTTCACGATAGCATAAAACGGCAGTCCATTTGTGGATTGCCGTTTTCGGTTACACTCCTTATAAAACTCTATTTGCTATTTTTTTTATCATTCTAAAGCATTTCATTGAGTTTTATTATTTTTTGCGTAACTTTGTGAACAAATTAAACAACAAACTAACAAACATTTATGCTTAAAAAACTATTTAAAGTTGCAATGATTGCTTCAGTGTTTGCTTTCAGCGCAAACGCAGTGGCTCAAGCTCCAATTTCGGCTAAATGGATTATGGGCGAAAATGGTGCGCAACCTGGCAAATACAGTGCCAAATATGTGTTTACCAACATCAGCGGTGAAGAACTTGGCAACAATTGGTCGTTCTTTTTCAACCAATTCCCTCGTGCTATGAAATTGAGCGAAGGTGCTCCTCTTTCAATCAACACCGTAAAGAAAGGTTACTATTACTTCACTCCTAACGAAAATTACAAGCCTCTTGCTCCAGGCGATTCTATCGTAATCGACTTGATCTTGAACGGTGCACACCCAGGTGTACACTTTGGTCCTGATGGTGGTCACTTTGCTTTCCATGGTGGCAAACCTATGGGCGTGGAACTTGTTCGCCCTCCTATGAACAACCCTCTACAATGGGCTGCTAAAGGCAAACAATATGTCAACTACCCTGACGGAAAATATATGTACGACAAGAATGCTGCTATCAACCCTGCCGATGGCAACATCAATCTTGGCGTGTACGACATTCTTCCATCACTTAAGAGTATGAGCCGTCTTGGTAAAGATGTAAAAGTTCCTGCTACAATTTCTACTACTTTTAGCACTCCTTTGAACAAGGCTAACAACTATCTTGCTACTAAACTTGAAAAGTGTGGCATCAGCATCGCCGACAAGGCTAAATTCAATGTAGAATTGGCTCTTTGCTACGACAAGAGCAAAAACCACGAATATTACACTCTAAAAGTAACTAAGAAAGGTGTAAAAATCGAAGGTAACTCGCCTGCAGGTGTGTTGAATGGTGTAAAGACTCTTGTTGCTGCTCTTGAACGCTCTAATGGCACAAACATTCTTAAGGAAGTTACTATTGCCGACTATCCTGATTTCCACCACCGTGGTATGATGCTCGACATCTCTCGCAACTACACTCCTTATGAAAGCATCAAGGACTTGCTTGACATCCTTGCTTCTTATAAGATCAACATTTTCCATTTCCACTTCAACGACGACGAAGCTTGGAGAGTGGAAATCCCAAGTTTGCCTGAATTGACTTCTTACGGTTCTCGCAAGGGTATGACTCTTGACGAAAAGGACTTCCTTATGCAAACTTATGCTGGTAATGGCGACCCTAACGACCTAAGCACTACTGCCAATGGTTATATCACAGCCGACCAATTTGTAGAACTTGTGAAATATGCCGACAATCTTGGCATCGAAATCATTCCTGAAATCGAAACTCCAGGTCATGCTCGCGCTGTTATCTATTCTATGAAGAATCGCTACAACAAATACATCAATACCGACCGCAAGAAGGCTGAAGAATTTATCGTGTGGGACACTGAAGATACTACAAGCTATGTGTCGGCTCAAGGTTATAGCGACAATGTACTCAATCTTGCCCTTCCAGGAACTTATCGTTTCGTAAAACTCGTCATCGACGAACTTGATGCTATGTATGCTAAGGCTGGCGTGAAACTAAAAACAATCCACCTTGGTGGTGACGAAGTGGCCGACGGTGCTTGGAACAACTCTCCTGCCATCAAACGAATGATGAAAACTAATGGCTACAGCAAAGTGCGTCAAATCGAAGAATACTACCTCGACAAGATCACCGAATACATGTCTTACAAAGGCATCAAGGCTGGAGCATGGCAAGAATCGGCTATGAAGCACCCTAAAGAATTCCACGACAAGATTTCTAAGCGCTTCTATATGATTAATGGTTGGCAAACTATCGGTAGCCGCGACTCTATCCCTTACCACATCGCCAACAATGGCTACCCAGTGATCCTAAGTAACGCCAACAACTTCTATCTTGACTTTATGTATAGCCGTCATCAAGAAGAACCTGGTCACAACTGGGGTGGCGTGGTCGACGAATTTGCATCATGGGAAGCTCAACCTCTTAAGGTGTATCGCTCGGCTCGTTACGACATTTCGGGCAAGAAGAACAATCTTGCTACTATCGAAAATGGCAAACCAGCTATCGTGAAGAAGGAAAACATCATCGGTATTCAAGGTCAATTGTGGGCCGAAACTATTCGTGGCTACAACACAGTACAATACTACACATTCCCTAAGATTTTGGGTATTGTAGAACGCGGTTGGAATGCCGTTCCTGCATGGGGCGACGACAATGAAGATAGCAAACTATATCTTGACCAACGTGCTCAATACAATGCTCAAATCGGTCTAAAGGAACTTCCTTCATTGGCTAAACGCGGTGCTCATTTCCGCATCGGACAACCTGGTATCATCGCCAAGGACGGCAAACTACTTGCCAACAAGCAATATCCTGGCGTAGTGGTGCGCTACACATTCGATGGCAGCGAACCTACCGAAAACTCTCCTGAATGGACTGTTCCTGTTGCAATCCCTGCAGGCACTAAGGTAGTGAAAGCACGCGCATTCTATCTTGGCAAGCAAAGTGTGGCTACATTCTTGTGGCTATAATCACAACCCATATTACACAATAAAGGCGAGCCCATCAGCTCGCCTTTATTTTTTATCCACCAACTTATTTATTTCACATATTTGCCAATGGTTTTCAACACTATGCCTTCCATTATCTCATAAGTCTCAACATTAGGGTGACAGCCATCGTTACTCATCTCTTTTGACAATCCACCTTCCTCATTGGTAAGTGCTGAGTAATAGTCAACATAAGGAATCTTATTTTTCTTAGCATATTCCTTCAACATCGCATTTAGCTTCTTAATATCTTCGGCAGGCTTCACCTCAGGAATCCAGCTAAACACTGTACAAGGAAGCAACGATGCTATAATAGGTTGAATTTTGTTGTATTTAGCTATTTGACACATCGACACGATGTTTTCAAACACATGCTCAAGCTTAATTGGTCCATTATTCAATGCAATATCATTAGTTCCCGAAAGAATCACCACTGCTTTAGGCTTCAATGCCACAACATCACTTTGGAAACGCACAAGCATTTGCGACGACACCTGTCCACTAATGCCTCTACCAGCAATATTATACTTTGCAAAGAATTCAGGACGCTTTTTTGCCCAAATATCAGTAATCGAATTGCCCATGAACACCACCGCTGGTGCTTTCTTCAACGAATCATTCTTTGCTTCATAACGATAGAACTTAGCCCAATCTTTTTTAGTATTCTGAGCAAAACCTCCGAACACACAACACAAACACAATAACGATAAAACAATTTTAATCTTCATTTTTACTCTGATTTTAAGATTTTCGCGCCGAAATTACAAAAAATAATTCACATCAACACACACATCGGCACCCTTTTATTTGCATTTATAGCAAAATCAAATTAAATTTGCATCAACAAATTAATAACTTAAACTATAACACTATGTCACTAATCAGAGTACTTCTATCTATCATCTTCCCACCTCTTGCAGTTTACGACAGAGGTTGTGGATCTATTCTAATTGTACTTCTTCTTACTTGTTTAGGTTGGATTCCTGGCGTAATCGCTGCTCTAATCATCCTCAACAAGCACTAATTAGAAATAAAAACTAAAAAGCCTGTCAATCTTTTGATTAACAGGCTTTTTAGTACCCGGAGCGGGACTTGAACCCGCACAGCTGCAATAGCCAAAGGATTTTAAGTCCTTCGTGTCTACCATTCCACCATCCGGGCAGCCTCTTTCAGCTGATTAAGCGTGGTAAACACACTGTGTCTTTTGAAAAGCGGGACAAAGATACGACTTTTTTCCGCTTTTTCCAAATAAATATTATAGGATTTCTGTTTTTGCGTCTTCAGCTGTGTACCAAGTTGAATACATCAAATAGTTGTGTGCAATCTTTTGGTTGATTTCCTTACCTTGCTCAGGCGACACCATCTTGATGAATTTAGCTGGCACGCCACCCCACAATTCGTAAGGACCCACCTTGGTGCGCGCAGTAACAACACTTCCTGCTGCTATAATTGCACCCTCGCCTATCTCGGCATCATCGAGAAGCGTACTTCCCATGCCTATCAATGCGTAGTCATGCACCTTTGCGCCATGAATAGTTACATTATGTCCCACCGACACATGGTTACCTATTTCGATAGTCGACTTTTGATACAATGTGTGAAGCACTGAACCATCTTGGATATTCACGCAATTACCTATTGTAATGGTGTTAACATCGCCACGAAGCACTGTTCCAAACCATATACTACAATCATCGCCTATCGTAGTATCACCTATTATCGCCGCATTGTCGGCAAGAAAACAGTTCTTACCTATCTTGGGAGTAAATCCTCTCACTGATTTTATTATCGCCATAATTGGGGAATTAATGATTTATAATTAGATTGCTTCGGTGCGAGCATTAAGCCATGCTTGTTCTTCTTCGTTAAGATAAGGAGTCAAGCGTGAACGCACTTCGGCATGGTAAGCATTCACTTGAGCCACTTCTTCAGCGCTAAGCATTGTCAAGTCGATAAGATTCTTATCGTAAGGGAACAATGTTAGAGTTTCAAATTTCAAGAAGTCGCCAAATTCTTCACTATGACCAGCAGGAACTGTAAGCACCAAGTTTTCGGTACGGATTCCATACTTACCTGCCTTATACAATCCAGGTTCGTTACTTGTAATCATACCTGGCTTCAATGTTGTTGGGTTTTCGTTCAAACGAATATTTTGAGGTCCTTCATGAACGCCAAGGAAATGACCCACACCATGACCTGTACCATGTAGATAAGTCATCATTTCTTGCCATTGATATATGCGAGCAAGAGCATCAAGTTGGCTACCACGAGTTCCCACAGGGAATATTGCGCGACCTATTGCCAAGTGACCTTTAAGCACAAGAGTGTAATCGTGCTTTTCGCTTGCAGTAGGATTACCAAGCGACATTGTGCGAGTAATATCGGTTGTACCGTCAAGATATTGACCACCACAATCCACAAGCAACAAGCCTTCAGCATTCAATGTTGAAGCCGATTCAGGCAATGCTGAGTAGTGTACTATCGCGCCATGCCCCTTGTAACCTGCAATCATTCCGAAACTTTCGCCACGATACATATCGCTCACCGAGCGGCACTCAATAGCCTTTTCTGCCACATCCATTTCATTGATTGTGCCAGTTGGAGCCATCTTCTCAATCCATTGCCACAAGCGCACAAGAGCAGCACCATCGCGTTCCATAGCCTTGCGTGTTCCTTCTATTTGCACTTCGTTCTTAATAGCCTTCAATGGAGCTACTGGAGATGCGCCATACACCTTATAGCATTCCAATGCGCGAGCAAGTGTGTCGCTCACCTTATTTGGATCAAGAAGCACAGTTGTTCCCATGCTCACCTCCTTGTTCAACCACTTTTGAACATCATCATAAGGCTTCAATTCCACGCCTACCAAGTTCAAGTGTGCTGCCACTTCAGCATCAATCTTTTCAGCATCGACAAACAATACCTTTTCGTCACGCGACAAATACAAATATGATACTACAAGTGGATTACATTCCACATCAGCACCACGCACATTAAGTGTCCATGCTATTTCGTCGAGTGCAGGTATGAATATTGCATCAGCACCCATAGCTTCAACTGCCGATAGCACGCGTTCAATCTTGCTTGCCACTTCTTCGCCTGCATATTTCACATCGTGTACAAATGCCTTCGACATAGGACGAGCTGGGCGATCTGTCCAGATAGTATCGGCTGGAGCAAAATCGGTTGCAAAGCGGAAACCATTTGCGCCACAGAATTCTTCAAGTTGATTAGCTTTTACGATTGAGAACAATCTGCCATCTACGGCAAGTATTTCATTTTCTTCCATTTGTTCAGCAAGCCATTCAGTCACGGTAGCTTCACCTGGAATATCTTCTTTATGCAAATCAAAGCCTGAATCTTGAAGTTGGTCGGCTGCTTGTAGGAAATAGCGAGAATCGGTCCACAATCCAGCTGCATTCATGGTCACCACTGCTGTACCATTACTGCCTGTAAATCCAGTTACCCAATCACGAACTTTCCAATGTGGATTAACATACTCACTTTGATGAGGGTCAGTACCTGGGATAATTACTGCTCCCACATTCACTTTGCGCATTGCTTCGCGCAACGCCTCAAGATTCTTTACAGTTTCTTTACTCATAGTAATATATTGTTTTTTAGTTTTCTTTTTTCTACAATTACAAAGATACTGATTTTTCACCTACAACCTTCACTTTTTTGCAATCAATAGCACTTTTTTTGCACCTACAACACAAAAAAAGGCGGAGAACCTATTGGTTTCCGCCTATATTCACACTTGAATGTAGTGTGGATTAGCCTTGTACGATAGCTTCGCTTGGGCAAACACCAGCACAAGTACCACAGTCGATACAAGTATCAGCGTCGATTTTGTAGATATCGCCTTCAGAAATAGCTTCTACAGGACAATTTGGTAGACATGTTCCACAAGCTACACAATCTTCAGTAATTACGTATGCCATAGTTGTAAAATTATTAAAAATTAAACTTAGTAGATGCAAAATTAATCTTTTTCCTTAATATAAACACATTTCTTCCCAATAATTTTATCAACAATTGCAAAAAAACACAATTTCTTTGACATTATAGCCACCAACCCCTACGAGCCTACGCGTTTTTTAGCTACCTTTGCAAAAACATTTTTACTACAATGGCTAACAAAAAACCTCTTTTCAGTATCATCACAGTTACTTTCAATGCTGCCGAGGTGCTTCCTCCCACTCTGCAAAGTATCAAGGAGCAAACATTTGTCGATTTCGAGCACCTCATCATAGATGGAGCTTCACGCGACAATACTCTCGATGCGGCTCGCAATGCTGGCATTGAACAAATGATCATTCATTCCGAACCAGACAAAGGGCTGTATGATGCAATGAACAAGAGTATAGCTCGCGCACAAGGCGATTTCCTTATCTTCCTTAATGCTGGCGACAGCTTCGCTTCGCCCAACTCGCTTTATCGCATTGCAGCGCTTGCTTCCGACGATGTCGACATCATCTACGGACAAACTCAAATCGTTAATAATCAGCGCGAAGTCATAGGTATGCGCCATCTTTCGGCGCCCACTCACCTCTCTCCAGAGAGTTTTAAGCAAGGTATGCTCGTGTGCCACCAAGCATTTATCCCTCGTCGTTCTATTGTGCCTCTCTACGACCTCACTTATCGTTTCTCGGCCGACTACGACTGGTGCATCAAGTGCTTAAAGGTATCTCGCAAGAACGCTTATCTGGGTGCTACCCCTATCGTGAGCTTCCTCACCGATGGTCTCACCAACAAATACCACAAGAAGTCGCTCAAAGAACGATTTGATATTATGTGTAAGAACTATGGTACACTAACCACCATCTTGCTACACATATCATTCATTCCACGCTATCTACTACGCAAGATTAAGTCGTGAACATAAGAGGTCGCCCCACCAAGGCGACCTCAACTTTTTTTTAATGCCAGAAAATTGGGCATCTCGAATTACTCTAAGGAAATGTTTTCTACTTCTTTCTTGTGGTTCTACAATATTTTTTATAACTTGCTATAGTTTTCAATTAAGGTGATTGAAAACATTTTATCATGTTGAACTTATAAAACATAAATCATATGAATTTATCTCAAAATCATTTTAAAAGTGCATTAATTGCAGTTTTATTGTTCTCATTATTTGTCCCAGCATCATTGTGTGCAAATAACAAATATCAGTACCCATCGCAAGAAAAGATCGATAAGCAGGTGGATTCTGTATTTCGCAAACTTTCTACAAGAGAAAAGATTGCTCAAATCATGGTTATAAACTTTACTTCGGCCGATAGTAAGGAAAAGCAAGCAATACAAAACCGTCTTGTTAAGAAAGAGAAAGTTGGTGGTGTCATTCCTCTCGGCGAAAAATCGTTTGTTTCAGCAATGAAGCGCTTGAATCAATTGAACAAGATGGCAAAAATTCCTATGCTTGTAACTATTGATGGCGAATGGGGAGTAAGTATGCGCTACATGGAGGTCCCAGCATTCCCTCGCTTCTTGCAAATGGGAGCTCTTAGCAACGATTCGTTGATTTATGAAGTAGGAAGATTGATTGGTAAGGAATGTCGATCTCTTAAAATGCAAGTGAATTATTCGCCTGTATTGGACATTAACAACAATCCTGAAAGACATATTGTAAATACACGATGCTTTGCTGAAGAAAAAGAGGTAGTTGCTAAATATAGTATTCCTATGATGCGTGGTTTGCGCGATGCGGGTGTTGCTGGATCAGCAAAGCACTTCCCTGGTCATGGCGATACCGATGTAGATTCGCATTTAGCATTACCTTTGCTACCTTATACAAAAGAAAGACTTGACAGCCTTGAACTATACCCTTACAAGCATCTTATTGCTGACGGTGTCGATATGGTGATGGTTGGACACTTGAGCATTCCATCATTGGACCCAACAGGTACTCCATCGTCTATCTCAAAACCTATTGTTACAGGTCTTCTAAGAGAGGAATTAGGCTTTGATGGTATAATTTGCACCGATGCATTGGATATGTTCGGCGTATCTAAGGAGAGTGGTCTTGCTAAAAAAGACATTCCATTGGCTGCTTATAAGGCTGGTGTGGATATCCTTCTTATGCCTGAGGATGTTGAGGAGTCAATCACAGTTATCGAGAATGCGCTTAAAAACGGTGAAATCACTAAGGAGAGCCTCGACATGAGAGTCAAGAAAATGCTTACTCTAAAAGCTCGTCTTGGCGTCTTCGACAAGGGATACAACCCTTATGTTGATATTGACCGACTTAATGAGTACACTGATCTAAAAGTGATGACTCCACAAATGGAGGAAAAGTTGGATCTAATCAACAAGGTTTCTAAAGAAACAATGATTGTTCTTTTCAACGATAATTCTGCTGGATATGGTATCCCAGTTTCTTTTGAAGGCAAGAAAGTTGCTTATGTAGGTTTCAAGCAACCACATTTGGGATATGAATTTGGTGTATTGGCTAATAGATACGGGAAAGTTGATACAATCTTGTTAGATGACAAAGCTTCTGTTGCTGAGTTGAAAGAAGCTCGTGAAAAGGTTCGCAATCACGACCTTGTAATTTTCGGTTTCAATGGTGTTGACCTTCGTCCTTACATAAATTACGGAATGGTGGCTGAGGAAATAGATTTCATCACCAAATGGGCGGCTGAGCAACCTATGATTGCTGTGTATCTTGGTTCTCCTTATGCTATTTCTAATGTGCCAAATTATCAAAACTTCACAGCTTGGGTTATTGGCCACATCAACACTCAATCAAACAATTTCGCAGCAGCACAAGTGGTATTTGGTGGCGTTCCTGCTAAAGGTGTCCTTCCTGTAAGTGCAGCAACCTACAAGCCAGGCGAATCGGTTATCATCCCAGATAGATACCGTGAAGAATATTTCCACTATGTTGGTACAAAGGCCGATTCTTTGGGACTTGCTCCTATGGATTTGAAAGAAAAAAAGCGCTGCTTTGACTTTGTTGCCACAAGTTGCCGAACTTGTGGCAGGTGGCAAACTAAAACTATCTGATTCAGTTGCTGAATTGCTCGCATTAGAGGACGCTGACAAATCTCTAACAGTAGCTTCTCTACTTGCCGATTACACATCAAAAGCTAATGCCGACTATTTGAAATCTTTGCTTAATAAATATCGCAATCATGCGTCAACCGACGAAGTAGCTACCAACATGTTTGCTGCTATAGGAATGAACTCTACTTCTATTTCAGGAACTAATGTTCACACTACTGGTTACGATTACAACAAATTCTTATTTACACTTCAAAACAAAGGTAAATATGCTGGCAAACAAGTGATTTCAGCTAAGGCTGCCGAATTGGTTCTAAAGAATCTATAATACTTTGATTTCGCATTAAAGTATCTATAAAAAAAAGAATCTGTTTTGAGCTTTTCAAAACAGATTCTTTTTCTATGTATAAACAATATTCTTTCTTTTACACATTGAAGCGGAAGTGCATGATATCGCCGTCTTGCACGACATATTCCTTACCTTCCACGCTCATCTTACCAGCTTCTTTCACAGCAGCTTCACTTCCGTATGCTATAAAATCTTCATATTTGATAACTTCAGCACGGATAAAGCCCTTTTCGAAGTCAGTGTGGATTACACCAGCACATTGTGGTGCCTTGCTACCCTTGCGATAAGTCCATGCACGCACTTCTTGCACACCTGCTGTTAGGTATGTTTCAAGTTCAAGAAGCTTATAAGCAGCACGAATAAGACGGTTTACGCCCGATTCTTCAAGACCCATTTCATCAAGGAACATTTGGCGTTCTTCGTATGTTTCAAATTCAGCGATTTCGCTTTCTGTACGAGCTGCAAGAATTAGAATTTCTGCACCTTCGTCCTTAACTGCCTCACGCACTTGTTCCACATACTTGTTACCATTCACTGCACTCGCTTCATCTACATTGCACACATACAACACTGGCTTTGCTGTAAGCAAGAACAATTCACGGAAACACTTTTGCTCATCTTTCGATTCAAACTCTACTGTGCGAGCCGACTTACCTTGATCAAGAGCTTCTTTCACGCGAGTAAGAACGCCATAAGCAAGCTTTGCATTCTTATCACCACCTGTTTGTGCTTGTTTTTGAACCTTTGCGATGCGAGCTTCTACTGTTTCAAGGTCCTTAAGTTGTAGCTCATAATCGATAATTTCCTTATCGCGCACTGGGTCTACCGAACCGTCCACGTGAGTAATATTATCATCGTCGAAGCAACGAAGTACATGAATAATTGCATCTGTTTCACGAATGTTTGCAAGGAACTTATTTCCCAAGCCTTCGCCCTTTGATGCGCCTTTCACAAGACCTGCAATATCTACGATTTCAACCGTTGTAGGTACGATTCTTTGAGGATTAATCAACTCAGCCAATTTATTCAATCGTTCATCAGGAACTGTGATAACGCCCACATTTGGCTCGATTGTACAAAATGGGAAATTAGCCGATTGCGCCTTTGCGTTCGACAAACAGTTAAAAAGAGTTGACTTACCCACATTGGGAAGTCCTACAATACCGCATTGAAGTGCCATAATTCTTCTCTAATTTTTACTTTAATAATCTATACCTTTCAAACAATTTGCAAAGTTACGACAAAATGCGAAATTTTGCAAAAATAAGCCCCAACCAACCACACAAACTCACCCTCAACAGCCTCTATTATCATTTTATCGACAAACTAAGGCTTTTAATTATAAAAAAAATGTTAACCCATAAGTCATAATTAACGATAAATCAATATCTTTGCATAATATATGAATTGAATCTTATTAAAATCAAAACAATACATTTAATTACATTAATTTTTAAAATGAACAAGAAATGTTTTATTGCATTGTCGCTTAGCTCTATCCTATTGTTGGGTGCAAGCTGTAGCAAGCAACTTACTGCTCTTTCAAGCGACAATTTCAACGTGAATCCTTCTCCACTTGAAGTTGAAGGACTAATGATTCCAGCTACTGTTACTGGTCAAATTCCTGCTAAGTATTTCCAAAAGAACGCTGAATTGACAGTTACTCCTTATTTGGTTTATGGTGACCAAGAAACTGCTGGTACTCCACTCGTTCTCCAAGGCGAAAAGGTGAGAGGTAATGCTCAAGTTGTTCCTTACGAAACTGGCGCTACTGTTGCTCTTCCTGTTGGTTACAAATATTTGCCTGAAATGATTAAGAGCAACCTTTGGCTTGCTTTCGATGTTAAGCAAGGCAACAAGACTTATGTTCTTCCTCGCGTAAAGGTTGCTGATGGCGTGGTTGCTACTGCTACTCTTGCCGATGCTGCTACGGTGAAGCCTGCTATCGCTCCTGATATGTTCCAACGCATCATCACCGAAAAGGTTGAAGCCGACATCATGTTCCTTATCAACCAAACTAATGTGCGCGCTAACCAAATCAACACTGCAGCTATGAAGGAATTCAATGGTGCTGTGAAGGAAGCTAACGAAGATGCTCGTCGCGAAATCAAGGAAATCAACATTTCTTCTTACGCTTCTCCTGAAGGTGGTCTTAAGCTTAACACTCGCATCGCTGAAGGTCGTGAAAGCAGCACTAAGAAATATCTTGACCAAGCTCTTAAGGAAAACGAAGTTTCTGACTTCGGCGCTCTAACTTCTGACTTCACTGCTGAAGACTGGGAAGGTTTCCAACGCCTTGTTGCCGAAAGCGACATCCAAGACAAGGACCTTATCCTAAGCGTACTTTCAATGTATAAGGATCCAGAAGAACGCGAACGCGAAATCCGCAACCTTTCTTCTGTGTTCGACCAACTTGCTCAACAAATCCTTCCTCAACTTCGTTACTCTCGCCTATCGGCTACAATCGATGTTATCGGTAAGAGCGACAAGGAAATTATGGAAGCTTATGCTAACGATCCTAAGACACTTACTGTAGAAGAAATTCTTTACGCTGCTACTCTTACCGACGACAACAGCAAGAAGGCTGAAATCTACAACAAGACTGCAAGCATCTACCCTAACGATTTCCGCGCTTACAACAACCTTGGTGTTTGCCAATATGTTGATGGCGATTTCGATGCTGCTAAGCGCAACTTCAACAAGGCTACAAGCCTTAACGCTAACAGCAAGGAGACTCAAATGAACCAAGGTCTTATCGCTCTTCTTAACAACGATTTCGATACAGCTAACGAAAAGTTCGGTAACGCTGCAGGTCTTGAAGAACTTAACGACGCACTTGCTGTTTACTACATCAATAAGGGCGATCTAAATGCTGCTAAGGTTTCTCTTGGCAAGTCTAATTCTAACAACGCTGCTCTTACTCAAATCCTTGCTAAGGACTACAACGCAGCTAAGAACACACTTGTTTCAATCGAAAAGCCAGACGCTACAACTTACTACCTAATGGCTGTGCTTGGTGCTCGCACTAACAACGAACAAATGGTTACTTCTAACCTTCGTCAAGCTGTTAAACTTGACAAGAGTCTTGCTACACGCGCTATGAACGACCTTGAATTTGCTAAGTTCAACCTTTCAAATGTGCTATAATTAGTAAGCAACACATAACAACAAAAAAGAGTGAAACCAATCGGGTTCCACTCTTGAACCGAAATAAGATTTATACTTCACTGATAATCTGTAATACAGCAATGGGAACTCTATGAATTGATACCATAAAGTTCCCGTTGTTTTTTTATTTCCCAAGGTTGATATTTTATAGATATAAACGATTCTTGGTCGGTAAATTGAAAAATAACTGAGTTACCGAGAAAGAATCTAAATATCTTATCTCTACCTTTGCATAAACTTAAATGATTGTGATTTGCCCCCAAAACTACAATGTACAGTTGCAGTTTTTGGGGGTCTATACAATACAATCAGAAGCAAAAGGAGTAATTTCTAAATGGAATCCTTCGCCATTGCGATGGAATAATAAACATTTAGAATTATGGTTTACGGATACATTAGGGTTAGCAGTGACAAACAAACAGTAGAAAACCAACGTTTTGAAATTAACAATTTCTGCGCGCGAGAGAATCTCAAAATTGATGGGTGGATTGAAGAAACCATCAGTGGCACAAAAGCCTATAATAAAAGGCAACTTGGAACTCTTCTAAAACGAATTCAAAAAGATGATTTGATTATCTGTGCGGAATTGTCTCGTCTTGGTCGTAATCTATTTATGATAATGGAAATCCTCAACGTATGTATGACAAAAGAATGTAGAGTATGGACTATCAAGGATAATTACAGACTGGGAGAGGATATACAGAGTAAGGTTTTGGCTTTTGCTTTTGGTTTATCTGCTGAAATAGAGCGTAACCTTATTTCCCAACGGACAAAAGAAGCATTAGCACGTAAAAAGGCTGAAGGGGTTATACTTGGTCGCCCAAAAGGGAAAAAGAACTCTCCCGAAAAATACAAGTTATCGGGTAAAGAAAATCTGATTAGAGAGTTAT
>CAJGBY010000026.1 GCA_904501735.1 uncultured Muribaculaceae bacterium
AGCGAGTGCCAGTCCGCAATAAAAAAGTAGCAATTATAGTCATTTTGCATCTGCAAAAAACTCTTCACAGCGCCAAAATAATTACCCAAATGCAAATTGCCCGTAGGGCGAATACCACTTACAACAGTCTCTTTCATATCTAGTTACAATTATTTAATATTACCATCCAAAGTCAATCAACACCGACCATTGACCGTCGACTGTTGACTGTTGACTACTAATTTGCAAAGATACAAAAAAAAATTCATTTATGCAACACCCTCCCCCACGACCCCAACGGGGTCGCACAACCACACCCCATCGCCTCAAAAACAAAAAAAAAAATTCGCCCGCCAATTGGCGGACGAAATCACATATTTACCATATCAATTATACTCTTAGGCAACACCACTCTATAGTCAACTCTCAAACCACCCAAATCTAAATCATCGAAATAATTTGCCAACGATTCATCCAATTTTCTATAAATATCAGGATATATTTCACGGAGGTTCATGCAATAAACATCAGTGGTTTTTGCCTCGCGCATAAGAGCCACCACCGAAGCCACCTCATCGTCGGTGATATAAACCGAGTTAATCGTCGTAAAAATATTATTATCATCCCCCTCCTCAACCATTTTTGGCGATAAATCATGATTCACCCACAACACATTGCCATCTATTTCAGCCACATTCGTGATTACATATTTTCTCACCCCAGCCAAATCGATAATTTGTCGAGGTATCTCGAGTGCAAACTCGTCGGCATAAAAATCAATGGCAATATTGACAGTATCAGAATTAAAATCAACAAGCTCTTTATCCGAGAGAGTCTCGGCATAAAAGCTAATCCAGTTGACAAATCTCGAGTGGAGTTTTGCCTCGTATTCCTCCTCTTCGTCCTCATACTCTTCATCTTCATAATCTTCGTCCTCACACTCTTCGTCAGGATTGAATCCATATTTTTGGATGCAATAGTCAATCACCCCATCGTCATACTCAAAATAGTCATCGATTTCCTCACGGATAAAGTGTGCCGTTACGGCGATTTGATATATCTTATATATCTCTTTTTCAAGCAAATCATAAATAGTTGGGTGCGACTGCTCTATGCCAAGTTCGTTGATATCGGTTGTCCCTTTTTCTCGAATAAGCGCCACGAGGGTTTCAACATCGGCATCAGCCATCTCAAACTCGCCATATGCATTAGCACACACCGATCCACAGTGTGAATAACCCAAACAAAGGTCTTCGTCGATTGTTATTTTCATAATGTTAAAGTTATCAGTAAAATTTTAATGTAAATTTCTCTCCACAACAAAACGTGGAGTACCACTTCAAATATTACCAATCGGGAGCGCAAATAAAACCTATTTCATCTAGTTCTTCTTGCTCTTCGTCGCTAAGATTTTTGTACTCTCCGTCGGAGATAAATCTCTTGTCGAGCGTTACTCTACCCTTCACGCCATCCTTCACGAAAACAAAATCACTGCCTACTCCTTCATCATATATTTCGTCATATTCGGGTTTTATGTAAATAAGTCCAAGCTCGTATGCCAACATACCTTGTTTACCATCTGCTTCCAATGGGAGTACACCATCGCACGGCATATAATGCTTTTGTATTTCATAAGGAGTGAACACCTCGCCACCTACCATCAACGCAAAGTGTTGCTTGTCCTCTTTCTTCCAAACTGCGTAAAATGGAGTCATAAATATAGGCAATATGAGATGATACTCAAACTTGGTGATAGGCGTACCTTTCCCGTCACGTTGCACAAGCCCCACATATTCGCCTTGTTTTGCCATCACAGGAGTAGATTTATAATAATAAGGCTCCAACATACCAAAACCATCATAAATAGCTGGCACTACTATTTCTCCTAATATATTTTTCAACCCTTTTTTGCCGTTTTCTTCAAAAACTTCGTCTTTCCAATCGTAATCCGACTGTAGTTGCTCTTTTTCTTGCATGAGTTTAAAAATCTCAAAACCTGAACCTGATTCATCCTCAAGTCGTTTTATCTCAGCATTGATAAATTCCAATTTATCGGCTTGTTCTTTGGTTGCTTTTATTCTATCTTCCATATCTCTTATATTTTATTGGTTATTCACTCTTCGTCTTCTTCCGATTCTACCTCTACACCTGCCATATCAATAATTTGTTGTGGGATAAAGATAGATGGATAGTAGTCTTGATAATATTCAAAACCTAATTCGTCGCATTCGCACTCTGTGTCGTATAGCTCGTAGAACAAATTATGTATGTCCTCAAATGGTGCAGTGTTGACATAGTGGCGATACCATGCCCAGAATCTGTCGTAAAACTCTTCTTCTTCCTCTCTTTGTGCCTCTGCATACGCTTCTTCACCGAAATCCTCTTCGTCTTCTTCGTCGAAATAGCTATCTTTGAAACCGCAATTCCATCGGCAATAGTCAATCAATTCGTCGGTGTCGACATCCCATTCACATTCAGCATTAAATATAGCTTTGCGCATTTCATGGTCGCATGCAGAATCGTATCTTATGCTATTAATCTCTTCTCGAAGTAGTTCGTAAATAGCTGGATGAGAGTCATAAACTCCAAGTTCATCAATATCGGTTGTCCCTTTTTCGCGGATGAGCGCCACGAGAGTTTCGACATATTCGTCAGGCATTTCAAACTCGCCATGAGCATCGGCAATAGTATAAGAACAAAGAAAATTTTTTTCGTAAACTGTTATTTTCATAGTATTTTGTGGTGTTTGATTTATGTGATTCTAAAACTCTTGCAAATATAGCGATTTTATCGGGATTTTCCAAATGAAGTGCGGACTATTTTTTTATGTTTTAGATTTTCACACGATAGCCAACAGAAATGATAACATCAAGTGTGTAAAACGGCACAGGCTTTTTTACTCCATTAACGTGTAAATTTTGCACGTTATTCTCTCTAATTAATTCTCCATCGGCAAAAACTTTAATTATGTGTCGACGTATATTCGACTCTTCTCTATCAAACAACATTGCTGAACGAGATTATCGAAATTCATGTTATTGTTCATGATGTTCGTTTTTTAATGTAGGGACGCACGGCTCGTGCGTCCGATAATCAATAGATGATAGTCACAAACTAAGTTATCTTTTACAATGTAAAGATACAAAAAAAATCCCCTAATAACCAAATAAATAGAGCAGAAAGTCACACACCCCACCCCCATGTAGGGACACGGCATGCCATGTCCGTTCCGACCCCAGCGGGGTCACACGTCAGTAGTAACCACAGCGTGGTCGAGCCCACTGGCGAGCCACCTGCGGACAGAAGCACATCCATCTCACCCCTCCCTAGTCCCATAGGGACGCAAGAACACAGGCAGGGGTGACAAAATTGCGAGTAAGCGAGAGCAACGAAGTTTACTTCAGTTGCCGAGCATGAGCAATTTGGACGAAGTCAAACCCCTGATAGAGATATATAGAATAAATAAACCCCGTAGGGGTGAAAGAGCAGGAGGTCTCCGAAGGAGACACACGAAGTAGTAACCGCAGCGTGACCGAAGGGTCACCTGCGGACAACAAGCTCACCCCCTCCCCCCCCCGACCCCAGCGGGCCCATAGGGGTGACATACCCCCTGTCCAAGTTGTCCATCTTGTCCAAGTTGTCCACTTCACACAAAAAAAGCCTTGCAACTTTTTGCAAGGCTTACAGAAAAAAAATTAATATCAATTATTATCTGACGATTCGGCAGCTTTGTGGTAGTCCACTATGTTCTCCGCATCGGTATAAGTCACAACAGAGGCAAATGGCACATCGTTGGTCAATTCGGCAGTATCTTTCGACTCGAGTTCTCTCATTGAGTTAGCAACCACATAGAGATACATAGCACCTACTACTTTGATAGCCATATTCACCTCTTGTTCGGTAGCATTAGGTGCAATATGCGCCTCGTCGTTTCGCCATTGGCGCAACATTTCCAAATATTGTTGAAAAGCAAAACGATTTGCGTCGGTGGTGTTTTTCAACCATCTCAAACATTTAAATGCAAAAATACATTCTGCCAATGCAGGTTCTTTAGTCGGAGTGTTAGGATTGCGAGGCACATCTTCTTGATACAACAAGTAGTACAATTTCTTCAAATAAGCCTCATATTTTGCTACAAGCGAGTTGAAATATGTTCGCTTATCGAGCAGACCAATCGTATCATTCACATAGGCATTGTTCAACGCCGTTTTCACCAAACCATCTACGCCATCCAATTGAGGGATGCTTGCAGTGTTTAATGTATGGAACAGCATATCCACCACTTCCTCGGTGTTGTAAAAAACACTAATTTCAGCATCATGGGCATTGCATAGTGCCTCTTTCAATCGTTCCTCGTCGTAGACAAAGTTCGATGCTTTAGCTGTGCGCTCAGCCAACGCATCTACAAAACGACGAATAAGAGTGACAGAGAATGCCTGTTCGCGCTCGAGCACTTCGGCAAAGTTATAGTATTTCTCAATTTCTAACGCTACTTTTTCATCGAATTTTTCTCTAACTATTTGAATCAAAATATCATAATTATTACCAGCATGGAATGCGTCGATAACTTGAGGGTCGGAGAGTATAGCATCCCAAATCTGACGCAAAATCTTATCGTTTTCGTTGAGCAGACCTTCGAATTGACTATTAGCCAAATTCAATATTTCGGCAACAGTTTTTTCCTCGTCTTCTTTTTTCTGACCTGGGTCGCCAATTCGAGGTGAATCAATCACTTGGCTTTCATCTTCAAGGTCGAGTTGACCCTCAAATGCCATTTGTATGCGCAACTTATCCAAGTCAATAAGCTCCATGATTTCCATAGGCAATGTCTCTTTTGTATAAGGTAAGAACTTATAGAAAATCTTGCAGAAAACATAGAAACGCTCCAAGTCGGGGTCGGTGAAATTCATGAATTGAGCAATAAAACCATATTGGCGCACATATCTACCCACCAATTGGCGGTAGCGATATTGTTCCTCATCGGTGAGATTCACCACTCGGTCGTCAACAATACGTTTAAGTATCGATGGCACACCAGCTGTGCCTTTTTGAGTCAATAGTGCATCGGTCACCATTTTCACCTCGGTATCATTGAAAATCATAAAGTCCTCAATGTCCGATTTGAGAGTATACACACGTTGAGTATCCACCTCGCCATCCAAAGCTGTTTCGGTGTAATAACGTTGGAAAGCCTCTTGCACCTGTTGAGGGTCGTTTCTAAAGTCGATGACCATCGTGTCGTCTTTACCTGGATAGCAACGATTGAGGCGCGACAAAGTTTGAATACACTGAATACCACCCAAGATTCTATCTACATACATTGTATGCAACAATGGTTGGTCAAATCCAGTTTGGAATTTCTCTGCCACAATGAGTATCTTATAATCGTCTTCTTTGAATTTTTCTCTGATGCCATCGTCAAACACAGCATTATCATTCATATTAGCCTCGGTGCATCTACGGCCGTGACTATCTTCCACCTCGCCCGAGAATGCTACTAATGTCTTGATTTGACCATCATAGTTGTCAGCAATCAAGCGGTCGAGCAAACGTTTGTAGTCGGCTGCCGCACGGCGCGAGTCACACACCACCATAGCTTTGGCTTTGTGGCCAATCTTCTTGATAGTGTGTTGCATGAAATGCTCGAGCATCATGTGGGCTTTGCGCAACATGATATACGGATTTTTGTTCAACTCACTATATATCACACTGAGAGCCTTTTTCTCACCAAACAATCGTTCTTGGTCTTCAGTAGGATTCTTCTCTATGAGTTCGAACATCGTAGTGTAGTTCTTGTAGTTTACAAGCACATCGAGGATAAATTTCTCGTCTATTGCCTGTTTCATCGAATAGAGGTCGTGAGCCTTACCTTTGTCGGGACCCTCTTGTATGCCATAGAGGGCATAAGTTTTGTCCTTAGGCGTAGCCGTAAATGCAAAATAGCTGATATGCGACATTTGTCGGCGCATCACTTGCATATATGCGAGCAAAGCATCTACTTGGTCTTCATAGTCGGCAGGGTTAAAGTCCGATAGTTGTTGCAAATCGGCATCGGTCGAGAGGGCGTTGACGATGTCTTTCGTAGCCTCATTACCAATCGCAGTGTGAGCCTCATCCACAATGATAGCATATTTGCGTTGTTGGTTACGCTTGAGGTGTTCGAGTGCGAAAGCAAATTTTTGCACTGTAGAGATGATGATGCGGTGTCCGCCTTCGTTGAGTGCAGTAGCCAAGTTTTTCGAACCACGACGGATGTCCTTCACTGTGCCTGCTACGGTTTCGAAGTTTACCACATCGTCCGCCATATTGCGATTGAGCACGATGCGGTCGGTCACCATGATGATGCTATCGAATAGAGGTGTACGGTCGGGATTGGTCATGTTGGCAAGTTGATGAGCCAACCAAGCCATCGACTTCGTCTTGCCCGAACCAGCCGAGTGCTGAATCAAATAGTTGTGACCAGGACCATCCGTTGCTGCCATTTGGCGCATCTTGCGCACAGCGCGCAACTGATGGAAACGAGGGAAGATGACCACCGTTTTGTCGCCATCTTTATATCGTTTGATGAAATTTTCGATAATATCGAGTAGCGAGTCGGCTTGCAATATCTCGCGCCACATATACGCCGTAGGATAATCGCCATCAATAGGGGGATTCACACTCTCGCGGTTGAATGGAAGGAATCGGGTCTCCTCGCCAGCGAGTTTAGTGGTCATGAACACAAAACTATTGTCCATCACAAAGTGGACCAAGCAGTTACGCAACATGCGGTTGTTCGCCTCGCGGTTGTAGCGGTACTGGTATATGCCGTGACCATAATTCTGACCAGTGCCCTCGTTTTTCAACTCGAGGGTCATCAGAGGCAGACCATTGAGCAAGATGCAGAGGTCCAACTCGTTGCCTCTGTCAACCACACCATTGCTGTATCGCATTTGGCGCACCACACTGAATCGGTTGGCAAGATAGAGTTGATAGTTTGCGCTTTCAGGTCCATCGAGCGATGGTTTAGGCATCATGAATCGGATTTTAGTGCCACGTATAGTAATGCCTTTGTTGAAAAGGTTCAACAAGCTCTCGCCACGATTGACATGCTTATTGATTTCAGCCACCACTGTATCGGTTTCACGACCAGGGAAAAACGACGATAAACGTTGCCATGCCACAATTTGAGCGCGAAGGAAGCACTCCAACATCTCGTGGTCGACAAGATTTTCGATGTCGAATTGAGCACTGGTACGTTGAGTATACAACTTGCTCGATGCCAAATATTCGGCAATATGTTCTTCAAATGCTTTTTCTGTTAATGTATACATATATCAATATTTTTTTTTGAGGGATTCAACACACTTTTATTTTTCCTGTCACCGCCTCGGTTATTATGCTTTGTTTCAATTCGTTGAGCAATTCGATGCGACGATTGATTTTAGCTATTTGAGCATCTATTTTCGAAGTTTCAGCTTCAAGGTAATTAACTATGGTTTGCTGCTCAGAAAGCGGGGGAAGAGATACTTTTAATTTTTTAATAATATCTTGACTTATATTTGGTTGACCTCCTCCCATAGCATCAACTAAAAGTTGTTTTTTTGCACCTAAAAACAAGAAAAAAGCAAAAGAAGGCAGACAACGTTTTGACTTAGGTAATACACAACATGCTTGATTTGTTGCTGTTGAAATTTTTAATAATCCAACTTTTCCAATCGTTGCGCCATACATAGCAATTACAACAGAATCTGAGGGATAAAATTTTAATTTACATTCATCTACAGCTAATTGTGTGATTTTTTTTGATGTATCTTCAATATTTCCATCATTTAAGTCACCAGTTTGTAACCAATATAACCCATCATCTTCTGCATAATAATTTTTATTACTTGTTGAAGGTGTTGTTCCACTACCAATTCCATCAAATACTAAAGAGGTTTTCATCACCTCCCAATGCTCAGGCACTTCCTCAATCCATTCTACTCCACTATTTTTCATAGGGGCGTGGGGATTGAGACCTTTAGTCACAGCGTCGGTTATGATGGTTTGCTTCAACTCATTGAGCAACTCAATTTTACGTTTTTGCACATCGATAGAACCATTTATCTTTGCACACTTCGCATCAAGATAGTTGGCTATGGCTTGTTGCTCTGGGAGAGGGGGAAGAGCAATATAATAGTTTTTAATACCTGTTGCTGATATATTAGGTTGTGCAGAACCATCTGACATTAAATAAATATATTCGAGAAAAATTGGTGATAGCAAATTATACCAAATAGATTTGTAATTATCACTTCTTAAAATACCAACACGTTGATTTATATAACCTCTATCATCAGAAGTACACAAACCCACCTTACCTACTGTTGCTCCACTCATTGCAATTAAAATATCATTACAAGCAACTTCATAACCTATTAAAGCATTTTGTTTTTCCACATACAAAACATCATCATAGGATATTTTTTCATTGCATATATCTCCAATCCTTATAACTGGGAATTCAGCATCAGCAGAGAATATATCACTTTTAAATGCGAAACCATTAATAAATTGACATAAAAACTTTAAACGTTTCACCTCCCAATGTTCAGGCACTTCGCCTAACCATACTACTCCACTATCTTTATATTTTTCATATTTCATATCGCCACAAAATTAGAGAGTTATACTATCGTCGAGACTATTTAATTCTGCCAAAATATCGTCGGCTGTGCGTAATGGGCGATATTTGTAGAATAGACGTGTGAAAGGAAACTCCACACCGAGTTTGTCATCCGAGTGGTCCATCCAAGCATCGGGAGCAAATGGCAACACCTCGCGTGCGAAATAGTCATCAGCATCTTGTTTTTGTGGTATCTTCTCTGTGTCGTTGAGAGCTTTGTTTGCCACCAAATCACTCGTGCGATCGAGCGGTTTTTCGTGAACCGCTGGCGCATCTTCGCTCACCACAGCAAATGCCGAACGAAGGGCTTTGATGTCGGCAGCAGTGAATTTCACACCATGCGACTTAAGACAAGCGAAGAAGTCGCTATCCGAACGGCGCACGTCGATGCCATCGATAGAGGCTACGGCTCGAAGGATAGCATTCTTTTGGGCGTTGGCATCGAACCCTTTGGCGTTGCACAACGCACGATATTTTTCGGTAATAGATTCGAACCAGTGGCGCAACGGACGACGAGTGGCGACGTTGGTATAGCGGAAGTCGTCGTAGTCGAGCAATCGAGCAATTTCGAGGCACTCCACTTCGCCAGTTTTGTCGTACACAATGTTGCGTGTTGCACTTTGGTAGTTGCTATAGAGCGAGAGGATGTCGGCTGCACCTTCGTCGCTGATTTCGAAACGTTTTTTGCCTAAATTCTTTTGCAAGAGGCGAGTGTATTCGGCATGCGCTGCGTTGATAAACAACACTTTGTCTTTGCGTTCGGCAGGGCGCTTGTTGTCGAGAATCCAGAGGTAGGTGGTGATGTCGGTGCCATAGAATAGGCTTTTAGGCAACGCCACGATGCAGTCGAGCAAATTGCGGTCGAGCAACATTCTGCGTATATTGCTCCAACCACTGCCTGCGTTGCCATTGAAGAGAGGCGAACCATTGAGTACGATGCCTATGCGCGACCCCTGCGTATTGTCCATCTTGGCAATCATATGTTGCAAGAAAAGTAGCGAACCATCGTTGCTACTTGGCAAACCAGCCTCGAAACGACCACCAGGACAATTGTCGTCCATCACACGTTTTTTTGTCTTTTCGTCCTTACCCCAATCCACACCAAATGGTGGGTTAGCCAACATGAAGTTGAAGGTTTTACCTTCCAATTTATCATCGGCAAGCGTGTCGCCACAAAATAGTTGTTGGTCGAGATTTTGGTCTTCGCCCTTCATCAAAAGGTCCGATTTACAGATAGCATAGGTTTTCTCGTTGAGCTCTTGACCATAGAGATATACTTTGAGGTCGCGACGACCCGATTTTTCTTGTAGATATTCGCGACTAGCGGTAAGGATACCACCTGTACCACAGCAAGGGTCGTAGATAGAGAAAGCACGACCAGGGGTATACAATTCGTCCTCTTTGCCACACATTGTGAGCGACACAAGTAGGCGCACAATTTCGCGAGGAGTATAGAACTGACCTGCTTTGGTGTTGCTCGACTCCTTAGAGCGACGGATAACGATTTCGAACACCGTGCCCATCATAGCATTGCTCACCTTTTCGGGATGGAGGTCGGCATATTGCACGAAGCGTTGCACCACAGCAAAGAGTTTGTCGTGACGCTCCAAACGGCTATAAATAGGAGCAAGGTCGAGCGATTCGCTATTGGTGTCGGTGTGCACAAAATTAGCCAAGATATCTTTCACATTGTCGGTGAAACCTTCGAGGTAGGTTTGAAATGCTGTGCCTATCTGATTAGGTGCGCCAAGTAGGCGTTCCAAAGATAATCCCGATTTATTGAAAAAAGTTAAGTTACGCTCTTTGAGCATAGCTTTCAAACGAATATCTTGCATGATAGCAGGCCTATCTTTAATTGTCTCTAACTCACGCATAATATCGTCGCGATGAGCATCCAACACGCAGTCCAATCTACGCAAAAGCGTAAACGGAAGTATCACATCTTCCACCTCAGCATCATCGTATAAATTGCGGATAATCTCTTTGATATCCCATATCACATTGGCTAATTCTTGTTCAGTCATAGTAGGTTATTGTGTTTTTTAGAGTTAAATATTTTTATTCTTTATTGTTGTTATCATCTTCTTTGCCGTATGCCATGTCGATGATTCTTTGTGGCAATATGACGTTATAGTCTGCACGCAAGCCTCCCAAGTCTAAATCATCTAAATGCTTTACTATCGACTTATCTATTTTTCGATAGATATCGGGGTATATTTCACTGAGGTTCATACGATAAACATCGGTGGTTTTTGTTTTACGTATAAGGTCGATGATTGATGTCACTTCGTCATTGGTGAGCCAAACAGAATTGGTAAGAATCGTAGAAAACTCATCTTCCTCAACATCGTCGACCGACCTTGACGTATTATGATTTACCCACAATATATCCCCATCTACTTCAGCAACACTAAAAATTATATATTCATCTCCCCCTGCCATATCAATAATTTGTTGTGGGATTTCGATTTCGTATTCGTTTGAACTATAGTCGAAGCCATTGTTGATGTGTTCGTAGAAGAAGTCGAGAAGTTGTTTGTCGGTAAGGGTTTCGACGTAGTCGCAGAGCCAATTTAGGAAGTATGAGATGTATCTGTATTTGTAACTATTGCCGGTCTCCCCGAATATTTTGATGTAGTCTTCTTCGTCGTATTTGAAGCCAAGTTCGTCTTCGCAGTAGGCAACAAATTCATCGTCGTATTCGTAGCAGTCGCCCTCAGAGAATCCTCTGCGTATAAAGTGAGCCTCCTCGGCAAGGTTGTAGATTTCGTTGATATTTTCGCTTAGGAATTCGTAAATCTCCGGGTGTGACTCTTCTAGTTCGAGTTCTTCTATATCAGCAGTACCTTTTTCACGAATGAGTGCTACGATGGTTTCTACATAATCATCTGGCATTTCGAATTCGCCCTGAGCTGTTGTCCAAACCGAACCACAGTGTGAAAAACCTAAATTGATGTCGTCGTTGATTGTAATTTTCATAGTGATTTTTAGTTTTTTTTCAAGTTACAAAAATAATATTTTTTTTCTTATTTTAAGTCGTTTACACAGTTTATTTTTTTATGTTTTACAACATGTTTTCTTTGAATTTTTTTTGCCCACAAAATTACAGACTAACTTTGACAATTTATGTCAATATTGAAAATATTTTATACAAAAAAAATCCACCCCAATGATATGAGGTGGATTTTGGTGTTTTATGTTGTTGTTCAGGGGTTTATTCTACATCTCGGTGCTGCGAACAAGGCCGATGACGAGGGAGAGGGAGTTGATTTCGTTTTTTGGTAGGCGGAATGAACGGTGGCGTGGGTTCTCAGATACGCAGAGGATGCAGTCGGGGTCGTCGACACACTCTTCTACGCGCTTGAGCATGATGCCTTGGTTGCTGTCGATGACATAGACTTTGCCCCATTGGAAAAAGGTGATTTCTCTGATACGACGACAAGCAAGCAAATCGCCACTGCGATATTCGGGAGACATGCTATCGCCCGACACGCGTATAATATAGTCGGCTCCGCTTTGAACAAATTGTGGTATCTCAATCCACTCGCAATCATAGTTCATAACGGCTGGCGATGTGGTGCCATCCCACCCTGCTATGGCTTCCACTGGGAGCAATGGCAATGCGCGTCGGCGGTCGATGCTTGGTGTTTCGAACTGTGTTTCATCTTTTTTGAACATTTCGCCTTCGCCTGTGAGCAACCATTTTTCGGAAATATTGGTGTATGTAGCAATAAATCTCGCCAATGTTTCTTCGGTAATTCCACTCTCCGACTCGAGCGTGCCTCGCGATATGCCTGTTATGCGATAGAATTCGCGTTTGCTAATTGACAATGTGTCAACGAAATATAGTATTCGCTCTTTGACTGCCGATGTCTTTTTGGGCTTGTCTTGCATAGTGGTATGTTTTTTTGATTGGGTGTTACAATATTTTTCGGCAAAGATAGTGCTTTTTTTTTGAATGTACAAAATATTTTGTATTTTTTTTGTTTTTTTAGACAGAATGACATAAATTACTCCTTTCAGTCGTGTCTAAAGTCTACAGTCTATAGTCATTTATTGTCTGTTGTCTGTTGACCGTTGACTGTTATCTGACTTCGCGTGTGTGCGCGCGGGGGAAACATTATTTTTTCTCTGAATATTTTTTTATTATATATTTATAATTATATATATTATATATACCTTATATATAAATAGAGCGCGATTTTTTGTTTTTTTGTTGATTGTTAGCGAGTTACAATATTTATTACTCCTCATTTCTCACTCCTCATTCCTAAAAATGACCCTCTGTCCAAGTTGTCCAAGTTGTCCATCTTGTCCAAGTTATCCTTCTTAATGTTACTTTTGTGACCAAAAGGAACCAAAAGTCTTGTGTTCTCAAATTTCCCTAACCAATAGCAAGGTGCAAGCAACCTGTGCCGTAGTAGAGTGACATCCTTCTCACTACAAAAAGCTGGTCTCTTTTTTTTGTGGTTTTACACGATTTTTCGTCAATTGTCGAATTTTGTTGTATATATTTGTTCGGGTTTGGG
>CAJGBY010000027.1 GCA_904501735.1 uncultured Muribaculaceae bacterium
CTCATAACTCATATTTTGCAAGGTCTTTATCAGACCATTTTCTAATGCAGCTTCGCTTTGTGTTGTCATATCTGCTAAAAGCAAAGAACCCCTTGATAGTTACCGCGAGCCGACCAAAGCTCATAAAACCTATCAAGGAGTTCCTGTATGTCCCACGCCTTTACAGGGCGTTATTTGTTTAGTTTCTCTGGTCTAATACGGTAAGAGTTAGTTTAGATAGCAAAGTTACTAAAATAAACCGAAATAATAAGCTCAAATGCTTAAAAACATATAAGTTTGCGAAAATTGCAAAAAATATATTTCATAGTAAAATGATTTTTCAATGAAAGCTTTGTGCAACTGTTAAAAAGTATTTATCTTTGAGGTTAAATAAATTGAATATGAATAAAATAAATTTAGTAGAGGCTGTAGAATTATTATCACAAATAACAAAAGACAATCAATCCGAAGAAATTTGGGACATATTTTCATCAATAAATGGTGGATTACTATTTCCAAGTGATTATATACTAAAAGGAGGAATTTTATATCGGGCTTCAATTATCGAACCTAATGAGAATATAACATCAATAGATAGATTAAGTTATAAACCAGCACATCTGAATACATCATACTTAAGAGCAAGTACCCCCAACAACACTATGTTTTATGGTATCTCAGCAAATGATTCAACGAATGGTCTTATCGGAGCTTTAGGAGAAGTATGTGAGTGTCTTCGTAACCCAAATGCTGAAGAAAAATACTACAAAGTAATAATCAGCGAGTGGGAACTAAAATGTGATATAAGTACCGCTATAATTTGCGATGTATATGGTGATAATAGATGTCATGAGATTAGAGATTTGTATTATCAAACGATACTAACAGAGGAGCAAAAAATATTTGCAAAATTTATCTCTAATGAGTTCAAAAAAGAGGTAAAACAAGAAAAAGAATATAGAATTAGTGCAATTTTTGCGGAAATAATGACAAAAAAATATGCAAGTATAACATATGAAAGTACCAAAGCGATAGATTCAAGATTAAAAGATGTTTTATGTGTAGCATTAACACCTGAAACCGTAGATAATTGTTTAGAATTTAGAAGTGCAAAACAAATAGAATTTGATTATAAAAAAGGGATTGAGTGCATTCTTAAGAAAACCAAAGAAGCAAGGTGTTTAGGTGGAAATAAGATTGCATTTTACAGCACACCACTTGAAGTGTAGGGCATAATCTCACGATGTGAAAACTTCTCGCAACCGATGTAGAGCGTATCGAACGCGTCTGTTCCGTCGGTGCGATGTTGAAGCAAATATTCTTCCGTTTCGGCTAACTTCTCGCCACCTTTATCCTTACGAAAACCGTTGCGACCACGAGTAACGCCGGCAGACTGAACAGCGAGGATAAGGTCATCGTTGTTCTGCCGATTGAAAAACATCATTAGTCGTTGCTACCTGCATTGTTTTGCTTGATAGACAAATGTTTCTTTTATTTCATTCGCAGAGATATTGCCTATATTTTATCACGGATTTAATGTAATATTAATGGCTCAATAACAATTCATTCTTAAGAAACTTCCTGTTTTGAGTTGTATAATTCATCTAATGGTTATGTATGATGACTTATTCCATAACAATTGCGAAGGTCACGCGGCTATCGGTGTTGTGTTTTAGGCGAAGAGAGCTACTGTGCAAACAAAGTATTTGTCTATAAATTTAACCTAACTAATTTTGTAGAGGGTTAATGATATAAGAATCTTAATTTTTAGGAAATTCTATCTTCAATTGAGCAGGATTAACAAGATTTTTCAGTTCAATTATTGAATAGCTTTTAATTGAATGTCGTTTTATAAATGATGAGATGGTTTGTGCACAATTGCCTTCATAATCACTAAATTCCCATTTAGCATCTTGCGTTACTTCTGCTATACGATTAAAATATGGTGTATCAACTTTTGAAAAGGATATTCCATAAACATGCACATGCGTAACATTAAAAAGCCCATCAAAAAAGTTTTTATACTTTATCAGTAAGCTAGCAACAGGTTTCTCTTGAGAGGCAACGCCATTAACTGCAGCCTCTTCAGCTAGTTGTTGGTGGAATTGATGATGTGCTTCGTATTCCATTCTCCATTGCTCGTATTCCGTAGGATCATCGCTACAAGGTGGCTCTGGGTCTCCTATTGATAGCATTGCCTGCAATTCATCTATTCCTACACCATGTCCCAATATGAACTCCTCATTATCGTCTATACAACCATGTATATGGAGTATTTGATTTGACGGAATATTATATAAATTCTCAAGTGTTTTAGAATAGTTAAATGTTAGAAACAGAGAGTTATCTATAACCATTGCAATCATTTTATCTCTTTTAGGAGCAGACAGCTGTAATATCCAATTTCTAAAACAACCTCTCAGTTTACCATACAAGCCTTCTAAATTCTGCTCTACTTCTATTTGCGCATCGTTCCACATTCTGTCGCAATGTTCTGACATTAGGTCTGGAATATTTTTATTCGCTATTTCACTAGCATATTCTAATACATCTAATGAGCCAAGTTGATTCTCAAAATCAGACCACCACTCATTATCACAACAGCCGTAGGTTTCTTCTACTGTTGTAATAATATCTGAATCATTTTCACATAGCCAATCACGAAAACAGCGATATGAACTATTTATTCCGTGATGTATATCAAAGCCATTGCCAATTACGTATAGATGTTTCTCCATATAATGAAAATGAGATAACTTGCGAATTCTAATTATCAAACGCGAGTTTTACATTCTGTAGTTATTCCATAACAATAGCAAATGTCACGCAACCTTCGTCGTTATGTTTGAGGCGAAGAGTGCCGCCATGGAGACGGACTATTTGTCGCGAAACAGCAAGACCGATGCCAGAGCCGTCGGTTTTGGTGGTGAAAAATGGCGTAAATATATTCTCAGCGACTTCTGCTGGAATTGCCGAGCCGTTGTTGGTAAACTCTATTTGAATACGCTCTTCTGTATCGATTGTCGAATGAATGGTGATTTTGCGTTCACCCTCGAAGTCGGCAAGAGCCTCGGAAGCATTCTTCAGCAGATTGACAAATACCTGAGACATCAAAGCTCTGTCGGCATAGAGCATGGTATCTTCGGGCGTAATATACACTTCTACAGCAACACTCTCACGAGCAGTAAGCGAGCATGCTTCAGCAACTAATTCCGAAAGATAAAAAGGTGCTTTTTGAGGAGTTGGAATGCGAGTAACAGCACGGAACGAATCAACAAAGCGAAGCAGTCTATCCGATGTGGTATGTATTGTTTCAAGCCCATGACGCATAGTATCAACATCACTCGTTGATGACAACAAGGTGTGACTTATAGAGGTTACAGGAGCAAGAGAGTTCATAATTTCATGAGTGAGAATGCGAGTAAGTTTCTCCCACGATTCCAATTCCTTACGGTCAAGTTCCTCATGGATATTACCCACCGAAACGACTCGCAACATCTTTCCGTCAAACTCCATGGCAGAACAGCTAAGCACAAGGCTTTGCTCTCCAATCTCTGTTGCAAATCTCACAGTGCGCTGTTCGTTTTGTGATATAGAATGCAATGCTTCACAAAGTTCGTTGCTAAGCACTCGCAGTTGGTCAATGTGATTCAGTCGCTCCAAACCTAAAATATGCAATACTTTTGAATTGGTCTGTGCAACGATACCATTCTCCATAATGGTTATGATACCAATATTAGCGCATTCCATAATCAATTCAAAATATTGCTCACGCTCTTTAATCTGCATCTTTGCATTATCCAACACATCTTTTATACGATTAAGAGATTGATTAACGAAAGCATACTTTGTATAGCGAGAATCTTCAGCAAAACGAAACGAATGGTCGTTGTTTTTAACAGCATTAAAAACAAACATCAGACGGTTTTCAATCTCACCATATAATTTAAGAATGCGAAATAGGCAGAAAGCAATTACGGGAATGGCAATAATCAGGTAAGCATGATGCCCCTTTGCACATACATACCCGGCTAGTGTTGCCATTGCAATAATGATCAGCACATAGTTAAGCATTTTGCCATAGGGTATGTTTTGCAGAAATTTCATAATCCGTAGCGTTTAATTTTGTTATACAGCGTTTGACGTGTGATGCCGAGCTGTTGAGCCACTTGAGATAGATTACCACCACATTGTTCTATGGCATTACCTATGAGTTGTCGTTCCATTTCTTCAAGCGTTTGAGCTTCAGTTATAGTACGCTGAGCAATACGCACTTCAAGAATTTCGGGCTTAATAATATTACCCTCACACATAATTACAGCTTTCTCAATGGTATTTTGCAACTCTCTGATATTACCCTCCCAAGAATGAGCTTTTAATTTTTCAGCCGTTTCCATCGCCAATAATAATCCTGATTTATTGTACTTCTTGCAATAGCGTTCTATGAAAATCTCAGCAAGAGGTACTATATCTTCTCGACGATTGCGTAAAGGAGGTATATGAATGTGTATGGTGTTTATACGGAAAAGGAGGTCTTGTCTGAATTTGCCACTAGCCACTGCGTCATTTAAGTCGCAGTTGGTAGCTGATATTAAGCGAATATCAGTAGGCTTAGACTCATTTGTTCCAAGAGGCGTTACTGCACGATTTTGCAGAGCTGAAAGCATTTTCACTTGTAGATGCAACGGCAAATTTCCTATCTCGTCCATGAAAAGAGTCGAGCCGTTTGCAGTCAAGAATTTTCCTTCTCTATCGGTGTGAGCATCGGTAAACGCACCTTTTTTATGCCCAAATAATTCGCTTTCAAAGAGCGATTCAGGGATAGCACCCATATCAAGCGCGACCATAGGCTTATGGCAACGCATCGATTGACGGTGAATTTCTCTTGCGAGCATTTCCTTACCTGTGCCATTCTCTCCTGTAATAAGAATGTTGGCATCAGTAATAGCAACATGCTCCACCATCTTGCGAATGCGTTTCATTTCAGCACTTTCTCCCCAATACATTTCCACTCTATTATCAGAGGTTGGAGTAGAATTAGCATTCTTCTTTGCCTTTTCCTTTGTTGCTTTGTAAGCATTTTGTAATGTGGCAACAAGTTTGGCATTATCCCAAGGTTTAACAACAAAGTCAAAAGCCCCCTCTTTCATCGCCTTTACAGCCAGCTCTATATCAGCATAGGCAGTAAAAAGCACGACTTTAGTTTCGGGATATTTAGATAGGACTTCTCTCAACCAATATAACCCCTCATTACCAGAGTTAATGCCGGCATGAAAGTTCATATCAAGCAGAATCACATCAGGAGAAAAGGTGTATATAGTTGAAATCAGCGAATTAGGAGAAGGCAAAGTGGTAACCTCTGCAAATATACTTTCAGTAAGTAATTTCACAGCCGAAAGAATATTGCGGTTATCATCAACGATTAAAAGTTTCCCAGCTTTTGCCATAAAAAAATATCAAATAATTTTACGCAAAGTTACATCAAAATCACTCCGTGTCAAAATTTCACACATCGATTGTATGATTTTTAGACACTCCTAAAAATGTCCAAATTTGCAATATGCTAAATATCAATATATTACATTTTTGGCACGCTATTAGAGATATTATAGGGTAGAAACAGTAAATAATATGAAAAAATTGATTTTTAGCATTTTAGTGTCTAATTTTTTGACACTCGGAGTTTCGGCAGAAAAGCTAACACTAGATGATTGTATGCGATATGCCGTTGAAAACTCAACCACCGTAGGGCAAAAGAAACTTGCTCTCGATGACCGTAAGGCCGACCAAGCAGAAGCGATAGGTTCGCTCTTCCCATCGATAAGTGCATCAGTCGGAGGAGTGATGAACTTTGGTCGTGGTGTTGACCCTGCTACCAACTCTTATACTAATGTAACCACATTCAGCAACTCATACGGACTAAGTGGTTCGATGAAGTTGTTTGATGGTCTGCAAAGCATCAATACATTGAGAGCAACCAAGGTAGCCAAGAAAATGGGAGTAGCCGAAACAGAATTAGCTAGTGATGAAGTGGCGATGAAAACCATGTCGGCTTATATGGATGTGGTTTATTATACCGAAGCCGTGGTTATAGCCAAAGAGCATTTGGAGGCTTCTCGCAAGACACTCGAACTTGTGCGTCGTCAGTTTGACCTTGGAATGAAAAGCTCAGCCGATGTTGCTGAGATTGAATCACAGGAAGCCAACTACGACTATTTGTTGATAACCGAGGAAAACAACCTTGCACTTGCATACATCAAGTTGCGTGAGATTATGAATTACCCCCAAGGTCAACCATTAGAGATTAACACTGACATTTCAATTGAAGCACTACCTAGTGCCACATCAGAACAAGACCTTGTAATGTATGCCTTGGAATATAATCCTCGCATAGTAGCAAGTCGTTATGCAACCGAGAAAAGTCGCATTAACCTTGCGCGAGCCAAAGGAGCTTTCTCTCCCTCGCTCTATCTCTATGGTGGGTATAACACATCATATTTCATCGACTTTGACAATAAGGCATCTTACGATGCGTTTGGCACACAATTTCGCAACAACCGTGGTAGCTATGTGCAACTCTCGCTCTCTATACCTATCTACACAGGATTGAGTCGCCAATCATCGAAGCGTCGCGCACAGAATGCGTACCATTCAGCACAGTTGGAACAACAATCAGTTCAACAAGCCGTAGAGAGTGAAGTTAGCCAAACATGGCAGGAAATGCAAGGGCTGAGCAAACAATATGTTCAAGGGCAAAAGAAGGTGTCTGCTTCTCAATTAGCATACGATATCTCCGCAAAAAAGTTTGAAAACGGACTAATATCGACACTTGATTTACAGACAGCAGCCAATACTCTATTGCAAGCGAAGTCCGACAAGTTGCGCACACGCTTACAGTACTTTATTAAAATAAGAATGGTCGATTATTACAATGGTCTTTCACTAATCAGATAACAAAAATAAATTTATATATGGACGTAAAACTTGAAAAGAAAAAAGGCATCAGAGCCTTATTTAGAATGAAAAATCTGCCTTATGCTTTGGGCGTAATATTGGTGGGTTTTATCGGTTGGCTGATATTTCGTGATAAAGCAACCACATTGCGAATTGATTCCCAACTTATCAATATTTCAACAGTTGAGCAGGGAAATTTTAATGATTATGTGCGACTTTCAGGTACTGTACAACCTATGACCAGCGTGCAACTATCTCCACTTGAGTCAGGAATGGTGGAACGCATTGTAGCCGAAGAAGGAACACAAGTGAAGCGTGGTGATGTCATTTTAGAGCTTTCAAACAACTCTTTATCAATGCAGATTTTGCAATCGGAAGCCGACCTTGCAGAGAAACAAAACATCTTGCGTAACACGATGATTTCGATGGAACAAGAACGCCTTTCATTGCGTCAAGAGAAACTGCAACTCGACCTTGAAGTGCAACGCCTAAAGCGAGTGTATGTACAGAATCAGAATCTATATAATGACAAACTTTTGGCGCGTGAAGAGTATTTGCAAGCCAAAGAAAATTATGAGTTGGCAGTTCGTAAAAGAGAGTTGGTATTAGAGCGTCAAAAACAAGACTCACTATATCGCACATCACAAGTAGCACAAATGGAAGAGAGTCTTCGCTCAATGCAACTAAATATGGAACTTATTCGTCAAAGAGTTGACAACCTTAAAGTGAAAGCTCCTATTGATGGTGAAGTGGGAATATTAGATGCCGTTTTAGGACAATCTTTATCACAAGGTGCAAACATCGGTCAGGTAAACAACCTTACGACTTACAAAGTGCAAGCGCAAGTTGACGAACATTATATCGATCGAATTACAACAGGACTTATCGCTTCGTTTGAACGCCAAGACTCAAAACATGAGATGCAACTTTACAAGGTATATCCCGAAGTGCGTAACGGACAATTTAAGGCTGATTTTCGTTTCTCAAGCACTGTACCCAAAAACATTCGCAGTGGTCAAACCTATTATCTCAACCTACAGCTTGGCGAAACAGCAGAAGCCATATTGATTCCACGAGGTTCGTTCTATCAAGCAACAGGAGGTCGTTGGATATATGTGGTTGACAAATCAGGAGAAAAGGCTGTCCGTCGTGAAATTCGCATCGGCCGCCAAAATCCACAGTATTATGAGGTGCTAGAAGGTTTGCAACCCGGTGAAAAAGTAATAACTTCGTCTTATGATAATTTCGGAGAAAATGAAGTGCTAATTCTTAATAAATAAATTTGAAACGATAATTAAAATATACAGCTATGTTAAAAGTAGAAAATTTACAGAAAAGTTTTTTCACCGAAGAGATTGAAACTATTGCTCTTAACGGTGTGTCGTTTGAAGTTAATGAAGGTGAGTTTGTAGCCGTTATGGGACCTTCGGGTTGTGGAAAATCTACCCTGCTCAACATCTTGGGCTTGCTTGACAATCCAACAAGTGGTTCATACAGTTTGCTCAATCAAGAGGTAGGTGGTCTGAAAGAGAAAGACCGTACAGCATTTCGTAAGGGTAATATCGGCTTTGTGTTCCAATCGTTCAATCTTATCGACGAGTTGTCAGTAGCCGAGAATGTAGAGTTGCCACTTATCTATATGGGTATAAAACCATCGGAACGCAAGGAGCGTGTGAAGAAGATGCTTGACCGTATGGGTATTTCACACCGTTCAGGTCACTTCCCACAACAACTTTCGGGTGGTCAACAACAGCGTGTAGCTATTGCTCGCGCCTTGGTGTCAAATCCAAAACTTATTCTTGCCGATGAGCCTACAGGTAACCTTGACTCAAAGAATGGTCAAGAGGTAATGGCTCTATTGCAAGAACTTCACAAGGAGGGTACAACCATTATCATGGTAACCCACTCTCAACACGATGCATCGTATGCAAGTCGTACTATTTGCTTGTTCGATGGAAAGATTGTAACAGATGTAAAGAGCAAACTCTAAAAGCAATCAATTATGAAAATTGCATTAAAAAATTTCTTGATGACGCTTAAGCGTTACAAGGTCGCTTCATTGCTAAATGTGTTGGGCCTTACCCTTGCCTTTGTGGCATTCTATGTTATTGCAGCACAGGTCTATTATACTTTGACCTATAATAGCACCCTTAAAGATGCAGACTGTACTTATCTTATCTCCCCTGACTTTGGTGGAGGTAGTGATGGCGAAGTTAAATGGAGTACCAATTCTCCCGGTAATTTAGCTTATGTAGCAGCTGAACAATGCCCTGAAGTGGAAGAGGTAGCTTCATATAAACCATATCCAGGTATTAGCCGTATATGGAAAAAGCAGAGTGACCACCACTTTGAACCATTCGGTGATCGTGTATATCAAGCGACAGCGAATGTTCCCGAATTTTTCGGTTTTGAGTGCTTGGCGGGTAGCTTTGCCGAACTCAAAAAACCGAACACCATCATTCTGTCACGCTCTGAGGCCGAAAAATTGGGTGTCGGTGTGGGCGATGTCATCTATTTCGAGGGCGGACAAAACTTTGACGATGGCAAGCCAACTGTTCAGCAAACCATTGTAGCTATCTATGAAGATATGCCTGATAATTCAAATTTCGGTTCTTGGGATATTATTATGGCAGACACCAAGATATACAATGAGACCAACAATAACTGGAACTATTGTAATTATGTTCGTATGCGTGAGGGGGCAAACCTCAATACCTACATCGAAATATTCAAGAAGAAATACTCTGAATGGTTTCTTGGAATGGTACAAGAGTGGATTGCCGCAGTTCCTGAAGAAGAGGAACTTATTAAGGGCGAATTGGAAAAGGGTGCAGATGTCTTAGAAACTCGTTTGGTGCCGGTTGATAAACTATATTACGAAGGTAATTTCTACGATGCAGGAAACTTCCGAACAGGCAAGAAATCTACACCTATTATCCTTTCAAGCATTGCGTTTATCATTGTATTGATAGCCTTTATCAACTTTGTAAACTTCTTCTTTGCACTCGTCCCGGTGCGTATGCGTGCAGTGAATATCTGTAAGGTATTTGGGGCAAGCCAAGGTACATTGCGTTGGAACTTCTTGTTTGAAGCTATCGGTTTGGTATTGTTATCAATGGGCTTGACATTTTATCTTATGATTGCAATTAAAGATAGTTTCATTATGGACTATTCTATTTGTTCTTTAGCCCTATCGGATAATATCCCGGTGATTATTATGGTGGTAGTGTTGATGGTGCTACTTGCTGTGGTGGCTGCTCTCTATCCTGCATTCTACATCACGCGTTTCAACGCCTCATTGGGAGTTAAAGGAGGTTTTGCACAATCAGCAACAGGACGCAGACTTCGCTCTATTATGGTTGGAGTACAGTTTACTGTGGCCATGATTCTAATAATCGTAACAGCTGTATTCTATTTGCAGTATAGTTATATGATTAACTACGACTTAGGGTTTGACAGAGAAAATATAGTAACCTTTGCTTCATGGGATTTGCGTTCTCGTTCCGAAACAGTAGTTGAGCGTCTTGAACAACACCCCGATGCAGTGAAAGTTACCTCTTCAGGAGCTAACATTTTCCGTAACGGACAGTCATGGGGCAGAATTTATGATGGCAAAGATTATCAGCTTATGCCTAACGCCGTTCGTTGGAATTTCCTTGATTTCTTCGGCTTTGAAGTGGCAGATGGTGTAGGATTTACCCCATCATCAGGTGAGCGAGGCGAAATGATTATCATGAAGTCGCTCAATCGAGAAATCGGCATTCCAGTCGGTTACCGTTTCCCTGATGGTTTTAATGTTGTCGGTATTATAAAAGATATACGATTAACTTCACTAAGCAAAAACGACGACTATCACGCATTCTACTGCAAGAATTCAAGCGAGAAATGCCATTTTTACATTCGCTTGCGTGCCGGGGCTGATGTGAAGGCTTTCGCAGATTATGTTAGCAAGATTTCAAAAGAACTTGCACCTGCTTCCAGTGGAGTAGAATTACATTTCTTAGAGGAATGGGTTGAGAGCCTATACAAACAGACTAAAAAGGATATGGTCTTAATAGGAATGTTTGCTATTCTAGCTATCGTAATTGCGCTAATGGGTGTGTTCGGTATCGTGATGTTTGAGACACAGCACCGTCGCGCAGAAATAGCAGTTCGCAAAGTATATGGAGCAACAACAGCACAAATGATACAGATGCTTAACATGCGCTATGTTTGGATTGTCATCAGTTGTTTCGTAGTGGCTGCGCCGGTTGCGTGGTATATAACTTCACGCTGGTTGGAACAATTTGCCAACCGTATCGCTTCGCCTTGGTGGATTTACTTGATGGCATTAGTAGTAGTACTTATTGTGACTGTCGGTCTCGTAACACTCCGTTCATGGAAAGCAGCTACCGAAAACCCAGCAGATGTGGTGAAGAATAACTAATATGGCACATTCCATACCACAAAAAGAAGAAATACTAAGATTGAAATAATAAAAACAGCTTTTTCAAATGTAATGGCGACTCCTTCAGCGACTGAAGCGGCCGCCATTATTACATTAAAATATTGGCAATATAAATTAATTATGTCCCGAGCTCGATTAGACAAAGTTTTAGAATATTTTCATCCTATATAATAATGTGTGGAGTACTGTATAGGCAAAATGGCAGTTATAGTTGGTTGGCACGACATTTGTAACCTATTAGGTAGTGCCATCGGCATTCCGTTTTGCTTAAAATCCGATTCTTGGATATAACGGCAGTTTTCAACCAATCTTCCTGATGATTAAGATGGCGTAGTACCTCTTCGTTACCAAGGACGTGAACATTATAAACCCACAAATAAAGACTTGTGTATGAAAATATTTCTTGTAAATTACGATTTGCGCAATGATAGAAATTACAATACTTTATATGACAGATTGCAAAAATTGGGTGGAATTAGGGTA
>CAJGBY010000028.1 GCA_904501735.1 uncultured Muribaculaceae bacterium
AAACCTCGTAAAGCATAGTGGTCTGATATGTGTGGATATTGACCGAAAGGACAACCTACATATTGCGAACTTTGATACTCTCATTCCTGACGTACTTAGCCATATTGAAGAAGTTGCTTATGCATCTCGCTCAGTCAGTGGTAACGGATATTTTTTGATTATCCCATTAAAATATCCCGAAGAACATAAGGCTCAATTTGAGAAGTTGGTGCGAGTATTTGATGAAATGGGCATTGCTATTGACAGGGCTTGTGGCGATGTGTGCCGATTGAGATGTCAAAGTTACGATATTCATCAGTATGTAAATATGAGTGCAAAGCCGTTTTCTGGCATCTATCGTGAACCGAAGTCTATTTTCCACAAATACACCTACGATTATGATGTATATGAAGCCGAAGACAAGGTTGCAAATTTGTGCCGAGAAATATCACAACGACATATCGACATAACTGGGACCTATGACGATTGGGTAAAGATTGGAGCTGCTTTATCATCATTAGGGGAAAGTGGTCGGCAATGGTTTCATTTATGCAGTTCTCAAAATAGTGGATACAATGCCAAAGAATGCGACCGCAAATTCAACAATCTATTACGCTCCAATCGTCGCATAGGTATTGGTACCTTCTTCCATTATTGCAAGAATGCTGGATTAGAGATTTAGGTCCTTTCGCTTTAACTAAAAGGGGATTATAACTTTTTTATTCAGTTATAGTCCCCTTGTTGTTGCTAAGATATTGCTACCATTAAGAATTATAATCTACTAATATATAGTTAGTGCTACGACCTCCCTCATCAGATTTCTGCAATATGCCTTTTGCAATAAGATCGTTTATATCATTTAGTGCAGTATCTGGCGAACATTTTGCAATTTTCGCCCATTTACTACTTGTTAGCTTGCCATTGAATCCATCAAATTGCATATTCAGCAATTTTCTTTGTCGTTCATTGAAAGAAACATCACGATTGCGTTCCCAAAACTCAGCTTTGTGCATTACTGAGGACAAAGTGCTTTCCGACGCACTTAATGCTTGTTCAAAGCAATGCAAAAACCATAAAAGCCAATCGGTAATATCACCATTTCCGCGTTGTGTACGCTCTAGGACTTCGTAATATTCCTTTTGTAATATTTTTATTTCTGCAGATACAGAATAGAAACGTTTACTACTATTTTCAGAACGAGCAAGTAACATATCGGTCAAGGCTCTTGTTATTCTACCATTTCCGTCATCAAAAGGGTGTATTGATACAAACCATAAATGAGCAATGGCTGCTTTCAATACAGCATCGATGTCATTGCTATTGTTTACCCACTCGATAAAACGGTCCATTTCGGCAGGTACACGCTCAGGAGATGGGGCTTGATAATGTATCTTTTCTTTTCCCATAGCTCCGGATACTACTTGCATTTCTCCCGTACGATATTTGCCGACTTCTATGCGATATAAACCACTCATTCCTGTTGGAAATAGTACATTATGCCATCCAAAAAGACGATCGTGAGTAAGTGCTTTATCATAGTTTTGAGTCGCATCTAATTGCATCTCTACTACACCATCAACATAACGAGACACTGGCACAAGACCAGCTGTGTCAATCCCAAGTCGACGAGCAATTGAAGATCGAACTTCTTCATAATTTAACTCTTTGCCTTCAATTTCCGAAGAACGAACAAGTTCAAGCGACATATTTGATAGCATAGCTTCATCTTGTGAGTCAAATCCTAAAGACATCATCCGTCCCATTAGAGAACCTTGTTTGGCTCGTACTCGACCTAATACATTCATTATTTGTTGGCTATCATAATGAAATTGCCACCAATTCTTAAAATCATGTATATATCTCATATATGCTATATTTTGTGACAAAATTAGATGGTTTTCGGAGAATAAACAAATTATTCACCGAAAATTTTCGGAGAATAAGAAGCATAATCTCAGAATACTCCTAACACTTGTGCCATTTCTGAACGTGCAATATTGGGATTAGATTTTAGCATCTCTATAATTCGGTTTTTGTGGTCGGTTTTAGCGTTTTCTGGTCGGTTTCTTTGCTTGAACCACCATATAAAGTGAGCATGGCGTCGACATCTTGTTCGTTTCCATATTTATTGCTTTCGCAATAGAGATTCCGAATTATATAGTTGATGTAATCAGTACATACCATTCTCTGCCTGAATCTTTGCGTTGTATGTATCCTTTCTTAATTAGATTATTAATTTGTTTCTGAATAGCAGATGTATTAATTCCAATCAACTTAGTTAATTCTTCATACGAAATCGATGGGTTTTCTTGTAAAGCAAACAAAATTTTTGAAGTGTTAGGACTTCTGAATGTAACAATTTTACCATCATACCACCATATATTTTCGTCTGATTTGGTAACAAAATCAATATCTGCTTTTATTTCAGTTTTAACTAGTTTGTTGAAATATGTCATAAAATGCCGAATTTCTCTTAGTGACGCATGAGCGCCATCTGACGGAGCTGGTCCTACGACAAGATCAGACTGATGCAATGCTTCTAAATATGATTGCTTATCTCTATTGCGCACTACAATCATAGGCCATTCGTGGCGCGAAAGAATATAGTTGACCATCAATCGTGCAATGCGTCCATTGCCGTCTTCAAAAGGGTGAATACGAATATATCTATAATGAAACAACGCAGCAAGTTCGATTGGTGAGTACTTACCACTTCCTTCTGCTTCGTTATACCAATTTACCAAATCATTCATCAATGCCGGAGTCTCTTCAGGTGAAGCATATTCAAAACGATCGCCATAGCGTGTAATAACACTATTAGGTCGCGTTTTATATGAGCCAGCATGAACAACATAGCTTGATTGTAATCCTCCTGGCAGAGTGGTATAAACGGTATAATCTTCACGCAATAAGGTATGATGAAGTTGTCGAATAAATGTTTCTGTCAACGGCAACTTTTCCTTAGCAATCTCAGCCATCATTTTTAACCCAACATTGCTAGCTTTCATCTCCTCGAAATCTTTCATCTCTGCCTCGCCACTTACTTTCCCAAATAGTAGCAATAACTCAGTCTGACCATATGTTAAGGTATTACCTTCTATATGGTTTGAATTATAGTTGTATTCTACAGTAAATTTGCGAGCTAACTGAGCCTGTTTTTTTTCTGTTAAAGGAAGAAGAGACTTCCACTGATTATAAATGCTATTAATGTCTGCCATATATATTGATGTGTTAAATACCACCATTTTGGGTGGTATTATACCACCTTTAAGCGATTACTTGTGCAAAAATAGTAAAAATATTTGATGTAGAGGATTGTTTATATTATTATTCTTTCTCAGTTTTTTCTTGTTGAGACTTATTCCATTGCGTTATCAGCATTCTTGCGTAAGTCTCAGGGTCGGTTTTGATATAAGACAAAAATGCTTTCTCTGTCTTGTGTCCTGTGATTTGCATAATAACAAGTGCTGGGGCTCCACTTTCAAACATATTAGTTGCAAACGAACGGCGAGCAGTATGAGCACTTACCAATTCATACTTTGGAAAATACTCCTTAATGCGACGACCTGCTATGGTATGAGTAATAGATGTGTCCTCGGTTATTCCTGCCATTTGACAAATTTCTTTTAGAAATGAGTTGAATTTCTGATTAGAAATAACTGGAGGCAACTCTCCATTATACTTTTGAAATATTCTTTTCACTGGTTCAAATATTGGAATACATACCTTTGTGCCTGTTTTCATCTGTTCCAATTCAAAATATCCTCGCTCTATGCTTTTAGGGTCTGCAAGTTTGTTTAAGTCACTATATCGGCAACCTGTCCATGCAAGAAGTATAAACTGGTCTCTTACTTTGTCGTGATAAGCATGCTCCAATTCTACCGTTTCAATTGCATGTAGTTCTTCAGTTGACAAGTAAACATTATCAACCTCCTCTGAAAGTTTCTTACATTTTCTTGGAGCCACAAACTCACATTCCATTCGCTCACTCAATGGGAGCCAATTTATCACAGCCTTTACATTCTTGATATGTTTACCAACAGTATTTAACTTGAAACCTTTGAAATTTAGGAACGATACGTAGCCATCGTAAAACTTCTTATCAAGGTCTCTTACTGGAATATCGCCCATTTTCGCAAAATCGAGATACTCAAATAAGTATCTTTTCATTTGATTGTATTGCAAGATTGTACGATGACTAACAGGTTGACCCTTGTGATTTCCATTCTCTTGAATACGAGAGGGAGCACCCTCAATAAATGCTTCAACAGCCTCTCGTAGCATCATAGGTTTCTTTTCTTCTTCTCCCTCTTCAACTACAACATACTTTTCAGGATGATTAAACTTATCAACCTCAGTCTTTAGCCAATCAGATGGCAATACTGCATTTTTGTCCCATTTTAGCCACTCTTCCTCGATAAAATGGCACAACGCCTCAATTTTGGCTCGTTGGTCATTATGATAACGCCTATTCTCATCATTCATTCTTCGTTTATCCACCATTTGGGTTCCATCCCAATAGTTTGGGTCATCTAAAATATATATACCTGAACGAGCACGCTGATTAAATGCTTTTCCATTGTAAAAACGGATTAGTATTTCTTGGTATCCAGTACTCTTATTTTTCTTACTGGATAGTGATAATTGTAGTTTTGCCATAACTTGAAAATCTTTTTGCAAAGATAACAAGTCTACCTAGGACCACAAAATTTTTGGCGTGTTTTTGGCGTCTTATTTGTTGTTTAATGTGATTTTGTGTTATTCTTCAACTAACACAAAACAACATAAAACACTGATTATTAATATTATCGATATTTTACAACAAACACCAGATATCACACAAAAACACATTAAAAGCCCAAGTGGGACCACACCATAAATCCGTTAATTCGCTAATAAATAACGAGTTAACGGATTTTTCTTTTACAAAATTTTACAATTAAAAGCGATTTTGTCCTAAAATTGTCCTAAAAAATCACCCTTGACAGCTTTCTGTCCTATATATACAGCCACATTTCCATTAAAAACTTTTTTCACCCAATTTTCACCCACCCCCAAATTGCCGACTTTTTGCCGACCTAAATTTTATTTTGAGTTTAAGCTACCATTCATTACGATGTCACTCAAGCCCGAATTGATGGATATCGATATATATATCTTCAATGATTATCCAAATCCAAGAGTACTAATACTCCATTGAATCATATTGGCGTTTCTCCTTGAATGTAATCACCTGCCCAGTTTTTGCTAATACTTTTCTATTTACAATTGTGTCTATGGGCAATTTATCAGCAATTTCCCCCTTCAACCAAGAATTATTCCATAAATTAACTGGCTGCTGTGCGACAAGCTTACATAAAGGCATATCATATACCTCAGCCGAAGACCAATCATCTGTTGTATGAGTAATATTTTGAAGCCATACTTGTAAAAATGCTGAATTTGGTTGATGTCTAAGTTTCAGATATATCTGATGTATTATTTCTCGCTTCTTTTGCATATCAGTCGATTTCATGTCTGCGAGCATTTGACTCGCTACTTTCAATGCATAATGTGCTGCATTAACATTGTTTGCAGCAATTTCTACAGCAATAGCTACCATTGCAGAAATGTTCTCCCACAAATGACCTGCGTATTCTTTTAACAAGACTTCTTTCGAAGTTTTGCCTGTTTTCAGATCAATCATAGTTATCTCATTCTTGCGAGTTTTTGTTGACAATTGTTTCTCAATACGCTTACTAAATGCTGAGAGTTTGTTCTTCAACTGACCTCCATTAGGGAATTGTCGAGAAAATTCGTAGATGAACAGTAAATGCTTTTGGAATCCATCAAAATCATAGCCTTGCTCTTTGCGCTCATTTCCGTTCTCGTCGCGATAAGTTTGCTTACTCTCTATAGGTGTGTTAAAGATATAGTACGCTTTATCTGACTTGATAGAATCGGCTATTAAATCAGAGCTAATTTTGGTCTTTGATGTGTTCATGCGGAAGTTGAATCGTTCCAATATCTGTTGAAGCATATACGACAACGCTTCAAGAGCATCACGGTCGTTGCAGAATATGCGATAGTCATCAACATAGCGCAATACTTTATAGTCCAAGTATTTAGGCAATTTGCCATCTGCTTGTGCCTTCTCTATTTCACGAACGAAAAGCATATCAGCATAACCGAGAATAATTTCGGCAATAAACCCAAACAGTTTGCTACCTTGTGGTAGTCCCATATTACGACCTTGTTGCATGGCTCGAATGTATGTTTGAATATTTGTTGCCAATGCGTTGTTTTCAGCCGTTTCACACTCGGTACCCTTGCGAGCCAATGCCCAACCTATTGATTCGGGATTGACTTGTCCGAAACAATTTGTGATATCGGTAATAAACATGTAGCGATATTTCAGCGACAATTCAATAGAGGTTTGTTCCATAGAACTCCACCAATTTAGAATTGAAGTAGCTCCACGGAAAGACTTTGGTTTGTCATCAGTCTTAACCATTGGTATGGCGCAAGCTGAGAAATGTTCGTCTTTATACAGATCAAAACATTCACATATCTTATCCCACGCCTTTTCATTGCAAATCTCACGAGCCAACATATAATATAGGAACGGATTTGCTAATGTGAGCGGACGAACCCCATATCTGCCATCTTTATTGGAAATAACTTCAAGATTTACCCCACTAACATCGGTGGGATTTGCACCGTTGCAAATATCTATCAACAACTTGTTGCCGATAGCCATCTTTGCATACTCCAACACTGGAGCAAAATCAAAATATTCTGGCAGTTCAGTTGTACAATACTGGTCTGATTCTAAGAAGAAATTCATTGCTTGCTCTGCGGGCAATGTTGTAACAGGAATTGCTTTTGAATTAGTCACTTTTTTCATAGTTATATCTTTTTTTATTGTTTTTCCATTGATGCTTTTATTCTTCTCACTAATAATGTTAGTGATTTTGGCGATTCTTTACGACATAGCTTTAGCTTTTCGTTGAACTCGTCGTAACTTATATCTGAATTGAAATCGGTTACAAGATCACATGGTGAGTCGGTCGATTCAGGCAGTTTCAGCCCCTTATTTTTCATGAGCATTCTAAGTGTAGTTATGCCGTTGTCATATTTTGGGCGTAATTCCACCAGTTTTTTCATCAGTTCAATGCCTGGGTCACCAATGTGTAACTCATTAATTACAGCAACCATATACAATACTTTTGCATCTGGAGTTGCCATTTCGAAGAATTCGCCAAGAATACAATTAACTTCATCGGCTTCTTTATAGCGCTGAAGTTTTGCTAAAGCACGCGATTTTACATAGAAAGCCTCTTGGCATTGATGCTTTGCTAGAACTCGGTCAATCGACTCCAACGCAATATCATAATTTCCTGCATATAAGTTTAGCAATGCTACCAAGAAATGATTAGTCCAATGTTCAGAATTGGATAGGTCAGCAGGAATGCTCTCGATGCAACCATATAGTCCATCATCGCAGATAATGGTATCAAGAAATTGTTTTGACAGTTGCAAAGCCTCCTTGAGGTCTCCTTCCTGTGCCTTCTTTGCCAATAGCAATAGGTATTGCTTTGCGGCCTCATCGTAGTCATTGTTTTTCAATGGCTCGAATACAGCTTTTCCGCTTTCTATTTCATTGTTAATGGTTCTATCGTCGTTATAGCCAACCGCAAATGTGAGTATTTCACGATTAGTATAAGCATATTGTGGAACAATGTTCTTTGACAAGAATAAACCATCAAGAGAGCGCACTCGACTCAATGCAACATATAGCTGACCTGAGGCAAAAAAGCCATGGCTTAGGTCAATTGTCATCTTGTCGAAAGTCATACCTTGACTTTTGTGCACAGTGATAGCCCACGCGAGTTTGAGAGGGTATTGTGTAAATGTTCCAACAACCTCCTTCTGTATCTTTTTAGTTTCTTTGTCATATTCGTAGCTATAAGAATTCCACGAACAGCATGGTACCACATACACATCGCCCGAATTCAATTTCACATGAATTTCATCTTTGTGTAGTTTTACGACTGTGGCAAGTGTTCCATTTGCCCAACGGCGCTGAGGATCATTACGCGTAAACATAACTTGAGCTCCTACTTTTAGTCGTAGCTCTAGGTCAACAGGAAATTTCTTTTCTTCAAATTTCCCAGTTACTGTTCCTTCGTAAACGAACTCTTTGTTGGCAATGTCGGCCAATCTATCTTGATTGATTTTGTCGGCTGTTTTGTTTCGCGAAGCGAGAGTGATTACCAGGCCTTCTTCGGGTGATGGAAGTGAGACTCGCTTGTTGAGATTCATAATATTTTCAGGAGTAACCTTATTGAGGCGAACATTCTCTAAGATGTGAAGAAATGTTTGGTCCTCAAGTTGGCGATACACCTTTTGAAATTCGATTTTAGGCATACGCATGCGCTTAATGGCATGTGCCTTATAGAAAAAGAATTCCTCGGTTTGATATATGTCGCGCAATATATCTTTTTCCACAACAGAACTCACAACAGGTGGAAGCTGGAACATATCGCCAACAAAAACCATTTGTTTTCCACCAAAAGGCAACGTAGTTCTCAATGCTTTGCGCATAGTGTAGTCGATTGCGTCAATAATATCACATCTCACCATCGACACTTCGTCGATAATGATAGTATCGGCATAGTGCAATGTCAAAATATGACGTTGACTCATTTTTCCACATGTACCAGGTACGCACACCTCTAATGGTAGTCCGAAGAATGAGTGAATTGTATCTCCGCCCGCCAAGATAGCTGCTACTCCAGTTGGCGCTAATGTGATGAAGTCCTTTCCCACCATTTTTTGCACATTTTGCAAGAATGTGGTTTTACCAGTTCCTGCACGACCTGTGAGGAAGAAACTTGAATTTGTGTTGGCAATGAATTCGTAGGCTTGAAGTTGTTCTTTGTTGTTTTGATCAATCATAATGTATGAGATTATTAGTTGTTGTTTTATGCGTTTAGTTGTGGAAGGATTCGAGTTAGTTGCTTGTTGAAGTTGGGTGATAGGAAGCTTTGATAGCTACCATCTACGATGCTATGCGATTCGTTGCGTATTTGACTATCGTCTGCGGAGATACCTTGCGCATTAAGGCTACTCGTGATGAAATCGCAAATCATCTGCTCCGATTCGCTACGCACAAAAGCTTCGTTGCGAAATGTCTTGTCATAATCGCGCTTTTGAACCAGTTGAAGCTTTGTTCCGTTGAAAGCATATATCTCGATGCTATCAATATAGGTCCAAGTGTGATATAGCCCCACTTTTTCTTTGATGACAATTCTATCGCAAAAGCGTATACCTTCGTAGTAATAGTGCCCACTTGCACTTTCGTAATTCCCAAGAAGGAACATTTTTTGACTTTCATCCCACACTGGCACAGCTTTGCGTGTGTTTCCATAAGTAGGAAGTAGGTTCTCAAACAAGTCTTTTGTTAATGCTTTTTCTAATGATGCCATGTTCTTTTTTCTTTTTTAGGGTTATACATTAAGCGATTCTTTTTTGATAGTTTTGTACATCTTCTATCATCGTGCGCGAGAAAAGTCTCAACTGTTGGTCATTCACATGTTGTCCCAAGGCCTTAGCTTGTCCCTCAAGATAGTTCTTCAACATGTCGATTGATTGTTCCTTTGCAAACTGTTCGGAAAAGCGGTGCCAGTTGCTACCGCCCCACGAACGCTTGCCTATTATTACAGCCTTGGAGCCATCCCAAGCAAAGAGTGTAATTCCATTGAGGAATGTGTGGCAATATCCCTCGCCGATGTCGTAGTGAACGGCAAGACGGTCAGATAATCTAACTGCCTTGAAATATGTGTTACCAGCAGCGCTTGTATAGCCAAGCGTTAAGTACACATTCTTTTCAGCATTGTAAGTTACTGAAGTTCCTGATAGTGCAGGAAGAGCCTTTGCGGCAACGGTGGATAGTGCTGTTTTCATATTTTGTATGTTTTTCTTGTTTTGACGGAATAGGCCGTCGCCTTTGGTTTGTTAGTTAATGACTGAATTGTGCTGCAAAATTACAATACTATTTTGGGCTTTAATTGAATATTTGCAACTATAATGGTTCTATGCTATTTGGAACCATTCTCACACGCATAATCGGTAGTTGTTTATAGCCTTAACACTTCGGCTTATGCTGTAATGCTCCATGTGATTGGAGAAGCGATCATGGGTTCTGCCTAATGTGCGATGGATAGATTGAGCCTGTCGCTTTTCAACAATTCGTCGAAGAATTCGTTTTTGAACATTATATGATTTGGAACTACTGCGCTCGTTTAGGTCGAGGAGTATGCCATCGAAACACTCATCGATTATTAACGATGTAATGTCTCTGCAAGCTTGTTTTGTGCTGGCAAACTTGTACTTAGCTGTTGTAGCTAATAATTCCCAGTTCTTAGCAACTTTGCGGCGAGCATTAGCTTCGGCTTGTTTTAGCTTTAATGAGCGTTGCATGTTTTTCTTTTGTGTTTTTATCTTCATAACCATTTCTTTTTAGTACCCGCCAACAATTCCTGTTGTCAATCATCGTGGCGGTTTCGATGTTTTGACAATGCAAAGATATTACAGCTTTTATATACTGTCAACAAAATCAGCAAGAGTATTAGTTCCTTCTAAAATGGAACCATTAGCGAGTGTAAGTTTGATATAGATGTTGCGTGTAATTTCATTTAAAATCATAATATTTTTTTCGATAAAACTTAATGTGTAAAAATAACACAACAAAAGTATATATAAATTTTCAATTAGCAAAATTTTTCACACTTTTTCCTATGTTTCCCAATTTTATAGCCACAAACCCCTTCGTTTCCTTTTGTTGAACTTATTAAGTGTTGTAATAACCTCTCAAAATGAGGCCTTCAACAACGCAGAGATTATTAAAGAGGGTAAAACTTATGTTGTAATAACCTCTCAAAATGAGGCCTTCAACAACGAACTAAAAGAACGATTTGGTGATAAAGTGTTGTAATAACCTCTCAAAATGAGGCCTTCAACAACAATAGTCGATATTTACATACATAATTACCAGTTGTAATAACCTCTCAAAATGAGGCCTTCAACAACATGCGTCCAGAGAAGAAATTGAAAAGCAAGTTGTAATAACCTCTCAAAATGAGGCCTTCAACAAC
>CAJGBY010000029.1 GCA_904501735.1 uncultured Muribaculaceae bacterium
AAAATAAGTACGAGTAAGGCAGTATTTACTGAATTCATGTACAAACATATGTACAAACAAACGTGTGCAATTATGTGCAATTTTCAGCAAATTTGTGCAAAAAACTCGTTTTTTTTAAGCTTTTTACAGGCTATTTACATAAGAAAAACGCTGATTTCAGTGCTTTAATCGCCTGATAATCAGCGTTTTATTTGCTCGTGGTCCCACTTGGGCTTGAACCAAGGACCCCCTGATTATGAGTCAGATGCTCTAACCGACTGAGCTATAGGACCTACTTTTTCTTGTTGCCTCGAAAAGCGAGTACAAAGGTATACCTTTTTTGTCAAAATTGCAAGCAACTACACATTTTTTAATGCATATCACCCGAAAACGCCCTCCCTTTCGACCAAAATCACTCCACATTGAGCTACTACACAGCCCGCCCTCAAAACACCACTAAAAATGTGTCTCATTCCTAAATGATTATACATCTTTGCATTAATGAATCGCTACAAACGTAATCTCCCACTATTGCTCCATCTCCGTTCGGAATCCCCAAATTCTACCTTCGGCTATGATTATTAAAGGCTTCAATCAGCAAAGATATACCATCAATTACAGTCATTGTTCCATGCTTTACTATCTGCTGATGACACTCTTCAATTTGCCGTTGACATTCAACCGCAAGATTATATTCATCTAGCGTATAAGAGCCTATAATCTGAGCTTTAGATACGATGTAATTGCATATCTGAGACAACTCTACAATCATAGAACGAAAACGGGCTATTTGCGCCACATTATATACTAACGAAGCACCGCCAGCAATCATTCTTGCTTTCTCGTCTTTTATAGCGGCAACCTTTGCTGCAATAAAAGCAACATCTTTTACAGAATTATTCATAACATATCATAAAATATAGGAATTGAGAGTTTTTATATATTATAAGATAGGTTATGCAAAAATCTCTTATTGTCTTTCAGTTTCTCTTTCAATGCCACTCCTTTTTGCTGTAAGGCGATATTTTTGATTTTGGCTATTAGGCTTTCCTGGAATAGTCTGCTCTAAAATACTTGATTCTCAAAGAGGACGAATTTATTTCCAACTAAATCAGTTCTATCGATAAGCCCGATAAATGCCAGCATTTCAACCAAAAATGTGCTTTGGTACCTAAAACAATTATGCTTATCAATGTTTTCAACATTACGGATAGTTATTTCTAACTCTTTTAAAAGATAACAATCAATACTTTCCAAAAGTTGTTGAGATACTTATTGCAAATGATTTTTAACCCATAAAATTTATGCCTATAGGTAACGAAGATATCACACACAAACACGAGTTGGTTAAAGACCTATTCGCGGAGATTATCCACATTGCCAAGGATGCCACAACAATGGTATTTTGCCGTACCGTCAGCTCGGAGAAAAATCCTCTATCGTGAAAGTGATATTGAACTAGTGCTGCAAAGTCACTATCGAGGGAAGTTTTAGATTATACCCGACAAGATATAAAATAGCACTAACTAAACTTATTATGCAGAGTTGGGGGCGAGCAACCTTTGTCCCCAACTCTGTTTTTCATTATAATGGCGACTCAATATATTTGGAAAGTTTCCGATTCTCGATGGGTGAAAAGAAGTAAGTAAAAATAATGCTAACTTAATCAAATTGATCTATGACTATATTAAGTAAGTTGACATATTTTATGTTGTCTTCGAATATGATGCAGTCTTAAATCGTGTTAATTGCGTAATTTTTCTTATATATATTTGCTGCTAAAGTTAAAAATTTCTATATTTGCTATATCATTTGGATAAATGAGGACACCAGGATTGGTGTGTTAAGGTCTGGATAGACCGTAGGTAATATGCTGGAAGCTATTAGGTTTTTATTGGGAAGCTTGCTTAATATATTCTACCATATTATTCTAAGTATTATAAACAAAGCCTCCCATTTTAAGCACTATGAATAATATTATCTTAAAGTTAGGTCACACTAACGTTCCTCAAGAATCTTCAGAAGGAGTACTAATCAGTAAAATTTCTTCAAGTTTAACTCCTTTATCTCTTCTTTACCTAGTAAAAACTGCGCAGAACAAAATCAACCCACGTACTGCAACGGTAAATCAAATCACTAGAAGTATTCAATCTACATTAAGTGATTGCCCCGAATTGTTTTGGTATAAAACAAAAGGTATTTTAATTGCAACCGAAAGTTGTGAAATACTTGATCGCAATAGAGTTCGTTTATCTTTTGAACATGAGAAATTTGAAGGTATTATGGATGGAGGTCATAACACTTTCGCCATTGCGCGATTTATTATATCAAAATTGTATCCAACCAAAACTCTTAAAAATTGGGATAAATGCAAGGAGTTCTTTGACGAAAATTTTAACGATATAATTGATCGTTTCAAAGATATGTCAAATAAACAACCTGAATTATTTAAATTCTCAATCCCTGTTGAAATCATTTTTCCAAAGACATCTGACCAACTATCTTTAGATGCTTATTATGATGCAATTGATGATATATGTGCAGCACGTAATAATAACATTCAACTAACTCAGGCTTCCAAAAGTAACCAAGTTGGTTGTTACGATTACTTAAAAGAACAACTGGGTGATAGTTTTGATATTCGTTGGAGATCTGGCGATGATGGAAAAATAAAAGCTGAGGATGTCGTAGGTCTTGCTGTCATTCCTTTTATTAAATTGCTAAATCTAAACAAACTTCCAGAAGAAGTTGGAACCTTAAGTAAAGTTAGTGTCTATTCAGCCAAAGGGAAATGTGTTGAGTTTTTTTCAAATGTTATAAAGAACGATCAAGTATCCATTCTTGAAGATGGCAAATATATTATACAAAGTAATGTAGTAAAATCTGCACTTGATATGTGTGGGGATATTTTAAGATTTTTTGATCAACTTTACTTAAAATTTCCTAGAATGTATCATAATGCAAGACCTGGTAAATTTGGAAGTATTACCACTGTTAAGATGAAGGAATCTACAGTACCTTTTAAAACTACAAGTGACAAGTGTGATTATGATTATCCTAATGGTTACATTTATCCTTTAATCTGTGGTATCACAGAACTGATGAGATATGATGAAGAAACAGATTCACTAAAATGGATAAAAAATCCTATGTCTCCCTCTTTTGATGTTATGGAATTGGATATAACACGAATTGTAGATACTTTAAAGCTTCTGAGTTATAATCCACAACAGATGGGCAAAACATTGTTGATGTATGATCTTTCGGAAGATCCATTTAAAGAATATGCAAATAAAGTTAGAGAATCTTTATTCTAATAATTTCAATATCCCAAGTTTAAGCTTGGGATATTTTTTATATGTAGAAACCCAAAACTAAACACATCATATGTTTCAAGAATTTCGTCCTATCTCAACAGTAAGTATCGTTTGGTGATTACTTCGGAGATATGGTTGAACAATTCCATCAGCTTAATCAAAGCAAGTTCAGAGCTATCAGCGTTCATATTGTACACCTATCTACCAAAAGTCTTGTGGAGTGTGTGGCATGAAAAGTCTTTACTTTCAAGCGATTTTACGCTTTGCCTTTTTCACGATTCTGGTAAACTCCTCTGTGCTATGGATTTACTCTCCTCCCAAACACAACAAAAAAAGAGAGTTACATCGTTGTAACTCTCTTTTCAGTGGTGCCACCAGGAATCGAACCGGGGACACAAGGATTTTCAGTCCTTTGCTCTACCAACTGAGCTATGGCACCATCGTTTGATTTGCGAGTGCAAAGTTAGTAAGTTTTTTTATTCTATGCAAGTTTTCACTAATAAAAATATCATTTTAAATAAAAAAGTGCCAGTTTTCGCGAACTAAAATGCGCCCCGAATGTTGTCTATTCACCTTATAATGAGTCACGTAGGGCTGTTTGTCGTTAAACGATATTTATTTTGTAAAAAATAGTTAACAGCCAAACTTTCTCCCTCGTGCGATGTTTTATAAGTAAAAGAATTTGATTCATGAAGATGTTAGTTAGTTAGTTAATTAAAGCATTTCTGTTAAGTTTCAATATCTCTCGATGATGTGGGGCGCTCGTAATGATACTGTGAAGTATGTACACGGCGTCCTTTCTTTTTGCGAACAACGGCTGCTCTCAATATAATCTTTTAAAATGTTATGGATAGGAAAAACAACAATATGATGATGAAATTGTCGCACGCGATGCACGGCCTTGTGGTAGTGATGTCGCTGCTGCTTATTGCTTATGCGTCTTACGAGATTCTCAACGGGATTATGCTTGAAAGTGCCCACCGCTACATGTTGTTTCAGCTCGTAGTGTGTGTGGTATTCCTGTTGTCGTTGGCTGTCGATTTCACACTATCCACGAACAAACTACGGTTTCTCTCGCACAATTTCATATTTATTCTGGTTTCGATACCCTACTTGAACATTATCTATGGACTGGGGCTGATGGTGAGCGAAACGGCCTACACCTACATTCGATTCGTTCCGCTTGTGCGCAGTGCTTTCGCGCTGGCTGTAGTGGTGGGTTATTTGTCGAAAAATCGCATCACGAGCCTCTTTGTGAGCTATCTCACCGTGTTGCTCGCAAGCATATACTTTGCCAGTTTGATATTTTACAGTGTTGAATCGCCCGTCAACGACGAAATCGATGGATTTAGCACCGTAATATGGTGCGCTTGCATGAATGTTGTTACTCTCGGCGCTCCCATAGCTCCCGTAACCGTTGTGGGCAAGTGGATCAATGTGTTTCTCGGACTTTTAGGCATCACCATCATGCCATTGCTCACCGTGTATGTGGGCAACATAATAAAAAGCCTTCCCAAGAAAAATGAGAAGGCTTGATGTGAAAGTATTTATTTGCGTCGTAGTTCGATAAAGCTATACGGATAAGGGTTGCGCTCGTCGGCGTCATGATCTTCGCGCGACACTTCCTCCCAATCTTGCTGATCATATTCAGGGAAGAATGTATCGGCATCGGGAAACGATGCGTGCAGACGAGTGAGATGCAATGTATTAGTTAATGGGAAAGCTTCGCTATAGAGCATTCCCCCACCGATAATGAAACGAGCACCGTCGGCAGCAGTTGCTTCAAGAGCTTCCTCGAGCGAGTGATACACTTCTGCTCCTTCAGCCACAAAATCGGCATTTCGCGTGATTACCACATTCTTTCGTCCTGGCAACGCACCTTTAGGGAGCGATTCCCATGTGCGTCGTCCCATAATTATGGTGTGTCCCATTGTGATATACTTGAAATGCTTCAAATCGGCTGGCAGATGGCACAACAAATCGCCATCTTTACCTATCGCGCCATTCTCGGCCACCACCACTATCGCTGCTAAATCCATATTATCCGTTTTTTATCCTTGTAATCTGATTCTTACTTTATCACACTGCCACAACACCCTTGATGTGTGGGTGTGGATCATAATCTTCGAGTTTGAAGTCTTCAAATTTGAAATCGAACAAATCCTTCACCTCAGGATTGATCACCATGCGAGGAAGGCGACGAGGTTCGCGACTCATTTGCTCTTGCACCTGTTCGAAGTGATTGCTATAGATGTGAGCATCGCCAAGAGTGTGCACAAATTCGCCCACTTCAAGACCAGTCACTTGCGCCATCATCATCAACAGCAACGCATATGAAGCAATATTGAATGGTACTCCAAGGAAAATATCGGCGCTGCGTTGATACAACTGAAGACTCAACTTACCATCGGCCACATAGAATTGGAACAACGCATGGCAAGGAGGCAATTTCATCGAAGGCACATCGGCCACATTCCACGCACTCACCATTATGCGTCGCGAGTCGGGATTGTTCTTGATTAGATCGATAGCTTGTGCTATTTGGTCAATAACGCCACCCTTACCATCAGGCCAAGAACGCCATTGATGACCATACACCGGTCCAAGTTCGCCATTTTCATCGGCCCACTCGTTCCATATTCTCACACCATTTTCTTGCAGATAACGCACATTGGTATCACCTTTCAAGAACCAAAGAAGTTCGTAAATAATTGATTTCAAGTGCAATTTCTTTGTTGTGAGTAGCGGAAAACCATCAGCAAGGTTGAAACGCATTTGGTGTCCAAACACGCTCTTTGTACCAGTTCCTGTGCGGTCACTTTTGTAAGTACCTTCGCTCATCACACGATTGAGCAAATCAAGATATTGTTTCATAACAGGTTATTCAGTTTCTAAAAGTTCAATATTGCAAAGATACAATAATTTTATCAGCAATATAATCTTTTCCACACAAATAACGATAACTTGCCCTTAATATCTCCAGCGACAAAATTATTTGGGTTTTGTTCGACCACAAAAATATAGCTATATTTGTAACCTAAAGACTCTATTTATAAACGAACGAACTTTATCATTATGAACATAGGCGACAAAGCTCCCGAAATTCTTGGTATCAACGAGAATGGAGTACAAATAACATTAAGCCCATACGCAGGCAAGAAAATCGTGCTTTATTTCTACCCTAAGGACAACACTTCGGGCTGTACTGCCGAGGCTTGCAGTCTTCGCGACAACTATTCGGCACTCAAAAAGGCTGGCTACGAGGTGATTGGCGTGAGCATCGATAGCGAGGCTTCGCACCGCAAATTCATCGAGAAGCACCAACTTCCATTTACCCTCATTGCCGACACCAAGAAGTCGCTCGTGAGCGAAATGGGTGTGTGGGGCGAAAAATCAATGTACGGACGCAAGTATATGGGCACTTTCCGCACCACTTTCATCATCGACCAACAAGGGATCGTGGAAAAAATATTCACTCCTAAGGAAATTAAAACAAAAACTCACGCCGAACAAATTCTCGACTTCATTCAGTCGGCAGAAAAATAGCCGTTTATTTTAAATTTTGGTGCGATAGTGTTAACTTTGCACTGAGATAGCGTTTTCGGCTACAAGTCAGTCACATTGGCTCGCACCGAAAGCTCTTTTGTGTTGATATAAATAAAAAACTCAAATCATATATGGAAAAGAAATTTGCTCGCACATTAGTGACCACAGCATTGCCTTATGCCAACGGCCCTGTTCACATAGGACACTTGGCTGGTGTATATGTTCCTGCCGACATCTATGTGCGTTATTTGCGCCTCAAGGGCGAAGAAGTGCTTCACATTGGTGGTAGCGACGAACATGGCGTTCCTGTAACTATTCGCGCCAAGAAAGAAGGTTGCACACCACAAGATGTTGTCGATCGCTATCATGGTATCATCAAGCAAGCGTTTGCCGACTTTGGTATCACTTTCGACATCTACAGCCGCACTACTTCGGCTACTCACCGCGAACACGCAAGCTCATTCTTCCGCAAACTTTATGACGAAGGCAAGTTTGTTGAACAAGAAAGCGAACAATTCTACGACGAAGAAGCTAAGCAATTCCTTAGCGACCGCAATATCGTGGGCGAATGTCCTCGTTGCCATGCCGACGGTGCTTATGGCGACCAATGCGAAAAGTGTGGTAGCACACTATCGCCCGACGAACTTATCAACCCTAAGAATGCACTCACTGGCAATGCCCTTGTGAAGCGTCCTACATCTCACTGGTATCTTCCTTTGAACGACTACCAAGGATGGCTTGAAAAGTGGATTCTTGAAGACCACAAAGAATGGCGCAGCAATGTGTACGGACAATGTAAGAGCTGGCTCGATGCTGGTTTGCGTCCTCGCGCCGTAACTCGTGACCTTGAATGGGGTATCCCTGTGCCTGTAGAAGGCGCTGAAGGTAAGGTACTTTATGTGTGGTTCGATGCTCCTATCGGCTACATCAGCAACACTAAGGAACTTCTTCCTAACGATTGGGAAAAATGGTGGAAAGATGAAAGCACTCGCTTGATTCACTTCATCGGTAAGGACAATATCGTGTTCCACTGCATCGTATTCCCAGCTATGTTGAAAGCCGAAGGTAGCTACATCGTGCCAGACAATGTACCAAGTAACGAATTCTTGAACCTTGAAGGCGACAAGATTTCTACATCTCGCAATTGGGCTGTGTGGTTGCACGAATACCTCGTTGACTTCCCTGGCAAGCAAGATGTGCTTCGTTATGTGCTCACTGCTAACGCTCCTGAAACTAAGGATAACGACTTCACTTGGAAGGATTTCCAAGCACGCAATAATAGCGAACTTGTAGCCATCTATGGCAACTTCGTAAACCGCGCTCTACAACTCACTAAGAAATATTTCGACGGCGTTGTACCTACTGCTGGCGAACTTACCGACTACGACCGCGAAACTCTTAACGAATTTGCTGGCGTAAAAGAAGAAGTTGAAAAGCTTTTGAACAACTTCAAGTTCCGCGATGCTCAAAAAGAAGCTATGAACCTTGCTCGCATCGGTAACAAGTACTTGGCTGACACTGAGCCTTGGAAACTTGCTAAAACCGACATGCCACGCGTTCAAACTATCCTTAACATCGCTCTTCAACTTGTGGCTAACCTTGGCATAGCTTTCGAACCATTCTTGCCATTCAGCAGCAAGAAATTGCGCGAAATGCTTAACCTTGAATCATTCGAATGGGCCAACCTTGGTCGCATCGACCACCTTCCTGCTGGTCACGCTCTTGGCGAAGCTCAATTACTATTCGAAAAGATCGAAGACGATGCCATCGACGCTCAAATAGCTCGTCTTGAACGCATCAAGAAGGAAAACGAAGTGAATAGCTTTACTCCAGCTCCAGTGGCTCCAACTGTTGCTTTCGACGACTTTATGAAACTTGATATCCGTGTAGGTAAGGTGCTTGAATGCGAAAAAGTGCCTAAGGCCGACAAACTACTCAAATTCAAGATCGACGACGGTATGGGTGGACGCACTATCGTGAGCGGTATTGCTAAATATTACCAACCTGAAGACCTTGTTGGCAAGGAAGTGTGCTTCATTGCTAACTTCGAACCTCGCAAGCTCAAAGGCATAGAATCGCAAGGTATGATTCTAAGCGCTGAGAACGCCGATGGACGACTTATCGTCATTGGGCCTCAAGGTGAGGTTAAACCAGGCTGTAAAGTGGGCTAAAATACGCTTAAAATGCTTTAAATAGTAATAAGAGGTGGGGATTATCCCACCTCTTATTGTTTTAATAGGAGATTTCGACAATTAAAATTGTTTTTTGCCGTTATTATTATTAACTTAGCATACAAATATATAAAACTATAACGATATGGACATCAATAATAGATATTGCGTTATTATGTGTGGTGGTGTAGGTAGCCGATTTTGGCCTTACAGCCGCGCAAATGCCCCAAAGCAATTCATCGATTTCTTTGGAAGTGGTCGCACACTTTTGCAAATGAGTTTTGACCGAACCAAAGGTGTGGTTCCTGCCGAAAATGTAATTATTCTCACCAACGAGCAATATGCTCCTCTCGTTAAGGAACAACTACCCGAACTCAGCGATGCTCAAATCCTTCTTGAACCAGCACGACGCAACACAGCTCCTTGCATTGCATGGGCAGCCTATCACATCAAGGCCCTTAACCCTAATGCACTCATCATGGTAGCGCCAAGCGACCACCTTGTGCTCAAGGAAGATGAGTTCAAACGATGCATCAACAAGGGATTCGACTTCATTGCCGAAAACGATGCACTGCTCACTCTCGGCATCAAGCCAAGCCGTCCCGAAACTGGTTACGGCTACATTCAAGTGGGTCAAAGTGTTACCGACAGCATATCACAAGTAAAAACATTTACCGAAAAACCCGACCTCGAACTTGCTAAGGTATTCCTATCAACAGGCGAATTCTTCTGGAATTCAGGAATGTTCCTTTGGAGCGTCGACAGCATCTTGAAGGCACTTCAAGAATGCGCGCCCGACATCACAGTTCAATTTGATAAGGGATTAGGCTTATACGGCACACCAGCCGAAACTGAATTCATCAAGCAAAACTTTGCTTCCTGTCCTGGCATTTCTATCGACTTTGCTGTCATGGAAAAAGCTAAGAATGTGCATGTGGAATGCGTCGATTTCGGATGGGACGACCTTGGTACATGGGGAGCTCTATACGACAACTCACCTAAGAACCACGATGGCAATGTAACCGAAAACTGTAAAGCAATGCTATTCGACTGCAAAGACTGTATGGTAGCATCTAAGGGCGACAAACTCATTGTAGCTTCTCACCTTAAAGACTTTATCATTGCCGTTGCCGACGACATCGTTTTGATTGTACCAAAAAGCGAAGAACAAAAGATCAAGAACTATGTAAACGAGGTAAAAACAGCCTACGGTGACAAGTACCTATAAACCTCATTTACAATTAGTTTAAACAATATAGACGATGCATCTCATTTTGATGCATCGTCTTTTCTATTATATATAGTTACTATAGCCACTATCCTCCCTATAGCACAAAAAAAGAGAGTCACTCTCATTTGAGTAACTCTCTTCGTTAGGCGGCGATTACCTGCTCTCCCGCTTTCGCAGTACCATCGGCGCTACGGGGCTTAACTTCTCTGTTCGGAATGGGAAGAGGTGGATCCCCC
>CAJGBY010000030.1 GCA_904501735.1 uncultured Muribaculaceae bacterium
CCATCGTGACTCAAAGTTACTTGAGCAACTTCAGTTCCTTGAGGAAGAGCCACCTTAGTAGCTGAACCTACATTAAGAAGCTGAGCAGATGCAACAGAACTTGCGAGCACTGCGATTGAAAGTAATACCTTTCTCATCTTCTGTTAGTTTTTTGATTAGTAATTATTTTTTGGTTAGTAGTAAAATCTTGACAGATAGGTTTAATAAATGCAAAGGTACTTAAAAAGTATGACTTAATAAAAAATGCATAAAGAAAAGAGCCGATTTTAGTGAAAAATCGCTTAGTTTTCGCGATAAAAAGGTTTTGAGAAAATATTTTTTAATTAAATCGAGGAAATGATGGAAATGTGGGAGTTTTGTTGTATTTTTGTTGAGAAATTGCGTAGGAAGTTTTTCTTGCGTAGGAAGAAAAAATAATTTATAAGTTAAGAGTATTCTTAAAGTAATGGGCGTAGCTACTTATCAAGAAGAAGAGAAGATGAAAATGGCTGTAAAGATGCTTGCTTGCAAAGAGAATTTGCAACAGATGTGTCATTTGCGAATGGTAGGCGAGCCATTACCTTCAGAAAATCTTATAGCCGAGTTGATAGGGCTATGTCGCTCGTTGTTGTTTCCTGGTTTTTTCGGTGGTGCCGATGTGAATGGTTATAACATTGAATACACGATAGGTATTCAGTGTGAGCGCTTGAAGTGGTTACTCGAAAATCAGATTTTAGCGGGAAGTCTTGTGGGGAAAACCAATGTTAGTACCGAAGACGAAAAATCAATCAAAGAAGAAGCAAAACATATAGCAATAGATTTTATACAGCGCTTGCCCGAATTGCGTAGAGTGCTTCACACCGATGTGGAAGCTATCTATAAAGGCGATCCAGCAGCGTCGTCGACAGCCGAAGTGATATATTGCTATCCTTGCATCAAGGCTATAATCAATTATCGAATAGCGCATGAGTTGTTGCTCGCAGGAGTGCCAGTAATACCTCGCATGATTACCGAAAGTGCGCACTCCGAAACGGGTATAGACATACACCCTGGCGCAACGATAGGAGAATACTTTGCAATCGACCATGGAACAGGCGTGGTGATAGGCGAAACAGCGATAATTGGCCGAAATGTGAAACTTTATCAAGGAGTAACACTTGGTGCGCGCAGTTTCCCAACCGACGAAAATGATAATCTGATAAAGGGTATTCCTCGCCACCCAATAATAGGCGACAATGTAGTGATATATTCAAATGCTACGATTCTCGGCCGCGTAACCATAGGCTCAGGCGCTGTGGTGGGCGGTAATATATGGGTAACAACCGATGTTGCACCTGGCGAGAAACTCGTACAAGCAAAAAGCAAACAACATACAAAGATAGATAAAGATGAGTGAACAGTTTGAAATGGTGGCAAAGACTTTTCAGGGACTTGAAAATGTACTTGCTGATGAATTGAAGGCGCTTGGAGCCGTAGATGTAGAGACTGGTAAACGCGTGGTTGCGTTCAAGGGAGATAAGGCTACAATGTATCGTGCCAATTTCTGTTGTCGCACAGCATTGCGCATTCTAAAACCAATATATAAGTTCAATGCCGACAACATTGAATCGCTATACGAATCGGCAAAGAAGTTTGATTGGGAAAAGATTATGAATGTGAAGCGCACATTCTCGATTGATTCTACCGTGTATAGCGACGAGTTCCGTCACTCAAAGTTTGTTACTTACCGAGTGAAAGATGCTATTGCCGACTATTTCAACGAAAAGTATGGCGAGCGTCCATCAATTCGAGTAACTAATCCTGATGTAATGCTCGATGTTCACATTTCGGGCAATGAAGTTACAATATCGCTTGATAGCTCGGGCGAATCGCTTCACAAGCGTGGTTATCGCGTGGCTCAAACTGAAGCTCCTATCAATGAGGTGCTTGCTGCTGGTATTATCAAACTGAGCGGTTGGGACGGAAATAGCAATTTCTACGACCCAATGTGTGGTAGTGGTACATTCCTTATCGAAGCAGCATTGATCGCAGCCAATATCAATCCAGGTGTGTATCGTAGTGGATTCGCATTTGAGCGTTGGGAAGACTTCGATGAAGACTTGTTTGAATCAATCTATAACGACGATAGCAACGAACGCGAATTTGAATATAAGATATATGGCTCAGATATCTCACCAAAGGCTGTTGGTATAGCACGAAGCAATATCAAGAGTGCACGCGTGGGCAAATATATCGAAGTGGATATGAAGCCATTCCAAGAAATCACTTCAGTTCCTGAAGGTGGTGGTGTTCTTATCACTAACCCTCCTTATGGCGAGCGTATCAAGAGCGATGACATGGAAGCATTGTATGATGAAATAGGCACAATGCTTAAGAATGAATTCAAGGGATATAACGCTTGGGTGATAAGCGAAAATAACGACACTTTCGATAAGATAGGCTTGAAGCCATCGTTGAAATATCCAATTCTTAACGGTGCACTTGAATGCGAATTGCGTCAGTATGTGATTTTTGCAGGAACATATAGCGAATTCCGTAAGGAAGGCCGTTCGGTAAAGAACGAAAACTTCAGAGGCGAAGCAAAGCAAAAATTCTTGCGTTCACGCTTCGAACCAACTGCAGTGGAAGGCGATGCTGCTAAAGAAGAAACTCGCAGCGAACGCCCAGCAAGAAGCGCAGCTAATCGTGAAGGTCGCAAATTCGAAAGCAAAGAGCGTCGTTTCGAGCGTGGTAGTCGTTCAATCTTCAAGAAAGATGAAGAAGGAAAGGCGAGCGAACGCAAATTTGGCGACAAGAAGCCAGGTCGTGGATTCGGTAAAAAAGAAGATGAACGCCGTGCACCACGCCGTCCATTTGCAGCAGCAAAGGCTGGCGCTGAAGAAAACAAGAAACCTTATTTCGAGCGTAAGAGCGAAGGCGTGGAACGCGAAAATAGACGTTCAGAAATCGACGGAAAAGACCACAGCGAAGGCTTTACAAAGAAAATGGTTAAGTTCCGTCAACCATCACTACCAAAAGAATCGGGCATGTCGCTTGGCGTTGCTCGTCGCTTGCGCAAAAAGACCGATTCAGACAAATAATAATCACAACGAATAATTACAAGAAAAAATATAAAAATGGAAAAAATCGATATCTTGCTACTTGGTTCAGGTGGTCGTGAAGCGACTTTAGCTTGGAAAATGAGACAAAGTGAACAACTTGGTAAGCTATATATAGCTCCAGGTAATGGTGGTACACACGCATTTGGTGAGAATGTAGCACTTTCTCCACTTGATTTTGACGCAGTAAAAGCATTTGTGATTGAAAAGGGCGTAAATATGGTTGTTGTGGGTAACGAAGACCCACTCGTGGCTGGTATTTATGACTATTTCAAGAATGATGAAGCTCTTGCAGGTGTGCCTGTGATTGGTCCATCAAAGGAAGGTGCTCAACTTGAAGGTAGCAAGGACTTTGCTAAGGCATTTATGCTACGCCACAACATACCAACAGCTCGCTATTTGAGCGTTACTAAAGACACTATTGAAGAAGGTTATAGCTTCTTGGAAAGTCTTGAAGCTCCTTATGTGTTGAAGGCCGATGGTCTTGCAGCTGGTAAGGGTGTGCTTATTCTTCCTACTCTTGAAGAAGCGAAGAAGGAACTTGGCGAAATGCTTAATGGTATGTTCGGTGCATCATCGGCAACAGTAGTTATCGAAGAATTCTTGTCGGGCATCGAATGTTCGGTATTTGTGCTAACAGATGGTAATAGCTACAAGGTGTTGCCAGTAGCTAAGGACTACAAGCGCATAGGTGAAGGCGATACAGGATTGAATACAGGAGGTATGGGTGCTGTGTCTCCAGTGTGTTTTGCTGATGAGGTGTTTATGGAAAAGGTGCGTACTCGCATCATTGAGCCAACAGTGAATGGTTTGAAGGCTGAAAACATCACTTATAAAGGTTTCATCTTCCTTGGTCTTATCAATGTGAAGAATGAGCCAATGGTAATCGAATATAATGTGCGCATGGGTGACCCAGAAACCGAAGTTGTAATGCCTCGTTTGAAGAGTGACCTTGTGGAATTGTTTAAGGCTGTTGCAGTAGGTAATCTTGCTGATTGCAGTCTTGAAATAGACCCTCGTTATGCTGTTACAGTGATGATGGTGAGCGGTGGTTATCCTGGTGATTACGAAAAGGGTAAAGTGATAACAGGTACAGAAGCTGTAACCGATAGCATCCTATTCCATGCAGGAACTAAGAAGGACGGCGACACACTTGTAACTGCTGGTGGTCGTGTGATAGCTGCTACTTCTTATGGTGAAACAAAAGATGAAGCTCTTGCGCGTTCGTTTGCAAGCATTGCAAAGGTGAACTTCGAAGGAATGTATTTCCGTCGCGACATCGGAGCCGACCTTAAATAAGGATTAAGAAAAAAGGAGTTAGGACAGTAGTGGGTGGATAATGCTATCGCCTTTTGTCCTAACTTTTAATTTATGCAGAAAAAGAGTGTTTAGAGCTGAAGAAATAAGCAAGTTCTTTAACGGTCGTCAATTTTTTATATTGACGGCTGTTTTGTTCGTGGTGCTGTTGTGGATTGCTCCTTCAAGCGATGTGGTGTTGCAAGGCTCATCGTCGGGAGTGTGCGCGTCGTCGGTGCCATCGTTCTCAATGTCTCCCACATTGTCGCGAATACTGAGCGTGTTGGCGATGGTGGGCGTGAGTGTGTTGTTGACTATACTCAATAAGGGCTATTCTTATGTGCGCGATGTAACTTACACATTTTCATCGACATTCTTGCTGCTTGGCATTGCCAATCCAATGATATCGACACAACTCTACGACGGAACATTGTTGAGTGTGGTGGTGTTGCTGTTGGCAAGCATAATGTTTGGGGCTTATCAGGACGGAGCAGCGCAACGCAAGGTGTATATCACATTTGTATTGCTTGCTGTGTGCACGATGTTCCATTATTCATATGTGTATCTTATCCCGATAATGATATTTGGATTTGTACAAATGCGCATAATGGGGCTGAAAAGTGTGTTAGCAATGATTTTTGGCCTTGCGACACCCTATTGGATTGCAACAGGTACAGGTATGATAAGTTTGGCCGACTATAAGGCACCACATATTGTGGACATCTGGAGTGGCTTGAGCTTTGAGCAATCGACCTTTATAATAACTGTGATTGCGTTCACTGTGCTGTTGTCGTTGGTTCTTTTCGGTATGAATGTGTTGAAATTGATAAGTTATAAGATGCAAACACGCTCTTATAATGGTTTTTTCATCGCGTTGATGCTGTTCACAATGATTGCGATGGCAGTGGATTACAACAATGTGCTTGTGTATTTACCAGTGCTAAATATATGTTTGTCGGTGCAGATGGCTCATGCCTATACATTAAAAAAACAGTCGCGCCGATTTATTCCTTATTTGTTATTTGTTATAGTATGTGTGGCCTCATTTGTATGGCAAGTCTTTTATTAAAAAATAGTGTGGATAAATGAAGATAATAGTTGAGAAAAACATACCGTATATATCGGGAATATTGGAGAAATATGCCGAAGTGAGTTATTTGCCTTATCGCGAGATAACTCGCGAAGCGGTGAAAGATGCCGATGTGTTGCTTGTGCGCACTCGCACTCGTTGTGATGAGGCATTGTTGGCTGGTAGTAGATGTCGATTTATAGGTACAGCCACAATTGGAACCGATCACATTGACCTCGAATATTGTAAAAAAGCGGGTATAATAGTTAAGAATGCACCTGGTTGCAATGCCCCTGCTGTGGCACAATATGTGTTGTCGGCAATCGGTCATTGGATGAAGAAAGAATACCTATTTGCCACCGAAGGGCTCACTATTGGCGTAGTGGGTGTAGGGCATGTGGGTTCTATTGTAGCGCGTTGGGCGCGTGCATTGGGCTTTAAGGTGCTTTTGAACGACCCTCCATTGCAACGAGCTACATCGAGTCCCAACTATGTGCCGTTGAGCAAGATTATTCATGATGCCGATATCGTAACATTTCACACGCCTCTCACTCACACAGGACTTGATGCGACCTATCATCTTGCCGATCGACATTTTATTTCGGGATTGGAAAATTGTAAGTTACTGATAAATAGTTCGAGAGGAGAGGTGGTGGATAATGCAGCACTTGTCGAATTGAAGCACACATCTACACTTGTTGATGTGGTGGTAGATTGTTGGGAAAACGAGCCCGAATTGAACCCTGATTTGTTGAAAATGGCTTATATAGCCACTCCACACATCGCAGGTTATTCGGCCGAAGGAAAAATGCGTGCCACATCTATGCTTCTTGAGTCGCTTGCCGAACATTTCGGTTGGGCACTCGACATTCCACAAGTGGATGCGCCATTGAAAGGAGCCGAAGAAGTGTCGCTTGCTGCAATAATGAGCAGTTACAACCCATTGATCGACACTGAAGCACTCAAATCTTCGCCCGAATCGTTCGAATCCCTCCGCAACAACTACGCCCTCCGCAACGAAGTGAAGTAAAACTTATGTTGAGAATAAAAAACAGTACAAAAAATACAGCCATTTAAAATAATCTTAATGGCTGTATTTTTTGTCTTAATGAATTATTTAACAGTAGCTTTTATGTACTTTTTGCCAGCGGGTTGATTGCTGTCTTGTTGGTGCAGAGTAGAATATTTACCTTCTGGCATATCACTTAGGACGAAGGCATTGCAACGTCTTCCTGCGATGATTTTATCGGTAGTAGCTGTACTTATGGCTGTTGCTACTAAACTTGCAATTGCACCAAAAGAACCTCCACCTGCGTTTATACTTGTATCTACGCTAATAAGCCCTTCTCGTGTATAAATAGTTTCTCCAGTGTGAGTTGAACGTAAGATATATTCAATTCCTACAGTGATTTTTCCTCCTATAGCATTTTTCTTCCAAGATTTAATTATAGTAAACATTGCCGCATCAGCCCCAAGAATATTTTTAAAGATGGTTAAATCACCTTCGAGGAACATTTCGCTATCATAGGCACTTTCTGTTTGGAAAAGTTCCATAGTCATATATGGTGAGAAAACATAATATCCTTTCTCACATAATGGTTTATGTAATGTTGTATAGAAATATTCTTTTGCTTCCACAAAATCAGTTTGATTTATTGGTGGCATAACAACAATTGATGTCGGATTTTCTTCCTCGAAATCAACTATCATTCACTATCAATGCGTTAGCACCGGATGTTGCGCCCATGTTGCAAGAATCAAAATAAATATTGATAATCAACATGTTACAAAACCAATGCAAAAGTATGATATTCTACCCGAACAACCAAAAGAAAAGATATAAAAAGCACAAATCTGCCACATTTTTTGATTTGGGTTGGGTGTATGAAAGAATTAAAATACATCTTATTATTATATGTTTCTAATCATCAAACTGATTTTTTAGCTTATAAAACTATTTCTATCTCCTTTACAGCGAAGAACAGCCTGCTTCATTTTGTTAATCAAGGAAGATGTTGAAAATTTGTCATTCCCTTTTAATTCTAACAAACGAGACTCCAATCCTTTAATTATTTCTTCCAAGACAGGCACATCTTCTATAAAGCAGTAATCTTTTTCACCTTGAATATAATATGCCAACTTATAATGTGAAATAATAAAGCGAGAAACACAAGTTCTACCAGCATTTGATAATTTAGCTAATGCTTGAACTACAGTGTTCGCATCACAGAACTGAAAGACAGGTCCCATTTCATAACTTATTGAATGGTCGGGCCATGCTTCATTGTCCAATTGAATTAATCTTTCAGCAATTTTATCTGTTAGGCCTTCCAATGCAAGAGTCATTTTATCTTTTGATTTAGAATACCTCTCTTTGTAGTAACTGTTATAGTCCTTACAGAATTGCATTATTATCTCGTTGTCTGATGAAAAACAATTGATTCCCTGAATAAAAGAAATATGGTAATCATATAAATCATTCTTAGACATAATATGGTTTTCAAATCCCTTTACTGCCTCAAGTAATAGTTCGATTGTTTTAGAGTTTCTCTCAATTATTTCATTGGCCATCATAAATGTCAATATGGCTATTGTATTACCCAATAATGTTGGATTGTCCAATTTACCATTAATAATATCTGAAACAACTAGATTGCTAACAATTGTAGATTCCTCATTAGAAAAGCTGCGGAACTCACGAAGTTTTATCCATGACTCTTGAGTTTGGTTTGTTGCAATCGGTTCAACACATGACTCTTCAAAAAATGAAGGTTTTGTGCCCAATTGAGGCATTTTTGATTCTGGTTCACCCCAAAGTGTTTTGACCAATCTTGTAAATTCTACATTGAAGTTTTTATCAAGACGGAAATCATAGCCTTTTCTGAGCTCAATAAGTTCACTGAATGAATCATCAAACCCTATACCTCTACGTAATAATGGAATAAACTTTGTCGTGCCTGCATCGTGATATATCGCAGCGTTTATTATCTGGTCTTCAAATTTTGCTCCACCATTATTTCGTTCTAATTTTTCTTTATACACAGGTGTTCCAACAATCAGAACTTTATCAGCCCTCTTTATTCCATTTCTCATAAAAAGAACCAAATTTGTTCCATCAGGAGCATAGCCATCATAGAATACATAGATGCCACTTGACATTAGTTTATCTGCTAAATCTTTAACCCATGTCTTATGATGATCATCATCCCAAGAATAGCTAATGAATACTACAGGATGGTCTTCTGGTACATTGTCAAATATTGATTCCTTTGCAAATTTACTCTCTCGTGGTATCTCTGGAATATAGGGGGCTTCTGTATTTGCAACTTCATGATGGAGTGTTGTAGGGGTAGTAAAATCTCCCAAATACATAGCCAGATCATGCTTTGCCTTTGATTTATCCTCAGCTATATTGATAAAATATTGTATAGCAGCATCAACTCGTCCTTCTTCATTAAGTTTCCTTAAGCGAGAAAGTGTATATTGTGTTCTAGATGGGCGATTTTCAAAGTCATCGGCAATAATACCGCCATTCTCATAGATATAGTCGTCCTTGAACCCCAAATCATTGAAGAAGGATACTAATTCTTCTCCAGTAAAATAATTTACCTCCTTGTTCTCTCCTGTATATTTAGATGCAAATATTTGAGAAATCTGTTTTAATTCCAAAGGAGCATATTTTTTCAGTTTTGTATTATTCATTTTATATTAATGATGATAGATCATCTGTCTTTGTTATTATCTCACTTGAGAAAAGCAACCATAAGTGAGGGCTATTGTGTGTTCTATTGTATTTGATTTTCTGCAATCACAGATCACATATTATCCTCTACTTTCAGCTAATTGACGTACATCCTCTTTCAACATCTCAATCAATTTGTAGATGCCAGTGGATGGATTTTGTAATTCATGCAAATTCTTTGCTCTTGCAACTGCAACATCTGTATTGTTATTCAAGAAAGTCTTTTGCGTATCGGTAAAGGCAGACTTTGAATAATTTTTCCATACAGGTGCACTTTTCTTTAGTTCTTTGATAAGTGCATCTGTATCAATAGCA
>CAJGBY010000031.1 GCA_904501735.1 uncultured Muribaculaceae bacterium
AAAAATTACAAAAATGCCAAAAGCTAAAACTAATTCCGGTGCTAAAAAAAGATTCGTTCTTACCGGAACAGGAAAGATTAAGAGAAAGCATGCTTACAAAAGTCACATCTTGACAAAGAAGACTAAAAAGCAAAAGAGAAACCTTCGTCACTTCACTCTTGTTGACGGTGCTGATGCAGCTAACGTTCGCAAGTTGCTTTGCTTGAAGTAATTTTCTGCTTCGTAGAGATTAACTGAAGTAATCAATTTCTCAGAGATTTTTCAAAAAGAATTTATCGTATTTTTTATTAACCGAGTGTTTAGCAGATAAAAGAGCAAAAATGCCGCTAACATTCAAAAAAAATTAAGAAAATGCCAAGATCAGTAAACCACGTAGCTTCAAGAGCTCGTAGAAAAAGAATTTTAAAACTTACAAGAGGTCAATACGGATGCCGTCGTAATGTGTGGACAGTTGCCAAGAATTCTTGGGAAAAGGGTCTAACTTATGCTTATCGTGACCGCAAGAACAAAAAACGTAACTTCCGCGCTCTTTGGATTCAAAGAATTAATGCAGCAGCTCGTTTTGAAGACCTTTCTTACTCTAAGTTGATGGGCTTGATCCACAAGGCTGGTATCGAAATCAATCGCAAAGTCCTTGCAGACCTTGCAATGAACAATCCAGCAGCTTTCAAGGCTATCGTAGAAAAGGTAAAGAACGCATAAGATTAAAATCCATGTGTTAAATAAAGAAAAAGCTTCAGTAATATGGAGCTTTTTCTTGTTTTATGTTTGTAGGTTTTGATGCAATTTATTAAATTTGCAATAGAATAAAACGAACATTGAAACTGCGCCATATCAAAGCAGATTGGGTTACTCTTCAAATTATTATGAAATACCGAGACAAGTTTTCTCGTTAATGGCGGGCCCCAACTTCTTGAAGTGTCCTTGCGACCAGGCGGATTACAAAGATGAGAAAGCTCTCAAATCTTGTTTTATCGGAGTTTCATCGCATCCTTTGGTATGGCATTATATAGAAAGTCTGTAAATGTGATTTAAATCCATTTACAGACTTTTTTTTGTTTGTGTGGTAAAGAAATAATAAAGCCCCTTAGAAAGAATCTGAGGGGCTTTATTTGTTGGAATGCAAAGTGATGTTATTTCTTGTCTTCGCTTTGCTTTTCGTCTTCGACTATATGTTTGATTAGGCGAACTCGTGAATCTACGCTCATATTTGACATACCGTGTGCCTTAAGAGTGTTGAATAGTGTTTCTTTTACATTTGAGATAGCTTCATAGTAATCCATTACTGGAACCCATACTTGTGCTATCATTTCAACATAGAAACGGTCGCTTGCGCCAAATAGAATCTTAGGAGCAGGAGATTTTGCCAACTCAGGGACATTGTCGATAAGTGCTTGTGCAAGCATTTGTCGGATAGCAGGAGAGTCGATCTCTTTCTGTACTTTGAAATTCAAGTGTAGGCGTTGATATTTGCCTGAATAGCTCACATTTCGGAAGTCTTTGCCAAAGAATTGGGTGTTGAATACAGAAATGATGGCTCCGTCATCGGTCTCGATGAGTGTGGTGCGATATTGAATGTCAGTTACTTTACCGCGGATACCTTCTCCAATCTCTACGATGTCACCAATCTTAATACGACCCATCATGAGCATAATACCGCATAATAGGCAGTCGAATGTGTCGCGAAGGGCAACACCAAGACCAACGGCCATACCACCTAATGTAGCAATGATACCTACTGAATTAACTTTGATGTAGGCAAGAGCTATAATGATGAATGCTCCCCAAACGACGATAGAGAAAACCTTTCGGCTTAGGTTTAATACTCCGACATCAGCTTTTTCTTTATAAGTGCGGCGTAGGATATAGTTGAGCAATCCGATTAAATAGTTTATTAATACTGCAACAAGTGCTATGTGGAAAATGCGTCGTAATGAGATGCATGCAATGCCAGGATAGTTGATGAAATCGTAGCTATAAGATTCATTCAACCATTCGTTGATATTGAAAACATGGGCACATTCTATAGTACAAGTTATGAAGACGATGATCAATGCCATAGGTTTGAATAGGCGATTGAATGTGAATGGACGCCATGATTTCAAGTAGGCATCTTCGTCTTTCTTACGCCAGTAGCGTTCGCAGCGTTCGAGATAGTAGTAGTAGCATGATAGTACTAATAGACCATTAATATATAGTGACCAAGCTAATGCAATGTGTATTGAAAGGTAGTAGTAACCGAAGAAGTTCATTGCAAAGCATAATATTGTAAGGGTGATAGCTACAAAACTTACATAGCGGTCAAATTTCATAATTTTCTTGTGTAGAAATATGATGATGGCCAATTGTGCAATTATGCTTGCTAAAAGTAGGATAGGGTATGTGACGCGAATAACATAGATATTTACCAATGTTATGCGATATAAAATGATGAAAAGTGTAATTACTACCAAAGGAAGGTATGATATAATAGTTGGTATCAATTGATCTCCTCTTACTCGTAATAGCACGCTATAGATTAGGAAGATGCAAAGTAAGCACATTTCGATGGCCAAATTTAGTGCCGATTCAAAGAATGGATTATTGGTGAATGTAAACCTGATTATGAAATATGTTAGCGTAACAGCAATCCAGCCACAGAAGGTGTGGAAAATTACAGGATATTTGAGAGCAAACTCCCATTGTTGTGGTAGTCTCTTGAAAATAAATAAACTTCCTAAGAGAAATCCAACGATAAATGCTATTAAACCCGATAGAAGTATGAGATAAGTTTCTGTAGCCCATCTGTCGTGGAAGTCCCAGCCATAGTATTGTGAAGATGTGAACATGCTTGCCATTGACTTAGTGCATGCGCTAAGATGTGAGAGGAATTCAGATCCAAAAACATTGTGGGTTGGCTCTCTGTCGGGTAGAAGCAATAATGAGTTTAGAATATAGTTGTAATTTTGGTCGATTTCTTTTTGAAGAAAATCAACTTCTGCAACAAGATGTTCATATTGTTGCATATCTGTTGAGATAGAATCATGCCAGTTTTTTAGGTTGGTTAATACGAGGCCCAAATTGTTGATTCCTTCTTCTCAACTTTTGCGTGCTTCATTATTGAGAATCTCGGGATTGATTTCTTCTAATGTTTTTTGAAGTTGTTCGCAACGAGATATTGATCGTTCATATGAAGTCTTCCATGATACAATAGGAAGTTTGTTTCGATGAAAGTCGTGGCATAATTTTTGAGCATTTTCAGATGCAAAGGCATTACCAAAAATGTATTGTTCTTGTTGCGAGTATAGACTTAGCTTTGCTGAGGATAGTTCTTTGTGATACTCTTGTATTTGAAGTTTATAGTTGTCGCGTGCATCAAGAAAACTTTCTTCAATGGAATTGATGTAAGCTAAGAATACCTCAAGCTCGGAGCCGAGCATAATGGTAGTTTCGTTGATGTCATTTCCTTTTAATACCGCATGTAACGATAAAGAGTGAAATAAAAGAATTATCCCGGTGATTAATATTCGTGTTAGTTTTGTCATAGATAATAATTAGTTGTATGTAATACATGTAGGCAAAGTTATGAAAAATGGAAGAAAATAGCAAATGTTAATAAGATGTTGTGTTATAGATGAATCTTATTGATTGATAAAAATTAATGATGTAAAAATTAAGGATAGGTGCGTGAATGATTTGTATCTTTGGGAACAATAGTTTGACGGCGTTGTTTTATTGTTATATGATAAAAATAGAAGATATGAAAATAAAGAATGTGAAAGCTCGTGAAATATTAGATTCGCGTGGAAATCCTACGATAGAAGTGGATGTGAAGTTGGAAAATGGTATAATAGGGCGAGCTTCAGTGCCATCGGGCGCTTCGACTGGCGTGAGTGAGGCGGTGGAGTTGCGTGATGGAGATAGTGGTAGGTATGGTGGTAAAGGTGTATTGAAGGCTGTTGCCAATGTGAATGGTGAGATTGCTGATGTTATTGTGGGAATGAGTGTGGAAAGTCAGGCTTTGATTGATGAAACGCTTGTTGCGCTTGATGGAACGCGAGATAAATCTCGTTTGGGTGCAAATGCAATACTTGGGGTGTCGCTTGCAGCTGCTAAGGCTGCAGCTTTGCATTATGGTGTACCTCTATATCGTTATATAGGAGGTGTGGATGCATCGGTTTTACCTATACCAATGATGAATATTCTTAATGGTGGAGCGCATAGTAGTGCGCCTATTGCATTTCAAGAGTTTATGATACGGCCTGTGGGAGCTGATACTTTTGCTGAGGGATTGCGTATGGGCTCCGAGGTGTTTCATTCGTTGAAGTCTATTCTCAGTAAGCGTGGTTTTTCGACATCGGTTGGTGATGAAGGAGGTTTTGCTCCAGAATTGTCGAGTGCAGAAGATGCGCTTAGGTTGATTGTGGAGGCTATTGTGAAAGCCGGCTACGAACCAGGGCAGGATGTAACGATTGCTCTTGATTGTGCTGCGTCGGAATTCTATCGTGATGGGGTGTATGATTATACTTGGAAAGAAACGAATGGCAGGGTGCTGACCTCGGTGGAGCAAGTGGGATATTTGCGGTATTTGGTTGAGAAATATCCGATTGATTCGATCGAAGATGGTATGGCTGAAGACGATTGGCAAGGTTGGCGATTGCTTACTAAGTCAATAGGGCATAAAGTGCAATTGGTGGGCGATGATTTGTTTGCTACTAATGTTGAGCTGTTGCGAAAAGGAATAGAAATAGGATGCGCGAATGCATTGTTGGTGAAGGTTAATCAAATAGGTACATTGACCGAGGCGTTGAGGGCTGTAGAGTTGGCGAAACGCAATGGCTATTCGGTGGTAGTGTCGCATCGAAGTGGTGAAACCGAGGATACGACTATTGCTGATGTTGCTGTGGCTGTGAATGCGGGACAGATTAAGACGGGCTCGGTGAGTAGAAGTGAACGAGTGGCCAAATATAATAGATTATTAAGGATTGAAGAAGAATTGGGTGTCGTTGGTCAGTATGGATTTGGTGATTAAAGGAAAAAAGCAGTTTTCTCTGAGAGGAAACTGCTTTTGTGTAGTTTGTTATTCTTTAATGCGGAAAACTCTAACTCCAATGCAACTGCGAACGCGTTCGAGGTATTCAAAGAATGTGTATTTCTCGAGTTGAACTTTGCCGCCACTCATAGAAGCATTGATGAAATATAATTCGTTGTTTTCTTTGATGACAAGTCCTAAGTGTGATACATCAAGACCTTTGATATTTGTAACCATTGCAATGAAATCCCCGCTCTTGAAAGTTGCTTTAGAACTTTTTGCATTGATGTCTTCTTTTTTAATATAAGGAAAACGGTGAGAGCGGAATCCGATTTCATTATTTTTTATTTTGTTGAACATTTCATCTTCTTTGAGTGATGCATAGGCATCTCTGTGTTTACTCATAAAGTCGATGGTTTTTACTATGTATTTGCATTTGCTGAAGTCTGGCGTGATGTCTTTGAGGTTGTCGCGAGATGAATTGTTGATAATCCATTCGCTGATGTAGTGTAGGCGAGATGAATAGTCGCCAATTACGCCATTGCGGTATCTTACTGATTCGAGATTGTTGGCATAGTCTCTCCAACTTGTGCGATTTGATAGAGTGGTGCGTGTGAGTGCATAAAGTGTTTCAACGAAAGTTGTGCAATCTAATTCGTCGATATTAATAGTTAGCTGTTCTGTCTCTCCTTCCAATGTATGTGCTACGTATGGTGTGCCGAGAAGCTTGTTTGCATAGAATACCACCAACTCATTGCTTGTTTTTAGATTGCTTTTTAATCCCTCATTTAATAAGGTATTGATTTTGTTGGTGTCGTTTTCGCAATGGAAACGCATATCCATAGGTGAAGCGGCGAATGTTACTATGCTAAAAGTGATGTTAAGTATAACTGTTAGTAATATTTTTTTCATAATTAATATATGTATTTATGATGTTTTAAATTTTCTGCAAAAATACGAGATTTTTTTCGATTTTTGGTTTTCTGGGTGGATAAATGTGTTTTTGTGTTGAAATATAGGATGTTATGAGGTGGTTATAGGAGTGGGGAATTGAGAAAAAACTGATATACAACATTTTTTAACACTAATTTTGTGTGAAATATTTTGCCAGTTAAAAAACTTGTATTAACTTTGCACTCGCTTTCGGAAAGAAACACGGCAAGTGAGCCGGGGTAGTGAAAGTAATAAAGCGAACATTGAAGTATTTGCGATAGACTAAAAAGATAACAGGAAGCACAAGGTAAGAACAAGACTGAAGGGACT
>CAJGBY010000032.1 GCA_904501735.1 uncultured Muribaculaceae bacterium
ACTCCTTGATAGGTTTTATGAGCTTTGGTCGGCTCGCGGTAACTATCAAGGGGTTCTTTGCTTTTAGCAGATATGACAACACAAAGCGAAGCTGCATTAGAAAATGGTCTGATAAAGACCTTGCAAAATATGAGTTATGAGTTCGTTGAAATTCGTGAAGAAAGCAATATGCTTGCTAACTTCAAGACTCAACTTGAAAAGCATAACCAAAAAGAACTTGCGAAATACAATCGCACTCAATTTACAGATAAGGAATTCGAAAAAATCCTCATTCACTTAGAGGGTGGAACTCGTTTTGATAAAGCAAAGAAACTCCGTGATCTTTATCCCCTCGAAACTGAAGACGGAGAACGAATTTGGGTAGAGTTTCTAAATCGTAACCAATGGTGTAAAAACGAATTTCAAGTTACAAATCAAATAACCGTTGAAGGTCGCAAGAAATGTCGTTATGATGTAACCTTGCTTATCAATGGTTTGCCACTTGTGCAAATCGAATTGAAAAAAAGAGGTATTGAGCTAAAACAAGCATATCAACAAATACAGCGATATCACAAAACTTCTTACCACGGATTATTTGATTACATTCAAATATTTGTAGTTTCAAATGGTGTGAATACACGCTATTTTGCCAACAATCCAAATCAAGGCTATAAGTTCACTTTTAACTGGACTGATGTTTCTAATAATGCATTTAATGACCTTAGCTTATTTGCAGCTGAGTTTTTCGACAAATGTACCCTTGGTAAATTGATAAGCAAATATATTGTAATGCACGAGGGCGACAAATGCTTAATGGTGTTACGACCTTATCAATTCTATGCCGTTGAAAAGATTCTTGACCGTGTGCAAAATTCCAACAAAGACGGATATATTTGGCACACAACAGGAGCAGGTAAAACCCTTACATCATTTAAGGCGGCTCAATTAGTCTCTGAAATAGACGGAATCGACAAAGTAATGTTTGTTGTTGACCGTCATGACCTTGACACGCAAACACAATCAGAATACGAAGCATTTGAACCGGGTGCTGTAGATAATACCGACAACACTTCGGAACTTATCAAACGCCTCAATGGAAACAGCAAAATCATTATTACTACAATTCAAAAACTTAACACTGCCGTATCTAAAGACTATTACAGCAATAAACTGCTTTCGGTCAAAGATAAACGCATTGTTATGATTTTTGACGAGTGTCACCGTAGCCATTTCGGAGATAGCCATAAGAATATTATGAAATTCTTTACCAATACTCAAATATTTGGCTTTACCGGCACTCCTATATTTGTAGAGAACTCTGTTGACGGACATACAACCAAAGAAATATTTGGAGACTGTTTACATAAGTATCTTATCAAAGATGCTATTGCTGATGAAAATGTACTCGGTTTCTTGGTTGAATATTATACCGGCAATGTGTCTGCCGAATATGATGAAGAGGGACGAATGACTGAAATTGCTCAGTTTATTCTTAACAATTTCAACAAATCAACATTCGACGGAGAATATGACGCACTATTTGCTGTGCAGTCTGTTCCTATGTTGATTAAATATTACAAGATTTTCAAGAGCCTTAACCCTCAAATAAAGATTAGTGCAGTATTTACTTACGGACAAAACATTAATCAAGATGACGCATACACAGGTATGAATAAAGGCTTTGAAAACGACAAAGTTCAAGCCGATGAGTTGCAAGCCATAATGGACGATTACAACAAAATGTATGGCACAGCTTTCACCACTGAAAATTTCAGTGCTTATTACGATGACATAAATCTTCGTATGAAAAAGAAAAAGCCTGATATGCAACCTCTTGACCTTTGCCTTGTGGTGGGTATGTTCCTAACAGGTTTCGACTCTAAAAAGTTGAACACTCTATATGTCGATAAGAAACTTGAATATCACGGATTGTTACAAGCATTCAGTCGTACAAATCGCGTGCTTAACGAGAAGAAACGCTTTGGTAAAATCGTTTGCTTCCGAAATCTTAAAGACAATGTAGATACTTCGATAAAGCTATTTAGCAATAACTGCCCAATAGAAGATATTTTGCGTGAGCCTTTTGATAAGGTAAAAAAAGAACTTAACGACTTGACTATTGAGTTTTTGAAGAAATACCCAAAACCTCAATTTGTTGACACTTTGCAAAGCGAATATGACAAGCGTGATTTCGTTATAGCGTTCCGTGAAATCATCAAGAAACAGGCTGAAATTCAAATCTACGAGGAATATAATCCCGAAGATTCAAGCCTATATATGACCGAACAGGAATTTAATGATTTCAAGAGTAAATATCTTGATATTGCATTGGGCGTTGTTACTCCTGAACAGCCAACAGGAGTTGCTGCTGAACCACAAGAACCATACGGAGAACCTAAAACTCTCGAAGATATCGACTTCTGCCTGGAACTACTCCATAGTGATGTTATCAATGTAGCTTATATTCTTGCTCTTATTGCTGACCTTAATCCGTCAAGCGATGATTACCAAGTTAAACGCCAAAACATCATTGATACAATGATTAACGATGCAGAAATGCGTAACAAAGCAAAACTCATCGACGGCTTCATTCAACAAAACGTGGACGATGACCGAGAAAACTTTGAGCGTGCTAAAGCTGATGGTTCTATGGACTTGGAAGCAAAGCTTAATGCTTATGTTAAAGAAAAGCGAGAAAGAGCAATTAAAGATCTTTCGGAAACCGAAAATATTCCTGTCGATGTACTCGCACGCTACTTAGCTGAATACGACTATTTGCAAAAGCATAAGCCCGAAATTATTCAGGAAGCAGTTGCTGAGCAACATCTTGGTCTTATCAAAACAAGAAAAGCTATAAAACGAGTTACCGAACAATTAATGTCAATTATTAACACATTCTCTTGGGAATAAAATACTACAATAATATGAGCGAAGAACTTCAACAAAAATTACGCAACCAACTTTGGACTGTTGCTAATACTTTAAGAGGAAATATGTCAGCCGGTGAGTTTATGTACTTCTCACTTGGCTTCATCTTTTATAAATACCTGTCTGAAAAAATAGAGCATTTTGCTGATAATGCTTTGGTTGATGACGAAATCACTTTCAAGGAACTTTGGAAAATTACCGACGATGAAGATTATCTCGAGCTTCAAGAGGAAGTAAAAAATCAATGTCTTGAATCTATAGGGTATTTCATTGAACCTGAATTTTTGTTTTCTTCGGTTATTGCTTTAATCAAGAAGAAAGAAACGATTCTTCCTATCCTTGAACGCTCTTTGAAACGCATTGAAGATAGTACTCTCGGTCAAGATAGTGAAGAAGATTTTGGTGGACTCTTCTCTGATATAGACCTCGCTTCTCCTAAACTCGGAAAGACTACTGACGATAAGAACACTCTTATAAGTAATGTACTTCTCGCTCTTGATGAAATTGAATTCGGTGTAGATGCAGCTCAAGAAATCGATATTCTTGGTGATGCATACGAATATATGATTAGCCAATTTGCAGCTGGTGCAGGCAAAAAGGCTGGAGAATTCTACACACCTCAAGAAGTAAGCCAAATCCTTGCTGACATTGTAACAACAGGCAAGACTCGTTTACGCAATGTTTACGACCCTACTTGTGGGAGTGGTTCATTGCTTATTCGTGCTGCTCGTAATGGTAAGGCTGAAGATATTTATGGTCAAGAAAAGAACCCAACTACATTCAATCTTTGTAGAATGAATATGTTGCTTCATGGCATCAAGTTCAATAACTTCCGTATCGAAAATAATGACACTCTTGAACATGATGAATTTGGAGATATGCAATTTGACGCAGTACTAGCAAACCCTCCTTTCTCTGCAGAATGGACTGCTGATGCTAAATTCAACAACGATGACCGTTTCAGCAAACCTGGCAAACTTGCTCCTAAGAGCAAAGCCGATTATGCTTTTATTCTTCACATGGTACATCACCTTAATGAAGGTGGTACTATGGCATGTGTTGCTCCTCACGGAGTTTTGTTCCGTGGATCAGCAGAGGGAACAATCCGTCAATTCCTTATCGAAAAGAAAAACTATATTGACGCAATCATTGGCTTGCCTGCAAATATCTTCTACGGAACTTCTATCCCTACTTGTATTCTTGTTCTCAAGAAGTGTCGTCAGGCTGATGATAACATTCTATTCATTGACGCAAGCAAGGAGTTTGAAAAGGTTAAAACTCAAAACAAACTTCGTCCAGAACACATCGAAAAGATTGTTACTACATATCGTGAACGCAAGGAAATCGAAAAGTATAGTCATTGTGCCTCTCTTGATGAAATCAAAGAGAATGACTATAACTTGAATATTCCTCGATATGTTGATACCTTTGAGGAAGAGGAAGAAATCGACATAAAGGCTGTAATGGCTGAAATCAAGTCACTCGAAGCTCAGCGTGCTGAACTTGACGCTCAAATCGATGTTTACTTGAAAGAACTCGGATTGGTGGACTAATTTACGCAAAAGGTTATGGCAGAAAATATGACATTGGCAAATAATAGTGATTTCAGTAGTTGGATATCACAATTAAAAAAAGATATACGAACTGCTCAAATAAAAGCAGCAATAAGAGTTAATTCAGAGTTATTGCGTCTCTATTGGCGTATGGGTGCTGATATTTGTGAAAAACAAAAAACAGCTTCATGGGGCGATGGCTGGCTCAAAGAATTAAGCCGTGAGCTAATTATGGAATTTCCCGACATGAAAGGTTTTTCATATCGCAATTTAAAATACATCAGACAGTGGCATCAGTTTTATAATCAACATATTATAATTGGGCAACAGCTTGTTGCCCAATTAGGCAATGAAAACGGGCAGCAACTTGTTGCCCCAATTGACGAAGAAACTTTCTTCTCTGTTCCTTGGGGACATCACCTTTACATTCTATCTCAATGTAAAGATATTGATAAGGCTGTTTTCTATCTCAATAAGACCATTGAACTTGGGTGGAGCCGTTCTGTATTGCTGAATTTCCTCGATACCGACCTATACGAGCGACAAGGAAAAGCTGTATCAAATTTTGACAGACTTTTAGCCAATCCACAAAGTGACTTGGCTAAACAAACATTAAAAGACCCTTATAACTTTGATTTTCTCACCCTTGATGCAGACTATCGCGAACGAGAGTTAGAAAATGGTCTAACACAAAATATCACTCGTTTTTTGTTGGAACTCGGTACTGGTTTTGCTTTTGTAGGGCGTCAAGTGCCTTTAGTTATTGGCGACGATACGGTATATCCTGATTTGCTGTTCTACCACTTGGAACTAAAATGCTATATTGTGATTGAACTGAAAGTAGATAAGTTCAAAGGAGAGCATTTAGGTCAATTAGGATTGTATGTGAGTGCAGTCAATCATCTAAAGAAAAAGCCTACTGACAACCCTACGATTGGGTTGCTGATTTGCAAAACCAAAAACAATGTAATGGCACAATACGCTCTTGAAGCGACAAATCAACCGATAGGTATTTCAGAATATCAATTATCTCAACTTATGCCAGATAATGTTAAGAGTCAGTTGCCTACCATTGAAGATATTGAGGCTACACTTTCTGACAACGACAATAAATAAAGCAGGACACTATGGCAACAAATAACAATAATAAAATCCTCAATGTACCCAATTTGAGATTTCCTGAGTTCTCGGAAGATTGGGTACAATACAACTGTTCTGATTTGCTTGAATTTTATTCAACAAACTCTCTATCATGGGAACTGTTGGACTATGAGAATAGTGAACTATTAAATTTACATTATGGTTTAATTCATGTTGGATTACCAACTCTTGTTAATATCAAACAAAACAATCTACCCTCAATTAAGCCCGAATTTCAGCCTAAAAATTATACTATATGTAAAAATGGAGATGTAGCATTTGCCGACGCTTCCGAAGATACAAATGAAGTCGCAAAGCCTATTGAATTTTATGATTGCTCGGACAAACAAATAGTGTGTGGATTGCACACTATTCATGGCAGAGACAAACTAAATGCTACTGAAGTAGGATTTAAGGGATATGCCTTTTCGTCTACGCCGTTTCATCATAAAATTAGACGATTAGCTCAAGGCTCTAAAATATACTCAATTAGTTCAAAAAACTTTGCTGAAGTAACTCTTGGAGTACCAACAAAAAAGGAACAACGAAAGATTGTTGATTTGCTATCAAAAATAGATGAACGCATTGCAACTCAAAACAAGATAATTGAGGATTTGAAAAAATTAAAGGTCGCAATTA
>CAJGBY010000033.1 GCA_904501735.1 uncultured Muribaculaceae bacterium
ACAATAAGTTTAGGAATATGTCTATATTTTTAGAAAATATGTCTATTAATCTAGGAAAATAGTGAAAAAACTGTCTACTATTTTTAGGAAAAGACAACATAAAATAGAGACTTGCAAAGTTTGCAAACTTTAACTAACTTATTGAAAATATGTAGGTTATATGTAAGTTGTGCTTTTTGTGATATTAGCGTATTAAAGGGCTTTGTTGTTAATAATCAAGTGTTTGATATAACTTTGCAACTTTGCAATTGCAAAGTTGCGTTTATGGTTTTAACTTTGCAAACTTTGTGAAAGCATGGTGTAATAGTGGCTGTTTTCTTCGGTACAGGTTGCTTGAGGGTAGCTGTTGGATAGGGTGGTGAGGGATGTTATTCAATATGAAAAGTGGGAGATGATTTGAATTTTTTGTATATTTGCAAGTTGAAAAATATGAGTATTATAGTGTAACAATAAGATGTAATAGGTTATGTAAAATAGGTGTATCAATAATGTGTTGAGCTATTAAAGTTTAGGGTTGGTAGAAATTGTTGTTATTATAAGTCTCATAAGTATTAAGAAAAAATGTTTGTTTTTTTGTGTTTCAAGAAATAATTATTAAATTTGCGAGTTATTTAGATAAACTAATTATCATAGGTCGAATGTTGTGATGATATGAAAATTCAAATTCAAATCATTTTGTTAATAGAATAATTAATTTGATGAAAATTATGACTAATATAAAGAAACTTGAAGCCGAATTATGGGAATCGGCCGATTTGCTCCGTCAAGGAAGCAAGCTCACTAGCAGCCAATACTGTATGCCGGTACTTGCTTTGCTGTTCTTGCGTTATGCCTTTAGCCGATTCAAAATGGTGGAAGCCGAAATCTTGCAAAGCCGTCCTTCCCGCGGTGGCAGAGTGATGCCTGTAGAAGCAAATGATTTTGCAGCCAAGAGTGCCTTGTTCCTCCCACTTGAAGCACAATACGACTATCTGGTCAATCTTCCGGCAAATATTGCGGATGCAGGTTTGAAAACCAAGGACGGACAAGATATCAATTCATTGGGCGAAGCGGTCAATTATGCCATGCAATTGGTGGAAGAGCAGAGCGAACAGCTCATAGGCGTTCTCCCCAAGAGCTACACCATGTTTGCCGATGACTTGTTGGTCGACTTGCTTCGTATCTTCAACAATCAGACCATTGATGAAGTGGGTGGTGATGTAATTGGTCGTATCTATGAATATTTCTTGTCGAAGTTTGCTAAGGCAGTAGCCAGTGATGATGGTGTGTTCTTTACGCCCAAATCATTGGTAAAGATGTTGGTCAATGTATTGGAACCTACATCGGGCATTATGCTCGACCCTGCTTGCGGTTCGGGTGGTATGTTTGTACAGACTGGTGATTTTGTGAATCAAGCCGGTCTCAATGCCAATACACAAATGACTTTCTATGGTCAGGAGAAAGTGTAATACAACGCCCAGCTTTGTTTGATGAACATGGCTGTACATGGGTTGAATGGTAAGATTGTTTCGGGAGACGAAGCTAATTCATTCTATCACGATGCATACAACCTAGAAGGGAAGTGCGATTATGTAATGGCTAATCCTCCCTTCAATGTAGACAAAGTAAAGTCTGAATCTGCATGGGCAGCTGGTCGTCTGCCGTTTGGATTACCAGAAGTGAACGCTAAAAGCAAGGAGATCGGTAATGCCAATTATTTATGGATAAGCTATTTCCATGCTTATTTGAATGATCATGGCCGTGCTGGTTTTGTTATGGCAAGTTCAGCTACCGATAGCGCTAATAAAGACCGTGATATTCGTGAGAAATTGGTACGCACAGGCGATGTGGATGTCATGGTAAGTGTAGGCAATAACTTCTTCTATACTCTTTCACTTCCTTGTTCGTTGTGGTTCTTCGATAAGGCCAAGCGTGCAGAAAATCGTGATAAAGTGCTCTTTATCGATGCACGTAATTACTATACGGTGGTAGACCGCACCCTCAACGAATGGACGGAATGGCAATTGCGCAACTTGCAAGCCATCGTTCACCTCTATCGTGGGGAAGCAGATAAATACAAGAAACTTTTAGATGATTATAATCAAGCTATAGATATAGCTGTAGCTGCATTAGATGAGCAAGCGATTCCTTTTAGTGAACTTATTGACGAAGGTACTCGTGGTCATTTCTTTGGCATGATGGGTTGGATTAAATCTGCTGGCCATAATTATGCTGAATTGAAACAAAGAATCGAGGGTCAGATTGACCAGACAAAAGCATGTGTCAAGTCAGCAGAATCATTGATTGAAAAGCGCAAAGTAAAAGCTATGTGCCAAGCTGGTGAAACTTTTTGCAATGTTTTGGCTGAATTGCTTTCCATTATTAATGAGCATGAATGGCTCACTGAAAAGTTTGGTGAGGGAGAATACAAGGATGTGCTAGGGCTTTGCAAGATTGCCACTATCCAAGAGATAGAGGAAAAGAATTATTCGCTTACCCCAGGAGCCTACGTTGGTGTGGCAGAGGCGGAAGACGATGGTGTTGACTTCCAAGAACGCATGATAGAAATACATGCTGAACTGAAGCGTTTGAACGATGAAGCCAATGTGTTGATGGACGAAATCTTGAAAAGTTGGGAGGAATTGAAATGAATAGTACTGATAACAAAGAACAAGCTATGACAGCAGTGCATACGCAATCACTGATACAAGATTTGCGTCAGATTATTGAGCAGGCGCGTGGCCATGTAGCGGCTACTGCAAACTATGCCTTGACAATGATGTATTGGCATATCGGAGAGCGCATCAATAGCGAAGTGCTTGGCAACCAGCGTGCCGAATATGGAAAGCAAATTGTATCGCAGGTTGCGCGACAATTGCAAGAGGAGTATGGAAAGAAAGGTTTTGAGGAACGCACTATTCGTAGAATGATGCAATTTGCTCAGACATTCCCCGATTTGCAAATTCTGTCACCACTGGTGTCAAAATTGTCCTGGTCACATTTTCTGATAGTTATGACGCTGAAAGACGAACTACAGCGTGAGTTCTATCTGACTATGGCGGTCTCTGAGCAGTGGAGCAAGAGGACATTGCAGTCGAAAATTGACGGTATGCTTTACGAGCGAACAGCAGTAAGTAGCAAGCCTGATGAACTCATAAAAAAAGAATTGGTGCAGTTGCGCGATGACAACATCCTTTCACCCGATTTAGTCTTTAAGAGTCCCTATTTCTTGGAGTTTACAGGTCTGAAAGGCATGTACAGCGAAAAAAACCTTGAGGATAGTTTAGTCGCCCACTTGGAGCAATTCATTATCGAGCTGGGTAATGGCTTTAGTTTTGTGGCGCGTCAGAAACGGATGATTATTGATGGTGAAGATTTTTATCTTGACCTCTTGTTTTATCATCGTCGTCTGCATCGTTTGATAGCAATTGATCTGAAACTTGGCAGTTTCAAGGCACAGTATAAGGGACAGATGGAGTTGTATCTCCGTTGGTTAGAGGCTAACGAAATGGAAGCTGGAGAAGAAACTCCTCTCGGACTTTTGTTATGCACCGAAGGTGGTGAAGAACAAATAGAGTTGCTTCAACTGGACAAGTCGGGCATCAAAGTCGCTCAATATTTAACCGAGTTGCCTCCTCGTGAAGTATTACAACGCCAGATTCAAAAAACATTGGAGGCTGCAAAACTTCGTTATGATAATTATAATGAGGAGGATGAAGTATGAGAAAGAAAGTATGTATAGGTGATTTAGGTACCATTATTACAGGCAATACGCCTCCAAGAAGAGCCCCTCAATTATATGGCAATCATACACCTTTTATAAAGGCGACTGATATATCTGAATATGAAAAGTATACTTATAATCCAGAAGAATGTTATTCGGAAGAAGGATATAATAAGTATATTAAAAGTTTAATACCTAAAGGTTCTACATGTGTAGTAACTATAGGCTCAATTGGCAAAAAGATGACAATGGCCCATTGTGATTTATTCATAAATCAAGCAATGAATGCCATTATCCCGTATAATAATTACGATGACGACTATGTTTATTATGCGGTAAAAAATATTTTAGGGAATATAAAGAAATTAGATTCGGGAACAGCCTCTGGAAGAGAAAATGTTTCTAAATCTGCATTCTCAAAAATGGAAATATGCGTTGAAGAAGATTTGCTAATTCAACAACGCATTGCTGCAATTCTTTCTCGCTACGACTCTTTGATAGAAAACTATCAGAAGCAGATAAAACTATTGGAAGAATCTGCACAACGTCTCTATAAGGAATGGTTTATCGACCTCTGCTTCCCCTGTCACGAAAACACCAAGATTGTGGATGGTGTACCTGAGGGGTGGGAGAAGAAGAGAGTTGGTGATATAGCTGAATTTAAGCGTGGGAAGACTATAACTAAAAAGGAAATAGTAGAAGGCAATATACCTGTGGTAGCAGGAGGACTTGAACCAGCATATTACTGTAATAAGTCAAATACAGATGACAGAGTCATTACAATAAGTGGTTCTGGGGCTAATGCAGGCTTTACACGTATGTATTTTGAAAAAGTTTGGGCTTCTGATTGTTCTTATATTGATTGCTCAACAACTAAATATTTACATTTTATATATTGTTTTCTTAAAGCAAATAAAACAAATATTGATAATATGCAGAAAGGTGCAGCTCAACCTCATGTATACGCAAAAGATATAAATGCCACGGACTTACTTCTGCCAACAAATGAAATTCTTAATTCATTTGAAAGGCAATTAACAAAGATATATAATTCAGTAGCATCAATTCAATCCCAAATCCGCTTACTAACCGAAGCACGTGATCGTTTGCTTCACAAGTTAATGAGTGGAGAAATAGAAGTATAAAAAGAAATAATAATTAAACAATAACAGGCAATGGCTCAATTAGAAGTTAGATTCACCCTTAAAGGTGAGACAAATGAGACCACTTTCAAGTTGTCCAAGGATGACAATGATGTGTTTTGGTTAAAAGGATTCAAAAACAAGGAAAAGGAAATATGTATTCAAGTGAATC
>CAJGBY010000034.1 GCA_904501735.1 uncultured Muribaculaceae bacterium
AGATCTCTTTTTTTTGAGCGAAAAACGGGACTCGAACCCGCGACCCCAACCTTGGCAAGGTTGTGCTCTACCAACTGAGCTATTTTCGCAATTTTAAATTCTGTTTAAGAACTCTTTTTATTTTGAGCGAAAAACGGGACTCGAACCCGCGACCCCAACCTTGGCAAGGTTGTGCTCTACCAACTGAGCTATTTTCGCATAATTTTAATTTTGGATCTTGAAGAATCTCTCTTCTTCCGTTTTGCGAGTGCAAAGTTAAACATTTTTTCTCAATTACACAAATCTAATCGACTAAAAAATCATATTATTTTTACCCAAAATCACTCGCACCTCTCTTTACACTGGCTTACCCCTTAACTATCAAGCATTTTCATAAATTCAGCTCGCAAAGCCTCATTTTCAAATACGCCACTATATTCCATTGTTACTGTCGTACTTGCTTGTTTTTCCACTCCACGCATCTTCATACACAAGTGGCCAGCCTCACACACCACAATCACACCTTTTGCTCCAAGGGCTTCAGTTAACAGCTCACACAATTCACTCGTTAGGCGTTCTTGCACTTGCAATCGCTTTGCAAATGCATCAACCACACGAGCAATCTTGCTCAACCCTACAATCTTTCCATTAGGCACATATCCCACCGACACCTTACCAAAGAATGGTAAAATGTGATGTTCACATAGCGAATAGAATTCTATATCTTTCACTACGACCACACTTTTCCCTGCATAGTCAAACATTGCTTGCTCTACCAATTTCTCAGGGTTTTGTTTATAACCTTGAGTAACCTCTACAAGAGCTTTAGCTGCACGATAAGGAGTGCGCTGCAATCCCTCACGAGTAACATCTTCTCCAAGCAATTCTATTATTGCTCGGTAATGTTCTGCTATAGCATCTATTTGTTCTTTATGTTCTATATAGAATCTATCTTCGCTTCCGAGATTCATTTCTTTGTTACATTAATATTATCTACTACCACCATCATTTCGCTCGCATACGATGGAAAAGCTTTCTTCAGTTCATGCATTGCAAACTCAGCCTCACCTCGTGTCTTAAAATCACCCACGCGCACGCGCCACAATGGTGATTTATACAATCTATACACACTCCAATTAGGGAACTGTACCGACACATTACGCTGTCTTGCCTCTGCTTGAGCCTTTGCTGTGCGTTGATTATTATCCGAGAACACTTGCACACGGTAGCCCACAACTTTCTGCTTTTCTTCACTTACGATTGTATCAACCTCTACTGAGTTTTTTCTTTCGATTCGTTCTGAAAGTTCTTTTGGCTGCACCAATTTAACCTTACCACCCGATTTTTCTTGCAAATAATCAGTTATCGAGTTAGGTTCACTTGCGCGAGTCGCAAACGACACACACAGCACAAGCATCAGTAATTTTATTTTAAACGCACTATTCATTTTTCTTATAAAAAACAATTTGGCTACAAAGATAGAAAAAATCTTTGTAGCCAAATATGTTTATTCTAAATAATATTAGAAAGAAGTTACAATACCCATGAATGATTCAGCCTTTAGAGAAGCACCACCAATAAGACCACCGTCTACATTTGGCTTAGCAAACAATGCTTGAGCATTTGTTGGGTTACAGCTACCACCATAAAGGATTGTTGTATCATCAGCTACTTGTTCGCCATACTTCTCAGCGATCAAGCTACGGATATAAGCATGGATTTCTTCTGCTTGATCATCTGTTGCAGTCTTACCTGTACCGATTGCCCATACTGGTTCGTATGCAAGTACGATGTTAGCGAAATCTTCAGCTGATAGACCAAATACTGATTCCAATTGTGCCTTTACAACTTCGTTTTGCTTGCCAGCTTCGCGTTCTTCAAGAACTTCACCGATACAGAAGATTACCTTCAAACCATTTGCAAGAGCAAGTTTAGTCTTTTCAGCAAGCATTTCTACTGTTTCACCATAGTAAGCACGGCGTTCTGAGTGACCAAGGATTACATAGTCAGCACCTGTTGATGCAACCATTGAAGCTGCAACTTCACCAGTGTAGGCACCCTTTTCCTTATCAGCACAGTTTTCTGCACCAAGGTGAAGGTTTTCGCCACATACAGCCTTGCAAGATGTCAAGTGAGTGAATGGTACACAGATTACCACTTCGCACTTCAAATCAACACCATTAACTGCTTCATTTACTTCAGTCGCCAATTTTACGCCTTCTGAAACTGTAGTATTCATCTTCCAGTTTCCTGCTACGATATTCTTTCTCATTTTTTCTTATATATTTAAAAAAGTTATTATTTCCTCTTAAAAGTCAGTTTAATTCTCACTTTTATTTTCTTTCTGCAAAGTTACGCTTTTATTTTTATTCTTTTCTATCAATCCAGCACTAATTTTATACACTCTATAACTTCGATTCAAAATTAGCACCAAAATAAGAATTATCACATAACTTATCGACAAATATTTCAATCGTTGCTCTCCATCATAATCAGCAACAATACTTTCTAAATCGCCACCGCCACTTATACTCGATTCCACTGTTGCTGCATCTATCGATTGCAATGTTCGTTTCCACACCACCTTACCCTCTTTTACATACACTACAGCTGGATTGCCTCGTGCAAGCATCTTTAGAGATGTACCATCTGAGGTATAAATAGGATAAGTAGCCATCGACACATCTTTCCAATTTTCAATCTCTTCAGGAGAAGCATCGGCAACACCTAACACATCAGCGCCCACTTTTCGGGCAAAGTCATCAAGTATGTTGATAAGATATGTGTACGAGATGCCAATATCATTCATTTGCGAGTACACAAAGATTAGCTTATCGCCATCGGCCGACAACACTTCAGCCGTCACATCTTCATCGCCATCAGTAATCGACAAGCCCATAGCATCATCATCTTCTTCGCTATGTAACTTCAACTCACGACGCTCCACAAATTGCCATGTACTATCATCTTCGGCTGGAAGATTATCTATCGTAAATTCTCGCTTTTCGCCATTTTGCTCATATACAAACACAAATTCGGAATCATCCGCCATCTTGTCTTCACCAATCAATGGCACACCGACCTTATATGGACGAAAATCAAGCATTGGCTGATAAAAATAGCCATAACTTGCTACCGACAACGCAAATCCTGCCGATATCACAACTACAAGCCAATGCACATCGTGACCGAAAGTATTGAATAATCGCACATTATATCGCATCAAGTATGCTACCATTGCCAACAATACGATATTTTTAACGAAAGTAGCAGTATTGCTCATTACGATTACATCGCCAAAACAACCACAATCTGTCACAGCATCACTCATAGCAAGCCACCCGGTCAAGATCGTCATCACAACCATCAACACCATCGACAGCCACACTGATACTCGTCTATATGCACCTACGAGCAAACACACACCCAAGCAAAATTCAACTATCGAAATTGCAAAGGCTCCAAAAAGTAAAAATGGAGACAGCCAATCTAACCCCATAGCTGCTGTATACTCTTCAAGTTTATACAGCACACCCCAAGGGTCAATAGCCTTAACAAATCCAGAAAAAACGAACACCACACCTATTACTAGTCGAAACACCAGTACAATCCAAGGTGTCCATTTTTGGCTATACAATCTATTTTTTATCATCACCCAATTTTATCAGGCCAAACAAAGAATAGTTTACAATATCCATATAATTAGCATCAACGCCTTCCGATACTATAGTCTTGCCATCATTATCTTCTATCTGCTTGATGCGTTCAAGTTTTGTCAATATGATATCAGTATACGAATTTACTCGCATATAGCGCCATGCTTCATCATAGTCGCTATTCTTATTATACATAAGCTCTGTAGTAATCTTCATATAGTGGTCATATAGCTCCAATGCTTTATTCGCATCCAAATCCACCTTATCCGCAAATCCAAGTTCAAGCTGAATCAATGCCATAATACCATAATTCGCCATTCCCATAAATTCAGGATAAATACCCTCACCCACTTTCGATTCTTGCTTCAATTCAAGAGTGCGTATTCTACGAGCTTTAATAAAAATCTGATCCGTCAACGATTCTGGACGCATCAATCTCCATGATGCACCATAATCGCGCATTTTTTTCATAAACACTTCTCGGCACAAACCGATAACATATTCAAATTCAGCCTTAGTATCAGCCATATATTCTAAAATTTAATTATTTTACAAAAATAGCAAATTTAAACCGATTCACACAACGAATCACTTGCAAATTTAACTCACCCTCACAATTTAAAGTTCACAACTACCCTCATTCACCACACAATCACCCTCTCATATGACCATATCCACTATAAGCTCCATGCATACTATCATTACTACAATCAATCAAACCTATAGCTCTATAGCCAGTAAAATTCATCCTCATTATATCACTATAGCTATTATGGTTAATAGAGCCTCCATCGCTACTATTCATCCCATTAGGCCCATCAGCCCTATTATCCCATGAACATCACTTCTATAGGCACTATAGTTTCTATAGCCACTATTAGCCCTATTTATGCCCTTTTGTTCTTTTGTCTAAAAAAAGCAACACAAAAAAAGAGAGTCACTCTCATTTGAGTAACTCTCTTCGTTAGGCGGCGATTACCTGCTCTCCCGCTTTCGCAGTACCATC
>CAJGBY010000035.1 GCA_904501735.1 uncultured Muribaculaceae bacterium
CCCACGCGTTACTAACTCCCGTTAGAAGGATTACTGAAATGATCAACGATTTGAGTAGATTGTGTTTCATATATTCTTGGTCGCTTTTGCGACGTTTTGTGTGGCGGAGCCACGTTGTTAATGTTATCTATGTTGTGTGTCGCAGAGCGACGTTGTTTGCGGTGTTGTGTCGAAATTAATTGTATACCCTTTTGCATATCCTCCTACGAAAGCAAAACGGTAACTCCGTTTGTAGTGGAATTACCGTTTTATAAATAAAGAAAATATATATTGACTAACTCAATCTTCTATACATTCTGATAGTCTCTGTATTTGGGTTCAAGAACTCTGCTGGCCAAAAATGGCATTTTTGGTAAAACCCAACTGCAGAATAGTTTTTTGTACAATAAGCATTTACAGATATAAATAATGGCTGGTGATATGAATAAATCTTATCCTTCAATGATTTAATAATAGAAATGATGTCCGTTCCAATATGTTGATTTCTGTACTCATTCCTTACTGCTAAATAGTCTATCTCAATGCTAGGGAAAGCCCCCGCTTCCCAGTAGTCTTTATATTCAAGCCATTTTTCAATGTCAGGGAACTTCAGTCGTAAGTCATTTCTACAATCCTCGTCTAAAAACAATCGTCCCTCACTGGTTACAAACATTGCAACAATGATACTTTCTGCGTTGCGCAATACATAAAAACGACTATTATGATATGTGCGCAAAAAAGCAGATAAACGTGTGTGGATAAAATCATCCATTTCATCCACTCCTGAATAAAAATCTACAAGAATAGAAGCATCTTGCTCTAATGTGAGATGTAAATTAGGTCGCTCCACTAATCACAAATAATATTGTGCGACATTTCTGTCGCATGTTGATCAACCTGCTCCTTCATCTCAATAAGATGCTTACAGAACTCTTCTGCAAATTGCCCACTAATAGGCTGATTTGATGATTTAACGCCGAACATAATATCAAAATTTAGTAGTATGTAAACCTTTGCGCTGCAAAGGTACAGTTTTATTTTGATATATGCAAATATTATGCCGAAAAACTTTCGTTTCTCAACCTTTTTTGGTAATTCCACTATTTCAATGATCACTTTTGTCGCTTTTGCGACGTTTTGTGTGGCGGTGCCACGTTGTTAATGTTATCTATGTTGTGTGTCGCAGAGCAACGTTGGTTGTGGTCGAAATTTTCGTCCGCAAATCAATAACTTCTTGTTTATTAAGTGTATAAGTGTATCTGTTTCATCTATAGGATTTTCTTCCGTTGTAGAAGTCCATGTGTATTTCTATAATCTCTATTTTTAATTTTAATACATTATCATGTTTTTAGTCCTTGTTCTTCTCTGCTGAAAGGATGCCGAACCCTTTGTAGAGAGGGAGATTATATCCTATCCTTAATTTTTCAATATTGAAATGACTTTATACTTACATTTATTTCAATTGGAGACTTATCGCAGCAACCATTGTGCTGCTAACACACAATGAATCGTTTTGCCTCCTTCTACAATGTCGCCTGGTTCTCCATACATCACTACCAAAGTAAGATTGTCGCAATGCAAAACATCACTTGCCTTAACAAGATTGCCGACTTCGCGATTGTATAACTTGGTTCGTGGCTGCGTGAAGTCATAGGTCACTTGAATCAGTTCTTGTACCTGCGTGCCTTTTACTCGCACAAAATCCACTTCATACTCGCGCACCTTACGGAAATAGTAAATCTGCTCATCAATAGCAGCACGGCGTTTTAGTTCAACGGCTACCATATTCTCCAAACGCAAGCCTAAACTTTCCATCATTAACGCTTCATCACGCTTTGCAATCATAGCAGGGTCAATGGCATAATACTTATGCACACTTCTGCGTTCTGAACTCTTTAGAGAGAAACGAGGCAACGCTAACACCAGATAGGCATTCTGCAAATACTGCAAATACTTCTTGGCTGTATTGGGCGACTTGAGGTTGTGCTTCTTTTGTACTGTGGCAAAAGAATGTTCCTGAGAAAACTCATCTAATACCTGATTAGCAACATCCATCAAAGTCTGCGCATAACGGAGCTTATAGCGTTTTGCGATATCCTTTTCCACAATGGTCTGCACCAATGAACGTACATAATCACCTTGTTCCGCTTCGCTGAGCAATAACAACTCAGGAAATCCTCCTGCAAAGAGATAATCATTCAATGCTTTATCTCGCAGCGCTATTGCTTTGGTAGTATAGGATGATGTGTTCACATCCTTACACGAACAATACTCTTGAAAAGAGAATGGCATCAATTCTATTTGATGATAGCGCCCTGTCAAATGTGTAGCTAATTCACCACTCAACAAGTTGGCGTTGCTACCGGTTATGAGCATATGCATACCTTGTCGTAACATGCGATTGACGAATAACTCCCAACCTTCTATGTTTTGCACCTCATCTAGAAATAGATGATTGAAATCACCATTCAGCTGGTAAAGGGCTCGAAGCAATGTATCAAAAGCATCTACCGTCAGTTTGCCTAAACGGTCATCATCAAAGTTGATATAGCCAAATGGCAGTCCGCTTTCCTGCATAACCTTGCTGCAAAGAGTAGATTTACCACTACGGCGAACACCTATCACCACTTGTGCGAGAGGACTATTGAGATTAATCTCTTTCTCTTCCTCACGCGTGACAATGTTTTTCCAATGTCTGTTCGTTAATTCTTCGCGTTGGTCACTAAGAATATTTACATAACGTTGTAACATAAATCAAAAATATGCAAAAAACACATCAATAAGTTTCAAATTTGGGTGCAAAGATACAACAAAAATGTCGTTATTGCAAGAAAATGTGTATTTTTTTTATGGGAAAGTGAATAAAAATGCATATTTTTGCCCGCGCAAAGTGAACAAAAATGTAAAATTAGTCATTTCCAATATTTCAATGATCACTTTTGTCGCTTTTGCGACGTTTTGTGTGGCGAAGCCACGTTGTTAATGTTATCTATGTTGTATGCCCGTTGGGCGATGATTTTGCTGTTATGTAGGTGGTTCCTTAACTACAATGTTTCCAAACGGTTTAATTCCAGTTTGAGATTTTTTATGCGCTGTTTAATTTGTTCTGTCGTTGGTCTGGAAAAAGTGAAACAGCCTGTTTCAGTTTTTCGTTCTCTACCATTGAGCATTGCGATAGCGTTGCTTGACTTCTGCAACCCATTCAGTGTACTCTATATCAATATGTTGTATTTCGTTTGACACGCGTTTTGTGTGGCGGAGCCACGTTGTTGATGTTATCTATGTTGTATGTCGCTTAGCGACGTTGGGTGTGGTCGAAATTTTCGTCCGCAAATCAATAACTTCTTGTTTACTCTCGCTCGTCTCTCGCTTGTCTCTCGGTGAAGTTCCTATGAGGTTCCAATCAGGTTCCAATCAGGTTCCAATGAGGTTCCGATGGAGACAGGGGGCGAGTAGGGGGCAATAATTAGGCTGTTTGCTTCTTACGAAGTCGTATGACTACTGCTGCCATTGCTGCAAATACTAACATGATCCATGATTCGCCTATAGGAACGAAATCTGGGTCGGAGTTCTCTC
>CAJGBY010000036.1 GCA_904501735.1 uncultured Muribaculaceae bacterium
CTCTACGCATAAATGGAATGATAATAGGGTTTTTTATAAAGAAACCTTGTCTTTGGCTGATCTTGGCCACGAAGTCGTGTATATTGCCCAGGAGGCAACTAATGCCATAGAAATAGATAAACGGATAAAATGCATTGATTTACCGCCAAAAAACAAGTTAGGAGCAACTTCTTTGAAGGGGATGCTGAATATTTATAAAGTGGCTAAGCGAGAGAAATGCGATGCCTACCATTTGCAGGATCCAGATTTAATATATGTGGGGTTATTGCTAAAGATGACAACAAGGGCAAAGGTTGTTTATGATGTTCATGAGGACTATCCAAATGATATGCTAACTAAATATTATTTGAAACCTTATAAACGCCATATATTGAAATATTTTATGGCTTTTTCGGAATGGTTAGCTGATGTCTTTTTTGATGCAATTATTACAGCAGATAATTTTGTGTTAGAACAGTTCTCTCCAAAGAAGGCCGTTGTTTTGTATAACTATCCCGATACGAATTTGATAGATGAGGCATTGAGTGGGTGTGAGGGCGATTATGAAAAGAAATGGGATGTGATATTTCCAGGGACAACTACAGAATATATTATTAATACAATATTGGGCGTAGCAAAATGCATACAAGACAAGGGGAGGGAAATAAAAGTTGCGATTATTTCGCCTTTCGTTGTAAGCGGAGGAATAGAATGGGTTCGTACTCGAGTAAAGGAACTTGGATTAGATGAGAATAATGTGCATTTGCAAAAGCGTGTTCCGACCTACGAAGTTCCTCGTTTAATAAGAGCTTCCAAAGTTGGCATAATACCATGGGAGAATGTTTTGAAACTGCATAAGAATATACCTACTAAGCTTTTTGAATATTGGTATTGCGGTATTCCTGTTGTTGTTGCAGATTTGCCTCCTAGTGCCCAATTTGTGAATAAAGCTAATGGCGCTTTTCTTATTAAGCCTGATTCTATAGAAGATTACGCAGAAAAAATTATATATTTGCTAGACAATCCAGACGAGGCCAATAGAATGGCTGAAATAGGTCGTGAATTGGTTGTCAAAGAATGTAATTGGGAAGCAGAGAAAATTAAGCTGAAAGAACTTTATGAACGATTGTCAATGTAGCAAATTGGTGTCGGTGATTATGCCAATGCATAACTCTGAAAGTTATGTGAGGGAGGCTATTGATTCTGTTTTGGCGCAGACTTATCAAAAGTGGGAGTTGATCGTTGTTGATGATGCAAGTACAGACCATTCCCGTAGCATAGTGGAAGAGTATGCCTGCCGTGACAATAGAGTTCGTTTGCTAATTAATGATGCCCCTGTAGGTATGCCGTATTCTCCGCGTAATTATGGAATAAAACATGCAAATGGCGATTATATCGCTTTTTTAGATAGTGACGATGTGTGGTTGCCAAATAAGCTTGAGGAGCAATTGCCATTGTTCAATAATAGTCGTGTTGCAGTTGTTTTTTCAGATTACGAGAAAATTAATGAACGAGGATGCCGTGAGGGAAGATGCGTAAAGACACCAAGGTCTGTGAATTATTCCAAGTTGTTATATAGTAATGTTATTGGAAATTTGACTGGAATTTTTGATGTGAAGAAGGTGGGTAAGGTCTATTTCCAACCAATACATCATGAAGACTATGCATTTTGGCTTTCTATTTTGAAGAAAGGGTTTATTGCTAGTAGTACGCAACACACGCATGCTCTATATAGAGTAAGGGATAATTCAGTATCATCAAGAAAAATTTTAGTGGCTTCATGGCAATGGGGGATATATCGTGATATAGAAAAGATATCATTTTGGAAATCGTGTTGCTATTTTCTCGTATATGCTTTCAAAGCCTTTAAGAAGGGGCTGATATAATCCTGAAGATATAATAAGAAAGGGCTATAACTTGAGTTATAGCCCTTTCTTTGTATTGTTTAGTTAAGTTTATTTTGCAAATGCAACAGCGCGTGTTTCGCGGATGACAGTGATTTTAACTTGTCCAGGATAAGTCATTTCGTCCTGAATCTTCTTTGCTATGTCTGCGCTGAGTGTTTCTGTATCTTTGTCGCTAATCTTGTCAGCACCAACAATAACGCGAAGTTCGCGTCCTGCCTGTATTGCGTAAGTTTTTGTTACTCCAGGGTAACTCATTGCCAACTGCTCAAGGTCGTTGAGACGCTTGATGTATGCTTCTGCTATTTCACGACGAGCACCAGGGCGTGCTCCTGATATTGCGTCGCATACTTGTACAATAGGAGCGAGTAGGGAGGTCATTTCCATCTCGTCATGGTGAGCACCGATAGCGTTGCAAATATCAGGCTTTTCCTTACATTTCTCTGCGAGTTTAGCTCCGTATATAGCATGTGGCATCTCAGGTTCTTCGTCTGGCACTTTACCTATATCGTGCAATAGACCTGCTCTGCGTGCTTTCTTTGGATTTAATCCTAGCTCTGAAGCCATTACTGCGCAAAGATTTGCTGTTTCGCGAGCGTGTTGCAAGAGATTTTGACCGTATGATGAGCGGTATTTCATCTTTCCGATTATTCGGATTAGTTCTGGATGTAGTCCGTGGATACCGAGATCTATGGTTGTTCTTTTGCCCGTTTCAATTATTTCTTCTTCTACCTGTTTTTTTACTTTAGCAACAACTTCTTCGATACGTGCGGGGTGGATTCGTCCGTCTGCTACAAGTTGATGTAGCGCAAGTCGGCAAATTTCGCGTCTAACAGGGTCGAATGCGGAGATTACTATTGCTTCAGGTGTGTCATCTACAACAATTTCCACTCCTGTTGCAGCTTCAAGGGCGCGAATGTTACGACCTTCACGTCCGATAACGCGCCCCTTGACTTCGTCTGAATCAATGTGGAATACTGTTACAGAATTTTCGATGGCTGTTTCTGTAGCGACTCTTTGGATACTTTGAATTACAATGCGTTTGGCTTCCTTGTTTGCAGTCAACTTTGCATCGTCAATAATTTCGTTGATGTACTGCTGTGCCTGTGTCTTTGCTTCATCTTTAAGGCTTTCAACTAAACGTTCTTTTGC
>CAJGBY010000037.1 GCA_904501735.1 uncultured Muribaculaceae bacterium
AGTAAAGCATCTGGGTTTCGCAACTTCTTGTTACGACGGTCTTCTAAATCAATTTTTATTATGTGCTCATCATCTACTTCCTGAGCCTTTAGATAATCGCTAAATAAGTTGAAAAGTAGATACGATTTACCACAACGACGGATTCCGGTTACGACCTTTATCATACCGTTGTGCATACTCCTAATAAGTTTGTTTAGGTATAGATCACGCTTTATTTCCATAATTTTACTGAATATTATTGCGTATATACGCATTTTTGTTCAGCAAAGATAACGTCTATAAAGAGAAATGTCAAATAAAAAGTACTCAAAATGAAATTTTCCCATCTAAATACAACAATAGCCAGCAATCGCGGGCTATAACAGTACAGTTTAATTTGAGAAAATAACACGGGCGTAGGGGGATTTGTTTTGGAGAAAAAGCGAGTGTGCTTAAGTAAATCAAGCGTTATTCAATTTTTTTCGTTATTTTTGCGTATTAACTTCCGATAATACAAAATTACAAGAATATGCCGATGAATTATGAAATAACAAGCGTTTATGATGACAACTTGTTCAGTTTGTCTGAAGAGGATATAAAAAATCGCTACATAACGCCTTCTATAGAAGCAAAGGGTTGGACAAAAAATCAAACCCGAATGGAGTACACCATAAAGGAAAAGATTGAGTTTACCGACGGTAAAATTATTATAAAAGGTCGAAAAGCTAAACGTGGTAATAGAAAATCGGCAGATTACTTGTTATTTCACAAGAACAACTATCCATTAGCCATTGTTGAAGCTAAAGATGCGACCAAAGAGGTTGCACATGGAATACAGCAAGCCATAGACTATGCTCGTATTCTTGATGTTCCTTTTGCATATTCTTCAAATGGAATGGGATTCGTTGAACATGATATGAAGAATGGAACGGAACGCCAGTTGTCTATGTCGGATTTTCCAACACCAGAAGAACTTTGGGAGCGTTATAAAGGAGATTATGATATAAATCAGTCGGTTGAAGCGGTTATTCAACAGCCGTACTTCTATCGTGAGGGAATCAACAAACCACGATATTATCAACGAATTGCGATAAATCGTACTGTTGAGGCAGTTGCAAGAGGGCAACAGCGAATAATGCTCGTAATGGCTACCGGAACAGGAAAAACTTGCACTGCTTTTCAGATTATTCATAGGCTATATGAATCAAAGAAAGTCAAGAAAGTACTCTATCTTGCAGATAGAAATATATTGATAGACCAAACGATATTGAATGACTTTGCTCCTTTCAATGAGAAAGGAATATTGACAAAAGTCAAGGCAAAGAATTTGGAGAGTCAATATGATATTTATATGTCCTTATACCATCAATTAAGTGGTGACGAAGATGAAGAGGCCTTCCGTCAATTCAAGCCAGAGTTTTTTGATTTGATTGTGGTTGATGAGTGCCATAGAGGTAGTGCTAAAGAGAATTCTCGATGGAGAAAAATATTGGACTATTTTAGCGGAGCTATCCACATTGGTATGACTGCGACACCTAAAGAAACAGAAGATGTATCAAACAGTCATTATTTTGGTGAGCCGGTATATACCTACTCATTGAAGCAAGGTATTGATGACGGATTCTTGGCACCATATCGAGTATTGCGTTTCGGTATAGATAAAGACTTGGAGGGATATATTCCTGAAGAGGGAAAGGTTGATGTGAACGGACAAATTATTGAGCATAGAGTTTATACATCTAAAGATTTTGACCGAAAGCTTATCATAGATAAGAGAACAGAGACTGTAGCGAAACGTATTACAGAATATTTGAAGCAGACCGACCGTTTTTCAAAGACTATTGTTTTCTGCGTTGATGAAGAGCACGCATTGCGTATGCGTGAGGCTTTGATAAATGAAAACCAAGACCTTGTTGCACAGAATGACAAGTATATAATGCGAATAACAGGTAGTGATGATTTAGGCAAGCAACAACTTGAAAACTTCATTGATAATAACTGCCGTTATCCGACCATTGTAACAACTTCAAAATTGCTATCAACAGGAGTTGATTGTAAAATGGTTAAATTGATTGTGCTTGAAAGCAACATCAATTCAATGACCGAATTTAAGCAAATCATAGGTCGCGGAACTCGTCTTGTTTGGGATAGAGATAAACGCTTCTTTACAATTATGGATTTCAGAAAGGCAACACTATTATTCAGTGACCCTGAATTTGACGGCCCTGCAACATCTACATACGAAGGTGATGGCGAAAAGCCTGTTCCACCTGCTATTGATGATGACAAAGAAGATAGGGATGATTTTTCGGATGACCCAGATAAAGTCGAAGAGCCTGAAATGAAATATCGTGTAAACGATGTGAGTGCAAAAATCATAAGTACAACGGAACTTATATATGGTCCGAATGGCAAGCTTATAGCTAATCATTCTGAAAACTTCAAAAATCTTATCAATGAAAAATTTGAAACAGAAGAGGCTTTCAGGAATGCATGGCTTACCGGTGACAGAACTGGAATTATGAGTGAATTTGAAGAGAACGGAGTTGATTTCAACCGCTTTAAATCACAAATCGGTAATGATGTTGATGTGTTTGATATAATTATGATGATAGGCTTTGACAAAGATGCTCGACTGAAAGCAGAAAGAATAGAAGGTGTTAAAGAGTCATTGATATATACCAACCTAAACGATAAACAAAAGCAGATAGCAGATGAATTGCTTGCGATATATCTACAAAACGATTGTATCGCAATTGAAAAAATTGATGCTCTGAATCTACCGAACTTTACAGAAATGGGAGGTCTAATACCGTGTGCAAGAGTTATGGGAGGCAAACCTAAATATTTGAATTTTATAAAAGAACTAATTGGTAAAATATACGAAGATTAAAGGAGGACAAAACTATGTCAATGGAATCACTTATTAAGAAGTTGCAAAACATAATGCGTGGCGACGACCTTTC
>CAJGBY010000038.1 GCA_904501735.1 uncultured Muribaculaceae bacterium
ACCATATCGACAAATTGTAATTACGAGCTTATCAAAGGTAAACAATTTGAGCATTATTTGAAGGGCTTTGGTATAGTAAGATTGCGCCAAATTAAGTATAAGTATTTCTCTGATAAAGCGTTGAAACTATGGGAATTGTGCTTTGCATTCTTCGAACAATCGCACCAAGTGAAAGTGAATTCACAGCTTAATGAATATTTGCTTGTGAAGAACTTCAATATCGTGTTTGAAGCAATAATAGACGAACTAGTTGGTGATAAACAATTGCCGGACCGACTCAATAAGAAACAGGAGGATGGAAAAATAGTAGACCATTTGTTTATGTGGGATAGCCTTACTACTGCTGACACATCAAAGAAGGTTTATTACATAGGCGATAGTAAGTACTATAAGATTGGTAACGAGGTAGGAAAAGAATCTGTCGCCAAACAATATACCTATGCTCGTAATGTGATTCAGTGGAACTTGAACCTTTTCCTTGATGGAGAGGAAAAACCTGAAAGATACGATTACAAGCTTAGGGATGAACTTACAGAGGGCTATAACATTATACCTAACTTCTTCATCAGTGCCAAAATGGATGAAAAGTTGTCGTATGTTGATAACATTGATAGAACTGATAGAAAGAAGAATCAACATTTCCAACGTCATTTTAACAATCGTCTTTTCGACCGAGACACTTTATTGATTACGCACTACGATGTGAATTTCCTTTTTGTGGTGTCACTCTATGCGCGTAATAATGCGTCTCAAAAGCAAACGTGGAAAACTAAGGTGCGTAATCTATTCAGAAAGGAAATACAGCAAATCCTTGCTGACAAATACGACTTCTATGCAATGACTGCAAAGGCTGGTATCGATGGACAGCAATTCCTTTCGGAAAACTTTAAAGATGTCATCGGAAAGGTCTACACTCCATTTGCAGATAAGCAAGTATATTCTCTGGCTCTTGATAAGGACAAGCAATTTGCTCAAGAGAACGAAAGAATATATAATTTGTTGGATTCGAGTTTCCATATCGTAAGATGCTCACTTGGTCAAGACCCTGCAACATTGCTTGAAGAAAAGCGTGTTTCTGCAACAGTACTACCTAATATAGCTCGTAATGGAGTGCTGATGGTAATGATGGAAAAATACGCCGAGAAGAGTGCGAAATTCTTGGAGAACGGCAAATTGGCGGTGGGAATCAAGTGGACTAAGGATAGTATGGAAATTGTGGAAAATCATAAATCAATTGGTTATGTTCTTTTCCACCATCGCAATGATAAAGACCAGCATCTTTTTGCGATTAAAGGCACTTGTTCTATAAAAGATACATCAGAGATAGAAGAGGATAGATATAAGAGTGTCAGTACTACAGAAATGTATGTTGTAGTCGATCTAGATACTACGTCTGAGTTAGATTCAACAAACATACGTTCAAGTCAAAAGGAGTATACTCCAAAGACAAGGTACGATGCACAGTACATGAAATTCTAAGGAATAAAAAATCATTGGCATCAACTACTTTTTTAAGCAATACAATGAATAGACTTGTCATTATTGGTAACGGATTTGATATGGCGCATGGCCTTAAAACCAGCTATATGGATTTCATTAACTGGTATTGGGAACAGAGATTGTATGCCCTTTTGACAGAGCAGACTCCTATATCTAAAGATATCTTATGTAAACTAGAGATAAAAAACACGAGTGAATGTCCCAACTGGTTTAATTTTTTCTACTTGCATTCATTTAGAGATTTATTCACTAGAGAATGGAAATTTCCACCATCAGATATTATAAGTGGCATCAAGAATAATACTGAAGATTTTTCTGTAACATATTCAAGATTCTTTGAAACTATCCTGCAATCTATTGAAACTAGAGGCTGGGTTGATATAGAGAATGACTATTATCAGCTTTTGAAGGAGACAAAAAAATCAGATTGTGGATATACAGTAAAGGAACTAAATGAACAATTATCCTTTCTACAAGAAAAATTGGTGGAATACCTACAAACTATTGATACAAACCAACCAATAAATAATTTGCATGATGCTATAATAGATTATTTCGACCCCGCAGATTTTTCAACGGAAGGGAGAAAGAAGGCATTAGAAGATATAGGACTTGACATTAAGAACTTTGAAGAGGCAAAATATAATTATGAGGAACGAAACAAACTGATTCCTAGACGAATCATGCTGTTGAGTTTCAATTACACAGCAACTGCTAAAATGTATGGCAATTTTAACCTTGATTTCAACTACATTCATGGTGAGTTAGAGCATCCAGAAAATATAATTTTTGGTTATGGTGATGAACTTGACAAAGACTATCAAACCATTCTTGACATGAACGATAATGAGTTGCTTAAACACGTCAAGTCGGTGAAGTATTTGGAGACGAGAAATTATCACAACATGCTAGAGTTTTTGATGTCTGCTCCTTTTCAAGTTTATATTATGGGTCACTCCTGCGGTAACTCAGATAGGACACTTTTAAATACCATCTTTGAACACGAGAACTGCGTATCAATCAAACCTTTCTACCATAAATGGCCGGATGACAAAGATAATTATCTAGATATTGTACAAAATATATCACGCAACTTTACAAATATGCGTTTATTTAGGGACAGAGTCGTGAATAAGGAGCAATGTAAAACAATTTGAAGTGACACGATTTTTCGTTAATTTAAATATGGATAAAGACAATATGCAATC
>CAJGBY010000039.1 GCA_904501735.1 uncultured Muribaculaceae bacterium
CACCAGTGAGGTATTTTGTGAGTGCAGATATTAGTAGTTTCATGATTTTTGTATTTTTTATTTTAACAGAAGTACAAATATTTGTTGATTGGCTTGCGAATTGATTGTAAGTGTTTTTTTATTTTGTAGGGATAAAAAGTCTTTTTAAGTACATATACCTAAGTTTTCGCAACTATGTTGCAAAGGTAGTTATTTTTATTTGAATAAGTGGTCGGATTTTCAGATTTTTTGTGTAACTTTGTTTGTTCTATAAAATATGGATATTATGATAGAAAACATACATAAAATAAGGCAGGCCCAAAGTGATTTTTTTCGCTCAGAGGCTACACTTGATGTGAGTTTTAGACGCAAGATGCTCGAGCGTTTTGCTGAGGCATTAGATAAGTGGGAAGAGCGATTGTGCGATGCATTGTGGACCGATTTGCATAAGTCGTACGAAGAGGCTTATCTTACTGAAATCAGTATCGTTAAAGCCGAAGTCAAAACCCATTTGCGTAAAGTGAAACAATGGAGCAAGCGTCGTAGAGTGGCAACTCCGTTGAAACTATTTCCTTCGCAGAGCTATGTGGTGAAAGAACCATTAGGCAATGCGCTGATTATCGCACCATGGAACTACCCGATGCAGTTGTTGTTGAATCCATTGGTAGGTGCAATTTCGGCAGGGTGTACAGCCGTGTTGAAGCCTTCGCCATACGTGCCTACGGTGTCGGGTGTGATAGCCGAGATGATTAAGGAGACATTCGATGAGGAGTATGTAGCTGTGGTGCAAGGCAACCGCGATGTCAATAAGGCTTTGCTTGATGAGCGTTGGGATATGATATTCTTCACGGGCAGTCCGTCGTTGGGCAAAACCGTGATGGCTGCCGCAGCGCGCCATCTCACACCCGTAGTGTTGGAGTTGGGTGGCAAGAGTCCGTGCATAGTTGATAAGAGTGCTGACATCAAGGTAGCAGCTCGCCGCATAGCGTGGGGCAAGACTTTGAATAGTGGGCAGACTTGCATTGCGCCTGACTATATATTGATACACAAAGAGGTGAAGGATGAGTTTGTGCGCGCCTTTGCCGAGGCAATGCGTGAGTTGCATGGTGATGATTTGAAGGCTGACCGATACTATGTGCGCATGGTCAACGACAAAGCCTTCAAGCGCGTGGCAAGCTACATTGATGGGGCAAAGGTGCTCTATGGAGGCGATATGGATGCTTCGGAGCGATATATCGAGCCAACATTGTTGGACAATCCGTCGCTCGATTCACCAGTGATGACAGAGGAGATATTCGGACCTGTGTTTCCGATGATAACCATCGAGGGTGAGTTTGTCGATTCGGTAGTCGATTTCGTTACTTCACGTGAGAAACCATTGGCATTGTATTATTTCGGACGTGAGCAAGATGGATGGGAGGTCGTTCGCCGTACATCGTCGGGTGGAGGTTGCATCAACGACGTCATTATGCACATAGCCAACGAGCATGTAGCATTTGGTGGAGTAGGCAATTCGGGTATGGGTCGCTATCATGGTCGCGACAGCTTCGAAGCATTCAGCCACACCCGCAGTATGATTGCCACTGTCACTTGGATTGACCTACCGTTTAGGTATATGCCGTATAAGGTGTTTAGTTTGGTTAAGAAATTGTTGTGATATAGTTAGTATAAATTTATTAAATATTGTTTTTTTTTTAGAATGACATTTCCTATTTTTTCATATCCTCGTGCCAAGTCAGTAGTTGTTTGTGGTGATATACATGGTGATTTCGAAGTTCTTGTTTATGCGATGTGTGAGTGTTATGATATGCATGATACGTTGGTGATAGTTGCAGGTGATTGTGGATTTGGTTTTAAAAAATCAGAATATTACGAGCAAGAGTTTCGACGTATAGAGAAACGATTACTAAAGAACAATTGTTGGATAGCGATGGTACGAGGTAATCATGATGATCCTTCATATTTTTCAGAACAAAAGATATCTCATAAACGATTTCGTACTGTTTCTGATTATTCAGTTATAGAGGCATGTGGGCATAATATCCTTTGCGTTGGTGGGGCTATTAGTATCGACCGCACCTATCGTCTTGAGGCGATGGAGAATAATCCAGATAAGACATATTATTGGTATGATGAGACAGTGCGCTATGATGCACAGAAGGTGCAATCCATCACAGATAGTGGCATTAAGATTGATGCTGTTGTTACACATACGGCTCCTTCGTTTTGTGAATTTATAACCAAAAAGGGTTTAGAGGAGTGGATTGAGGTTGACCCTGATTTAGATGTTGATTGCGACAATGAACGCAAGCAGTTAGACGAATTGTATTCGCATCTTCGTCGTGATGGCCATCCACTGAGATATTGGTATTATGGTCATTTCCATCATTCATGGAATTCCGAGATAGACGGCATTTTATTTCGAATGCTCAACATCATCGAACTACACGAACTCCCCACTAATCGTTAAACATTATACATACAATAACAAACCCTCCATTCTACATTTGTAGGATGGAGGGTTTCTATTTATAGGATGTGGTGAGGGTAAGGTTATGTTTCGTATATCCTTCGTAGAATTGAGGGATATTTTATGAAGAGGGTTGCTGTTGGGTA
>CAJGBY010000040.1 GCA_904501735.1 uncultured Muribaculaceae bacterium
TGGTTGTTATTTCCCATTTTAAGCTTTATCCTGCACTTTTCCCTCTAAAATGGCTAATATCTGTACCAAACATATCGGCTGTCAGGGGAAATGTTGTTTTTGAAACGCTTCATGATTTTCACCGGACAGCAATAATAAATCTCATAACATTAGTATGGATAAATTGGAATCAATGTTATTGGAGGACGGTGAATGGCACACATCAATAGTGACTCGTCTGTCAACGGCAATTACATCTGATAAACTGATAGATTATCTGAAAATATTCTTTGCTTCACTACTGTCCCATTAAAATTGGGGAATGTTCTTTGAAGTTATTGAAATATAGTTAGTTATTGAGATTTTTCGAGCGCAACGATTTGAAATTATAAATTTGCAGTCATATAACTATTGACCGCAATGAATAAGGACAAATATGTTTTCGCTCAGTTAGTTGAATTTCTTGATTGCTTCAAGTTCCGCCGTATCGTCACAAAGTACAATGGAGACAAATATGTCAAGCACTTGACTTGCTGGAATCAGTTTCTTGCAATGATGTTCGGACAGCTTGCCAATCGCGAGAGTCTGCGTGATTTGATAGTCGCTCTTGACGCCCATCGCACCAAATGTTACCACTTGGGGATGGGTAAGAACATATCGAAATCATCACTCGCTCGTGCAAATCAAGATAGAGACTATCGCATATTTGAGGAGTTCGCCTTCTACCTCGTTGGAGAGGCAAGAAAGAGGTGCTATAATGACATCTTTGAACTTGGAGGTAATGTCTATGCCTTCGACTCCACAACCATTGACCTTTGTTTATCTGTCTTCTGGTGGGCGAAGTTTTGAAAGAAGAAAGGTGGATTGAAAGTACACACTTTATATGATGTAGAAACACAGATACCAACCTTCTTTCACATCACCGAAGCATCAACACACGACTCAAAGGCAATGAAAGAAATACCTTATGAAACAGGCTCTTACTACATATTTGACCGTGCCTACAATAAGTTCTCACAATTGTTAAGCATAAATCAAATAGGAGCCTATTTCGTAGTCCGAGCAAAGAAGAATCTACAATGCAAAACCATCAAATGGAAACGCCGACTACCTAAAAATGTACTTTCGGATTGTACGATTGAACTTACTACTTACAAGTCTTCAAACGACTATCCAAAGCGATTAAGGTTGGTACGTTACTATGATGAGGAGCAGGATAGGGAGTTCGTATTTCTTACGAATGCAACTCAAATTTCTTCACTTGTTGTTGCCGAACTCTACAAGAATCGCTGGCAGATAGAACTGTTCTTCAAGTGGCTCAAGCAGCACCTCAAGATTAAGAAGTTTTGGGGTACTACGGAGAACGCAGTGAGGATACAAATCTATATTGCCATCAGTACTTACCTGCTTGTTTCAATCGTCAAACACGATATGCAACTCGACAGGAGTATTTATGAAATCTTGCAGATTTTGAGCATTTCGCTGACTGACAAAACTCACTTGAAAGATCTCTTTGACAAAACTAAATTTCAATATGACAAAGACCGATTCGGCTTTAATGAGCCTAATTTATTTAATGTTTAACTCGTCCCTAATTTTTATGGGACACTAATGATTTGTCATAAAAGAAGATAGCTAAGATATCTCACTATCTTTGGTTGTCTAAACTAAAGTATCGTGTTATGAATCCCAGCTATCTGTATCATGCTTTCGGCGTACGCCATCACGAATGCACTAAAACTGAGTTCAAAGGTAATCAAAATATTCATTATGTCCAAACCCGCAAGGATAAATTACGTTGCCCTGAATGCAATAGCCGGCATGTTATCCGTTCTGGTTACATTTTCCGCGACATACGATGTGTTCCTGTCGGTCATAGAGAGACTATATTACGGATTAAGGTCCAACGACTTGAGTGTAAGGAATGTGGCCGTGTTCGCCAGGAGAAGATTCACTTCGTGACTGGCAAACGCTGTTACACCAATAAGTTTGCCAGATATGTTGTGGATTTGTCTCGCATAGGGACAATCAAGGATGTTGCTCGGTTCTCAAATCTTTCATGGGATACTGTTGGAAAAGCCGCTTGCGTTTGACCTCCGAGGGCAAGTTGTGCTGACCCCGTCGGGCGAAATAGTGTTGACCTTTTTATACGAAATAAAAATGACCCCTGAAAAGCAGACGTTTTTCAGGGGCTTTTTTGTAGTTTTGCGTTACCTACCCTGGCCGGTGGTCAACAACCCAAAACTTTGAAATCAATGGCAAAATTAAA
>CAJGBY010000041.1 GCA_904501735.1 uncultured Muribaculaceae bacterium
GAAATAGCCGACTTAATCCGCCAGCGTCAGATAGAAAACCGTCCTTGCACATTATGCCTTACAAGTGGACGTTCTCCTATAGAAGTTTTTAGAGAGTTAGTTAGAATACACAATGAAGAAAAATTAAGTTTCAAAAACGTTATAGTTTTCAACCTCTTCGAATACTACCCTCTTGATATCAACTTTGCTCAAAGTTGCATGAACCAAATCAAAACAAATCTTCTCGACAAAATAGATATACTACCAGAAAATATCCACTCTATTGACCCAACACTAAACCAATCAGAAATTGCACAACACTGTGCTGATTACGAACGTCAAATTGAAGAATGTGGAGGTATCGACTATCAAGTGCTAGGTATCGGTGGCGTTGGTAATATCGGATTCAACGAACCAGGCTCACAAGCATCTTCACAAACCCGCCTAATCTTACTCGATCCCAATTCACGCAAAGAAGCGGTCCATTTTTTCGGTTCAATTGATAAAGTTCCTGCAGGAGCAATCACTATGGGCATAAACACCATACTAAAAGCCAAACGCATCGCACTTCTTGCTTTCGGCGAACATAAAGCTTCTACAATCAAAAATATCATTGAAGGAAATATAACAGACCTATATCCTGCATCATTCCTTCAAATGCATACAAACACAACTATATTCCTAGACATCAACTCCGCAAGTGCACTCACTCGCATATCATCTCCTTGGCTCGTAACATCATGCGAATGGAACGACAAACTTACACGTCGCGCTATCGTATGGCTATGCCAAAAAACTGGCAAACCAATTCTTAAACTCACTAATAAAGACTATAACGAAAATGGCCTAAGTGAATTAGTCGCTCTTTATGGTTCTGCATACAACGTAAATATAAAAATATTCAACGATTTACAACACACCATCACTGGATGGCCTGGAGGCAAACCAAATGCAGATGACTCTAATCGCCCAGAACGAGCATATCCATTTCCCAAACGTGTAATCGTATTCTCTCCCCATCCTGACGATGATGTAATTTCAATGGGCGGCACTCTCAAACGCCTTGTTGACCAAGGTCACGACGTACACGTGTGCTACGAAACATCAGGAAACATCGCTGTAGGCGATGACGAAATCATCCGTTTCATTGCTTTTGTTAAAGGTTTCACCGACATGTTCGACCCAGAAAATAAAAAAATTTATACCAAATATAACGAAATACGCAAATTCTTATTAGAACAAAAAGGAGAAAACGATATAGACACTTATGATGTTCGCATGCTAAAAGGTCTTCTCCGTCGTGGCGAAGCCAAAGCTGCTTGTCGTTTCATGGGAATACGCTCTAAAAACGTACACTTTCTTAACCTCCCATTCTACGAAACTGGCACAATAAAAAAAGGTGATCTCGAACAAACTGACATTGACATCGTAAAATCTTTAATTGAAGAAATAAAACCTCATCAAATATATGCTGCAGGCGACCTTGCCGACCCACACGGCACTCACAAAGTATGTCTTGATGCGGTTCTTGCAGCTATTGACGAAATAAAAGATGAAGAATGGATGAAAGAGTGTCGCATTTGGATGTATCGCGGAGCATGGATGGAATGGGAAATCGACCACATCGAAATGGCTGTACCTCTCTCTCCAGAAGAACTACGAGCAAAACGCAATGCTATACTCAAACACCAATCACAAATGGAAGGAGCACCATTCATGGGTGGTGACGAACGCCTCTTCTGGCAACGTTCAGAAGACCGCAACAAAGCAACTGCCGATCTCTATTGCCAACTTGGTCTTGCTGCCTACGAAGCAATCGAAGCTTTCGTACAATACATTCCAATCCGATAAAATAAATAATAAAAACTAATCAGGGCTTACTAAATAGTAAGCCCTGATTAGTTTTTATACAAATTATTGCTACTTATTCAATTTCAGGCAATCACGAAAATTCGATTGTACTATAGCATTTATATCTTCTAATGTCTTATATTGAGAAGATTTACCACAATTCCACAACTCAACAAGGGGATTTTTATCAATAATATGCATCATCATCTCATCAAGAGCAGGCGCTTGTGATAAATTGGCATATTGCTCAAACGTATAATCCAGAAACACAACATTTTGAGTTATACCATAACAATCAAGCAAATATCCATTATCAAGCAAAATAGGAGTTGCATATCTATCCCCTCTACGCAAATCTGTAGGAGCTGGATAACGCACA
>CAJGBY010000042.1 GCA_904501735.1 uncultured Muribaculaceae bacterium
ATAATCTTTGTGGTTTGACTTTAGGTGTTCAGTCAAGTGGGAAATACGGATAGAGAATAATGCTATCTGAGCTTCTGGAGAGCCAGTATCAGTATTGCTTGCTCCGTAAGTTCCAAAGATTTCTTTCTTTTTTTCAGAATCCAAGTACATTACTTAAAATATTTTATATTGTTAATAAAAATTGCGGTGCAAAGATAGGTATTTTTTTTGAAATAAGCATCATCTTGTTGTAAAAAATATGATGTAAAACATCTTTTTAGCGAAATTATTTCTCTGATGTTCAAATTATTGCTTGTTATGTATTTTGTGAGTCGTGTCATGAGAGAGTGTGATAAATTATATGAAACTATAGCGATAGAGAGGCTGTGAGTGATAAATAATGGTGTTGAGAGAAAAATAGGGGATAAAAAAATGTCGTTATATGTGGCGTTTTTTGATGAAATGAGCTAACTTTGTAGTCGAAATAGGTATAATATGCAAAAGATTAGAAATATTGCGATAATAGCGCACGTAGACCACGGAAAAACTACTTTGGTCGATAAGATGCTCCTTGCTGGGAATCTGTTCCGCGAGAATCAAAATTCGGGAGAATTAGTTCTTGACAACAATGACTTGGAACGCGAGCGAGGAATTACAATTCTATCGAAGAATGTATCAATAGATTATAATGGCTATAAGATAAATATTATTGACACTCCAGGTCACAGCGACTTTGGTGGTGAAGTGGAGCGTGTACTTAATATGGCCGATGGCTGTTTGTTGCTTGTTGACGCATTTGAAGGTCCAATGCCTCAAACTCGTTTTGTGCTTGAAAAGGCGTTGCAAATAGGATTGAAGCCTATCGTTGTGGTGAATAAGGTGGATAAGCCTAACTGCCGCCCTGACGAAGTGCAAGAAATGGTGTTCGACTTGATGTTCAACTTGAATGCAACCGAAGATCAGCTTGATTTCCAAACTATCTATGGCTCGGCAAAGCAAAATTGGATGAGTACAGACTGGCAAAAGCCAACTGAGAATATTTATCAACTTCTTGATGCTATCATTGAGCACATCCCAGCACCTAAAGTAATAGAAGGTGATGCGCAAATGCTTATCACATCGCTTGACTATTCATCGTATGTGGGCCGTATTGCTATCGGTCGTGTACATCGTGGTGTAATCAAGGAAAATATGGAAGTGGCATTGTGCAAGAAAGATGGCACAGTGGTGCGTCAACGCATTAAGGAGCTTCATACATTTGAAGGCATGGGCCGCAAGAAGGTGGAAAGTGTGGCATCGGGCGATATTTGCGCTCTTGTGGGTATCGAAGGTTTTGAAATTGGTGATACTATTGCCGATTTCAAGAATCCTGAAGCATTGCCACGCATTGCTATCGATGAACCTACAATGTCGATGACATTTACTATCAATGACTCTCCATTCTTCGGTAAAGACGGTAAATTTGTAACATCGCGTCACATTGCCGATCGCTTGGCAAAGGAACTTGATAAGAACTTGGCACTTCGCGTGGAACGTGGTGCAACCGACGACTCTTGGACTGTGTTTGGTCGTGGTGTGCTTCACTTGTCGGTGCTTATCGAAACTATGCGTCGTGAAGGTTATGAATTGCAAGTGGGACAACCACAAGTAATCATCAAGGAAATCGATGGCGTGAAGTGCGAGCCAGTGGAAGCATTGTCAATTAATGTTCCTGAAGAATATTCAAGCAAGATTATCGATATGGTGACTCGTCGTCGTGGCGAAATGGTGAGCATGGAAACTCAAAACGACCGTATCAATCTTGAGTTTAATATCCCATCGCGTGGTATCATAGGTTTGCGTACTAATGTGTTGACCGGCTCGGCTGGTGAGGCTATTATGTCGCACCGTTTCCTTGAATACCAACCTTGGAAGGGCGAAATCGTGCGTCGTACTAATGGTTCGCTTATTGCAATGGAAGCAGGTACTGCATTTGCTTATGCAATCGATAAATTGCAAGATCGTGGTCGCTTCTTTATCTTCCCACAAGAAGATGTGTATGCA